>NZ_CP030118.1:3422673-4022673 GCF_006968745.1 Brasilonema sennae CENA114 | reverse complement strand
GCACTCATCATCTTCTTGTTTTTGAGCAGTTCAGAGTCAGCCATCCCAGTTATTTTATGAAAATCTGATTCTGTTGGTCCTGGACAAAGGACTGTTACAGTGACACCTGTATCTTTTAACTCATTAGCTAGCGCTTCTGAAAAGAATAAAATATAAGTTTTAGTAGCGGAATAAACCGCCATTAAAGGTCCTGGTTGAAATGCAGCGGTGGAGGCAACATTTAATATTTTTCCGTTGCCTTGATTGACCATATCCTTTAAGAATAATTTCGTTAAATGAGTTAGAGATACCAAATTGACCTGTAACATTTCCATCTCAGCAGTGAGGTTGGTTTCGTTAAATAAGCCATAAGTCCCAAATCCAGCATTGTTCACCAGCACATCAACCTTTATCGATGCTTGTTGCAAGTCTGTAAAAATTTCTTCTGGGGCGGTTGAAATAGATAAATCTTTTACAATCTTGATCACATAAATGCCGAACTTTTTTGGAAATTCTTCCGCTATTTCAGAGAGTTTTTGTCCATTTTTATCTACTAAGACAAGATTGTAACTATCACGGGCAAAAAGGTGTGCTAATTCGTAACCAATACCACTAGCTGCCCCTGTAATTAGGGCAGTTTGTTTTTGCTGATTTTGGTATGTAATTCTCATACACGATGTCCGACTGAAATTTTCACCAACAATGAATATTTCCTACCTTAAATTACAAGCTTTGCAGAAACTGCTCATTTTAATAGATATGAGCGATTAAAAATATCTATGCAAATGGCGGCAAGGAGTGTATTATGTCAATACCAAAAAAAGAGACAATTCTTAATAAACAACCCTAAGTTCCCTTGTGGCTGAACTTAGGGTTTTGCCCAATCGCGCAAACTGCGGATCGCTTGGCTACGGGATAACTTTGGTGCAATGTGAGCGTCTTTATGGACACCCCTAGAGTTATTTTCTGATCTGTAGTGGTTTTTTAGAGATTTGGTATAGAGATTGCCAGAAGTCGAGAATCTGTTCTGCTACAAGAGTCGGCTGGAAGAAGTGAAAGAAATGCCGTCCTTTTTGACATTCCCAATAGCGATCGCCCTCCATCAAAAACGGTCGCCATCCTTCCAGGGCGTCGGGTTCTACAATGATATCGTTAGTGCTACCACAAACCATTAAAGGCGCAGGGACTGGACAGGGAAGCACGCTTTGTCGTTTAAACAGGGAGTGAGGTGAGAGCGAGCAATCTAAGTCTTGTTCCAAAATCTTCTCTAGACGCTTGAGTGCGGGTTCAGTCTGATAGCCAAATAAGTTATACACCATTGCATTGAGAATTTTTTCCCGAGTCAAGGATGGGCGATGGCTATAGTAATGAGCTTGCCAGTCAACTGCTGCATCAGCACCCACAGCTAATAGGGTTAAAGATTTAACTTTTTCTGGATACCGACGTGTATATAGTAGCCCGAGTAATCCTCCGGTGCTGTGACCAATCAGATGCACAGGTTGCTTGATTGATTGAAGATATTCATCCAGCAGGAGTATTGCAACATCTAAGGAACTAGGTTCATCCTTAGTTTGTGTATATTCCCACTGGGCAATAGTTACAGAACGTGACAGTTCACGCAACAATGGTTGAGCAAAGCATAACAAACTAGGGCTTGTGTTCAACCAAATGGCTTCTGGTTGTTTAGACATTTATTTATCCTGTAAGTAATTAGAGTTGTCAATTTCTCGTCAAGCTTATGAATCGCTAACAGTAATAAAAGAAGTTAGCAGTTAACTGTGAGCTATTGCTCATACATTGGCTGATGAGGATTGAAGCGGGACACCTCAAACAGCGTTATTTCCCCAGCCCATAACAAAATCAATCCAGCATGGACAACATGAGCGCCCAGTAATTTACCTAATAGATTGGTGAGACGAAAGTTACCAGCCCACCAAGGTGAGTTGGTCAAGTCTTGCTGCACCGACAACGGATGTGTAGAAGTTGTCATTTTACGCCTGTCTGAAGTTTGTTGAGAATTTTCTTTAACAACTGTAGAAAAAAGCTTACACTAAAATCAAAATTAATGAAAGAATCTCTCATTAATTCTTTAAGTTTAAGGAAGATGGGCTTTCTTTGCGCCGATGCAGCGTGCAGCAAAGAAAGGATCGGCGCACGAGATTAGCACCCTTAATGTGGGGCATTTTGATGGATCTGCTGGCGTGTTGTGGATTTCAACGGCAAGATCGACCGAGTTAGGGTGAACTCGGTTAAGGCGATAAGCCGGAAGCTGATCGCATGTGGTATCGCACACTCGCTGATTGCCCGTGGCGGCGATATGTCTCCTAAGCGCCCTTTGTTTACTTCTATTGAACGGGCGAGAAGACGAAAGCGTTTATTTGAAGAAAACCCAGAAGTTCAGACCTATGTAGAGGAGGAAGAGGATGCGCCAGACGAATGATGCGATTAAAATCATTGACAAAATGACTCGTATGTCTGAGTGAGGGAACTCCTTCAGGTAAGCCGACTCGTGGAACCAGAAAATCTAAGGCGCAAGTCTTGGAATCCCACGGCTTTTTGTCCAAATGAGCACGCAGTGCGATATTTGGGCAGCCGTGGGAGGATGTCAACAAGTATTACAAGTAATACCTGACAGTTGTGACAACTCGACTCTTTTGAGCACGTAAAGCATTTTTCAAAAACAAAGTTGTTTGATTATGCAAAAGACCTTCCCACCAATTACGAGTTACAAACGCAGGAATAATTACAGTTGTGTAAGTGTCCTGATAACGGTCTTCAAACTCACCAACAAATTCGACAATAGGAGATATCACAGAACGGTAGGGTGATTCGATAATGACCAAAGGAATGTCTGCCTCCAATTGTCGCCATTCTTCTTGCAGTTTATCTCCTTCTGTAGAACCAAGATCTACGTGAATTGCAACAATTTCATCAGCAATCGTGCGTGCGTAGTCCAAAGCCTCTACTGTTCCTCGATTCAGTTGTCCTACCACAACCACAGCAGGGTGGGTGACAACTTCTGGTTTTGGTCTGGGGATATAACCTCTCGGGGGTAATCCCTGAATACTAAGACGTTCTGTTACGTATTGATAGTGACGGTGAATGGCTAAAAAGATGCTGACAAGCACAGGAATTGCTACGACGACTAACCAAGCCCCGCCCATGAACTTAGTTGATATAATGACTCCTAGAACCACAGCTGTCGCAATAGCTCCCAAACCATTCATCAAAGCGCTTGGAAGCCAACCTGGTGTGCGTTCATGGAACCAGCGGCGTACCATCCCAGCTTGAGATAAAGTAAAGGAAGTAAATACGCCTACTGCATACAAGGGAATAACAGCATTGACGTTTCCTTTGAAGATGATGACCAAGATGGCTGCACAGACACTGAGAAGGATGATGCCGTTAGAGTAGACTAGGCGATCGCCCAACAGTGACAATTGTCGCGGTAAAAATCCATCTCGTGCCAAAAAGTAACAAAGTCTGGGAAAATCTGCATAGCTGGTATTTGCAGCTAAAAGCAGGACTAGCAGTGTAACAACTTGGACAAAGATATAAAGTGGTCCTGTTCCGAGAATAACCCTACCCAACTGAGAAACCACAGTTTGTCCCTCTTCCGGAACAACATGGTATGCGTTGGCTACATAGGTAATTCCTACAAACATAAAACCCAGAATAACGCCCAAGTAAAGCAATGTGAGGCAAGCATTTTTCCACTCTGGTTCCTTAAAAGCTAAGACACCATCGGATATTGCTTCAACTCCCGTCAGCGCCGTACATCCAGCAGAAAAAGCCCTCAAAATGAAAAACAAACTGAGTCCTTCTTTGACAGGTATATCGGGATATTGTGTCGGTACTAGCCCAGTCGCTTGTTGAAATAACCCAAGGGCAATCAACACAAAAATGCTGACAATAAAGGCATAAGTAGGAATCATAAATATCCTACCTGATTCCTTTACACCTCGAAGATTTGCCAGCGTCAATAGGAAAATAAAAATCAAGCAAAGGCTGACTGTAAAGGGTTCCAGGACTGGAAATGCTGAGGTGAGGGCTGCAGTACCCGCAGATATACTGACGGTGACTGTCAAAATATAGTCAATCATCAGAGAACCCCCTGCCACCAGTCCTGGGTATATACCAAGGTTTTCTCTGGCAACAATGTAGGAGCCACCGCCTTTGGGATAAGCTCGAATGGTTTGTCGATAAGAAAGCACAACTATTGCTAGTAGGATGATAATTGCTATAGCAATAGGCAGAGACAAACCAAGAGCGCTACTCCCCGCTGCTACTAAAACCAGCAGAATCTCCTCTGTAGCGTAAGCAACCGAAGACAGAGCATCCGATGAAAGCACTGCAAGAGCAGCAGCGTTACTCAATCGCTCTTCAGCATGAGCACTTGTCGGTAACGTTTTACCGAGTAAAAATTGTTTAATCTGTGGGTAGAGGGACATAGAAAGTCCACCTGACAACTATATTTTTTATCCTCACTCTGTGGAAAGAAAAATTAACCACAAAGTTTAGAATATTGCAATTTTGCCAGATTAATCACCAATTGAACTTAAATTTTACAGGAGATGTAGCAGAGCTTCTCTAGTTCGATACGTAAGTAATTTTTCATACCTTATTCCTGGGTAGCTGATTCTAGCCAGACTTCCACATCATCTGCTAGCAAATTGTGTGCAGCTTCCAGCATTGATGCGGCTATATCCTTGAGGTCTTCGCGGTTATTCAAGTAAGTTCTTAGGGCTTCTATCGGGTCGATGCTATTACTCGCGCTTAATTCCGGAACACGGGGTCGAGCTAACTGACTAACCAATTCTGGTTGAATGGTGTAGGTATGCGCAGGAGTTAAAGCAGTATGCAGCGAGGCGCTATCTATCAAATCTAATTGCTCAGAGCGAAGTTTGTAAATAAGCCGCACAACAGCATCTTGGATATCACGCTTGGCTAAAGCTTTCATGATCACCACCTGTGGATCTTCAGCTTTGGAAAGATCTACCTCAATTGTGTGGAAAGCCCGAACTGGTAAAGGACAAAATTCCCATTCAACGTGACCTTTCTCCAATTCTACCATAACGTAGCCCTTGTCCTCCTTTTCTTCGCTAAAATCCACACGCTCAATACTCCCTGGATAAATCACGGGAGGGTTATTAGATTTATTCAGGTTTTGATGGCGATGGACGTGTCCTAGGGCTACATAGTCAAAACAAGGTCGCGTCAGCAAAGATAGGGGAAGTGTAAAGCCTTTACCAACTGCTAAAAAACGCTCAGCTCCCAAATTTGCATTATCCATCATCAAGTGACCCAAAAGAACAGTTGGCACATTGGGGTCAAGTCGGCGAATTTCTCCTTCTAGAACAACCCGCAGACGTTCAGTCAGCAGTTGGTTGACTTGGGCCAGAGATGCACCTTCTGTTTCCTGGCGAGTCATGAGTGTAGAACGGGTTAGCCAAGGCAGAGTGATAACCTGCACGCTTCCATTAAGGGTTTGAATGCGATGAGTTTTTAAGGTATCACCTACGACAACTCCTGGGACTCCTAAAGCACGGTAAATACATAGACTGGCTCCACCCTGTCCTTGGGTGTGTTGGTCGTGGTTTCCCACCAACAGGACTGTGGGGATGTTTGCATCGACTAGGCGTCGAAACTGACCAGCAAAGGCTTCTTGTACATAGGGTGCTGGTGTCGCATCGGGGAAAGCATCACCACCAAATACAACCAAATCCACTGGTTCTGCTAACGCTCGGTCAATACATCGAGACAAAGTATTGACAAAATCTTCCAAGCGTGTATTCAATCCTGTTTCAGGATGAATTCGTCCGTGGGAGAATCCGCTTCCCATGTGGATGTCGGAGAGGTGGAGGATTTTAATCATAGTTGTCCTTCGTGATTGGTGATTTGTCTAATGCTTTATTATTGAAAAATGACGATTAGTCTGTCTATTAAATTAGAACGCTTACCGAACAGTTTACCTTTAAGCCGATAAGTACTGGTGATATCTAGGGGAAGAAAATCTGATATGAACGCAAATAATAATTATTTTGAAAACTTAAAAAATGACCCAAGAAGTACAAAAGAGTTAGTCAAATTAGCACTAACTGAAGAAGATGATGAGACTTATTGGGATTTAGTGTGGATTTTGCGATCGCCGTTCGCGGAGCGTGCGCTTTGCGCTCAGGCGGGCACTCTGTGCCATCGCGTGGTAGCTATGAAGAATTTGAAGCGGCATCACGATTGTGTGAAAGTCAAAATCCAGAAGAAAGAAGTTTAGGAGTTGATATATTAGGATATTTAGGAATACCAGAAAGAAGTTATCCAAAAGAATGTGGGGAAATTCTTTTAAATTTATGTCAGAGTGAAGAAAACCCTAATGTTCTTTCTTCTATTGGATATGCTTTCGGACATTTAGGG
Source organism: Brasilonema sennae CENA114 (assembly GCF_006968745.1). NCBI lineage: Bacteria > Bacillati > Cyanobacteriota > Cyanophyceae > Nostocales > Scytonemataceae > Brasilonema > Brasilonema sennae. The sequence continues at coordinate 4,016,283 of NZ_CP030118.1, read as the reverse complement.
GATTCGAGAGGCGTTGTACCATTGGTCAAGTTAAAAAGCCACAGAGATGTAAATGTCCGTATGGGCGTTGTTTTTGGCTTGCTGTGTCAAGAAGATGAATTGGCAATTCAGGCAGTGATTGATTTATCTTGTGACGAGGATGAAGGTATCAGGAACTGGGCAACTTTTGGTTTGGGTTCTCTAATAGAAACTGATACGCAAGCCATTCGAGATACTTTATTTCAACGTATGATTCTGGAGATAGGAGAAGAAGACACCACATCTGAAATCCGTGGAGAAGCATTGTTGGGTTTAGCGATTAGAAAAGATGAGAGAGTCATTAATCCATTAATAGCAGAACTCTCCTGTGGCTGCGTGGGTACATTACCTGTTGAAGCAGCAAAAGAAATAGAAGATGCAAGACTTTATCCAGTTTTGATTGAGTTACAAAAATGGTGGGATGTGGATAGTGAGTTATTGGAAGAGGCGATAACTAGCTGTCAACCCAAACATTAATCTTATTGAATCGTGGACAGATAAAAGTCAAACAGACGTTCAATGCCTCTATTCAATCATGCAACGACCCTTACCACCAATCGATGCAGCAACAAAAGCTGAATTAGCAGCTTTGGAACAGCTTTTTAACCAAAATACTCGTTAAACTTCCTGAGAAATTCTTTTATCGAACCGCAGAGGCGCAGCGAAAAGTTGTAAGCAGGAGCCAGTACTTGATGAGGGTCTCCCGACCTAGGTATCTGGCGTTGGTTTCCCTCCGTAGCAAACTTTTCAAGACAGAGTAAGCAGAGGAAGAGAAAGAGAGAGTTAGGGGAAATTCTTCTTTTCCCCATCACCTCATCTTCCGATCTTGTTAAATATGAATACCACACTCAGTCTTACCAGTACCCCGCCAACGTCCAGCGCGTTCATCTTCGCCTTCACCTACTTTGGTTGTGATAGGTTCATCGCCAATACTGGGATAACCTTGGTCATGTAGGGGGTTATAGATGACGCCGTGTTCAGCGACATATTCCCAGCTTTGTTTGCGTGTCCAGTTCGCTAAAGGATTGATTTTGATACGGTTGTTGCTGTCAAGTTCAAATACGGGCATATTAGCACGGGTGACAGCTTGGTCGCGACGACGTCCGGTAATCCAAGCGACGGTATTGAGTTCCGCTATACCTCGTTGCAATGGTTCGATTTTGGTGACTTCGTGGAATTTAGCAATATCTGTATCCCAAAGTGCTTCGCCATATTTTGCAGCAAAGGCTTCGCGAGTGTCTACATCTGGGGTTTTGTAAACTTTGAGATCCAAATTGTAAGTGTCTTTGAGTTTAGCAACCAGTTCTAGAGTTTGGGGGAAGTGGTACAGCGTGTCGAGGAATATAACTGGGACTGGGTGTTTGAGAGCAACGTAGAGGATATGCGTAATGATAATGTCATCTACGTTAAAGGCGCTGGTTTGCACGAGTCCAGTTGAAATATTTTCCGCAGACCACGCCAGTATATCTCTCGGATGAGCGGTTTCAAATTTTTGATTGAGTTGGTCTAGGTCAAAAGCGGCGGTTTGGGATGTAGTCGCTGGTGAAACAGTCATAAATTCTTCTTTAGTCCAATGAGTTTTTTTGCTTAGTTATATCAATTTTACACCACAAAGGCACATATATCGGTCGGAATTAAGTAAGTACCATATTCGGTAACCTTTGCCAAGAGGCGACGGGTCTAAGTAACTCAAAATATGTCTCGTATGTCTCGTTCCTTGTCTCTGGCAAGGAATGCAGCAACGGAGGCTCTGCCTCTTGAGTCACTGCAGGCAGAGCCTAAGCGCATTGCATTCCCAGGCTGCAGCCTGGGAACGAGAATACAGGAAAACTGGGGAGGTGATATGTGTAACAGGTTATTTACAAGAATATACACAAAACTTTACATGTGAGACAGTTTTGCAGAAGTCTTTATCTTGAGTTAAGTAAGAACTACTGCATTTGTTAACCTAGGTTAAGGTTTTTTAAGTTTTACTATGTTTTTCTTCATATATGAGAGTAAAACTGTTACTCTTAATGAAATCTTTAAAAATAAGGGATTATACACATGAACGGTTCCAAAACTCCAAACCAACTGAGCCAGTCTTTAGTTATGGGAGCTTTGGTCATGCTCACCAGCGCTGGTGTCATCACTATCATGAATCTTTTCTAAAGCAACAATTCTCATTTTTAGCAAATAACTTTACAAAACCCATTTCAATTATGAGATGGGTTTTGACATTGCTAGGATTTATCTTGGACTGAACAAAGGTTGGACAGTGAATCAATGTGCCCAGAAACTCCTGGCGTGGTACGATCGCCATTGCAGACCATTGCCTTGGCGTCAGAAAATCAACATCTATCACACCTGGGTGTGTGAGGTGATGAGTCAACAAACTACTCTGGCTGTGGTTGTGCCAAAGTTCTCAGAATTTGTTAAGCACCTTCCTACTGTTTATGATCTTGCTGCTTGTGATCAAGAGATATTGCGTCAACTTTGGTCAGGATTAGGCTATTATGCTCGTGCCCGTAACTTAAACAAAGGTGCAAAGTTTATTGTTGAGAAGTTGGAAGGTCATTTTCCACAATCATACTATGAGTGGTTGAAAATTCCTGGCTGTGGATCTTACACGGCGTCTGTGATTGCAAGTATTTGCTTCAATGAAAAAGTTGCCTGTGTTGATGGTAATGTTGTGCGAGTTGTGAGTCGTTTGCTTGGTTTATCTGAGGATGTGTGGAGTTCTTCTGGAAAATCAGCAATTCAAACTTATGTAGATCAGATGATTCCTGAGGAACGTCCTGGTGACTTTAACCAAGCAATAATGGAGTTAGGAGCTACTGTCTGTCGTAAATCGAAACCTCTGTGTCTTTTGTGTCCAATACAGAAAGAGTGTTTGGCTTTTGCACACAATTGTGTTGAAATTTGTCCTCCCAAAAAACCACGACGTGATACGGTGGATGTGGAGTTGTTTGCTTTGGTCTTTTGGAGGAAGGCGACAGATACGGTGGCGATCGCCCACAGAACAAAAGGATTTCTCTCCAATACCGTTGGGTTTCCATTAATCCCTGCAACTGAAGCTTCAGAAGTCAAGCAGGTTCTTCAATCTCTGCTACATCTTCAATTTTTGGAACTGTCTAGCAAATTTTCACACAATATCACCCATCATCGGATTTCAGGAAAAGTTCTCGTCGTGCAAGAGTTGGAAAACCCAAGCATCACTACAGAGAGTGTTCTTTGGAGGGAACTTGGTTTGTCACAATCTTTTGACTGGGTTCCAAGAAGTGTTGTTGCTTCAAAACTTTCTACTTCATTCGACAACAAAGTTTTTAAGCTTTTTGCGAACTATAAGTAGGTGGGCGCGAAAATTAATAACTATGTGCGTTATATCCGCCTGAAGTAAATTCCGTACTGTTTGCTGCAACTGTGATAGTACTTGTTCACTCAAATCTTGTACTTTACCGGTGAGTACGCCTTGAACTAAAGTTCAAGGCTAATAGATCAAGTCCGTTAAAACGGACTCAAAGACTAACAAGAGTCCGTTTTAACGGACTTTGGTTTTGAGCCAAGAAATTTATTTATTGGGGGACGAAAAAGCACATGCAAGATCTGAGCCTTAAACTCGTGCGGCTTCGCAGCCAGCAAAATATGAAAGAAACACCTTTTTCCCTTACACCCTTACACCCTTACACACGCCAGATACCTAGGTCGGGAGACCCTCATCAAGTACTGGCTCACGCCACATGCACGCCACTTGCTACAACGGGGGGAACCCCCGCAACGCAGTGGCTCCTCAACGCGCTTAACCCGCGCACGGCAGTGGCTCCCCTACACCCCTGTGTTTCTTGAAAGTTCAGCGCGTTGATGTTCTTGTTGTGCAATTTCCGCACCAGTGGGTAACAGTTCTGCTATGTTTTAAGAAAAATTTCTTAGAACGAACAGTTCAACTCAAAACTTTTTTATGGAACGTGTTCTCAAAAGTGGACTTGGTTGGCGTATCGGCTGGAACCCAGCAGCGCCAGAGTTCAAAGGTTTAGTGGGTACAGATGATTGGGCGATCGAGTTAACTGAAGCTGAATTGAATGATTTTTGTCGGCTACTAACGCAACTAGCAGACACCATTCGGCAAATTGCAACTGAATTAATGGATGAGGAAAAGATTACCTGTGAAGCTGAAAGCGATTTATTATGGATGGAAGTCGAAGGTTATCCTCATGCCTATAGTCTGCGTTTTATCCTGAAAACAGGGCGTTGTGCAGAAGGTAAATGGGATGATTCCGCTGTTGCTGGTTTGTTGAAAGCCTCCCAGATGCTCAAAGTTTTTTAAATTGAGGTCTTGATAATTGTGGTTTTTGATGTTATGCTTGTAAAGTTGACTACGGGGCGTAGCGCAGCTTGGTAGCGCGCCACTTTGGGGTAGTGGAGGTCGTGGGTTCGAATCCCGCCGCTCCGATTGAAGGTTCAATCACTGTGGTCTATTTATCTGAGGTTTATTTATCTGAAGATTGCTGTAATGTTGGTCAACAGATGATTTGTTTGCTGTTGAGACAACAAGAATAATCGGTAATTCGTCCATTTGTTCAAAAAATGTTCCAAAAAATTCAGCTTGCTCCGCAAGCAAGAATAAAGGAAAAAGAAAAAAGGGTAAAGGGCAAAAGAGTAAAAGTATAAAGGGCTACTGAGTCTAGAGTGTAGAACACGCAACGCGAAAACCGTTGTAGTTGTAGACTCTGACGCCCGCACTGAAGATGAAGCGATACGCCGAACGGCAGTAACCGGGATTGCTGAACCAAGAACCACCGCGCAGCAGGTAATGGCGATTATCATTATCACTTTCATCGAACCACGCACTTCCGTCTGTGGGTGCTCCTTCATAATTCTCATGCCAATGGTCAGCACACCACTCCCACACATTCCCATGAATATCGTATAATCCAAAGGCATTCGCTACGCCGAAGTTACCTACAGGTGTTGTTTCTTCTCGATAGATTCCTTTGGAACCTTGACCATATGATGAACCCGACCATTTACGATCTTCACTATCTGTACCATCATAATTTGCTAAATCAGTCGAAATTGTCTCGCCAAAGTGAAATGGAGTTGTAGTTCCGGCACGAGCTGCGTATTCCCATTCAGCTTCACTAGGAAGTCGGTAAGGTCTTTTGGTGTGCTCCTTTAGGCGATCTTCTACGAAGCGGCTAAGCCGATCGCAAAACTCGACAGCATCATACCAAGAAACTTGTTCAACGGGGCGATTTTCTCCTTGAAAATGTGAAGGGTTAGGTTTTAGTTCGCGGTTAACCTGTGGAAAAGAGGCGACTGCCTTCCACTGTGCTTGAGTGACAGGATACTTACCCATACAAAAGGGTTTAATGGTTACTGTATGTTGAGGGCTTTCCGATTCACGGTGTCCCAGTTCATCTTCTTTTGAACCCATAAGAAAACTGCCGCCTGGAATCAGCACCATTTCTAGCTGTACTTCATTGCCCAAGTCTTCTATAAAATATTGTGCTGTCTGCTTTGAACGGTTAATAACTATTTTTGGCATTTATTTCTATCTGCTTGATTTTCTGGAGGCGACGCTGTGCATATTTAAGTTTGATTTGAATTCTATAATAAAAGAACTCAACGCCAGCGAGACAACGGTTATGCTTCCATCCGATCTCAAAATTGCGTTACCAAGCACTGACGAACTTCCCTGCTGTGACGATATTCCTGTGGATAATGAGGATCAGAATTTTTTGCCGAATGTTTTACTATTTTTATTGAACTCAATTTGGGCAAATCGCATGGATTGGTTCTTCGGTGTAGATATGGCAGTGTATCACACTACCGGGGTCAATCCGAGAGTACCTGTCGTGCCAGATGCTTTTTTGAGTTTGGGAGTAGAACGGAAAAAAGGTGGTAAGTCTCGCAAAAGTTACGCAGTCTGGGAAGAAAATGATGTCGTCCCAATACTCACATTAGAAATGGTATCTCATACACCAGGGGGTGAATACGAGGAGAAGCTGGCTATTTATACAAAACTTGGTGTTTTATACTACGTGATTTACAATCCGGAATTTTGGCGGCGCGACCAACATCAACCGTTTGAAGTGTATAAGTTAGTAAATGGGAACTATCAGTTGCAGATAAGTGAACCATTATGGATGCCAGAGATAGGATTAGGCATTGGCCGGCATCAAACAGTGATTGCTGGTATTCAACAGGAGTTCTTATCTTGGTACGATCAGCAAGGAAACCGCTATTTGACAGATGCAGAACAGGTACAGCAGGAGCGTGAGCGAGTTGAACAATTAGCGCAATATTTACGTTCTCTTGGTGTAGATCCAGATAATTTACCTGGCAAATAAAATTCAGTTCGCTCTGCTTGCAAGGAAAAAGAAAACAAGGGTAAAGGACAAAAGATAAAAAGTATAAAGGGCTACTGAGTATACGCAGGAGAACACGCAACACGGAAACCGAAGCTGTTGAGGTTCCTGACGCCCGCATCGCTGCCGAAGCGAAACGCCGAACGGCAGACCTCGGGAGAGTTGCGCCACGAACCACCGCGCCGTATACGATTATCATTATCATTATTGTCCAGCCACGCACTTCCGTTTGTCGGTGCTCCTTCATAGTTACCATGCCAATGATCAGCACACAATTCCCAAACATTTCCGTGCATATTGTATAGCCCAAAGGGATTGGCTACGCCAAAGCTGTCCACAGTCGTTGTTTCTTCTCGATGGATTCCTTTGGGACCAGCACCGTAGGTGTAGTCAGCGTTATAGTTTGCCAGATCTGAGGTTATCGTCTCGCCAAAGTGAAATGGAGTCGTAGTTCCTGCACGACAACTATATTCCCATTCGGCTTCACTGGGTAGACGGTAGGGTTTACCAGTGTATTGAGACAGGCGATCGCAAAACTCCACAGCATCATACCAGGAAACTTGTTCAACGGGACGATTTTCTCCTTTAAATTCAGATGGATCAGCTTTGAGTTCGCGGTTAACTTGTGGGAGATAAGCTACAGCTTGCCATTGTGCTTGAGTTACAGGATATTTGCCCATGAAGAACGTTGGAACAGTTACTTGGTGTTGAGGGCGTTCATTATCACGGCTATCTTTCTCATTTCTGGGAGCGCCCATCTTAAAATTGCCACCAGGAATCTGTACCATTTCTAGCTGGACTCTATTCCCTAACTTTTCGATAAAGCACTGAGCTTGTTGACGACGCCGCTTGACTATTAATTCTGTTTTTCGTCTCAACCAATCTGATTGTTTCAGTTCGATTGTTGCAACTTCAAATTCAAAAGGTTGCAGGTTGATATTTGGAGATGTTTTTGTCTCATCCTCGATCGCGACGGTTGCTACTTCAAATTCAAAAGTCTGTATTAGTGGGAAGCCTTCAAGCCTAGCAACTCTCAGCGTGGCAGATGACTCAGCCACTGCTTGCACAGATCCTAACAACCTATGCGCTGGTTTGAGTTCCATACCGCCTACTCGAAAAGAACGACTCAGTTCTTCTTGAGTGAGTGTCTCTGGCGTTCTTAACATTTGCTGCGTCAACTTTGCGTACTCCAGTAAAGCTGGCTCCTTCTGTAACTGAGGTGATAACTCTTGAGTAATTCGTGTCAATCGCGCTAACTCTGCCCGAATTCCTGACTCGCTACGGTTTTCGGAACCCGTTCCACTACTAGTCTCTAGGAGCCGTTTGGCAATCTCTTGTGCTGCTTCTTGACATTTCTCATCTCCTAAATATACCATTGCTGCCCATCGTTGCGCTTCTAATTCTTGTTGCCGTCTTCCCGGATTGAGCCGACTCAGATAGCTGACATAGCTGATTAAAACTTGCGCGACTTCCTGCATTCGCTGTTCGCCACACTCTTGCTTCATTTCCTCCAGCAGATATGCTCGCACATGGGTATCCATTGCGTAAAGTTCGTACCCCACCTGAGAGCACAAATCAGACAGCAACAAGTCAACCTCCGCCACCCAAAGAACTTGCTCACCTCGCAAAAACTCATTGCGTAAGTAGTTCACCAATTCTGGAGTGAGTACCAAAGGTAATGCAGCATGATACGCCAGTAGCCGATAAGACTCATCAAAACGCCGAACAAACCGCTCTACAGCTTGCTTTGCTTGTTCTCGCCATTGCTTGTTGTCATCAGCCACAGTTGTCACTCGCTTCGCTCAAATTCAAAATTCAAAATTCAAAATTCAAAATTAAGGACTCCACGGACGCCAGGTGCTTCAAGAAACCGGGTTTCTACGCACGGTTGTCATGAGAAGGGTGAATTTAAGTGTTGTAGAGGTTGTCCACGCACAATATCAATAGCATTACTTAAGCCATTATTATCCATCTGGTACATTGGCACCAAATTGGCAATAATTTCTGCCGAACTGCCAATCCAACGTTCTTCTGGCATAGGATTTAACCAAGCAATCAAAGAACTGTGTCGCTTGAGTTGAAATAGAAAGCTGGTAGTCGCCCGAATTCGCTCTAACTTCCGATATCCTCGTGCTGCCCCAGCATCACTGACAATCAATATGCTAGTTTGATTATCGCAGGTTTCTAACACTGTCTGTAACTTAATTGGTTCTGTCAAGTAAAGGTCTTTGTAAACACTGGCTGCAGGCACGTTATGAAAATAGAATACACTTACCTTGTCAGGTTGCAAAGAACTTTCGTAGATTGCCGTTTCCACTAAATCACGAGTGAAACGATGAAACGGAGTCATAGAGCCATTTTGGTCAAGCAGCAGCAACAGATGAGCATTGTTTCGTTCTCGTCTGCGATAAACTGGAGCTAAATAAAATCCCTGGCGAGTCGCTTGTTCAATAGTCGCATTCACATCCAGTACATCCAACGAACCATCAGCAATAGGTTGACGTAGATATCGCCAGCCATAAACCATTGAACGGCGGGAAATGGGATAATACGTTTGTAATGCAGAAGTATCCTGATTTTCCACTGGTGTAAAAGGTGCGCGAATCGGTAACGATGCCAGTTCTGGTTTAGACTTGATCTCAGTTACAGTCTCTTGGGGAGGCGGTGATGATAGTTTCTGCGGTTCCTCCACCCGTTCTTGATCAGACTCAAGCTTTGGTTCTTTCACAGGGGGCTTTTTTTCAGGATTTTTGGGAGTTGAACTCATCTGCAAAGACTCCCAAATGGGGTCAAACTGGCTTTGTTCAGATGGGGAGTGACACCATAAAATCTTTAATGTCTCTGCTAGTGCTTCCTCATCTTCCCCGAATCCCCCTTCAACTGCTTGCCGTGCTGCCAAAAATTCCCCTACACCAAGCTGAAAGCCACTTTGGCGCAAACGAATGAAAGCACGAGTCATCAAATCTTGTGGGTTAAAGGAACTCATGAGGCTTTGGCATATTTTTTCCAGTCCTGCTGTAACTTAAATAACAATTCTCGATAGGGAAGCAGTTTATCTTTTGCCAGTTGCGCCGCTTTGTAAGGTTCTGACTCAAATGTATGAAGTGCTTTCAACCAATCGAGAAATTCGCTCGTTCCTGGTTTCTTGAAAAGTCCACCTTCATTCCACACAGCTAGAAAGCGCTTTATTGCTGTGTTTACCAAATCAGGAGGAGGCGGTGATTCTTCCTCACGAATCTGGTAATGCTTCTCGACAATTTCCTGCAATCGTTTCGGATCATTAGGAAAGTCTAGATAATGATACAGGCAACGACGCAAAAATGGCGCAGGTAAGTTACCTTTTTCCTTATTACTGGTGATGATTACAATCGGTTTATGAGTAGCTGTGATTGTTTCCCCAGTTTCCTTAATTTTAAATTCCCAAGGTTCATCCAAAACCGTCAGCAAGTCATTCGGGAAATCCAGATCTGCTTTGTCAATTTCATCAATCAGCACAACTGCTGGCTGATTCTTTAGCTCAAAGGCTTTCCCCAAAGCTCCAAATTTACGGTAGTGTTTGGGGTTAGCAGGATTGCGATTGACTCTTTCCTCATCTTCCTCCTCAGTTTCTGCTTCTGCTGCTGGCGGCTGTTGTTCTAGTTTTTGCGTATGCACATCATGCAATCTGAGGATAGCATCATATTCATAGAGTCCATCCTGCGCTTTAGTAGTGGAACGGATATCCCAACGATAAAGAGGAAGTCCTAACTCATAAGCAACAGCCGAAGCAAGGCGAGTCTTACCACACCCGGCGTCTCCTTCTAATAATAATGGTCGCCTGAGATAGATTGCTAAATTCACAGCTTTCTTTAATTCGGCAGAAACTACATATGGTTCTGGGTTCGTTGGTGAATCTTTATGTGGATTTTCTGGACGGCGATTGGGATTTCCCGTAAATTCTAATCGTTGAGTTGATATCATATCTTAAAATCTCTTTCCAAAATTGAACAGATTGTGTCTGGTGTTCCTTCACTCTCTTGATGAATTTGCAATGCTAATTGTTGACTTTTTGAATTTGATAAACCACGAAAATTAATGAGCCAATTTCTAATATCTTCAACAGTCCAATCTGGTAACGGGAGTTCAAGAATTTTGCAACTATCAAATGTATCCTCTGTGCAAAAATGTGGTATTGACAAACAATAGGGAAAAACTTTACTTTTTGCTGTTAAAGCAACAATAAACCTAATCCTGCTATACTCTTGAAATATAGACTCAAGCTCATTAACTAAAACTTTCCAGAATTTCTCAATAAACCAATCTAAAAACTTTTCCTTATCGATTACACTATCCCAATTTTCAATTTTGATAAATACAGTGCTACCACCACAAAGAGATGAACAAAGTTTTTTGATAATCTTGTGTAATGGTTCTTCTGAATTCATATTTAAGTAGCTTGCTAATCTTTGAGAAAATTCAATTTCATTCAACTCAGAAATTGGCGAACCTAAGTCTACTGGGTAAGGTCTAAAATCTCCTATAATATCGTCCCCTATTTTGCGATCGCTAACAATCAAATCTAAAACTTCATCAATACAGTAGCTTCCCTTCTGTTTTGTACTCCTTTGTAAAAATAAAAGAATAGCTCCACTATCATCACCAAATTTAGTATTAAGTGATTGAGCAATTTTCTTAGCTTCATAGAAATCAATTTTTTGAAAGCTTTTTTCTAACTTTAAATGACGTAAATTTGAATTTTTATCTTCAGCATCTAGTTCTGAAAGCTTGTTTTCTAGGTCTTCAATTTCTTCCAAAAGGTTCTCTGCATCTCTCTTAAGTTTCAGTTCATTTCTTTTACTAAGCTCTCCAGCTAACTGAGAGTCAATCGCAGCTAGCTCTTCTTGTTTTCGAGCTAAATCCTTGCTATAAAATTTTCTCCGGGCGGTACCTGTCTTTGCTGTCACAATTATTTTCTATATTTCTCACTAATATATTAATAAAATAGATAAAATTTATAACTGATTTAATTTAGTTTCTAGTTCTTCTATCTCTTTCATAATCCCCTCAGCCTGCTTATTCAGCTTCAATTCATCAACATGACTAAGTACTCCTTCCAATTGGGATTCAATGGCAACTAACTCCTCTTGCTTTGCCACTATGCGTTTTTTGTAAAACTCGCTTCTTGCATTTGAAGGCGCTTTTCGTGGTGGTGTTTCTGCAGTCTTTGTTGGTAATTTAACAGGAGAAGTAACCGGAAGATTTGCTGAGTTCTGAGTTAGAATATCAACTAATTTACTAATAACATAATCAATTCCTTGAGAAGAATTGATTGCAAGTTTATCAGCAAGAATTGGAGAAAAATCTGAAACTTCCTTTTTTGATACCTGATGCCAAATAGGAAGTATGACTTTTCCATTAGTTCCTTCCTTGGAAACAAATCCCTCTAACTCACGCTTAGTCCATCTTTTTTGGAAGAAATTACGACTGAGTACAATAATTCCAAGCTTTGATTGTGAAATACCTTTATCAATTGAACTACTTAGGCTGTCTCCCCAGTTCAAAGAAAATTCATCATACCAGACACGATAACCTCTTTTTCTTAACTCTTCAGCTAGAGGTCTTACAAAGTCTTCCTTATCTTCACTTGCATGACTAATAAATACATCATATTCATCTGTCGCTGTCATGTTACTATCTCTCGAAATCAGATTTTGTTCCTTGTGTGCCAATGGATTTACAAATTTCTCGTTCATATCTCGTACAACCTGATCAAAGAGTCGTCCCCCCTCATTATCCTCACAACGCAGATACAGCACAGGACGATACCACACATTCCCTTCAATTCCAATTGCACTTTGTCCCCGCCGTAGTGCGATAAGCCTCTGGCTTGACGCTACACGTATCGCCTATGACTCTTTTTGCCCAAGCATCGGTAAAAATCTTCTGCAAAAGCACTGCCAGTAGATACACTTATAGAATACGTCATTGCTACTACAGCCGGAATGCTTTTACCAATCAAGTTCTGAGCCACCCCGTTGAAAACAGAATCACTTAAACCAGACCACTTACCTCGCCTCCACTGCCTAGCACATTGATTTTAACACTTCGCTTTGTACCTGCTTTGCCCGTTCGCTTCACAGTGACTTGTAGTTCCAGTTCCACAGACTCAACAAACAAGAACGGCGCATCCTTATCCTTGTAGAAAATCCTTTATAATGCTTATATTATGCCAGCCAGAGATATCTTTCACAACGCAGTCAAAAAAGGGCTAGAAAAAGAAGGGTGGAAAATTACCCATGATCCCTTACCCGTCAGTTTCGAGTTAGGGGATATGTACATAGACTTAGGCGCGGAAAGAATTCTAGCAGCAGAAAGAGAGGGTGAAAAAATTGCTGTTGAAATTAAAAGCTTTTTTAAAACATCTGCGATTTCTGAATTTCACACAGCTTTAGGACAGTTTATTAACTACCGACTAGCATTATCTGAACAAGAACCAGACCGTACTCTCTATTTAGCAGTTCCCATCGATACATATACTTCCTTTTTTACTATCAGACTTGTACAAAACATTATTAAAACATATCACCTTAAATTGATTACTTATAAACCTGTAACGGAAGAGATAATCGAATGGATAAACTAACAAAATACCAACAAATAATTCAGCAGCTTATCCAAGAATATGCTGCAATTTCTAGTCAAGACTCAGAAATTGAAACCCAATTAATTTTTGATACAGAACATCACCACTATCAACTTGTAAATGTCGGCTGGAAAAATGACCGTCGTGTTTATGGTTGTTTTTTACATCTAGACATCAAAGATGGTAAAGTTTGGCTGCAACACAATGGGACAGAAAATGAAGTAGGAGAAGATTTAGCGAATTTAGGTATCCCCAAGCAGGATATTGTCATCGGCTTTCATTCGCCATTTAAGCGCCAATTTACAGATTATGCTGTGGGTTAAGGCTTTTTGCTTACAGAAAACACCAAAAGGAGAAAGCAAACACAGCTTAAGGATGTTTTCAAAGTATTATATAGAATTCCTATTTGATTTTTACGAAGCTAGATACACCTTTATTCCTTCTTAAGCGTTCGGGTGTTCCCTGTTCCCTCCTCCTATGAGTTAGTTCACCCTATGGCTAACGCCACGCCTTACGGCTATCGGGTGTGCGCAGAGCGCACGCCTTACGGCGAACGCCAGATGCCTACGGAGGAGCCAGTACTGCGGGAGGGTTTCCCTCCGCAGGTATCTGGCGTTGGAAACCCTCCTGCAGCACTGGTCTCACCAAATTCAACTGGATTCCTATATAAAAGCTTTCGCTTTATTTATCTGATTAGTAACAACCATTTGTACACCACCAGAGGGAACAATCGTAATTCCGCGACGTACTGGACGCACTGGATGCTTATCAGTAAGCTCTAGTTGAAAACGTGACAAAATAGTTGCTGTAACTAATTTCATTTCATACATAGAAAATGCTGCACCGATACAACCGCGATAACCTCCCCCAAAGGGTAAATATTCACAAGGTGAATATTTTTGATTGAGAAATCTTTCTGGTTGAAATTTTTCTGGTTCTGGGTAAGTTTCTGCGCGTCGATGAGCTAAATAAATACTGGGAACTAAAACTGTCCCAGATGTAAATTTTTGACCAGCAATTTCTACTGTGTTTTTTACCATTCGTGGCGTACAAATAAGAGCAATCGGGTGAAGTCGCAGCGTTTCCGAACAGACAGCACTCAGGTATGGTAATTGAGTGATTGTTTCGGGATTAAGTGTATCGCCTGAAGTCCTCAATTCCTGCATCAGCTTATCTTTTACTTGTGAGTGGAAGTGAATTAAATAAAATAGCCAAGCTAAGACAGCAGCTGTCGTTTCATATCCTAAAAGCAACAGTGAAACTAATTGGTCACGTAACTCTTTATCTGTCATTTGTTGTCCGTTTTCGTCATGCGCTGACATCAGCAGACTGAGAATATCTGTACGTGAAGCATCATTAGATAAACGTCGTTCATAAATCTCTGCATAAATCAGTTTGTCAATTTCCTCGCGACGTCTTTGGAAATTTCCCCAAGGACTCCATGCACCTAAATCTTTTTGTAGTGGTGGAAAGAAAAAGAAGGTAGAGTACAAAGGTTTCGTCACATCTTCTAATAAAGAACTCAGCAGTTCTTTGAATTTTTCATAACGGACACCGGGACTGATCCCAAATACTACTTGTAAAATAATTTGTAAAGTAATATCTGGCATGACATGCTGTACAGAAATAGATGTGCCAGGTGTCCAATTTTGAATAATATTTTCAGTGATTTTGCAAATGACTTGACCGTAAGTTTTCATGCGGTCACCATGAAAGGGTGGCATCAATAATTGACGTTGGCGATTGTGCGATCGCCCCTCTTGCAAAACAATCGAATTCTCCCCAAACAAAGGCTCAAAAACATGAGTTGCCTTCTTAAAATCCAAATCTTTAGCAGGCACAGCAAAACACTCAGCGATAGCTTCCGGACTACGAAAAAACACCACTGGCGGCGAATTTATCCCTAATACTCGAACCGTGAACGTGTCACCATACTTAGCAGCACAATCTTCTAAAAATCTCGTTGGATTAATAATTAATTGCAGTGTTTGTTTCAAAGAACCAATCATAATAGAACTTCACATATTTCTTTGTTGTTTTAATACACGCGTTGCCCTCACCCTGCCCTATGCCTAACGGCACGCTACGCTATCGGGCACCCCTCTCCCAAATTGGGAGAGGGGCAGGGGGTGAGGGCAATTCGTTTTCTTCAAATTTCTCACTCAAAATTTATAGGTAAGGCATATGCCTTACCTACAACTACTCAGTTATTCTGCGTAGAAAACTATATCAAAATATTGTTCCTTAAAAACTTAACCAGCGATAGATTCCAAAATTTTAGACTTCTGCGCTCGCTGACCTTTAACAACTATTTGGATGGAACGGTTGGGACCTGAAACCATACCACGGCGTTTTGGTCGCACATCACCGTCATCAACCAGCGCCAATTCCCAGCGCGACAGGATGGTAGCAAGCACAACTTTCATTTCAAACTGGGCAAAAGCCATACCTATGCAACGCCTGACACCACCACCAAACGGCAAATACTCATAAGCGGAAAATTGCCTTTTCAGAAAACGTTCTGGGTTAAACTGTTTGGGTTGGGGATATAAATCCTCACGCTGATGAGTCAGATAAATTGAGCCCATGACAAGTGTACCTGGTTCAAGTTCGTGTCCAGACAACGATACGGGTGTTCTCACCACTCGTGTAAAGGTAAGCATCGCAACTGGATAAATCCGCAAGGTTTCACAGCACACAGCATTTAAATAAGGTAATTTGAAAATGGTGCTGGGGTCTGGGTTATCGCCCAAAGTATCAAGTTCCTCTAGAAGTTTTTCTCGTACTCCTGGCAGTTTGTGAATCCAGTACAATGCCCAGGTTAACGCAGTGGCTGTAGTTTCGTGACCTGCTACTAACAAAGTCATTAACTCATCACGTAATTCCTGATCAGTCATTGGCTGGTTTGCTTCATCCTTCGCCGCCATCAGCAAGCTGAGGACATCTGTCCGCGATGAGTCTGGTTGCTCTCGGCGTTCGCGAATTTCCGCGTACAGCATTTGGTTAACTCGTTCCCGGCGGCGCAAGAACTTTCCCCAAGGCGTGAGTGGTCCTAAATCCCGTTGTAGGGCTGGAAAATAAAGGATGAGCGCTCTTGCAGGAGATTGTCCCCCTTCATCTAGCATCAGACTTAAAACTTCCTCCAATTCTTGGGCGCGTGAACCTTCATATAAGCCAAACACGGCTTGCATGATCACCCGCATGGTGATAGCTTGCATTGCAGACCGTGCGCTGAAGGGTTTGTCTATCTGCCACTGGCTGCTAATTTCCTCTGTAATATCGCCAATAACCTGACCGTAGGTTCGCATTCTGTCACCATGAAACGAAGGCATCATTAACTGTCGTTGACGCTGGTGTGCCTTACCACTAAGAGTGATGACAGAATTCTTGCCAAGCATAGGTTCAAAAGGAGTATTCCAGTCACTAGGAGCCTCAAACTCCTTTGTGTCACTTGTCAACATCTGCTGCATCGCCGCAGGATTGCTGACAAAAACCACCGGACGACTTAGCTGCAGTGTGAAGATATCCCCATAGCGTTTAGTACAAGCTTCCATAAATGACATGGGGCTGAAAACCCACTGGAGCATTTGTACCAGCCCTGGAGTTTGCGGTCCATTTGGTAGTTTCATAAGCCTTGTTTTTTACTTTTATTCTTTTTTGCCACTGAAATTCAAAAAAGAAAATTAAATTTTTTGAAGTTAGATTGAATATCTTTATATTTATGTTGCAAAAGAACAATAAACTGTTACAACCTGAAAGTTGTAAAATTTTTGTTAAATTGAACGAGCATCTCCGGTGTCTCCTCATACTTAAATTAAGGTACTTAGCATGACGGCAACAACCCCAAAGGAAACTTCAGCGGCTCCTAATTTTTGTGAAGGTATTCAATACTTTGGTGAAGCAATCCCCGGTTTTGAAAAATATGGTGGAACACCTGTCATAGAGTCAGGTAAAGTGGCGATCAAAAATCCTGAGGATCCAGCCGCCGCCTTCCAAACCTTACTTACTGCTGACGCTTTGCGTTACCTAATACTGCAAGTCACAGCAAGTAAAGCTTCTGGACACCCAGGTGGTTTTGCTTCTCAAGCCGAAGCTTATGCGGCGCTTGTCATGCTCGGTTACAAAAACATTATTACGGAAGTGGGACACCATGCCCCTGGATTTTATAGTGCCATGTTCTTGGATCGATCACTAGAGGACATGGGAATTGAGACGGTGCAACAATTGCGCGATCGCTTCCGGGAAAAACATGGGCTGTTAGGACATCTTTCTGGCTACATTCCTGGTATTCTTGGACCAGCAGGTCCTTTAGGACAAGGGCAACACTTTGCAATGTCAGCTGCATTGTTGCACAAAGACAAGCTTTTCCCCTTCACCGTTGGCGATGGTGGATTGGGTGAACCGTATATCATGAGTTCTATAGCACACTTCCACACCGCTTTTCCAACTGTCACCAACTTCTTACCAGTTTTGGTGTGGAACGGTTACAGCCAAGAACACCACAGCATGGTGTCTCTCAAAACCAATGAACAAATGACGGCATACTGGTACGGTAACGGTTTTGAAAAAGTCGTGTTAGTCGATGCCAAAGACTTTGACGACGCAAATCAAAAGGGGGATTACGTTGATAGTACCGCCTTTTCCTTTGAGCAGCGGCTAGCTTTTACCAAAGCTGTACTCACAGGTGTGGATGAAGCAGCGCGTTCTGCACTCAGTGGCAAGCTAACCGTATTTATCATAAAACAACTCAAAGGTGCAGGAGTTCATGCACGAGGTGCCAAGTCTCACAACCTCTATGCTAAAGACACCTTAGATGCTCCCCATATTGTCAGTGCGCTGAAAGAACGTGCCTTACCTCCAGAAGTTTGGCAACTCGTACGGACAAACTGTGAACGCGCAGGCGGAGGTCCAGCAGCGAAAACAGTTGTGACAGAATTTGAGTATAAGTTGCCAGAATTAGGCGAATTGCCTTTGGAAGAATATCCAGTGGGTGGCGAACCAAAAGTTTCCACCACAGCAATGGGAACATTGGTGGCTAAGGTAGGACAGATAGATCGCAACTTTTTCGTGACTAACGCCGACGGTAACGAAGCATCTGGTATTGCCAATATTAACCAAGCACTCAAAATTATCCACCCCACGACAGATGACTTATATTACCAAGCACCCAATGGACAAGTGTATGAACCATTGAGTGAAGATGGTTGTGCGGGGTTAGCTGCTGGTTTATCGTTGATGGGTGCGCGGACTTTGTGGTGTTCTTACGAATCTTTTGCCATCAACGGTTTACCAATTTGGCAAACAGTCACGCAAGCAATGGCAGAATTGCGGCGTCGCACTCCCTCAACTATTACATTATTCACCGCTGGTGCATTAGAGCAAGGACGCAACGGTTGGACTCACCAACGTCCGGAAATTGAAGCTTATTTTGCTTCGTTAATGCGCAACGGTAATGTATTTCCATTGTTTCCTCCTGATGCTAACAGTATTCAGGTTTGTTATGACTGGGCATTGACGACTAAAAATAAGGGAATTGTGATTACTGCGAGTAAGTCACCATTGCCAATTCGCACGACTTTTGAACAAACGAGTCAAGGGTTACGCGATGGTGCAGTCGTGTTACAAGAAGTTTCTGGTAATAAGAAAGTTGTCTTTGCTGTTATTGGAGATATGACATTAATACCAGTCTTTGAAGCTGCTGCTTTATTAGAAAAAGAAGGTATTGGCGCAAGAATTGTTTCTGTTATCAACCCCCGTCGTTTGTATCGTCCCCATGATACTGCTTGGGATACTTGTTCTGAAGCTGATGGTGGTTTTGTGGATGATGAGAAATTTGCCGAATTGTTTGATGGCGATGCACTCATTGGTGTGACTGGTGGTGCTGCGGCGATGCTAGAACCCATCATGTTACGGAGTACCAGCAAGCGGGATACCTTCGCATGGAAGCGTGGGGAAACCACAGCGAGTGCTGGCGAGTTGATGGCGTTTAATGGTTTGACAGCAGAGGCGTTGGTGAAGCGGGGGATTTCGTTGGTGAGTTAGATTTAGCAATCTGATACGATACGGTATTGCCGCTCTTCACACATGAGGAGCGGCATAATCTTTATTATCTGATTAAAATATATAGCAATCCTAGATAGGTCGTGAACAAAAAATAAAAAAACTAACCGCCAAGACGAGCCAGCGCTGCACAGAGAAGTGCCTTGCGCGGGTTAAGCGCGTTGTGGCAACTAGCCCCGATAGGCGTAGCCGTGCCGCAGGCATAGGGGGCGCTACGCAAACGGAGAGGGTCTCCCGACCTAGGCGTCTGGCGTCGCAAAGAGGAGCCAGCGCCGTGGGCGGGTTCCCCGACTTGAGGCGACTGGCGTCGCAAAGAAAAAAAAGAGAAGAGAGAGAAGGTGTTTACATGCTACTTAGTAAATTTCAAGTAAGAAAAACAATATATACGACTCATATTTGATTTTTGTTGGCATAGCCTGCGCTCTGCGCTTAAAAAACTCAGTACACTATTATTGCTTCTTCCCTGTTAAGCGTTAAGCGTCTCTACTTTGTGATTCACCCTTCGGGTGTGCGCAGAGCGCACGCCTTACGGCGTAAGCGCAAGCGCACGCTAAGAGCGAACGCGCAGCGTCTGGTGGAGGAGATACGCCAGATGCCAAGTGAGGGAAACCCTCATCAAGCACTGGTCTCACCAAATCAAACCGGATTCCTATATATTTATAGCAGATTTACTTAAAGCAATTAAAACAAATGTTTATATATAAAATTAAAAATAAATTGATGGAATGAAAAAATATGAATATAGTATCTCTATTTTCAGGTTGTGGAGGTTTAGATTTAGGCTTTGAGCAAGCTGGATTTAAGACAGTCTGGGCAAACGAATATGATAAGTCAATTTGGGATACTTATGAACTTAATCATCCAGATGTCAAACTAGATAAAAGAGATATCAGAGCTATTGAACCTGATGATATACCTGACTGCATAGGTATCATTGGTGGTCCTCCTTGCCAAAGTTGGAGTGAAGCTGGTGCAGGACGAGGAATAGATGATAGCAGAGGTCAGTTATTTTATGATTACATTAGAATTATTAGAGAAAAAAGACCTCTTTTTTTTCTAGCTGAAAATGTCAGTGGGATTTTAGCCCAAAAGCATAACAAAGCTTTTACAAATATTTTATATCAATTTAAAGATGCTGGATATGAAGTAACTTATAAATTGCTCAATGCTTGCAATTATGGAGTACCGCAAGATAGAAAACGGGTAATTCTTATAGGGTATAGAGAGGAGATGGGGGGAATCTTTGAATTTCCCTTGGAAAGCAATCACATTTTAACTCTTAGAGATGCTATCTACGAGCTAAGTGATATTGAACCGACACCAGTAGCAGGAGAGGTATCTAAAACTCATCCATTAGTACCTAATCATGAATATATGGAAGGTAGCTTTTCTAGTATTTATATGTCAAGAAATAGAGTCAGAACCTGGGATGAGCCATCTTTTACAATTCAAGCAGGTGGTAGACATGCTCCGATACATCCTCAAGCACAAAAAATGATTTGGGTTGAGAAAGACAAATGGATTTTTGATCCTAATTCATTCAAACCATACAGGAGATTATCTGTTAGAGAATGTGCCAGAATTCAAACTTTTCCAGATAATTTTCTTTTCAAATACAACAATCTACTTGATGGATATAAAATGGTTGGAAATGCTGTACCTGTATTACTAGGCAAAGAACTTGCCAGTAAAATAATTATAGATATAAAGCAGTACCAAAATTTTGGCGTCTGTCATAAGTTGCGTCGTCACAAATATCCTACACAACTTACATTATTTGAACCCAGTTCTTCTTTCGCCTGAGACTTAATTTTATGCAATACCATCAATTGATCACTCGTGCATGAGCAATTTCTCTATTACCAATGGAACGAACTTGTGCAGCCAATAGTGAAACAATTGCCACAGTTTCTCCATTCAAGGTGAGAAATTCCACTTCATATCCCTTACCACCTTGATGTACCAAAACAACTGTACCTATATCACCTTGTTCTAACCCGTACTCTGAAATATCAGTTGTTATAATAACTCTATCAAGTTCTGCAATCATTTTTCTGACCTTTTCAGTGGATAAGCAGTCACAAACTTAGGAATATTGTCTCCTGTTTCAAGAAACCAGACAGAACGAAGCAAAGGATTTCTATTATCTGGTGATAGCAGTATACCTTCTACAACATAACGTGTTCCAAATGGTGAATCTTCTAGCTTTGTAACATCGTTGTTAGCAACATGGTTCAGTAATGCAGTGGCAAGAGTTTCGCACTCATTCACTGTAAAACCAAACGCAGTGAAAAATTTTTCTTTACTGCGTCCATCTGGGTGAGTAGGCGACAACAGATACTCAGTGATTTTTCGTTATGGTATAACCGCCAATTCATGGTTCGGCAGTTTCAATTGTTTTCTCCTACTCTCTTAGCTCTAGTTTATCCTCAAGTATAAGGTTAGGTATGCAATCTTGACGCTCTCACGGCTAAAAGCCGATAGGTTCAAAGCTAAGCCCAAAGCGCACTGTGGTTTGATGAACATCGGCAGACGCAATCTGACCAGTTTATCGTCTGGCAAAACTACAGCTATTCTTACAATTACATACAATAATGAAATCTTGCCCTATTTAGTTCGTCAACCATGTCGGAAGAAGATATCCGTGCTACGCGGCTAGAAAAAGTAGAACAGCTAAGGCAATTGGGGATGAACCCCTATGCCTACCATTGGGAATCCAGCCATCACGCGGCTCAATTGCAGGAAAAATATGCTGATTTGCCTAACGGTGAAGAAGTTGATTTAAACGTGACTGTGGCTGGACGCATTATAGCGCGTCGTGTTTTCGGTAAATTGGCTTTCTTCACTTTGGAAGATGAAACCGGCACAATTCAGCTTTATTTGGAAAAAAACCGCATTCAACAAAGCATGGCAGATGTTGATGCTGATGCTTTCAATCACCTCAAGCAACTCACAGATGTCGGCGATATCTTGGGAGTGAGTGGGACAATTAAACGGACTGAAAAGGGCGAGCTATCTGTTTTTGTCACAAAATACACGATTCTCACAAAATCTCTTTTGCCCTTGCCTGATAAATGGCATGGGTTGACGGATGTTGCTAAGCGATACCGTCAGCGTTACGTTGACTTGATAGTAAACCCTGAAGTCCGCCAAACTTTTCGCCGTCGCGCTCTCATTACTGCTGGTATTCGTCGTTACTTGGAACAGCGTGATTTTATTGAAATTGAAACTCCTGTTTTCCAAAAAGAAGCGGGTGGTGCAGACGCGCGTCCCTTCATTACGTACCACAACACTCTAGAGATGAAGCTGTATCTGCGAATTGAGACAGAACTCCATCTTAAGCGCTTGATTGTCGGTGGGTTTGAAAAGGTGTTTGAACTGGGGCGGATTTTCCGCAATGAGGGAATATCAACTCGTCACAACCCTGAATTTACCACAATTGAAATTTACCAAGCTTATGCCGATTACAACGATATGATGGCGCTGACGGAAGGTATAATTACCACCGTTGCCAAAGAAGTTCTCGGCACGCTGCAAATCTCCTACCAAGGTACACCAGTGGATTTGACTCCCCCTTGGCGACGCGCGACAATGAACGATTTGGTGAAGGAATACACAGGTTTGGATTTCAACTCGTTTCAAACTTTGGAAGAGGCAAAAGTAGCTAGTAAAAATGCTGGTCTTGAAAATGTAGAAGATTGCCCTTCAATTGGCAAGCTGTTAAATGAAGGATTCGAGCAAAAAGTAGAGGAAAACCTGATTCAGCCTACCTTTGTTACCGATTTTCCTGTGGAAATTTCACCACTGGCAAAGCCGCACCGTTCTAAACCTGGTTTAGTGGAACGATTTGAGTTATATGCTGTTGGGCGGGAAACTGCCAACAGTTTCTCAGAGTTGACTGATCCTATCGACCAAAGACAACGTTTAGAAGCGCAAGTCGCACAAAAAGCCGGTGGTGATTTGGAAGCGCAAGTGGATGAAGACTTCTTGACGGCGTTGGAATATGGTATGCCTCCCACAGGTGGGTTAGGAATTGGAATTGACAGGTTAGTGATGTTATTAACAGACTGCGCTAGTATTCGAGATGCGATCGCATTCCCATTACTCAAACCTGAAAAATCCGAATCATCCCCAGAATCAGATACATAGCCACAAGGTGCGTTAGGGAAAAGCCTAACGCACCTTCTTAAAGCGATACTAATGCAAGAAGGCAGGAGGGATTATCTATAATCCTGCTGATATTTCATGCAAAACGCGATTTTTAAGCGCTAGTTGCTATATTATACCGTTCGTTCACCGCATTCCAGTTAACGGTATTCCACCACTGTTTGAGATATTCTGGGCGACGGTTCTGATAGGTGAGATAGTAGGCGTGTTCCCAAACATCGTTACATAAAATGGGGTAATGTCCCTCTGACCAAGGACAATCCTGATTAGGCAAACTGACGATCTCAAATTTATTGTCGGTTGTTCGCACCAGCCAGACAAATCCACTACCAAAGTGCTTTGCACCTGCATCATTGAACTGAGTTTTGAAGTTCTCGAAGTCGCCAAAGACTTCATTAATAAGAGTAGCGATCGCTCCGGTTGGTTCACCACCTGCATTAGGACCCATAATTGTCCAGAAGATGGAGTGATTAAAGTGTCCACCACCATTATTGCGAACCGCGTTACGAACACCTTCAGGCAATGTATTAAGATTCCGAATTAAATCATCAATGCTTTGATTGTGTAGATCTGGATGCTTTTCTAAAGCTGTATTGAGATTCTTAACATAACCACCATGATGAAAGCCGTGGTGAATCCCCATCGTTTGAGCATCAATGTATGGTTCTAGAGCATTTTCAGAATAGGGTAATGGTTGTAGTTCAAAAGCCATGAGTTTTCTCCTCGTTTAATAATTAAAGCGATGCATTTGAGAGAGTGGCAACCTGTGAAAAGTTCGCTACGAGTCCTATGCCGCTTGATTTTTCATAGACAAGAATGGACAACCCTATTACGAGTACTCGTTGTGCGCTCCACGATTAATCGTGGAGGCAACCAAATCAAGCAGTTTACTAGAAGTAATTCTCAATCCCAGCAGAAAATCCTACTTGATTTGGCGAGGGTTGTCCATTTTTGCCCTTTGGGTTTGCCCAACCCAAAGGGCAGGCGCTCGTCGCAAAGCGTCCCGCCCAAAGGAATACGCCAACGCAAAGCTCAACGGGACGCACTCAATTGAATCGAGGCGTTTGAGTCGAGTTACACGACTAAACAAAAGCAGCACAAACCGTCCACAGAAAGTTAATTAGCAAGACTAATAAAACTAGTGGACATAGAGACGCTCCTAAAATTAGCACTACATCCGTCAAAAAGGTCTGTGGCATTAGTTATCTCCGAAATTCGGACTTCATCAGCGCTATCGTTACCATGTTTGCATCAATCGCACCTGTTCATGGTATGCGTTGAGCATAAAGCAATGACACCAAACCCACCGATGCAGTGCTCGGATATCTCACAACGCCTTAATGGCTTATATTTCAGAGGAACCTTACAAGCTAAACTCTCCTTTCAACTGACTTACCCACTTTTTGACGCGCTGATCCGTCAGGTCAGATTGATTATCTTCATCCAACGCCAAGCCCACAAACTTGCCATCTTTGACGGCTTTAGACTCCTCGAATTCATAACCCTCTGTAGGCCACTGTCCAACCGTTTTGCCACCGAGTTCTGAAATCTTTTCCTCTAAAATGCCTATTGCATCCTGAAAGTTCTCAGCATAGCCAACTTGATCGCCTGGTCCAAAGTAAGCCACCTTTTTACCATTAAAGTCAATCTCGTCTAGGTCTTCGTAGAAGCCTTCCCAACTGCCCTCCAATTCACCAACGTTCCAGGTTGGGCAACCAACAATGATATTTTCATACCCCTCAAAGTCGTCCGTACCAGCATCGGCAATATCATGCAGTGTTACAACGCTATCACCGCCAAACTCTTTTTGAATCGACTCTGCAATGTTTTGAGTGTTTCCGGTTTGAGTTCCATAAAATAAACCAATCTTCGACATTTTTGCTCCTTAACAGTGTATGTTTTGGCTTTTAATTTTGCTTTGTTCGTGTTCTGTCTACCCCAGGCTTGTTCAGTAGCGATCGCCCAAGCCGCGCGCCCTACGCCCGAGGCACAAAGTGCCTCTCCTGAACTTCGTTCAGGGAACCAAGCGTTGCAAGAGCGTGTCCGCAGGACTCAGCTTGGTTGGGCGTATACGGGCGATCGCTTGTTTTAACCCCACTGCAATCTAGGTGTAGTTCGTTGATAGGTTGTAATCTTTGCTCCTGCGTTGGCTACAACACATCGGCTGTAGTACTTCGTCAAAGAGCTTGATTTAGTGTGAGCGCAGCGAGACCGGAGGTCTTCCCAGCGCTGCCCAGACGGTGAGACAGCGCTACAGGAGGGTCTGTGCTCTCACCGCGACTGCGTAAGCGTAAGCGCACGCCCAGTGGGCAAATGCGTAGCGTCTGTGTACCCTTCGGGCGCACTCCACAACAAAACGCGCAACGCACAGAACGGGCAATCGTATAACGGCCCTTGCGTTTTGTGCAGGTTTTCCTATCGACTCAGAGGATGACAAGAGTCTTTAGTTGCATTGGGTGGAGAGCGCCCATCTCCATAAAATGGCAATTTAAATACACAAGTGATGGTATTTTCCATCAAACCTCCGCAGGAATTGCAGTAAATTTCTCCTAAATTATGACTATTATGGAAGCACCAGCCTCATTATTGCAATTATCTGTAAATAAATCTAGGATCTATTGTCAGTAGATTGAAAACTTTTGTCACCGAACCCAAGAATGAGGGTTCCAGCCGATATTTCTGAAATTGACCAAGAAGGGGTGTAAGGGTGTGGGGCAGAAAGAAGAAGTAGGGAGCACCGGAGCACTCCTTGTAGGGAGAAAAAGAATTTACGTGGATCAATCAGTCCTCTCTCATGCACCTTGCCCCCTTTCGCTGGTGCTTCTTCTCCCTGCAATCAGTTCATGCGAACGTATTTATTCGTGGGGTTTTCTCCCCCACTACAACCGCTCCCTTCTCAGGCGTGTTTCTTCTTCACCATTCTCCGTTACTCCCACCAAGAAGTGCTCCAGAGCTTCTTTTTGTCAATACCAAGAGTCAATATATTATTTTTGTAATAGAAAAAATACATAAAAACAAATATAAAAGACATCTTGGAGGTTAGATTAGGGATTAGAAATATCAATAGCTTCAATTTATGAATTGGAAGATTTATCATATAAATTCTCAATAAATATGAATTCACTAGTACATAACGGCGTAAATAAACCACCCCTTTGGGTTCGGCAGTTCCTCATGGGGAGCCAGTACTTGATGAGGGTCTCCCGACCTAGGTATCTGGCGTTGGGAACCCCCAAGACCGGACTGCCGAACCATTCCAAATCGATGAAACGCTTACGCTATATCCTAATCATCCCCAGAATCAGATACATAGCCAAAAGGTACGTTATGGCAAAGCCATAACGCACCTTCTTAAATTGAATATTGCGACACCAAGCCTTCTATGGTGCAGGGCGAGGGGGCGAAGAAGCTAACTGCACTTTAATACACAAGTGATGGTATTTTCCATCAAACCTCCGCAGGAATTGCAGTGAATTAGACTAACGCAGGTGTTTTCTCCATTTCCACGTTGTACTTACCAAGACTTGCAGCACCATTCAACTTTGCCCGATGAAAAAGCAGCTGTTGTGCGGCTTTGGTATTGTCATCGTTTCCGCGCCAGTGCTCTAGAGCGGGTTGCTGAATCGCACGAGCATATGAGAAAGTCACAGGCCACGGACACTTTGCACCATACTTGAGATTCATCGTATTTAGGTGTGCGGTTGAGTTTTCATTCGTTTGTCCACCAGACAGGAATGCCACACCCGCAACTGTTGCAGGTACATTGTTGAGCAAGCATTGGATCGTCATTTGGGCCACTTGATCTACTGTTGATTGAGTAGAACAATTTAATCCTGCGATCACC
The DNA here is from genome assembly GCF_006968745.1 of Brasilonema sennae CENA114. Lineage (NCBI taxonomy): Bacteria > Bacillati > Cyanobacteriota > Cyanophyceae > Nostocales > Scytonemataceae > Brasilonema > Brasilonema sennae. The sequence continues at coordinate 3,989,225 of NZ_CP030118.1, read as the reverse complement.
ATGCTGGGCTTGAGAATCATTTGATCGAATGCCACTTTGTTCAACCGCAGTTGAGTGAATACGGCTTGCAAGGTTTGATCGGTAAGTTCATAGCATCGCTCAATTGTATGATCGCCATCAATCAGCACTTCTGGTTCTACAATCGGCACCAATCCCCCCTCTTGACACAGTGCTGCATACCGAGCAAGGGCATGGGCATTCGCTTCAATACAAGTACGGCTGGGAATGCCGTTACCGATGGTAATCACCGCTCGCCACTTCGCAAATCGCGCACCCATTTTATAGTACTCAGCAATGCGCTCGCGCAATCCATCAAGTCCCTCTGTGACTTTCTCTCCAGCACACCCTGACAAATCTTTTGCTCCGGTATCTACTTTGATGCCTACGATCACGCCTGCTTCCGGCATCACCTGGGTAAAGGGTTTACCTGCTTGTGTAGATTGATGAATTGTTTCATCATACAGAATCGCACCGCTAATGAACTCACCCAAGTTAGGAGTCGTCAAAATTAGTTCCCGGTAAGCACGTCGGCGATCCTCTGTGGGTTGAATCCCCAGTTTCTCAAACCGCTTGTTACAGGTGCCATTACTTTCATCCATTGCCAGAATACCTTTACCAGGAGCAACCATAGCTTGGGCTGTGGCTCTCAATTCCTTGGCGTAAGTGCTCATGTCAATTTCTCCTAAATTATGACTATTATGGAACCAGTAGCAATATTATTACAATGTATTTTCAATAAGTCTATGATTTATTTTAGTTAAATTTTGTCGTTTTTCTGGTCTCGGGTCAGAGTTAATGTATTATTTTTGTCCTAATTTAAGTACAAAAAAGCAAATCTAAGAGGATGTTTTAGAAGTATTGTTTTAAATACATGGAGCTTCAAAATCCCCCGAAACTCTCCTTAAGAAAGGTGTCCTTACAAGACTCTCTTAAAAAAGGGAAAACGGTGATATACGATCAAGTTATGTACGAAATAACACTAAAAAAATATCCTTTCCGAGAGATCTTGGAGGTTGTATCAGAGATGAAAAATATCAATAACTTTAATCTTTGGATATAAATATCTCTAATAAAAATTCTCAATAAATCTGAGTTCACTAGGAGTGCAAACCTTGAATGCTGCTGAACAAGGCAACAGCGTTGAAATAGTCAGTAAAATTGCTGCTGTTGTCAATCTCTTTAGATCCCAGTTTCCTGATAGTTCGGCTGATCTAAGCCCATGGTTAAAGAATTCAGAAACCGAAAAATTTGATGATCCGCATTCGGTGGATCTTGCCTTTCACTTTTCTAAACGCAGTTTCCTTTGCCAAAGCTATAGTATTTTGATGCAAATCCGACTATCCAAAGAGGCACAAATTCAGACACAACGAGTTGTGGGAGTGGAACTGTCTGGACATGACTACATGGGGCAGTTGTGGCGATTTGCAACCACAGGATCTTGGGAATTTTGGGGTGTTACGCCACCTTTGCCAGAAGCTCAAGAGAAATTGAGACAGATTTGTCACCAGATTTTCAATCTATTTGATCAAGCGACCAAGAGCAGCGTCACTGAGTTATGAGCCAAAAACCTTAAATGGCATAGCTTGAGGAGAGAGTTTTAAGGTTTTTGCACAAGACAGGAATAAGAACTCATCAATCAGACTTGACAAAATTCGTAGATAACGGTATAGGGAGTATCTTGCTCCCTATTTTATTTAGTTCCGCTAAAAGACTCATGCCATAATGGTATAGCAGGGAGCAGGCTGGGAATTGTCCCGTGGTTTCAGTGTTTTCTCATTAGTTGATGTCCTAATCTACCTGGCAACTGCTATACTTCATTTGGTGGTAGTCTTTTCGCGGATAAAAACGAAAATCCGTCCAAAGGATATCACATGATTAGTTTTGTGAGCGCACTACAAATCACCGTTCTGGATCGTGGTAAGTGGCGAAAGCCCCCGCGCTATGCCCGAAGGGGCACGCTGCGCGAACAGCCGGGGGTTAGCTTACCTATAATCCTGACTCTGAATATCCCGCAGACGAGCAGCATTACGAATACCATACTCAGGACGAGTAAAACGATTTAACTGAGTTTCAAAAAAGTCCCGATTTGCTTGTAAATGTTCGGGATTTTCGTCATCTAAAGGATGTAAAAGTGCTGTTCGTAATGCTTGAATCACTGCAGAAGTGACGCAGTACATTGAACGTTGGAAACTCACTCCCAACTGAATCAACGTATCTTCTTCGCCTCGGCAATAATTCTTGTAGTAATCAACAAGATAAGGTGGCAAGAAATGCAACATATCTTGCATGAGCAGTGTTGGTGGAATACCTGCGGTACCTACAGGAAAGACATCTGCATAAAGAATTCCGTAGTGAAAGTCTTTTTGATCTGTTGGCACTTGTCCTGCTTGAGCATTATAAGATTTTGTACCCCGGAAGGGAGCAGTACGGTAAAAAACAGCTTCCACATAAGGTAATGCAGCTTCGTGAAGCCAGACAAAGCCTTTAGATTTGGGAACGATTTCGTAGCATTCGCCACGGATGTAAACGTTATGATAAATAGGACGACTTGCGACTGCAAGAATTCCATTCACCAAGAAATTCATCGCCTCTGGGACACTCGTAATTTTCCCTTCGTCATATAAGTCTGACATTTCAAAAAACACGGGAGCCATGATTTCCCAGAACAAACCCAGATTAGCATAGTAAGACATTTGACGACACTGTTCTATAAACATATCTGGGAACAGTTTGTAGAGTCCCAACATGAATGGGTTACCTTTGAAGTAAGCTTTGATTGCCCTATCGGCATTCACTTTGTATTCTTCAGTATCCAGATAAGGGTCAAATTTTCCACCCATTCCTCTATGCCAAAGCATTGCTCGCATACAAGCTTCGGCAAATTCCATGTTAATTCGATCATGGAATAAGTGATGCAATAATTTAGGCATTTTGAAGGTTTCACCCTTTTGCATAAATGCTAAGAGTTCCGGATGAGCAGTCGCCTCACCGCGCCAAACTCTCAACTCAGCATCATCACCAGCATAATGATTGTGACGTTCTAAATACTCCTGAGAAATGAAGTATTTAAAAAAGGGAAATGGATCTATAAATACCTGCTCAGCAATATATAATAAGTCGCGCCAGTAAAAGTCCATCGGTACTGCATAAGCTTTGTAAAGACCGATGATTTGCATTAAGTTTTCTGGCGTGTCGGGCAACATTGCACCACCTGCTTCTAACCGATGAATCACTTCTGCAAATTCATGGGTGGAAGGTGGTAATTTGGCTTCGGTTTTGTTTGGAGTTTGTACCATTTTTATTTCCTCTTCATCAAGGCTTGGGCAAGATTATGAAAAACGAACCGCCTAGACGCGCAGCGGTGAGACAGCGCGAATGACGGCTTTCCCGACCTAGGCGACTGCGTAAGCGTAAGCGCACGCCCAGAGGGCGAACGCGTAGCGTGCGCTTTGCGCTTACCCGAAGGGCTTCCCGCAGGGTAGGACGCCTTAGCGTAGCGTGCGCCCTATGCGCCAAGGGCGCAAAGGAATAAGAGTTTGAGAGAGTTCTTGCGTAAGTCCTATTTATACAATAGACTTTTGCAAGAAACACCATGAACGACGTTTATAACAAGGGACAAAAGTAGACTTTCAAAGGAAGTTTATTGATCGAGAGCGACTTGAGTCGTTACGGTTTTTTCAATAGGAGGAATAGCCGCAACTATTGCTGTACTTGTTGGTTCACTCCAACGCACTAACCAACTCGGTTGTACTCCCAAAAACAAGATGAGGACAGCTAAGATAAAAGCTGGTATTTTCTCAGACCATAAAACTTTAGGATAATAAGCTAAGTCGTTGTCAAGTTTGCCAAAACAGGTACGGTTAAGCAGGATGACAAAGTAGACTGCGGTTAAGCCACTGGCGACGACACACAATAGTGTTGGTATAGGAAAAACGGAGAAACTGCCTTGAAACACGATAAATTCAGCAATAAATCCTGTCATACCAGGAATACCAGCACTTGCCATACCTCCTAAAATGAGTAAAGCACTCGTTAGGGGTAATCCGCGTATAGGACTCATTAAGCCATTGAGTTTATCCAATTCACGGGTTCCGACTTTGGCTTCTACAACTCCTATAAGATGGAAGAGGATGGCGAGGATAATACCGTGGCTGAACATTTGGGCGATCGCACCAATCAATGCTAAAGAAGTACTAGCTGCTGCTGCTAACAATATATATCCCATGTGCCCAATGGAACTATATGCAACCATGCGCTTGATGTCTTTTTGAGCGATCGCTGTGACTGCCCCGTATATAGCACTAATTGCCCCCCAAGTTGCTAAGCTGGGTGCAAGAATACTCCAAGCTTCGGGAAATAGCGCCATCCCAAATCGCAAAACGCCATAAGTTCCTAACTTTGCCAGCACTCCACCAAGAAGAATCGCAATCGGGGCTGAGGCTTCAACGTAAGCATCTGGTAACCAAGTGTGTAAGGGAACCAGGGGAATTTTGATTCCAAACCCTAGCACGATTCCTACAAGTAGAATGATTTGCAGTGTTGTTGATAAGGCTTGAGTTGAGAGTGTATTGTAATCAAAACTCGTTGAACCACTCAGCCAAACTGTACCCAAAAATGTTGCTAGAATTAATGCTCCTGAAACAGCGGTGTAAATTAGGAACTTCATGGCTGCATAAGTCCGCTTTTCACCTCCCCATATGGAAATTAGGAGATAGAAAGGTATTAATTCTAGTTCGTAGAACAGGAAGAAGAGTAATAAATTCTGCGCTGCAAATGCGCCTGCAACTCCTGCACTGACTAATAAGATAAGGGAATAAAAAAGTCGGGGACGTTCTGTCTGTTGGCTGCTGCTGTAAATAGCAATCCAAGTGAGCAAACTATTTAATAGCAGCATTACTATGGAAAGTCCATCAACCCCGAGTTGGTAACTTAAACCAAGGGTTTCATTCCAAGGTAAGTATTCCTGCAACTGCATTCCAGGAAGTGAGATATCAAATTTAAACAGGAGGAAGATATTCCAAAGAAGAACTAATCCAGTAACGGTTAGGGCTGTTAAACGAATGTTTATTGCTGGAATGGTACGAGGTAGTAAACTAATGACGGCGGCTCCTAAAATAGGTAGCCAAATTAAGATACTGAGCATAGATTGGTTAGTGATGTAATTAAAGAAAAGAGTAAAAAACCGCTTCAGATGCAGAGAACGCAGAGGAAGGGAGAAGAGAGAGGAATTTTTAGTTATCTTTTTATCAGTTAACAGTTAACAGTTATCAGTGTGGTGTCTTCTTGTTCATTGTTCATTGTTTTTTATGAAATTTATAATTGGTGTTTTTTGATGTCATGAAAAATCAAAGTCTAAAGTTTTTGAAAACGCAGATGACAGCGGTTTTATGTAAGGTGGGCATTGCTCACCAAGATCTCAAATGTCTATCACATAAGTTTTTCCGAGCAATGCCCAACGCCCTTCGGGTTCGCCAGTCGCCTACGGAGGGAGACCCTCCTGCAGCGCTGGTCTCACCAGATGCTATCTCCCAAGGGGAGACGCCAAAGGCGAACAAGCCGGGAAACCCGGACGCCCTTCGGGTTCGCCAGTCGCCTACGGAGGGAGACCCTCCTGCAGCGCTGGTCTCACCAGATACCTAGGTCGGGAGACCCTCATCAAGTACTGGCTCTCCAACGCACTGGCTCCCCTACGATTTGTGGTCTATTCATATGAAAACCGCTGTAACGACTTTTTGGTGTATAAACTTTGGATGGTTAGTTTTGAATTGTGAGTTGACTGCTTTTTCTGGGCGCAAGGCTTTGCGCCCCATGTTACTAAGAGGTCTGGAAACTAAAACATCAAATTCAAAAGATCAGAACCCCAATATTGCCAACTCACTACCATTCCTAATATACCTACTCCCAATAGCACAGTGAATGCATAAAACTGGGTTTGTCCGGATGTGCTATATTTCAAACCTTCTCCACTCAATATGGAAACTAAGCCAACTAAGTTCACAATTCCATCGAATATGAGGCGGTCGATCATGTCTGCTAGTTTTGAAATCATAGCAACAGTGAAAACTATGCTCACCCGATACAGTTTTGGAGTGTAAAAGTCGTATGCTAGCAAGTCTTGCAAAGGTTTTAAAGGGAAGCGAATTGGTTTGGGAATGACGTTACCTAGATAAACAACGCTTGCAATGCTGCAGCCAAAAATACTTGACCACATTAACAGAAGTCCGACATCTTTGTTAAGAGTTTCCCAAGTTGGCAGTAGTGATAAGCTTTGTAACACCAGGGGTAAATGGAGAGTAAAGCCAAGCAAAATGATTGTGGGTAGAGCCATTTGCCAACTGACTTCAGGTGAGCGATCGCTCATTTGCTTTGGTTTTCCACCAAATATTAAACTGAATTCCCTAGTTAAGCTGAAGGCTGTTAAAGTGTTGACTATTATCAGCACTCCCACAAGCCAAGGTTCTGTTGTCCACAGTCCTGAAGCTAATTTCAGCAATGCCCAAAAGCCCCCTAAGGGTGGAAACCCAATTAATCCTAGAGTCCCTACTATATATGCTAGTCCAGAAACTGGGCGGCGTGACCAAAGTCCCCCCAGAAGACTGACATCTTGAGTGATGCTGTTCCAAACAATTGCACCAGTACTCATGACTAGGAGTGCTGAGGCTAAGGCGTGGGTGAGGACTAACAATAGTGCTGCTTCGTCTTGTTGTGTTCCTACGGCGATGAACACTAAACCCATGTAGGTACTGACGGAGTATGATAAGCAGCGTTTGATATCAACTTGGGCGATCGCAATCAAAGAACCACCCACTGCTGTCACAACACCGATAGCTACCATTGCAGAAGTTGCTATTGGTGACAAACTGAAAACAGGTTGCAGTTTAATCAGCACCCAAGCACCACTCGCAACGACGACTGAATTCCGTAAAATTGTACTGGGAACAGGTCCTTCCATTGCTTCATCTAACCACAGATGCAAGGGAAACTGGGCACACTTACCCATTGGACCTGCAATTAATGCCAGACATGTTAATGTTATTAAGGTTGGGTTGACATTGGCAGTAGTCGCCCATTCTGCTAAATCGGTGTAGTTCCAACTTCCAGCTTGTGACCATATTGCCAGAACTCCCATCAGCAGAAATAAATCTCCTACCCGTTTGGTTAAGAAAGCATCTCTAGCGCCTGTGACAACTAAAGGCTGACTAAACCAAAGTCCTACCAATAAGTAGGTTCCTAAAGTTAGGATTTCCAAAATCACGTAACTGAAAAACAAAGAATTGCATAATGCAAGGGCGCACAGCCCAGCTTCAAACAATCCCAACAGAGAGTAAAAACGTGCCCAGCCCCAGTCCATCTCCATGTAGCCGACAGCAAAAATTTGTGCCAGCAAATTTAAGCCGGTAATGACAACCATTGCGCCGACACTTAAAGAGGAGATTTCTAAATCAATAGAAAGATTTAAACCAGCAGTACTCAGCCAAGGTATAGATATCTCATATGGCGCTTGATTCCAGGTGATTGGTAATACAGAAGCAGAATGAACAAACGCAAGAAATGTCATGACCAAATTGATGTAACCTGCTGGTCTTGGTCCTGTGCGTTTAATGATTCCTGGAGACCAAGGGACAGCTAAAAGCCCCCCCATTAAAGCATAGCAAGGAACTAACCAAACACTTTCAAGCAGAAAATGACCCATTAATTCTCCTCTCAATTTGCAGCACAACAGGACGCTGTTGTCAATGAAAAACCGTTGTTTTTGACAACACAGATATGCGAGTCGAAAAATTTAACTTTTATTTTATATTTTATCTTCGTTAAATCATAGATTACCGTATATTTATGTCAAAGGGGAATAAGTCAGCTAAATCATTAATCTATGATTACTCTAAGAAATTCTTATAGTTTCAAAAATTCTAATAGTTATTATTGTTTGCAATCTATGACCTGAGATCTTGCACCTTAGCGGTGATTACGCCTTGAACTCAAGTTCAAGGCTAATATATCAAGTCCGTAAAAACTCAGATCTTGCACCAGTATCAACAACGAGGCAGAGCCTCGATATCTCGTTCCCAGGCTGCAGCCCAGGAACGAGGGTTGGGAGGCTCTGCCTCCCGATTATTGAGAATGGTGAGCCAGCGCGGTCTTGGGGAGCCAGTGCGGTCTTGGGGTCTCCCCAAGTGGAGCAACTGGCGTGGTTTCCCCATGAGCGACTGGTGAGACAGCGCTGCAGGAGGGTCTCCCGACAGAGGCGACTGCGTAAGCGCAAGCGCACGCCAAGGGCGTAAGCGCAAGCGCACGCTAAGAGCGAACGCGTAAGCGTGTCCCTTTGGGACTTACGCGTAGCGTGCGCTTTGCGCTTACCCGAAGGGCGAACCCGGAGGGTGCAAGATCTCAGTTAAAACGGACTACAAGACTTACCCAGTCAGTTTTAACGGACTTTAGCTTTGAGCCAATATTTTTTTTGGCGGACGAAAAAGCAGATGCAAGATCTGAGCGCCCAACTAGCGGCTTACCGATGCTCGGATTATTGCCGACAACACCTATTTCTCCATCACTGTTTGCAACGCCAGCTATAATTCTTACACCGCTCACACTCAATCTCAAAAGTTCTCTCTTGTTTGAATGCTACTTGGTACCATACTAGTTAGTAGATTTTTTCTACTATTGCTTGCGCATTTCCTGGTAAAATATATGCGACTACTGATGACTGGTGCGATGACTCACTCATAGGAGCAGGTTTCATTTCACCCCTAAAGTCTAGCAGTTGTACAAGCAGGAGGTAGCCAAGTGCCAAAATTATGGAAACCGCACCTGTGATAATTGCAACTATTTTCCCACGATCCATCAATCTCACCTGTAATGTTAAGATATAGTAATATCCCTATATTAAAATTGCAATAGCACATAGTGGTGCAGCAGGCACGTAAATAAGCATAACATCCCAGACAGCCAAAAAGCCTGAAATCAAGGCTTTTTGACCTTTTTTGAATTCAAAATTCAAAATATGCCCAAAGGGCACGCCAAAGGCGAACAAAGTTCAATCCGGAAGAATTTTTTTGAATTAATTAATGAGGGTCAGAGCCCCCACGATAATCTTTGATTTGGTGGTCAACAATAGCGTAGAGAGTTCAAGCTCCTACTAATTGTCTTTAATTTTGAATTTTGAACTTTGAACTTTGAATTTGAGCCCGAAGGGCGAGTGACCCTGGTTACATTCAGAATGCTTTGCGCTCCTCTAAATGCGCTAGAATATCCTGACGCTCGCGCCAAACTGGACGCAACTGCTTGCCAGTGAACAACTGTAACTGATCACCGACATGGGGCGAATTTGGTTGAGTTGCATTACCATAGCCAATCAACGCCATCGCCTTTACTGGTTGAGAAAACTCAATAGCAGCGACGAACGAATCACCTTGAACTGCTTGGAAGCGACCTTCTGCTCCTGGTGCAAAATCGACGACGCGGAAAATACCGAGACTTCCATCGCCACCATTAGCAGGCAAATCCTTATCGCCCACATGCAGCCGGAAAACATCTCCCCACGCGACATCTAGCTTTCCATAAGCTTTTTCAATTTTGCCCGCAACAGCTTCAAGTGTTGCAACTGCTTTGTTGGGATCGGCTAAACCGTCTGGAGTGGTACGTGGAGAGTCTAGATTCCAAGGTTTGCTAAATGATTTATCATCTAAGTTCATCTGTTCTGCCCAGGAGGCAAAAAGTACAGCACCCTTAGAATCTGCATTCGCTTGTCTATCCCACGCCAACAGGACATCAGCTGCTCGCCGCGCTAATTCACCCCCCTGCTTTCGGGAAGCCGGGATTAAGTCATCTAAAATGCGGTCTGCCAGTTCCATGCGGGTTGAATGTTTGTATTGCACCATCTCATCAAAAGAGATTTTGTCGTCCTCAGAAAGCATTCTTATAGAACGCTCTGTCCGAAACTTGCCGGGAAAATCTAGGGAACTCGGTGCCATGTAAGCAGGGTAATTGTTTGCTTTAATAGCAGTAGGATACGTCGTTGTCCAAGGTGGATCATTAGTATTTTGCAACCAACCGCTTTTTGGATCAATGACGCGCGGTAAATCTTGGTAGGGATGGATTTTCGTCCATAGTGTTTTAGACGTGTCACCAGGAATAATCCCTTCCCAGTATTTAAAATCACCTTGAGAACGAATTGGAACATCACCGTTGAACAGGTGCATGATATGCCCATCTTTGTCTGCATACATCACCGTAAACATAGGTAGTTGCAAACGCTTGAGAACAGATTGAAACTGGGTGAGGTTTTGGGAACGCGCCATATCCCACCATTGCTCAAGCACACCAGGTCGATCAAGACCAGCAACGCGCAACGCCAAAGCAGAACCATCTTTTTGTGTGACCACAGGACCGTGAACAGAACGTTTGACGATGAGGGGTTGTTCGGTTAACGTACCGTTAGATTGTTTTACCTTCAACGAAAGGGTTTTAGTCTCGAAGGGACGAACTTTGCCATCGAAGCGATAACCATTTTCTGCTAATTTGAGTGAGTACGTATCCCAACCATCGTAAGTGTTGACGGTGTGAGTCCAGCCCAAATTATTGTTGAAGGCGATCGCCAACACCGGAATTCCAACAAGTGTTGCACCATAAGCATCAATATCGGGAGTTTTAAGTTGTGCTTCGTACCACAAAAATAAATCCGACCAAGGCAAATGTGGATTTGCAAGCAGCATCGCTTTGCCACTTTCAGAATGTGATGGGGCGATCGCCCAACCATTAGACCCGGCTTTTGATTCTTGCTTGGCAACACCAGCAACCGACTGTGGGTCGACAATAAAAGTAAAATGCAGGACTCTGTTTAGGTGAGCCAGTACATCTTCCCCTTTGACTGGCAGTACTACCTCTACTTCATCATCAAGTTTGTCTGCATGCTCCTTAGCATAAGCATTAATTCCAGCAGCAAAACCATCCAGATAGTTGCGAAAAGTTGGATTTTGTGCTTTGTACCAAGAACTCGCGCGTTCTGGAACTCCCATAGTCTGAACCCAACGGTCTGATTCTAAATATTTTTCTCCCCAGTATTCGGCTGCACGTCCGCGTGCTTGACCGTAAAGACGCAAAAGCAAGTTACCATGACTTTGCATTTGTGCCCAACCAAAGGCTTGAAATGCACTTCGGGTATCTTTGCCGTAGATGTGGGGTATGCCGTAAGTATCCCACAGTATTTCAGTCGAATTTGATAGCTGTGCCGAAGTCTGACATCCCAAAACTAAAGCAAAGATGATGCCAAGTAAAAATGCTAGAAGTCGGAATGGTTTTCGCGCCAAAGTTTTATGTAAATGACCCATATTTCTATTTAGGAATTCATAAGGAGAAAAGCAAATGAGTTGCTCACCACTGTTGGATCTCAATTTTGGAGCATGGATTTTGGGAGATTTAGTTGTCAGTTAAGTTCGACTGACGGCGTGTTTGGTAACGTAGGCGACGGGAGCATTGTGTGCTCTTGGCTGTTGGCTCTATCTGACTTAATCGCCTAATTTGTCAGATTAGTTCAACCTCCCGTGTAAAGGTAACCACAAATATTTCTTAAGTAGAGTCCGCGAGGCGTGTTGGCGGATGCTCTACTTTGCCAACTTCACTTATTAATATTTCCTCGCTTCTAGTAAAAGATGTGACCAACACAAAAATTACGCTTGATAGCAACAGACCTGGAAGAACGTGCTTAGATTTCATTATTTTTCTCTAACTCCGTCACACCACGAATCTTTAGTTGATGACTAGTAACAGGAAACTATTGAAATTGATTTGCATTGAGAAAGCAAGCTTAATCAAACGACAAAAAACAAAAATTTACATTTAGTAGGTAAATTTTAAATACACTATTGCTAGTCATTAACACTAATTAATTCATAAAACTTCATTATGTCAAGTTAGTATTCTAATCGCTTTTCGCTTTTAACTAGGAATCCGGTTTGATTTGGTCAGACCAGTGCTTGATGAGGGTTTCCCTCACTTGGCATCTGGCGTATCTCCTCCACCAGACGCTCTTGCAACGCCTTCTGGCGTGCGCTCTGCGCACACCGGAAGGGTGAAATTGTTTGCGTAGGGAGAGAACGCTTAACAGGAAAAAAGGCTCTTGAAGTGTACCTAGCTTCGTCAAAAATCAAATAGTAAGTAAGTAAGCATGATTAAATCGAACTATGTTAACTTATGTAAAGCGCCAAAAATCTTTTAAAAAGAAGCTTTTAAGCGATTTACATTTCTTAATTTAGTTGTGTTTTTTAGCGCCCACCTACTTAGTCCTATATCTTGAAAAACAAGTTGAATTCTATTTCCTTTCATTAATGACTCTTTCATGAAATCAAGAGTTATTTATCTCATATAGAATTCCTCGGCAGATTTTGACGAAGCTAAGTACAGTTTCTGTTAAGCGTTAAGCGAAGCCTGCGATGCACTGAGCGTGGTCGTTGTGTTCCCTACCTCAACGAGTTCCTATGGCTTTGCCACGCAAGCTAAGAGAAACAAAACCGGATTCCTATAATCATCTATCTTGAGAAATAACTTCGGAAAATTTAAGATTGACTTTGACTTTTAATTTATATTAGTACGATCACAAATAGTGACTATAGTGGAATTTAGTATTATGTCCCTGACGGAAAATGTTCTTTCACAACTACCAGGAAATATTTTAGATAAGTTACGCCAAGCTGATCGCATTTTGACATCAGTGAGAGAGGATAACGCTCCTGTACCAATGGTCGTAAAAGAAACTCAGCAACCTTTGGGTGCTATAGATTGGGATGTTGTCATCTGCGGCGGAACATTAGGCATTTTAATTGGCTGTGCCTTAGCTGTGAAGGGAGTGCGAGTGGCGTTAATAGAACGCTCAATGTTACGTGGTAGAGAGCAAGAATGGAATATTTCTTGTAAAGAATTACAAGTTTTCTTGGAGTTAAATTTACTGACGGATGCAGAATTAGAACAGGCGATCGCCACACAATACAATCCCGCAAGAGTCAGCTTTTTTGGTGGTACAGAAGTTTGGGTAAGAGATGTTCTGAACATTGGTGTCGATCCAGTTTATTTGCTGGAAACTTTAAAGCAGCGATTTCTTACATCTGGTGGAAAGTTATTTGAAAATACTCCGTTTACAGAAGCAGTTGTTCATCCTGATGGAGTGATGGTAAACAACCAATTCAAAACCAGGTTATTAATTGATGCAATGGGATATCTTTCTCCCATAATCCAGCAAGCACGTCAGGGACAAAAACCAGATGCACTTTGTTTAGTTGTGGGAACTTGTGCTCAAGGTTTTCCAGAAAATCACACAGGCGACTTACTGTTATCATTCACACCTGTGCAAAATCAATGCCAATACTTTTGGGAAGCTTTCCCAGCAAGGGATGGTAGAACGACTTACATGTTTACTTACATGGATGCCAATCCACAACGCTTGAGTTTAGAAGCTCTATTTGAGGATTATCTACGTTTAATGCCGGAATATCAAGGCGTGGAGTTAAGCCAGCTTACATTTAAACGAGCGCTATTTGGCTTTTTTCCCTCCTATCGTTCTCCACTCAAGACACCTTGGAATCGCATTTTACCTGTTGGAGATAGCAGTGGGAGTCAGTCTCCCTTGAGTTTTGGCGGTTTTGGTGCGATGGTGCGTCACTTACAGCGTTTAACATTAGGTATTCACGAGGCGCTACAAATAGATCAGTTATCTGCAAAACAAATCGCACCACTGCAACCATACCAACCTAGTTTAGCTGTGACTTGGCTATTCCAAAAAGCAATGAGTGTTGATGTTAATCAAAAAATTGATCCAAATCAAATTAATCAACTCCTGTCTACAGTATTTCAACAAATGCAACAACTCGGTGAATCTGTACTCAAACCATTTTTGCAAGATGTGGTACAGTTCCCGGCGCTGACAAAAACGCTTATAAAAACTGGCGTAACACATCCAGGATTAATTGGCAAAGTTATTCCTCAAGTTGGTTTGGGAACTTTACTCGGTTGGATGGTTCACTATGGGAATTTAGGAATTTACTCTGTTTTATTTTGGCTGAGTCAAATGTTAGAACCGTGGAAAAAGAATTTACCCAGTATATCTAAATATTATTGGAATCGTTGGAGTGATGCCTGGAAGTATGGTTCTGGTAGTGATTATTCTGATTAGACCTCTCCAAAAATGATTTTTAGTGCAAGCGCGGGGTATTGGTTTCATAGCCATTTTTGGAGAGGTCTATTGATGATTTGACAAAAGACGCGATGTATCGCGTCTCTACAATTTTTCACTACACCAATTTATTTGCCTATAGCTTCTCCTTCGCGACGGGGATCTGCGCCGCCGAGCAAACCCTGCTCGGTTATGATAATGCCGTGGGAACCACTGGTTTGCTCCACAACTTGCACCGAATGACCGAGCGCTTCTAACGCAGACTTGAGGTTCGCAACACTTGTACCCGCCTCCAGTTCCGTTGGACCATTGCGGTTACCGAAATTTGGCAGTGATAACGCTTGCTGGCTGTCGAGTTTCCAGTCCAGTACTCCAACCAGTGCCTTAGCTACGAAGTTGATAATTCTCGCACCACCTGCAGAGCCAACCACCATGACTAGCTTGCCATGCTGGTCAAACACCATCATGGGAGCCATCGAACTTCTGGGGCGCTTTCCAGGTTCTACCCGATTAGCGACAGGCTTACCATCACTTGTTGTGGGTGAGAAAGAGAAATCTGTGAGTTCATTGTTGAGCAAGAAGCCTCGCACCAGCAATCTTGAGCCAAAAGCATCCTCAATACTAGTAGTCATCGACACCGCGTTACCGTAGCGATCAACAATTGCAACATGGCTGGTGGAAGGAAACTCTGGAGAATCATCTTTTCCCCTCAGAAGCGCAGGCTGTAAAGGTAGCTCACCAGGTTTGGCTTCAGTCAAGGCACGGTCAAGACTTATTAGCGCAGCGCGGCGCTTGAGGTATTCAGGGTCGAGCAATTCGTTAGATGGTACGGACACGAAATCTGGATCGGCTATGTAGAATCCCCGGTCAGCATAAGCAAGCCGTCCAGCTTCAGAGAACAGATGCACTGCCTTTAATGAAGCCGGCTCTAAGCTAGCTAAATTGAAATTTTCGAGGATGCCGAGAATTTGTAACACGGTTAGACCCCCAGAACTTGGAGCACCCATACCGCAAACTTTGTAAACTCGGTAAACCCCACACACTGGTGGTCGTTCTATTGCTTGATAGGTTGCTAGATCGGTGGTTGTTAAATCGCCTGGTACGCCTGCTTGTTGCACCGTAGCAACGATATCGTTAGCAATTTCACCCTTGTAAAAGGCATCAGCACCTCCCTTGGCAATTTGGCGCAGTACCTGGGCATAAGACCGATTGACAAGTATAGTGCCGACAGGCTTGGGAGTGCCATCCGGTTGGAAGAAGTAGTTCCTAGCTCGCTCCGTGCGCTGGAGATACTGTTCTGTCTTCAGTAGAGTGTACAAGCGTGGCGAGATGGGAAAGCCTTTTTCAGCCAGTTTGATCGCAGGTTGAAAAAGTTGCTTCCAAGGTAACCTGCCATGTTTCTTGTGTGCCAGTTCTAGCATCCTGACTGCCCCAGGCACACCTACAGATTTTCCGCCAACAACAGCATCGTAGAACTGTAGCGCTTTGCCATCCGCATCAAGAAAACGGTCTGGTTTAGCAGCAGCTGGAGCAGTTTCTCTACCATCATAGGTACGAAGTTGTTTAGCTTTAGCATCGTAGTAAACGAGGAAAGCCCCTCCACCCAGTCCAGAGGACTGTGGCTCAACTAAGCCGAGTACTAATTGGATAGCGATCGCCGCATCAACCGCACTTCCTCCAGCACGGAGAATTTCACTACCTGCTGCTGATGCTAGAGGGTTAGCTGCTACTGCCATATACTTCTGAGTAATGACAGCTTCGCGCTCAATGCGACCACTACCTGCTTCGGGTGCATCTTGTGTACGCGCCACCATAGGCTGCAAGAGGGCGGTACCAACGGCAAGGGCTAGCAGACCAAAACGGAATCGAATTCTACGTGCTTTTACCACAGAGAATACCCTAAGTTATGTAATTTTCTAAGTACTATTAGACCAGAGAATTGGCTTTGGCATTTAAACAAAATTTCTATTTTACCCAAAAACCTTATAGACGACTTAAAACAAGGTACAGGAAGAATAGTTTTCACCTCCTCCACAGGAAAACAATCATCTTATATTCGTCCTGATGGCAAAATGAGCGTTTACACATACCATTTCCTCGAAGCATTGCAAGGTGCAGCCAACCAACCAGGAGATAAAGTCGTGCGGGTTTCCCATTTAATGAATTATTTAGGGAAAACTGTTCCCCAAAGCGCCAATAAATTAGGTAAAGAACAAACTCCGTTTTTTGACTTTGCAACTGAAGATTTCCCCGTCGCATTGTTACGCGGAGGTAAAGGTTTACCTCAAGAGGGATGGGATAACGTGAAAACAGAAGCGCAAGAAAACATTCGCAGTATCAGCAATCAAGTTAATAATGGGGTGGGGATTGTTGGTGATAGAAATGTTGGCTTTAATATAGGTACTGCCGGAAATATTACATTTGGTGATATTTCTTCTGGATGATAGCAATTGAAAATAATGCTGACTGAAATTTACGACTGATTAAAGTGATACAACCATCTATAGATTGAATTGACTTTTGACCGAGACAATTTTAGATTTTAGATTTTGGATTTTGGATTAAAATCTAGAATCTAAAAAAGGGTTTAAAGCCGACGCAAAGTCAGCGGCAGCTTTTGGGTAAGAAGCTTCTTACCCGTTCGCGTAGCGTCTCCGGAGGAGATAAGCTGCCTTGTCAATCTAAAATTTAAAATCCAAAATCCAAAATTCAGTGACTTTTGACTTCCCCGTATGCGCAGAGCGCACGCCGGAGGCTAACGCGCAGCGTGCCCGCAGGGTGTACCACAAAAAATTTTCTCTTCCCCTTACAACGCGCTTGTGCTAACTCCTGCCCAGACGCTCTTGCAACAAGTCGGGAAACCCGCTGTTAGCACCTGGCTCCCCTTACACCCCCATACCCCTACACCCTTTCTTGATCATGGAGATTTTAGCAAACTTACCCTCAGCAGCATCATAGGGTTTTGATTCACTTGATTGATAGAGTTATTTTGATTTGATTTCTTTACATTTTTTTAAAATGAAGAGAGTGATATTTCAATTAAAATATTATATGAAAAGATATTCTAAAACCTTATCTATACTGGATTTAGCTTCACTTTCTCTGCTTGGTTCGATAAAAATACTTTACTTATCTAAACTTATGTTAATTTAATCGTGTTTTTATTAAATCTCTGTACTAAGCTATGTTGCATTATTTTATAAGTATGTTGAGTCTCTTACAAAATGCTGACATTATCCCCAAAATATTAATGCTTGACCTTAACAGCCTTGCTGAGTTCTCCCGTGCCAACTGTGTAAGTATTTGTGCATTTTTGGTACCAGCCAACTTGCTTACCACATTGTTGACCATGATTTTAGTTGCACTCCATCGCCCGTCACATTATGTATGGCAAGTAGCCGGAATTGGCAACATATTTGCATCAGTAATGGTATTGCACGTATATACTTGGTTTATGATTGGCGTGGTCATGGCTCCCACCTATATCTTGCTGTGGCTCGCACTTACCTGTTTGGTGGTAAACGTAGGGGCAATTGTTTTTCAAAAACGCTACCAACAGACGCCTCAACATAGTAATGGATAAGCTGAGCGATACAGCACAAGAATTCATGATGACAGCTTGTGGAATCACAAGACAATTGTACCTGGCAACCAAAACCATTTCTCCCTCAGGTTTTTCATCAAAGATCATCAAGTAGATTGAATTTCGCGGTGCAAGCACGTACTTTAGTTTTTTGAGATATTTGTTACAGTCCTCAGCCTCAAGGTTGAGGTTTTTTGTTTGTAATCAGTCTAGGAGATATAGATAACAAACATCAAAAACCCGGCATGAGACGAGAAACGAGACATGATTCTTTAGCTCAGATCTTGCACCTCGACCTGAGTACGCCTTGAACTGAAGTTCAAGGCTTATAGCCAAAGTCCGTTAAAACGGACCCAAACGCATATCCAGTAAGCTAAAGCTTACTTGAAGCTCTGAGCCAAGAAATTTATTTCTTGGTGGACAAGAATTATGGTGCAAGATCTGAGTTAGTCAACATTCTGCTACCTCTGGGATTAATCTTTGGTTTGGTTCTACAGCTGAGGAGACGCCTCGATAGTTACGAGTTCTCTGGCAAGAGATAGAACAAGTCAGAAAAATGACATTTCTATGAGAAATAGGCAAATATGGAGAACTGCTTCAGTTTTCTTTCAACCTGAAGATTGACGTTTTTTACTGCTTCGATACTTATTGTTTATGGTGAGTTGGCTCATTTTATTTAATAGTCCACACAAGTGAGCGAAAGATTTTTTGACTCAACAATGACAATATAACTTGGGATGACACTATGAATTATCTTGTTGCAGTTCTACCAGACAGGTTAAAAGTAGAAGAAGCGTACACTGCCCTAGAAAAAGAAGGTTTACCCACCAATCAAATTGATATTTTAGGCAGGGGATACAAAAGTGCTGATGAGTATGGGTTCATCAACCCAAATCAACAAGCAAAGAAAGGGATAAATCGTTTGGTATCTTGGCTGATTCCCTTTGGTTTTGTTGCTGGTTACGCCTTCAACCTTTTGACAGGCATCGAAGTACTTCCTATTGGCAGCCTTGGTAATCACCTGATTGGTGGACTGTTGGGAGCCGCTTCTGGTGCTTTGGGTGCATACTTTGTCGGCGGTGGAGTTGGTTTAACTGTGGGGAGTGGGGATGCTCTACCCTACCGGAATCGCCTCAATGCAGGCAAGTATCTGATTGTTATTAAAGGGAATCAAGAGTTAACCAATCAGGCAACTCGCATTCTGCGCCAATTTGAGCCAGAGAACTTGCAAGGCTATGCCGAGCCAACTTAAGATCTAGACTCCGAACGGAGTCTGTGATCGCTTTTGGTTCAGAGGAGAATGCTGTGGAGGCGATTACGCTCCTTTGCGATACGCGTAGCGTCAAGCCTCCGGCTTATCGCCCCTGTTTGCAAAGGAGAGCAGTTTGGAAAACTACCCTCCTCCGACTCTGACTAGCAGCAAATTTGCTCTGTGACTTTGGGGCACTAGCGCGACGGAGCGATCCGCCCCAAAGAGCACACTTGCTTTTCCTAATTGACGTACTCCCCAGCATAAATGCGCGGGGATTCTTAAAAGATGTTACGAGACAGACTAAAGTCGTGTCTCTCCACCTTTCTTCCTGCTTCGTTGACTCTTAACTAGACGGTTTCCCGTCCCTGCCAGACCCTCCGGGTTCGCCAGTCGCCTGCGGAGGAGCCAGTACTGCACGAGGGTCTCCCGACAGAGGTATCTGGCGTTGGAAACCCTCCCGCAGCGCTGGTCTCACCGTCTCCACAGGGAATTTTGTTTTACATCCACGATGCGTCCCACCGCAGATCAGGTACAGTCTAAGACTACGTTTCTGCCCTCGGAGTCCAGTTATGGATATCCTGCATGGGTCGTCACCCAGTACCGCATGAAAATTATAACTGGTAAAAGTGATACAAAGGGATACATCCCTTTGAGTTGAGTTTCATCACCCTGCTTAAAAGGTAGGGGTTCTCACTCTCCCACGCTTATGCCTGATAGACTAGTTTCCTGAAATCACAGGATTGGGCAAATGTCCATTACAAAGAAGCAAACGGTTCTCCCACAATCTTGCGATAAACTGCTTCATAGCCATCAGTCATCTGCTGAACACTGAAACGCTCCCAGACATACTCCCAACAAGCATAGCGATCTAGTTCAGCAACCTTGCTAACGGCACTGATACACTCTTCAACATTGTTGCAGAGAAAGCCTGTTTTACCGTGGGCAATAACCTCTTGTGTAGAACCCATGTTCATCGCAATCACTGGAGTACCAGATGCCATTGATTCAATCATCACCAACCCGAATGGTTCTCGCCAAGTAATTGGGAACAAAGTGGCTACTGCACCTCCCATCAAAGCATTCTTTTGCTCATGGTTGGCTTCACCCAAATATTCAATTTGCTCACCATCAATAAAAGGTTTGACTTTACTTTCAAAGTATTCCATATCAACCAAATCCACTTTACCCGCTATCTTTAAGCGCCAGCCTGTTTCTTTAGCAATTTGTATCGCCAAATGCGTTCCTTTCTGTTGAGAAATTCGACCTAAAAAAGCCAGATAATGTGGCTCTTGTGGTTGGGGATGAAATTTATAACTGCCAACATTAATCCCGTTGTAAACTGTCGCTGCATAGTTCATCCCTAGTCTTTCTTCTCGCTGTGAATCGGAAATACTGATGTAAGGCTGATTTTTTCCATATTTATACAATTTTTCGTTGTCAGGAGTAAAAATTCCATGCAATGTGTGAACGGTGGGTGTTTTTACCAGATTGGCGTAGCTCAAGCTGATGTGTCCCGTGTGAGAATGAATAATATCAAACTCGTTCGCTCGCTCATACACTCGAGCTAAATTCAGCATCTCATACACACTGTACTCTTTGACACTCTCATCAAGTCGTATGGCATGAGGATGAACTGATTCAAGCTTTGCCAAACTGATAGAATCTCCCGATGCAAATAGCGTAACTTCGTGTCCACGTCTGACTAATTCATCAGTTAACAATCCAACTACTAACTCTGTACCGCCATAACCTGGAGGTGGTACTCTTTCCCAAAGTGGAGCTATTTGAGCAATTCGCATAAAAACTCTCCTAAAAACTAAGTCTTAAATCAAAAGAGTGTTCTCTCTGACTAATCAAGAATTCCCATATACTCACAATGGTGATATCTGAATTTGTAGATAAAATCGTATATTAATAACAAGACAGAACGCAGAACGAGAGAATTCCCCAGAAAGAAAATGTGTTGTATTTGGCAAGAAAGGAATTATTTTCGTCTCTATGAAAAAAAATACGAACTTGATACCAATACTCTCCAAGGGCGTTGTACAGAACTTATACCGATCTACAGATGAAAGTTTTTTATTCACCAGTTATCACAACTGTGTTCTGTTAGCGCAGCGTTAACGAAGTGGATAGTAGATCGGCGCAGCCCGTTCTTTTTTATAGCGCTTCTCGTTTGGAGCAAATACACAACGATATGTATAACTCAAAGGATGCAACGTCTCTACCGTATTGCACGCAATTGAAAACCGCTATAGTAAGAATTTAATGATATTTTTATATGTAGCTTTAACAAAAGAACTCAGGTGTCAGTCGCCAGAATTCAGCTTGGGTATTTCTGTGCGACGCAAGGGAGGAGTATGGGGTTTAAATCCCCACTGTCTACGGGGGTGGCGACATAACTGTTGGGGTTTAAATCCACATACTCTTGATTCTGACTCAGGAATTGCTGTTAGCGCAGCGGGGCGCAGCCCATTCTGACTTCTTTGTTAAAGATTGTTTGTCTGTTTGTCTGTCTGAGGTAGGGAACTTATTCTCTACGTAATCAAAATATACCCTTGTGATTCATAATGAGAAAAACTACAAAATTTATTTCCATGGATGGATTACAGTTTATAAAAAACGATACAACTTTCTTAAAACTACCATTTGTCCCTCGCAAAGAATAGGACAAAATAAATAGATAAAATGGATTTTTCATTATCTGCAATATTGTCAACTACCCTTTTTACATAATTTTGAAAAGAGTTTTGTAAACACATATAAAGTTATTTCTCCCTACAAAAGATTATTAATATCGCTAGAATAGTTTTATCCACAAAGTTTAATGTGGTTGATCAACCAGAACCAAAGGACAAAAGTCCTGCGGAATACTGGCGTCGTTTGAAGAAAATTTGAAAAAAATCAGGAATAGCAATTAGACTTTAGTTCTCGTACTCCATGACTTAGAGAGTTGAGAAAAAGATATTTGGTATTACCTAGTTTGTACACCGTGTATTCGTTAAACCAGTAAAAATCACTCTAAAACATATGTTTACGGACAGACCAATTGTGTTGTGGTTAAGCGTTTTTCTTGTGCTTCTCGGTTACTGGCTTCTGGTTAATCTAGTACTTTGACATCCCAGCGCCAACACTTCGTGTATGGCGTGGGGCTTCTATCGGGAAGAAGCTAAAAATGTCTTTAATTTTGAGACAAGCCTGAGCGCCGGCTTCCGGCGTTCGTGCAGCGTCTGGTGAAGGACACTCAGATCTATGCCCTAAGTCCTTACGGACACGCTGCGCGTTCGCCCAAGCCGCGTGCGCTTGCGCTTACGGTGATTTTGTTAGCGCAGCGGGACGCAGTCCCTAAGTGAATTTTTAATTGTTAATGCGCTCCCCCACTTCTGAGAAAAGTCGGAGATGTTGTTTTTTCACTTCTAATGTATTTCTTACGATGACCAAGGCTCGCGAAAGCTAGGGTAAAGTGTTAATCCCCCATCAATAAACAAAGTTTGACCAGTAATATAAGCGGCTTCATCTGAGCAAAGAAATGCTACAGCCGCTGCCATTTCTTCTGAGGTTCCAGCGCGACCCATAGGAATATTGCTCTCAACTTCAGCCTTGCCCTTTGGGTCATTAATCCATGATTTGTTAATTGGTGTTATTGTTGCTCCTGGTGCAATTGCATTCACGCGAATGTTATGAGATGCGTATTCCAAAGCTAGAGAACGCGTGAGATTTTCCATTCCTCCTTTACTCACAGAATACGCTATATATTGGGGTTTGGGAATGACCTCGTGAACACTAGATATATTAATAATGACTCCACTATCCGGACAAGAAAGGAAATGTTTGATGGCTTCACGGGCGCAGATGTATGCACCTCGGAGATTTACAGAAATGACTTTGTCAAAATCTTCTATTTTAATTTCATGAGCTGCACCCTCCGTTTGAATGCCAGCGTTGTTAATTAAAATATCCAAGCTGCCAAACTTTTCCACAACAGTAGCCACCATTTTGACCACATCTTCTTCTTTAGAGACATCTGCTTGGATTAGGATGTTTTCAACACCACAACCCCGAATCTCACCGCAAGCATTTTCCACCATCTCCTCAGTTTCTTTAGCATCTTCAGGGCTTTTCCTGTAATTGATGGCAACGTTTGCTCCTTCTTGAGCAAATCTCACTGCAATTGCTTGCCCAATTCCCGAACTGGCACCAGTCACCAATACATTCTTGCCTTTTAAACCTTTCATATTTATTTTTAAAAAGTATTTTTTGCTTTTCTTCAATTCCTATCCTAAGACAGTAGGAAAAAAACATATGATTAGATAAAAATTTAGAAAGAAATAGTTCGATGATCTACTTTAACTCTATAAATTTATCGGAATTTTCTCAGTGAGTACAAAGAAACCTGTGAGCGTTCAAAAAACTTCCACAACGAGAAAAAGTTATCGCCCTAACTATAGTAACACAAAAAGTTGGCTAGGGTTATGCTTAGGTTTTACCGGACTTGCCATTGTTTCAGCAATAGCTGGAGAACTGTTGACACTTTCTTTAAAGAGTCAACCTTTAATGCAGGCAAATTTGAGTCCACATGAGGCAGCAGTCTTTGATAATGATCGCATTTTAGAACAAAAGCTACAATTTTCAGAGTTAACTCGCCCTGTCAATATTTTAGTTATGGGAATGAGCGTACTTTCATCAGATATTCAAAGTCCCCCAAAAAAAGCTAAAAATCTCAAATATCTGCCCCAAGTCAACTCATTTGATGGTCTTTCGGATGTCATGCTCTTGGTACGATTTGAGCCAGAAAAGAAAACAATAACCATGCTTTCTATTCCAAGAGATACCCGTGTTCCTATTGAGGAGCATGGTGTGAAAAAAATTAATGCCGCTAATGTTCAAGGTGGACTTTCTTTAAGTGCCAAGACTGTTACTCAATTGCTGGGAGGAGTAGAAATTGACCGATATGTGCGGATTAACGTTTTAGGAGTTGGCAAGCTGATAGATGCTTTGGGAGGAGTGACGGTTAATGTGCCAAAAGATATGAAGTATCAAGATGATTCCCAGCATTTATACATCAATTTAAAAGCTGGAAAGCAACATCTCAATGGCGACAAAGCACTACAACTGTTACGTTATCGTCATGATGGGCTTGGGGATATTGGTCGGGTTCAGCGACAACAAATGGTTATGAGAACACTGATGGAGCAAACTCTTAACCCTAAAACTCTAGGACGATTGCCAGAAATTATCAAGGTCATTCAAGCACACATCGACACGAATTTGACAGTTGAAGAATTGATAACACTCGCAGGCTTTGGAATGCAAAACAAAGGGTCAAATGTAGAAATGTTAACGGTTCCAGGTAGATATAGCCAGAAGGGAGAATTTGATAGTAGCTATTGGATACCAGATTCTGATCGCATCGCAGCTATGATGACTCAAAATTTTGATTTGGAACCTGTTAAGACATTACAAGCATCTGATCCAAGTACTGTACAAATAGATATTCAAGATACTACAGCTAGCAATAGCACCAGTGTGCAAGATTTGATCACAAAATTACAACAAGCTGGTTATACCAACGTTTCTATGTCTTATGCTTGGATTGAACCTGTTAGTGTAACTGAGATTGTCGCCCAACAAACAGATAGTGCTAGTGCCGAAGCAATTCGCAAGACTTTGGGATTTGGAAAAGTTCAAGCGCCAAGCACTCCTGAGATCGACTTGCATATCACTATTGTGTTAGGTAAGGATTGGTTGCAGCAACAAGATAGCGGTTTTCAATTGAGTAAAATACATCAAACAGTTCAGCAACCGCAGATAAACACAGATGAATATGTCTTTCATCTGGATGATAAGCCCTAATATCGTTAAAAAAAGCACAAAAAATCGGACTCAGAAACAATCATTGCCCGCTTAAAAACTTTATTTTTTTAATTTCTACATTAGTTCTGAATTACGCGCATCAAATTCTTACTGTTGCGCTGTTTTGTTGTGTCTTAGTCTAAAGTCCAGCAGTTAGCAAATGAGTGAATTGCAAACAAAAATACCAACTGATACTTGGGTGGTAGGTACCCCTGAAAATAGATAATTTATAGTCATCTTGCATTTTATTTGTAAGAAAAAAGAGGTAACAGGGAACCTTAACGCTTAATAGGGTACAGAAAATAAAATGCGCGTTGTGGGTTAAAAGCCCATTTCAAACAAAGAATTGTTTTGAGGGCACGACGAGACTGATAAAACAAGGCGTCCTTATTTCAATCTCACGTTCTGGGGTGCACTGGTCTTAAGAGTTCCCTTTTTGCTATTCCCTCTAAATTTTTAAGTTTCATGCAAGATGTCCAATATTGCAGATGACAAATAACTATGGTTTTTGAGTGGCGATCGCTAATTTTGCTCCCTCCACTTTCCGGACTTTATCCATCACTGCGACAACTTGACCGTGATTGACTCCTTCATCTGCATTTATCACAACCATCATCTGCTGCTGTGGCTGTACTTTTTGTCGCACACCGTTTTCTAACTGTTCTATACTAATCACCTGCTTGTCTAAAAACATTTGCCCACTCTTATTGATTGTCACTGTGACTTGTGCTGGGCGTTCTGCTTGTCCTGTAGCTGCTTTGGGTAAATTGACTGGTAACCCTTCTGACCGTGTTAAAAACAGCGTTGACATGATAAAAAACGTCAAGATCGCAAATATCACGTCAATCATCGGCACAATGTTAATCTGTGGTGGTAAATCCGGTTCATCTTGCAGACGCATAAGTCCTGTCTCCTCTTTCATAGCGACGGCGATAAAGTAATTCTAGTTGTCCGCCATACTCCTGAATCAGCGCAATTTGGCGCAGGTAAAGTCCCCGAAATGTGTTGGCAAATAGGAGTACAAAAATCGCAACAACTAATCCTGATGCAGTAGAAACTAACGCTTCACTAATACCAGCCGTTACACCTCCTGTTTTAGAAGCTCCGACATCACCAATGTTGAGTGAGGCAAAAGAGACAATCAATCCTAAAACAGTTCCCAGAAGTCCCAACAGTGGTGCTAGAGAGATGATAGTATCGAAGATATTTTGAAAACGCTTGAGCAAAGGTATCTCAGCTTGTGCTTCACTTTCTAACGCCAAGCGGAATTCTTCTGGATTTGGTTCTTCCAGTTCTAAAGCCGTTATAAAAATTCGTGCGATGGGTAAATCTGCATTTTTCTGCAATTGATCCATTGCACCAACAACATTATCACGACGGTAAAGGTTCAACACCTCTCGCACCACGCGATTTTGCCGATTATTAATCTTAACCCAAAATCTAACGCGCTCAATAATCAAAGCAACTGCCAGTACAGAGAAAGCCAGCAGTGGCCACATGACCACACCGCCTGCCTCGAACAAATTTTTAATCGCCATGTACTCTTCTCTCAAGCCACTAATTTTGTTAGGCTACCAGATTATGGGTTGTAAATGATATAACTTCTCAATATATTTTCAAGAAAATAAAAATTTATGTTCATACTCTGACAATTCACTTTCAATTTACTTTATTGTTTAGCGTTATCAACTTAGCACAGGTAACATGTTTCGGCGATATTTCACTCGAAATTCAGTCAGCGTTTATTTTGATAGCCTGATTGACATTTGCTTATAAATGTTTTAATATTTACTGTCTAAAAATAGCATGAAACTATGATCTTCTCTGATACAGCTAGCGGCTGAAAGATGAAACCTACAATTGTCCACTTATTTCGCCATGCAGGGATGGAAGTTGTTTCTCTCTAAGTAATCAACCATGATCTCTAAATTTGTTGAATTACTACAGATACTAAGCTGAAGCTACATTTCACTCGATACAAAGTCAGTAATAGTCCTAATAGGCTAATTGACATTTGCTCGTAAATGTTTTAATCTTCCTAAGTTGCTGATAATTGGTGGCATTAAATTATGAGCTTCTCTGGTACAGCTTTCTCTGGTACAGCTATAGAGCAACGGGGTAAAGAAGAAAGGGCGCTTAAGGCATTTCTCGCTTTCAGTGTGATAGCCTCATTAGGGATCCACGCGAGTGTACTCGCTTCCGGTATAGTAAACAATATTTTGAACCTAGGGCAAGAAATTGACAAAGAACCTATAGAAGTGGCGATTATTGAAACGCCTGCTCCAAAACCTATAGAAAAACCTATAGAGCCAGTAAAACCTGTTCAACAGGCTCCGAAACCAAAGATTGTAGAGCCAATCAAACCCTTAGTTCAACAACCACCACCAGTCCTGCCAAAGCCTCCTGTGCTTCCGCCAGTGGTGCCCAAGCCAATAGTACCGCCCAAGCAAACAGTAGTAGTGCCCAAGCCTCCTGTGCAGCCTAAACGAACAGTGGTAGTCACAAAACCTGTAGTCCCGCCCCCAAAAATAGTAACACCTCCAGTAGAGAAGCCAGAGCTAAAGCCTTTACCAAAAATTCCTGATCCTGCTCCACCACAGCCGGAACAAAATTTGACACAGACGTTGCCACCTTTACGAACCCCCAGAGAAATTCCACCTTTACGAACCCCCAGAGAAATTCCACCTGCTGGAGGTGGCGGTGGCGGTGGCGGGGGTAATAGTCCCCGTATTGCCACCGGTTCAGGAGAAGGCACTGTGAGATCTGGCACAGGTACTGGTACTGGTATTGGTACTGGTAGTGGCTCAGGTATCGGCTCAGGTACCGGTTCAGGTATCGGTTCTGGTAGTGGCTCAGGTATCGGTTCTGGTACTGGTTCAGGCATCGGTTCTGGTACTGGTTCAGGTATCGGTTCTGGTACTGGTTCAGGTATCGGTTCTGGTACTGGTAGTGGACGAAGTCCTAAGACAGAAGTCGCTGCACGCCCAAAACCAAAAATCCCAGCTCCAACACAGTTAGATTTTGCGGAGTGTATCAAATGTGATATCAAGTATCCAGAAAAGTCTAAACAGCGAGGTGTTGAAGGCAGACCAGGTGTTGCTTTTGATATTGACAAAAATGGTAATGTTAAGAACGTCCGGCTTATCAGCCCTAGTGGTCACAAAGAACTGGATAACGCACTGGTAGACTCTGCAAAAGACTTTAAATTAAATTCTGGAGCTGCTGGCAGACAAAACGTACAATTATTTGCCAATTTTGCTATCCAAGGCTCGCGAACTAACCAAGAAGCTCAACAACGTCAAAGAGAAAGACAAGAAAGACTAGAGGCTCAGAGAAAAAGACAACAAGAATCAGAACAGAGAAGCCGCGAAGCTGTTAATGAGCAAGAAAATTCTGGACGTAAAAGACGAGCCTTATCAACACCTCCAGAAACAGCCCCGTTAACCACTCCAGATACTGGGATCACGGGCGGGCAAGATACACCAAGAACACCCATACTACCAAGTTCCGGACAAGTAACTCCACAGCCACCGACTTTAAATCCGCCATTAGAGCAAAATTCTTCTTCCGAGCAGAATGGAGAGCAACCCTCCGGTCAGCGCAAAAGAAGAAGTCTAGGCACATCTGACAATCTAAATAATTCGGGCGACCAATTACGTCTGCCTCAAAATCCATCTTTGCCGTCAGAACAAGTTCCTTCAGATAGTAGTGGAAACAATCAATAAGGCTGTATAAAAAGTGATGCAATACAGACCTGGCGTAGATGTGGAGTAGATACTTAAACTGCACATCTACGCCACTTTTGTTTTGAGGTTTCGCCAATTTGAAGTCATGGGCAGAAATATCTGCTAGTCATTACTCAAAACATACTCTGCGTTTACGGATGGTATGCACCACTGCTCTTTTAACCAAGGTTTTACCTCATGTGCTGAAAATCAATCGTCAGTACGTGATGTTTTACGAAGGTGTCAACAGCAGTGGATACCACTGATACTTTTAACCCAGACATTTTCCGACATCAGAGACATCCTGGACATCGAGTACAACATCACCGAGTGAAGGTGGTATCCGAACAGAGCTTAGCAATATTGTTAAAATCCCCGTTCCCAAACTCCAGGAAATCGCTGCCATCGAAGCCTGTGATAAAAGTTCTAACTCCTGGATCAAGAGCTATAACCTTGTTCGTGTTCCAGAAAACTTGGAAATTAATAATAATCGCTCCTTCGTGCTAAATCGCTACAAACAGCACACTCAGCATTGCAGTAGCTGCCGAGGTGCGCTGAGGACAATACAGCGTTTGCAGGTAGTGCTCTTAGCATATTTTGCCATTACTGTTTCCGGAGTTGCGATCCTTCCTGATACACTCCGAGTTAAAGTTGGTTTACCCTTAGTGATTACCGCATTATTAAGTCTATCAGTTTATACTTGGCTTAAATTCTGGCTGAGTCCTAAATTTTACTTTGTGGACTATGTCCATGCCCAAAGATAAAACCTCAAATTTGCGAGCCTGTTAATTCTAGTACTTTTTTTAACATAATTTACAGGATATACTATCAATGTAATGGCATCTTTTTTGCTTGATAGAAAATATCTACTATGTTTCAAAAATGGTTCAAAAAGTATCTAGAATCTCGACCTGTCCTAACTGCCTACAACAATCTAGCAAAGACACAAGCTCGACAGCATACCCACTTTATCTTGTTCTCAGCAAATAAGTGGTTTAATATCACACTTAACCATATTTTAGACCGACCAGAATGGTATAAAGGAGTACTTCACAATCATCCTTGGCCTAACGTCAGTCTGATTTTGAAGGGTGGCTATTGGGAGAAAACTGAGGATGGGGTAAAGTGGTATGGACCAGGTTCAATTATTTTCCGCTCTGCATACAAACACCACAGCATCTGGATCAAAGATCATCAACAAGCGTGGACAATATTCATCCACGGGCCAATGATGAAAAACAGTTTTGATTTCGTGCAGGAGGGTAAACCTGTCACTCCAGAACAGCTTGGGTTACCAAGAGGTGTGGTGACCCGTGGAGCCTCAATCCAAAATTAAGCTAAAATTCAAGCATACTAAGCATTTCCTGCTTTTAGATCTCCCATGCTTGAAACCCTGCAAACCCGACTTTACGAACTAGAACAATTTGCTAACACCCTTGTCGCCAACCAACTCACGCACTTAAGTTTGCTGAGTGTTGGCGTCATTTTTATCGCTGGGTTGCTCACTAGCCTCACACCTTGTATGCTTTCCATGCTACCGATTACGATTGGTTATATCGGTGGTTATGAAGCTAAAAGCCGTCTGCAAGCCGTTGCCCAATCAACATGGTTTGCTTTGGGATTGGCTACTACCCTGGCAGCACTAGGTATTATAGCAGCTTTTGTAGGAAAAGTCTATGGTCAGGTAGGAATTGGGTTACCAATTATTGTCAGTATCATAGCCATTCTCATGGGGCTGAATTTATTAGAAGCCTTACCATTGCAATTGCCCTCTTTTGGTGGAACAGAGTGGATTTCTAAAGAATTACCGCAAGGAGTGCGGGCTTATTTGATTGGTCTGAGTTTCGGTGTCGTCGCCTCTCCTTGCAGTACTCCTGTTTTAGCAAGCTTACTTGGTTGGGTTGCCAACACACAAGACTTAATTCTAGGTGCTGTTTTGCTGATTTCCTACACAGCAGGTTATGTCGCACCGTTAATCTTAGCCGGTACGTTTACAGCTTCTATTAAGAAATTGCTAGAATTGCGGCGTTGGTCAGGTTGGATTAACCCAGTCAGTGGTGCTTTGTTGGTAGGATTTGGTGTGCTTTCTTTAGTTTCTCGGATTCCAGTGGAAATTTTCAGGTAAATATTAGATAAATGACTATAGAAAATTCAGTTGACAAAAAATCTATATGGTCAGCATTTGGGCGGTTATTGCGACAAGAGTTACTGCCCGTGCTGACAGATTTACGCTTAGCAATCGTGATGCTGTTAGCCATTGCAATCTTCAGCGTCACTGGTACAGTTATAGAGCAAGGTCAATCGTTAGCGTTCTACCAAGCTAACTATCCAGAACACCCAGCTTTATTTGGTTTTCTCACCTGGAAAGTTCTCTTAACACTGGGCTTAGACCATGTTTATCGAACTTGGTGGTTTTTAGCATTACTCATCTTTTTTGGGACAAGTTTAACTGCTTGTACTTTTACTCGTCAGCTACCAGCTTTAAAAGCTGCCCGTCGGTGGAAATTTTATGATGAACCCCGTCAATTTCAAAAGTTAGCTTTGAGTGCTGAAGTAGACAATGGTTCTGTGAATTCCCTGACTCAACTTTTGCAAAATCGCCGCTACAAAGTTTTTCAAGAAAAAGATGATTCTCTCTACGCCCGCAAAGGTCTGATCGGACGCATCGGGCCGATTGTGGTTCATGTTGGTATTGTGACAATTCTTCTGGGATCTATTTGGGGAGCAATGACTGGTTTTGTTGCTCAGGAAATGGTGAGCAGTGGTAATACCTTTCAAGTGAAAAATATCATAGATGCGGGGCCTTGGGCAACAGCAGTATCTAAAGATTGGTCTGTGCGAGTCAATCGCTTTTGGATTGACTACACTGCTTCTGGTGGAATTGACCAGTTTTACTCAGACATGTCTGTTTTGAACAATCAAGAACAGGAAGTTGACCGCAAGACGATTTTCGTCAACAGTCCTCTGCGTTATCGCGGCGTGACTTTCTATCAAACTGATTGGGGAATTTCTGCTGTTCGAGTCCGTGTGAACAAAAGCCCTATTTTTCAACTACCTATGGCGCAACTAAACACCAACGGTCAGGGACGCATCTGGGGAACTTGGATTCCGACTAAACCAGATTTGAGTGAGGGTGTCTCTCTACTCACAAAAGACTTGCAGGGAACGGTGTTGATTTATGATGCAACTGGCAAGTTGGTTGACACTGTTCGCACTGGAATGTCTACCCAAGTCAATGGTGTGACGTTGAAAATTCTGGATGTCCTTGGTAGTACTGGCTTGCAAATTAAAGCTGATCCAGGAATACCAGTTGTTTATACAGGATTTGCCTTGCTGATGCTAGGTGTAGTGATGAGTTACTTTTCTCACTCCCAAATTTGGGTGTTGCAGAAAGATAGTCGCTTATATGTGGGTGGAAAAACGAATCGTGCTCAAGTTACTTTTGAGCGGGAAATGTTGGAGATTTTAGATAAGTTGAGCTTACCATCGAAGGATGAAGAGAAAGCGGTTGCGATAGAACCTCATTCGGCTTAATTATAAATCAATACGCTTGCTGTTAGTGGTATTTAAGATCCCCCAAGCACGCTAGACGCCTCAAGTCGCAAAGTCTGCCGGGCGGAAGATTCCGTCCGGCAACGCCAGACGCCTCAACGGGGGGAACCCCCGCACGGCGCTGGCTCGACTTTGCGGGAAACCCGCCCACGGCGCTGGCTCCTCTTAAAAAGCTTGCTCAGTTCCCTCCTTTTTAAGGAGAGCCAGCGCGTTGCGGAGGTTCCCTCCGTTGTAGCGACTGGCGTGGGCTAGGGACGATCAACCCTTAACTGAACTCTATTGAATTATAAATAAACTCCTTTATTTATTGTTTGCACAATTAAGATAAAATTGAACCCATAATTGTGACTGACTGAGTATTGGTGCAAATACCATAAAAACTGGAGGGTGCAATTCAAGACGATATCATCAAGTATAATCGTGACGATTTTGCCAATCAACCTAATCCCTTTCTTAACAGTAGCCAACCAGGATTGCAAGTGAGTGAGGGGAAAACCTTAGCATTGGTGGGAGGGAATGTGTCTATTGAGGGTGGCATTCTCAAGTCACCAGCAGGACGTATTGAAATCGGTAGTGTTGGTAGCAATCAGGCTGTGAGTCTCGCGCCGATAGAACAAGGTTGGAAGCTGGGTTATGAAGGTGCGACCAGTTTTGCAGACATCGGGTTTTCAAAGAATTCGTTTATTGGTGCTACAGGAAATGGCGGTGGTGCGATCGCAATCGCTGGTAAAAATATTAATTTCACTTCAGAATCAATAGTACGATCTGATACACTAAGCGACAAAAATGGGCAACAAATCAGCATTGTTGGCGATGCGATCAATGTCGATAAATCCAACATCGGCGCTTACACCTCTAGTTCTGGCAACGGCGGACAAATAAAGCTGGAAGCCAACAATATAAAGTTGGACAATTACGCTACCGCACAAACTCAGGCAACAGCATCGGGAAGCGCGGGAGACATTACCGTCATAGCTAAGAATTCTTTTGTTGCTAGCATTGGAAGTGGGCTAAACAGCAAAACCTCTTATACAGCTACAGGGAATATCGCAGCAATAAACATTAACGCTAATTCTTTTAAACTTACCGGTGGAAGTGGGCTACCCAGCTATAACTATGGTGCAGGTAATGGCGGAAAAATCAACATCAACGCAAATTCTTTTGAACTCGAAGGGGGGGTATCAGTAGCACTACGGGGAGCACAGGTAAAGCCGGAGAAATCAAGTTTAATGTCGCAGACTCTTTTGAGCTGACCAATGTAGATATACAAGCTAACAGTTCTGGTAGGGGTGATGCTGGAACTATCAAAATTGATGTCAACAATGTGCAGATTTCAGGTGGAAATATCAATAGCGTTGCGTCTAATTCAGGTAAATCAGGCGACATCTCTATTAGTGCCGCAGACTCTTTTAAGGTGGTGAATGGCGCAAATATAAATGCTAAGAGTGAAGGTACGGGTAATGCTGGAACTATCAGCATAACTGCCAAGAATGGGGAGATTTCAGGTGCGGAGGTTAATAGCAGTACACAGAACAGAGGTATAGCTGGAGAAATCGTCTTTAAAGTCGCAAACTCTTTTGACCTCAAGTCTGCAATTATCAATACAAACACTAGTGGCGAGGCTAATGGTGGAAAAATCAGCATTAGTGCAAAGAAATTGCAGATGCTAGATGGTTCGAGTATTCGTAGCAATGCAAGCAACATAGGTAGGGGTGGAGATATTGACCTACAGATAGGAAGTTTACTTTTGTTACGTGGTCAGAATTCTCAGAATTCTAGGAGTTTTATCTCCACCAATGCAGTCAGTGGTAGTGGCAATGGTGGCAACATAACCATCAATATTCCCAATGGCTTTATTGTTACTCTCCCCAATGAAAACAGCGACATTACCGCTAATGCATTTAGTGGGGGTGGTGGCAATATCAAAATCACATCTGTAAGTAATTTTTTCATCGAACAGCGTAGTCGAGAAGACTTGATCCGCCTGTTGGGAACCACCGACCCAAACCAATTGAACCCTGAAAAATTATCAACCAACGATATTACAGCATTTTCCCAAATCAGCCCGACTTTAGAAGGTCAGGTGATTCTCAATACATTATATCTTGACCCCAGCAAAGAATTTGTGGAACTACCCACGCTGCCAGTAGATATATCAGCACTCATAGACACAAGCTGTGCCGCCTTTGCTGAAGGAGAAAATAATAAGTTTAATGTCACCGGACGTGGCGGGTTACCCCCCAGTCCTAACGAACCCCTCAGCACTGATGTCCTATGGACAGATACTCGCACTAGGGCTATCACAACACAACAGCAAGGGAAACACGAACCGACTACTAAACCACAGTCTAAACCTGAAGCTATAAAAATTGCCCCTGCTACGGGTTGGGTGTTCAACGGCAAGGGCGAAGTTACCCTCATCTCCCATGCATCCAATTCTAATGGTATAGCGACCCCTCCTGCTAGCTGCCCAAAACGGTGAAACAGCAGCAACAAAATCGTTTAGGATTTGATTGCCGATTCTTCGTGGGAAATATAGCGATACGCTACGCGTATTGCCCTTTGGGCGGCGAGAAAGCTGGAGTATTGCCAACAGTCTTTTTGACATCACGACTGTTATGACCACATCTATAATCTTTTGATTTTTTTGATTTTGATGAAAATATTATAGGTTATTGAAAAAAAAATTCTAAATCAAATTTTAAGATGTAATATAATTATTATCTGCGTCACTATAAAGGCGCTGTAGTTAAGATCTCAATTCTCTTTGCACCTCATGATTAGAGCAGCGGAATCCAAAAACAGGCTGCAAGAGAGCCGTTATAGTTGTCGGGGAAGTGTTTATTTGTTCGCTCCGATGATTAACTTTAATGTGATGGCTGAAGTTGGAGACACTCCACCCTAACTTCATGTACTAATATTTGGTGGGAAATTTCACTCCTAAAATCAACAATGACATTTGCATGCAAGTGAAACTTTTTCACTCCTTGTTTGCGTTGCTATGAATATTTAATACTAACTTGAGGACTCTTGATTTTAATAAGTCCTCTGGTTGGGCAAGAATTTGACAAACCTGATGTTACGCATCTGATGTTTTCTCATCAGAACAGATTATTTTTCTGGAATCTAAGCTTCAGTTTATATTCAACAGGGGAGCTAAAAACCATGAGTGGAGAAAATTCAACTTTTCAATTATTGCAGCTTTACGGGAAGGAATACATATTGACAGGACTCCTGGGAGGAATTCCTACCCCCATCGGTAAAGTGCTACGAAATATAGTTTATCGGACTATTTTCGGTCGAGTCGGAAAATCCGTTTATATCCAACCTAATGTCCGGTTTATCGGCACGCGCACTATTGAGATTGGAGATAATGTCCGTATATATAGTGGCACTTATCTGAGCAATAAAGGTAATAAGATTTGCTTTGAGTCAAACGTGTCAATTGATCGTGGTGTCGATATTAGAGCTTACGGTGGTCACCAAGATGGTCATATTCATATTGGTGAACATACTTACATTGGTCCCTACGTCTGTATGGCTGGCCCAGGTTTCATCAAGATTGGTAAAGATTGTATGATTGCATCCCACTCATCACTCTACGCCAATAATCACATTTTTGCAGATCCTAATCGGAAGTTCAGAGAACAGGGATTAAGTGTAAAAGGAATTGTGATTGAGGATGATTGCTGGCTGGGAAGTGGGGTGAGAGTACTAGATGGAGTTACAATTGGGCGGGGTAGTATTATTGGTGCAGGATCGGTTGTGACTAAAGATATTCCACCTTTGTCAGTTGCAGTCGGCGTGCCCGCACAAGTGATCAAAAAGCGTGATGACAACAGAACTGTCAAATCGATCGCATCCCAAATACAGGTCTAACTACTACGATGTGATTTCTTGCTTATGATGACGCACCTCAATCACGGTATGTACATTACCGCGAGGTGTGAAATCTGTCTTAACTGTGACTTCTAAACTCATGTTTCATTTTCTAGTGCACCTAAAGCTTTGAGGACAGCTTTTTGTGCTGCAGTTAATCCTGTAGCACCAATAATGTTCATGCCTTCTAATGGTCTACAGCATCGCAATGTTTGAATACATTTACCAGTTCCCACATCCCAAAGCTTTATCGTTTCATCTTCGCTACCACTAGCTAAGATAGAGCCATTTGGACTAAAAGCAACCGACTGTATCCATTTGTCATGTCCTAACAAAGTATACAAGCATTGACCAGTTTGCACATCCCATACTTTGATAGTGTTATCTTCACCGCCGCTTGCTAAAAATTGACCATCTGGCGCAAAGGCAATGGATTTAATTTTGTTATCATGTCCTTGCAGCGTCAAGATACATTCCCCAGATGGCAGATGCCACAAGTTTACTGTCTGGTCATCACCCGCACTAGCAAGCATGGCACCATTTGGACTAAAGGCAATTGTCCACACACCACCTGTATGCTTTTGTAGCGTTTTAAAGCATTCCGCTGTATTTAATTCCCAAAGCTTCACAGTTTTGTCGCCACTGCTGCTAGCTAATATACAGCCATCAGGAGCAAAGGCGACTGATAAGATGTTACCAGTATGACCTTGTAACGTCTGGAAACATTCCCCTGTATGCACATTCCACAATTTAATCGTGGTATCCTGACTACAGCTGGCTAAGATATGATTTGTGGGATGAAACGCTACAGATAATACGATATCGATATGACCTCTCAAGGTACCAAGGCACAAACCTTTTTGGTTCCAAAGCTTAATTGTTTGATCCCAACTGCCACTAGCAAGAAGCTGACTGGAATGCGAACCCAAAGCAACAGTCCAAACGGTACTCGTATGCTCTTTCAAAACGTGAGTCGGTTGCCCAGTGTCAATATCCCATAAAATGACAGTCCCATTGTCGCAGCTACTAGCAAGCACGTTTCCATCCGGACTGAAAGCAACAGAACGAACAGAGTTCGTATATCCCTGGAGTGTGTTAAAGCAACGTCCTGTATCACACTCCCAAAGCTTTACTGTTTCGTCATAGCCACCACTGATCAGCGTAGAACTGTCTGGGCTGAAAACCACTGAACGTACGCTAGCTGTGTGACCTTTGAGCGTATTGACACAATGACCAGTTTGTCCGTCCCAAAGCTTTATAGTCTGGTCATCACTGCTGCTAGCCAAAAATCGATCATCGTGACTGTAAGAAATACAACGTACGATACCTGTATGTCCCTGCAAGGTACGGAGACAATCACCCGTGTCAACATTCCAGAGTTTTATTGTTTTATCAGCGCTACCACTTCCTAGAATTCGTCCATTGATACTAAAAGCAACAACACGCAACTCACTAGCGTGCCCCTCAAGCGTTCTGATGCACTGAGATGTCTGTATATTCCAAAACTTTATGGTTCGGTCACTGCTACCACTGACCAGCGTAGTGCCATCCGGACTGAAAGTAACAGTCCACACAGAACTAGTATGACCTGTTAAAGTATTCAAGCACTTTCCTGTGTGCACACTCCATAATTTAACAGTATGGTCTTCGCTAGCACTTGCAAGTATGGCACCACACGGGCTAAAAGCTACCGAGTAGACAGTTTTGGTATGATCCTTTAAGGTGTGAAGACACTGACCGTTGCGGGTATCCCAGAGCTTTACGCTTGGATCGTTGCTACCACTGGCTAGAAGCAGCCCGTCAGGACTGAAAGCAACTGACCATACCCAATTAGTGTGACCGCGTAGCGTGAGGATTGGTTGATTGTCTATGATGTGCCACAGACGGATTTCATTGAGAGTGTCTGCGGTGGCGAAGCATTCTCCACTAGGACTCAGTGCAAGGGATAAGATTTTTCCAAAAATGGTCGTGAAAACAGTTTGTACGAATTTAGAATAAGCAAAGCTGACCTTATGTAAAGTCATTCCTTGCAGATAAGCTTGCCGAATTTCGAGATAGGAGAAGTCGTATTTCTCCAAGCTAGAGTGTCCAAAGCAAAGGAGGTTAAGGGCATTTCCTGCTATGTAACCGGATTTGCAAGGGGATTGTTGACGTAGCGTGGAGAGAATTTGAGTCAGTCGCGCTTCAAGGGTAGTATTCTCTAAACTTTCAATGAGTGTTTGATGAAGGGGATGAAGGATGAGAACTTCTTGACTTTTGCGTACATAATCTTTGGCTGAGGCTTTGATAATTGCGTGAGTGTTAAACAAAGAAACATTGCCCGTGGAAATCTCTTGAGTGATTTGTTCAATCAATCGCTCGGTTATGTACTCAATGAGAACAGGCTGTAAAGTAAAGGCAGAGGCTTGTTCGTTTTTTTCAACTGGTAATCTGCGTTGTAAGGATTGTAGTGTGGATGGAAGGCATTTTTGCCTGGAAGAAGTTAGGATATCATGACGTAAATCGACAATTGATACAGCTTCCCGGTTAATCGCAAACCAGTAAGTGATTTCCCTTTCTTGCTCACAGAGTCGTTCAAAATGCCAGTCCAGTAAGTCGTGCAAATCTTCAAAGACTTGTTTACCTTCCCGCAAGAAATCAGAGATATTACCGAAGAAAACTTCTTGGATATGCCGCGCTGCGAGTTCAAGAACCAGAGGATTACCATTATAAAAAGCAATCAATTCCTGCCATTGTTCATCAGAACCCTCAAAAGAGCCAATTTGGGCAAAAATCTTGCGTCCTTGTGCATAATTTAGACCCCCCAGTTCCAGAACCTGCACAGAATAGGGACTACGATCTAATTCTTTTGGCTTCTCGCGGCTAGTGAGCAATAAACAGCTTTGATGGGGAACTTGTGCGATCGCCTTCAGCAGTTGACCATACTCTTCATAACCTTGGCGATACTGTCCCGCGCTAACCCCACCTTGCAGCACAGTTTCCATATTATCAAGTATCAGCAGACAACGTTCCGATTGCAGATACTGCAACACCAATCTCAGTTGCTCATCCACAGTCTCAGGTAAACGAGTTTCTTGGTGGTTAGACAAAAACTTAATCCAGTCAGTGAGGATAGTTGTCAGGGGTGGAGCGTTAAGTAAAGAGCGCCAGATAAAATAAGTAAACTCATGCCCAATGCTGCGAGCTAACTTTAAGAATAGGTCCGTCTTGCCAATACCACCTTTACCCAAGCAAACGGACAGTTTAGTTTTACCAATCCCACCAAAACCAATAATACCAACCAGTCGGCAGCGGTCTTTGAGAATCCATTGCTCAAGAAGTTGCAGTTCTTCTTCACGTCCAAAGAACACTGAAACATCTGGTGCTGTTCCCCAGTCTTGGTTATCTCTTGATTGCTGCGCTGAGGTGTTCTCTATTCGCCGACGTTCCAAAGCTGCTTTAAAGTTTTTTTTAGTGACTTTTTCCCCTAGCGCCTTTGATAGGGATTTCCATAAACTAGAACCTGCATCTTTGAGAGTTTTCTCAGACCATGAAAACTTCTGTGCCATCTGCTCATACGTTTGACCTTCCCAAGAAGCTGACAGTATTGATTTTTCCTGATCCCTCAAATGTTTACCCGTATAAGCAAATATGGCAGCGTCTGCAACAGCCAGCGCTTCCTCAATATTCATGATTTCAAGTGGTTACAGAATACTTCCACCAGCATTTTACGGGAAAGTCAGTAGATATCCGACTTTTTCCGACTTTCTTCCAATTCTGTCCGACTTTTTCGCACTGACATTACTTAGCAGATCTGAGAGTATGGCTTTGCAAGCAAAGATTCAGATTGATTTTGATAGCGAAAACAGGTTATTTAACAGTGAACAGTAAACAGTAAACAGTTATCAGTTAAATCCTTGGGTCGCGCGTCCCCCGCCATACGCCTGATAACTGATAACTGATAACTGATAACTGATTTGATGTCCGCTTAGTCTTTACTATAAGCAGGTAGCTTTGTGGTATTGACTTACTTGTTTTGCTGACTTTTAATAACATTTTCGCTAATACAAGAAGCGCATCTCATTAAGCGCAATGAAGGTAAAGAATGGTTTATTGCAGCGAGATGGTTTTCAGTAGTTAATCACGTCGCAAAAGCCATTTTTTACCTTAGAAAATAACTTGAAAATCGGAGTAATTTCACATGGCTGACGTGACTACAAACCCTTACAACGGTACTAATGGCAATGATAACATTCAGTACAATGGTTCTAGCAATTGGACTGCCTACGGTAATGGTGGCGACGATGTTCTTGGAGGAGGTTATTATGTCAAAAATACCATCTACGGAGGCTCTGGTAATGACACAATAGCTGGTAGGGGCTATGATGACATCTTGTCTGGTGGCGACGGCAAAGACGTACTGTATGGTGACTACGGCAATGACATCTTGTATGGTGGTGCTGGCAATGACACTTTATATGCTGGCTACGGCAATGATACCTTGAATGGTTATGGTAGTGGCACAGACATTGACTACTTGTATGGTGGTACTGGCGGGGATATAAACAAAGATACTTTCATTTTAGGTGATAGAACCACCGGTGTTTACTACAGAGGTACAGGCTACGCCGTAATTGGAGATTTCGAGTTTGGAGATACCATTCAACTTCGCGGTAGTTCCAGTCAATACACCTTGAGTCAATCTAAAAACTGGGAAGGGGATTTGAATAGCACAACACCAGATACACGGATTTTCTACGGCAATGATTTAATTGGCGTCGTACTAAATAACACTAGCGTGAGCTTCTCCAGAGGAGACTTCACCTTTGTTTAAGCTGTAGGTTGAGTTAATTCACATATCGTGAAATTAGTGATGGTGTAGAAGTCGTGCACGTTGTATAGCGTGCGGCTTCTGCCTGATACCATACCAATCCTAAATCATTCGTCAACAACAAGATTCCCGACTTCGCAGAAGTTGTCGGGAATCTAAGCTTTTTTTATTTGAGACTTTTCTCAGACCTAAAGAACTTCTGAGCCATCATATAGTTTTACTTTAATGCTGTTCATATCATTTCAAAAAAATGATCACAAAACACAAATTCATTTTTTTCATAATCCCTTTTGGTCTTATTTTTACTGCACTACGAGTAACAGAACAACCTGCAATACCAAACTCTTTAGCAAGTGCAAGTACTCTAGAAACAAGCACGCAGAAAGTCAGTAAAACATCCCTAACTAAAGAAACACTTTCAAATGCTGAGTACCATATTTCCGAGTACGGCTCTTTCAAACTAATTAATGGTTTTTTTAGAAATCAGGAGCAGAAAGTACGTATATGGGGGGGAAAGACCATCACTTTTGGTGATTTGAATAATGATGGTATAAAAGATGCTGTTACCCTTTTGACAATGAACGGCGGTGGTTCAGGAATTTTTGAGTACTTAGCAGTAATCATCAATGATAAAGGTAGCCCAAAGAACGTTGCTTCTGAGTCTCTTGGAGACCGGGTGGTAATCAAGAATATCTCTATTAGTGCAGGAAAAATAAAAATCGTTATGTTGACTCAAGGTCCAAAGGATGGCTTGTGTTGTCCAAGGTTGAAAGTTGCTCAAACATATATATTGCAGGGGAATAAATTGAAGCGTATCGGATACAAAGAATTACCTGCAACCTAATACACCTTGAGTCAGATCTTGCACCATATTTTTTGCCCGCCAAGAAATAAATTTCTTGGCTCAAAGTCCAAGTCCGTTAAAACGGACTCTTGTTAGTTTTTCAGGAGGCACTGCGTTGGGGAGCCAGTACTGCAGGAGGTGACGACAACCGGCTGCGGGAGGGTCTCCCTCCGCAGGCATCTGGTGAGTCCAGCGCTGCGGGAGGGTTTCCCTCATGTGCCACTTCTGTGCGGAGAGCAGCGCCTTGCGGTGAATCCAGCGCTGCCAAGAGTTGTGCCTTGCGCGGGTTCCCCGCGTTGTGGCAACTTCGGAGAGGGTTTCCCGCCGTAGGCGACTGGTGAACCCGGAGGGAGCCAGTCCTGTAGGAGGGTTTCCCTCCGTAGGGATCTGGCGTTGGGGTTCCCCCAAAGTCTGTCGGGGGAAGCAACCCAAGCGACGAGCTTTGACCGTTGTGGCGACTGCGGAGGGTTCCCCCCGTTGTAGGCGGAACGCCTTCGGGCAGGGTAGAATGTGGCGTCAGGCGACGGGCGTTCCCGATAGCCCTCCGGGTTCGCCAGTCGCCTGCGGAGGGAGACCCTCCCGCAGCGCTGGACTCACCGTAAGGCGTGGCCGTTCCCACTAGGGCGTTCGCCGTAAGGCGTGCGCTCTGCGCACACCCGAAGGGGTTTCCCGACCTAGGTATCTGGTGAGACAGCGCTCTTTGGAGGGTCTCCCGACCTAGGCGACTGCGTTCGCCCTTGGCGTGCCGCAGGCATACCCGATAGCCGTAAGGCGTGGCCGTTCCCACTAGGGCGTCCGGGTTTCCCGACTTGTTCGCATGATTGCGTCTCCCCTTGGGAGAAGCATGTGCCGTTCCGTTTTAACGGACGCGTGTTTATGAGCCACGAACTTGAGTTCTGGGCGTACTCAGCCGGAGGTGTAAGATCTGAGCCTCCGACTGACGGCTTCGCAGCCAGTATCACCTCATCATCTTCCTCATATTCGTCCAGAAATTGCAGATTGAACATTAAGACATGACGAATAGGATATCTGAATAAAAAATTTGTAACCAGGGCAGCGCTATCAGATTTCTACGCGTTCTTCTGATGTCGCACTTCAACCACCGTATGCACATTACCACGAGGTGTGAAATCTGCCTTAACAGTGACATCCGTTGGATCACAGGCAGCAACAAAATCGTCTAGGATTTGATTGGCAGTTTCTTCGTGGGAAATATAGCGATCGCGATAGCTATTAATATAAAGTTTTAGCGCCTTCAATTCCACGACTCGTTCATTAGGGATGTAGCTAACGTGAATCGTGGCAAAGTCAGGATAGCCAGAAAACGGGCATTTACACGTAAATTCTGGCAGAGTAATGTCAATATTGTATCGTCTGCCAACACGCGGATTGGGAAATGTGATTAGTTGCCCTTCCGCAATGTTGCGTTCTCCATATTTGATTTCCATAGTCAACAGTCAAAAATCAACACTCAACACTCAACAGTCAAAAATTCTTTTGGACTTTGGACTATTGACTAACTAATCATAACTCTTCTTGTTCCCAGTCTGGACAATTCTCATCTTCCCAACCGTGGGGATGCATACCGCAAACTAACAAATTTCCACTATACACTTGACCGTGGTAATGACGACAACCAATGCAAGCGGGATTTTTTTCTTGACAGGCTTCAACAGGATAAGGAAAACCCAGATCAATATCATCTGTAACAATGTCTTCCAGTTCGCTGTAAATTTCCAAAATCGGATCAGCCAGTTCTT
Organism: Brasilonema sennae CENA114; assembly: GCF_006968745.1. Lineage (NCBI taxonomy): Bacteria > Bacillati > Cyanobacteriota > Cyanophyceae > Nostocales > Scytonemataceae > Brasilonema > Brasilonema sennae. The sequence goes on along the minus strand of NZ_CP030118.1, from coordinate 3,945,806 downwards.
GTAAATACTGATCTAACTCGGTGGCTATAGTATTTTGTACTTGGTCGCTAATCTCTTCTGTAAACTCAAAAAAGGTGTCTACCATCTCCGTCATGCCCACGAAGAAGCGTTCGACTTCATCAGTCACTATTTCTATCATGTCCCAAAACTCTTCTTGCCACTTTTCCATAAACCCGACGCCCTTACAAGTTAGTTACTGGACGCTTAATGCTACATGGCTGGGAGCACTTTTGTACATCCTAAGGACTATTTTTTATAAAAATTTTACATTATAAAGAAAATTTTCAGTCTCATGCTCAAGCACCTCTGCCAGCCTGACAACTACTTATCGCGTTGTAACCTACGCAGTTCTTCCTGCATTTGTCTGACTTGGTCGCGTAGCTTATCAACATTCTCAGTTGGTTGAGTTACTTTTACAGTAGTTGGCTCCTCGTCTTCTTCTAAAATCTCAATCCGACGTGGTTCAGAGGGAGACGTTTTAGCAGCTGTTGTATCAGATGCGGGTACGCTTTGGGCTTGCTTCATCATATCTTCTACAAACCGGCGGGCTTCGTCTGTTGTCATTTCGCCCCGCGCAACCATTTCATCTGCTAGCTTTTGGACTTGCGATCGCAGTTCGGTTATTGTCCCTCCTGCTTTCTCTCCCGCATAAGAAGCCAACCCGACACCAAGGTAAAAAGCTTTTTTTACAACATCTCCAAAACCTGGCATTGCTGCTTTTTTGCTCCTAAAATGGGGCGACCCGGAGACTACGCCTACTATAAGCATCCCGTGTTGCTGCTACCTTCCGGTCCTGACAAGATTTGGGCGTTACAGCCGCGTAGATCCGAGTCTTTAAACACCATAGCATTAATTTTTCGCTTTGTGTGTGTTATTCCACTACAATTTTCCACTCGTAAAGCTGATAATTAACACAATCGTTTTGTATCAATGGATCAAGAGCTACGATATTTTGTGCTTCATCCATTGAGGCTGCCTCAAACAGCATCATACCGCCACCTTTTTGCGCCCAGTAGCCAGTTTTCGCTTTGTGTCCTTTGGCAATTAATTCCTGTACGTAAGCATGATGAGCGCTTACGTATTGATCAAACGTGGACTTCTCAACTTTGCCTTCTTCTATCTTCACAAACCAGGGCATTGCTTGTTACCAAAACTAGGGGTGTGGGGGTGTAGGGGTGTAGGGGTGTAGGGGTGTAGGGGTGTAGGGATGTGGGGGTGTAGGGGGAAAGAAAAATCGTATTTTTCGTACATCCTACGGGGTCTTACACGTAGAGAATGAACAAACCCTATTAAAACGAGTAGCTCATGAGGAGGGTTCTTCCTTTTTTTTTCAGGATACAAGCTCCTGAGCGACAGGGATCAATAAATTTGAGATAAAAGCTTCGGAATATTTAGAGCAACATTTGAAAATAACAAACCCTAGCGGATAGCCGGAGTATACTATAAAAAGAGGACAAGAAAAGTCAGAAAGAAAAAAGCAAAAAATCTTTTAACTTTTAACTTTGTTTCTTATAAACCCATCATTTTTTTTAAAAGCTGCCCGTGGAACTATCTTGTAAATCAGAATACGCAATTTTGGCTCTAATAGAGCTAGCAACTCATTACCAAAGCGGGGAACCGCTGCAAATTCGACAGATAGCGACACAACAAAATATACCAGACCGCTATCTAGAACAACTGCTAGCAACTTTGAGGCGTGGAGGTATACTGAAAAGCCAGCGTGGCTCAAAGGGCGGTTATCTGTTGGCGCGAGAACCTTGGAAAATAACTCTTTTCGAGATTTTGAATTGTTTAGAAGGGTTAGATGTGGGCATAGGTGAGGAAGACATCAACCCGAAAACTCTAGACAGTGGTGTTGTCGAAGAGATCTGGCAAGAAGCAAGGGTGGCGGCAAACGCAGTTTTGCAAAAGTACACGCTTGCAGAACTCTGTGAAAAACGCGATTCTCGACGACAGTTGGACATAATGTACTACATCTAGTATCTAGTATCTAATCAGTAGGGAAAGAAGGTTGTAAATTTTTACAATTGAGTGTTGAGTAACCCAGCTAACGCCAAAATACACCGGGAGACGACAGCGGAGGATATCTGGGAAGATACTGACGGACAGGTCGATATAGTAGTTGCTGGAGTCGGAACAGGTGGTACAATTACAGATGTAGCTGAACTTATCAAAGCACGCAAACCAAGTTTTCAGGCGAGCAGCCGGAAGACTTTGCCGTGGGCGCTACTTCGACAGGCTCAGCACAAGTTAGCCAGAAGGTTGACTCTGTGCGTATCGCAGTTGAACACCCAAGCAGCCCAGTGTTATCTGGTAAAAGACCAGGTTTTCACAAAATTCAAGCAATTGGTGCTGGCTTCATTCCTCAAGTGCTGAATGTCAACATTATAGATGAAGTCATTTCGGTCACTGATGAAGAGGCGATCGCTTACAAGTGAAGCTGGCAAATGAAGTTGGACTACTGCTTGGCATATCCAGCGGTGCTGCTTTGTTTGCTGCTATTCGTGTTGCCCAACGCAAAGAAAACGAGGGACGCGAAATCCGTAATGATTCAGCCTAGTTTTGGAGAAAGGTATTTGAGTACACCGTTGTTCCAAGACTTGGAACCAAAACTAGCAGTTAGCTGATGCTAACGGTACATTGAATAAATGGCAGATCAGACGAACCACTACCAAACACTCAAAGTTAGTCCAAACGCAACCCAAGCGGAGATTAAGCAAGCTTATCGTCGCTTGGTCAAGATGTTTCATCCTGATAGCAATCAGGGTACCGGTGATCCTGAGCAAATTATCCGTCTCAATGCAGCATATGAGGTTTTAGGCGACGCTCAAAATCGCCTAAATTACGACCAAAAACTGCGTCAACGCTCTCAACAAACCACTACCAATAGGCAACACCGTACAGCAGCAGCTCAACAGCAATACCAGGCGACAAGAAAAACAGGAAAAGACGCCGATGAGCAAATAGAGGAATGGCTGCACCGAGTTTATCAGCCAGTGAACCGCCTGCTGTTTACCATTATGGCTTCTTTACGGGAGCAAATTGAGAAGCTTGCTGCTGATCCCTTTGATGATGTCCTCTTGGAAGAATTTCAGGATTACTTACACGCGTGTCAAGCTGACTTCAAGCAGGCGCACCTGACTTTTCGTTCTTTACCAAATCCACCTAGTTTAGCAAGAGCAGCAGCCCATCTCTACTATTGTCTCAATCAAATAGGCGATGGGCTAGATCAGTTAGCATATTTTCCTCTTAACTATGACGAGAGTTACTTGCACGCTGGTCAAGAAATGTTTCGCACTGCCGCTAATATGTACCGTGAGGCACAAGAATCTCTCGGTGCCTATGTGTAACGGTTGATAATTAGTAATCGTAATAATTCGTGGTCGGATTTACCCACTGTACAAATGCACCCACTTATAGCTGTTCTATTTAACACGAACTAGAAACCATCATGATGCAGATACGATAATACTACGCGTCTAAAGTTAACTTGTCTTCTACCTATTGACTGATTTGTGTGAATGAGCGGGCGAAAGTTGATTGGCTTTGACAATTGCTGCCATCAAAAATATGTAAGCCACAGAGCCTATCAAAGCTGAGAGTACGTTACCGATGAGAAAATCTAGTTTATGTTCTTTTTGCAACTCAGAGATAATCGCTCCAATGGTATGTAGAGATGCTGAAGTCAGGTAGCCGATTCCTATAAACCGCCAAAGTTTTTTAGGTTTCATTGCACCCAATCCAATGAAGTAGCCAAAGTAGCCGCTATATGCCACCTGTCCACAAATATCTCCTAAGATCAGGGGAATTAAAAGTGTTAATCCCGCAAAATTACCTTTGCTTTGAGTTTCTTCATGCACTAGCATCAAACTCTCTACTAATGCAAATCCAGTGGCAGATGCTGTTGCTAAAAGGATTCCGTCCATAGGTTCCCATACCCCAATCAGTTCGCGCTTGGGTGATTGGAGTAGTCTGCCTATAAAGTAAACTAATATCACTGGCAGCACTTTAAACAATTCTTCTAACAAACCTGCCTTGAAAAATTCTTTGAGAATGATAGCAAGAATGCTCTCGTTGTGTTCCGAGGCATCTCCTGGTAAGATGTCGTGAAAAATAGTTGCCAATTCATGATGGGCAGTTAAAAGCGGTAAACCAGTAGCCAAACCTAAGCTAACTAGCAACCACCAGGGCTTATGTTTATGGCAGAGTTTGTGAATAACATAGTGGCTTGCAAAAGCTAGGTAAGCTGCCAAGATGTAGAGGAAGTTGAAGTTATTGTTATCTCGAGTAGCCAACATTGCTACAACGAATATCACTGTGACAATGCCCGGAACAAGGAAACCTTTCTGATGTAAATCTACCCTTCCTGAGACGACAGGAAATATATCGCTGATACCAACAAAGCTAATCTGTTCACACTCAAAAACGAATTCTGGACCCTTGCGACCAAGTTTGATCTGGTCATGTACTTGCAAAATTTGAGAACCTTGTAAGCGCTGACCATTAATATAAATACCATTACGGCTTTCCAAATCGGATATTTCCCATTGAGGCAGATCACTGGGAGAACCAGACGAGAGGGGGGAAATTTTTAAATGCTGACGGGACACTTCCTGGTATTTCGTGGAATCTAAAACAATGTCACAACAACTAGCATCTCGTCCAATTACTATTGGTTTATCAGATAAAACTATGTTCTCAGTTTGTTGCGACTCACTTTCTATACTAGAGTTTATTTGTATTAAAAAGCATTTGTAACGGTGAAGTCCTGCCATGAAATTACTCCTAAAGTTGTGTTTTTTATCAAGAAAAATGCTACGGCAACGTTGTTTTTTTGTTTGAGAACCTCAGAAAGATTTGCAACCACTATATACTTTGATAACTTAGGTATTAACAAAAGTTTGATGATCACAGAAGTTAAGCATGAAGAAGCTTTTCTTCTGTATTCTTAATAGGTGTAAGCAAAGTTATTTTATGCAGAAGTAAGGTTAGGCTCACAAACTAGAAGTCTGTAGATAGACAAACTGCAAAGCGTCCAAACTGGAGCAATCCAAGCCGGACGGGTTGCAAATGATGTGAATGTCGTCTTGGTTGTGCCAAACCTGCCGACAAAGCTAACTTGTCTGAATGCATAAGTGGGTGCATTTGTACAGTGCTTAAGTCCTAAGTTAAACCAGGAATGTTGACCAACAACCAACAATTAACAACTTACACCAGAATTTGTTTATACTGGAAGCAGTAAGATTTAAGAAATTTTAAATTTTACTCACAGCTTGCTTATGCTATGTATTATAAGTCGTCGCGCTCAGTTTTCGGCAAGTCATCGCTATTGGTTGCCAGAACTGAGTGAAGCAGAAAATATTCAGAAATTTGGTGCTTGTTCAAGATTTCCCGGATATGGACACAATTATGTCTTATTTGTCTCCCTGGTTGGAGAATTGGATGAATATGGCATGATTCTCAACTTGTCCAACGTCAAACACGTTATTAACCGAAAAGTGACGAGTATACTGGACTTTTCCTATCTCAACGATGTATGGTTAGAGTTTCAACAAACTCTACCCACCCCAGAAAACATTGCACGGGTAATTTGGCAACGACTAAAACCTGATTTACCTTTAGTGCGTATACAGCTTTTTGAGCATCCCGAACTTTGGGCTGATTATTTAGGAAACGGCATGGAAGCATACCTCACACTCAGCACTTATTTTAGCGCCGCCCATAAGCTAGCTCATCCTCGTCTTAGCGGCGAAGAAAACTTCAAGATTTACGGTAAGTGCGCTAATCCCAACGGTCATGGGCACAACTATCATTTAGAAGTGACTGTAAAAGGGGAGATTGATCCACGCACTGGGATGATTGTTGATTTGGGCGCTTTGAATCAAGCTATAAAAGAGTACGTTATTGAGCTATTTGACCACAGCTTCTTAAACAAAGACGTTCCATACTTTGCTGAAGTTGTTCCCACTGCTGAGAATATTGCACTTTGTATCAGTCAACTGCTGCGATCGCCCATTCAGGAATTAGGAGCGACACTATACAAAGTAAAATTAATGGAAACTCCGAATAACTCCTGTGAAATTTATTGCACTGAGTCAGATTCAAACTCAGTCAATGCTGCACAAAATCAACCTGTGTTAGTACGCTTGTAGGGAGTCAAGATTTGTTCACAAGTATTTGAAAGGGGCGCTTTAGTTTCACTAGTACAGCGCGGCGTAAATAAGCATACCATTCAAAATCTCTGAAAAGCTTACACTCTATTCATTTTGAATTTTGAATTTTGAATTCCGCGCAGCGGTACTAGTCGCCCCAATTCAAGCTTATTCCACAGCAAAACCCGATAGCTGACGCATTTTCGGTGTATGAAACTCAATAATATCATGTCCGGAAAAATACTTATCATATAGCAGGGAGCAGGGAGCAGGGAGCAGGTGAGACAGCGCTGCGGGAGGGTTTCCAACGCCAGATACCAAGTGAGGGAAACCCTCCTATGGCACAAAGTGCCACGCTGCGCGAACAGTACTGGCTCCTCCGCAGGCGACTGCGAATCCGAAGGGGAGCAGGCTGGGAATTGTCCCGTGGTTTCCATGTTTTCTCATTAGTTGATGTCCTAATCTACCTGGCAACTGCTATATCTCATTTTTCTTTTTTCTTTTTTTGAATTTTGAATTTTGAATTTGAGCACGATCGCCACTTGTCATGAGTCCACTTCAAAAAGGGCGCGAGGAAGTCCTGACTGGCGAAGAATAGACTGTAAAGTGCCAGTACGTAGCTTATCGTGAGCAGGGACAGGAACAGTTATTGTTGAGTCTTCTGTTTGCAATTGCATAATTATATGACTACCACGCTGGCGTACTTGTACAAAGCCATGCTGCTCTAGAATTTTGCAAACTTCTCCACCAGAAAGAACACCTAGCTTACCCAACGCTCACCTCTAAGCGTGTCACAAAAACCTCTGTATGCAGTCGTTCTTGGATTTCAGCAGCGGCTGCTGTTTCAAAGAATAGCTCTAACGCTTCAACTAAGTTATCCCGTGCTTCCTCAATTGTGCTACCTTGACTCGCGATATCAAGTTCAGGACAAAGCGATACATAGCCATCTCCCTCGCGCTCAATGATTGCGGTGAGTTGTTTTGTTTGTTTCATTTTTTGTCTGGTGGTTAAGCCAACCAATTTGCGAAAATAGAACCACTCCCAATTAATGATTTGGGATTGCGATTTCGCAAGTATTATATATCCTTTTTTTGATGGCGTTATGACAAGTTAGCTGATAAACAGTAATTAAGTTGGGGGCTATTTGCTTGGGTTACTCACGTGCTGAACGTCGCAAAGAGGTATAAATCACCCATGCTACAAGTCCAAAACCAGCATTTAGCAATAAGCGGCTAAGTATAAATGACACAACATCACGGTCAAAAAGCTGAGATATATTCAACAAGCTCAGACTTTTGACTAAAAGAAATAGCCCAAAAAGAGCATTTCCAGCCAGCAACAAAGCTAACAGCACTTTGATACGTTGTTGGAAGCGCTGTTTAGGTGTGTATCCAGAGATCAGCATGATTGGAAGTTCGCCTTGCACCCTTCGCAGTAACTGCTGTAGTCGCCAAAACATCCACAACAGAAACGGGAACAAGCCATAATTGAGCAAATTTAGTGGTATTGGATAGCGATCGCTCATAGATAGAACATTTACTAAACCATGACAAATCACAGCATTGAGCCAAGCAGCAGGCAAAAACTGCCGATATCCATACAAAGAAATGTTTTCGCTAATACATATTGCCAGGACATACCCCCAAGGGGCAGAAAACATGGCATGAATTGGTGTGCTGATAATTCGCTCAAAAATTGGTGCCGTGTCGTGAGAAAGGTAAATCCAATTCTCTTGGGCAGTGAATCCAAGGGCAACCGCTATGGTAAATAGAAAAACAGAAGTGGGGCGAAATCGGTATCGAGGTTGGAAAAGGTAAGTTGGGACAATCACCGCTACCAGCTTACAGGTTTCTTCTACAGGACCGACTTCTATAAGTTGTCGCACAACAACACCTGGGAAAACACGCTGCATTCTTTCCCAGTCAACAACATTGTTGGCGACTGTTTCAAAAACCCCTTCCAACGCCAGAGCAAGAATACCAGATATTGCTCCTAACACAAAGAAAAACAGCAGCCGCATCAAAGAAGGGGCAGAAGGGATGCGGTAATAGTAGTAAAGCAGAAGTAGTAGCGGTGGTATGACTGCGCACAACAATTCCATGTAGGAACGTAGCATTTACGTCTTTACGCTTGAGCAATAATAGTGCGGTGACGGGGACTGTTAGGAGTGATGGTGGGAGTTTTAAACCCCGCCTCTACAATCACTTGCTCAATATCCAACGTAAAATATTCATCAAGATACGGTTCAGTGCTTTTGAGCAGCGTCAAAATGTAAGGCGGCATCTTCTTGTAAATTTCAGATTTGGGATTCATATCCATAATTGCCAGATGTCCACCCGGACGCAGTAGGCGTCTGGCTTCAGCAAAAATCTGTTGAGTTGCTGCTTGAGGCAGTTCGTGGCACATCAGAAAAATGGAAATTAAATCAAACGAGGCATCTGGTAGCCCAGTAGATTCAGCAGCCGCATGAATCCAGTTAACATTAGCATGGTGCTGCTCACTACGGTAGTGAGCAACGGCTAAGAAGTAGGGAGATAAGTCTAAACCCGTAATTTTGGCATCAGGATAAACTTTTTGTAGAGCAAAAGTACTCAAACCCACACCGCATGCCATGTCTAGAATGTCTTGTGGTTCTTGGGGAATTTGCTGTTTGATGATCTCATGGTAACTTTGGCGCAGCATGGGATCACCCTTTGCCCCAGCATCCCGCCAAATTCCAGCGTGGACGGTGCGGGCAGCAACTTCAAATTCCAACGCAGCTTCCCAACTGAGATTTCCTGTTTCGTAAGCGTGGAATGGGCGGAAGTAGTATTCTGGGTAAGTAACTTGGGGATTTTGTACTTTAGCGAAGTCAGCTTGCCAATTACGCGCTTGTAGGGTTTGTGCTTCTTCGAGCCAATTCACCCCTATTTTCTTAGCGCGTTTAATCATCATTTGCCTAGCTTGATGCTTGGCTAAACTGGCTAAAGGCTTGATTGCCAGAACGCCATTTACAAAACGCGAAGCTAATCCAGGAGTATTTTTTACAGCCGTGTTCATCACTAATGTTGATCAAATGAATTGTCTACCTTTGCAATCAGGAGAAAGCCTGTCTATATGAATCATATTGCAGAAGTATGTATTTAGAAGTGAGAACCACCAGATCAACACCAGATGTACACAGGTGAATTACCAGTCCTCCTAATTCCCATTTTTCGGCTTGAGTGCAAGCAACATCTCAACTTCGGTAGTTGTTTTGTCGGGGCTAGTAGCGGTCAAACCCAAACCACGAATGGAACTTATGATCGCACTTGTCTCGGGAGTCATCGGCTGCTGTTGTGCAGTGGCAAGACGATTTAACAGAGGTACGGTTTTGTCCATATCTAAGTAAAAATATCCACCGTTAGGCCTTTGGAGAGTGCTAGTAACAGCTTTGAAATTGTTGCTACCTTGTAAAGACTCACCTTTACGATCTGCTAGAGTCTCAGCTATAGGACCACCAATAGTGACAAATACGGAGTTATTATCTAGCCACCCGTGTGCTAATAAAGCTCCTTGTTGAGGAATCAGCCATTCTGTGACTTCTTTACCGCCGATGTTTCTTTTTGCTACATTGACTGATTGTGCTTTAACAAAGTCATCCAGTTTGTTGAGAGTGCTTTGAGCCATTTTGCGATCGCTTGTGTGGAAAACTAACGCTCCCCCAAAACCAATCTGCGCCAACACACCTTGATTTGATGGAATAGCAGCAAAACCGAATTCTCCATCCATCCACCCGAAAATTTCTTTATCCAGGTCAATATTGACTAATTTCAGTTGCGATCGAGCTTGTTCAAGCGTAAGCTTCAACTCAGGAGTATCTTTTGATTGTTGCACAAGCGCTGACCACCAGTTGCTGATCCCTTTTCCGCTCAACATGGCGATTGTATCAGCAGGAAATTGAGATACCACATCAGCAGAACTGTTTTCATACTGATATTTGACCAATTCTGGGTCTAACTTGGCAATGGCTTTCATCCGCACACCCGTATTATCAATTCCTACATTCGCCACCATAGATTTCATCTGCTTTAACTGCTTCATGCTTTCTGGAGAAATCGGCGTGGCGTTCGGATTTGCGGTTATTAATTGCTGTACCATGCTGCGATAATCCGGTACATAAATTTGCGCCAGGGTGTTGTCTACATTGACACCTCTTGTTAACATATTGTTTGCACCTTCTTTACTTGCAAAGGAAGGTTCACCTTTGTAAGTGTCAATTGCGTGCTCTACAGATTGCTTTTCCGGAGCAATGACAACATAAGTCGTATTTAAAACAGCAGTATAATTGTGATCATTCTTACCAGTTGTTTCTATGATTTTTTCGCCTTTGTAGTCAGTTTCCTCTACTTTGACTTCTTTTTGTGCCTTCAATTTATTAGCAAAATTCAAGGCACCCAATTTATCTTTGATTCCCACTACCACCAAAATTTTAGGTTCCTGTGCTGCTTGCAGAGTATTCTGTGCAACAGGTTTTGCTGGACTTGAGGGTAGCATGGCAACCATAACACCACCAACCCAAGGTTTTAAATCTTGTTCGTAAGAAATATTGCTATCAGTAGACAGTTTTTTCTTGAAGTTCTCCAAATTTTGTGCGACTATCTGTTGTGCTTCAGGAGTGCCAAATTGCTCTAACTTTGCCCAAACTTTTGGCTCAGTAGAAATGTAAGTTGCCAAAATTGCTTCATCTGGCACGATTTTAGCAGCGCCCAAAACATCAGAAATATCTCCAGAGGGACCACCCTTCAAATACATATACGCTGCTATTCCTCCTGCCACAACTACGGCAGTACTAACAGCAGGAATTATAAATTTTGACCGACTTTCGGGCATTGTAAATGTTCCCTTTTGCTCAACGAATTATCCTAGATCTTAGTAAGAATGTCATTGTGGATTTTGCGGATTCACTAAACAAGGCTGCACGCTATTTATCACGATTTAGTGATCAGATTGTCAATCGGAAAAAATATGAGTATAATAGCGATCTAAGTAGTACTTCAAAAGCGTCAAGAACAAATCCACAAATGATATTGTTCTTTATCTGAAAAATATATACCTTTTGGTGGTAACAAGCTATTCTAAGCTATATAAAACCATCAGGATATTATTACAGAATTTAAATTGCTTAGGGGCAAAACACTGTATGTTCAATGACAACAGTGTACAAAATGTTTAGGGTGTATCCTAAGTTGACATAGGGATAACACGCGATCAAGCTGTTTTTCCTTACAACATTCATAAGGAATTTTCAGGGTTACCAAGATTCAGTAAACATCAATGTCACAACATTTTTTTGATACAGAAAAAACACAGTATAAAACTTTTGAGTTACCTGGGGCAAAACCGCATTACAATCCAGATCATCCGGGACTTGTAGAGCATATTTTTTTAGACCTCAGTTTGGATATCGTTAACAAAAAATACCAAGGTCGTTGTAGCATAACACTTAAACCAATCCGCGACGGTATTGACCGTTTAAATTTAGATGCTGTCAACTTAGGTATCGAATCAGTACAAGTGGATGGAAAAACGCAAAACTTTGACTACGATGGACAACAGTTATCTATCCAACTCGAACCACCTACACAAGTTGACAAGTCCATTGTCATTGCGATCGATTACTCAGCAGACAAACCACAACGCGGTTTGTACTTTATCCAAAGCGACAAACACTATCCTCATAAACCCTCCCAAGTTTGGACTCAAGGAGAAGACGAAGACTCCCGCTTTTGGTTCCCTTGCTTTGACTACCCTGGACAACTTTCTACTTCCGAAATTCGCATCCGCGTCCCCAAACCCTTGATAGCAATTTCTAACGGGGAACTTATTGCTACAGATGAACTTGGTAACGACAAAATCTACCACTGGTCACAGCAGCAAGTTCATCCGACCTACTTAATGACTTTAGCAGTTGGTGATTTTGCCGAAATTCGTGATGAGTGGAACACAATACCCGTCACCTACTACGTTGAAAAAGGTCGCGAAGAAGATGCCAAACGTAGTATGGGCAAAACTCCGCAGATGATAGAGTTTTTGAGCGAAAAATATGGCTATCCATACCCTTACCCTAAATACGCTCAAGTCTGTGTTGACGACTTCATCTTTGGAGGAATGGAAAATACATCTGCAACACTGTTAACCGATAGATGTTTGCTAGATGAAAAAGCAGCATTAGATAACCGCAACACAGAAAGCTTGGTTGTCCACGAACTAGCGCACCAATGGTTTGGTGATTTGTTGGTGATTAAGCACTGGTCTCATGCTTGGATCAAGGAGGGGATGGCTTCTTACTCCGAAGTTATGTGGACAGAGCATGAGTACGGTGCTCAAGAAGCCATATACTATCGTTTACAGGAAGCTCGTAGTTATTTAGCTGAAGATAGTAGTCGCTATCGCCGTCCAATGGTCACTCATGTTTACCGGGAAGCGATTGAACTTTATGACCGTCACATCTACGAGAAAGGGTCATGTGTTTATCACATGATTCGGACCCAATTGGGCGAAGAACTGTTTTGGAAAGCAATTCAGACATTTGTACGGGATAATGCCCACAAAACTGTGGAAACAGTTGATTTACTACGGGCGATTGAAAAAGCAAGTGGGCGCAATCTGTTATTTCTTTTTGACCAGTATGTTTATCGCGGTGGTCATCCTGATTTTAAAGTCGCTTACTCCTGGGATTCTGATACCAAGCTGGCTAAGATAACCGTGACTCAAACTCAAGCAAGTGTCGGAAATAACAGCGATTTATTTGACTTAAAAATCCCTATCGGTTTTGGGTACGTCCAACAACCAGACTCCGAGACTTCCTCTTTGACTGCTTCACAGACTAGATCTTGTGACCTTAAAACTTTTACAGTACGAGTGAATGAACACGAACAAAGCTTCTACTTCCCTCTAGAGCAAAAACCTCAATTTATCAGCTTTGATGTGGGGAATCACTACCTGAAAACGGTGTCTCTGGAATACCCACTACCAGAATTGAAAGCGCAGTTGGAATTTGATCCCAACCCTATCTCCCGCATCCTAGCAGCGGAAGCTTTGGCGAAAAAAGGCGGTAATAAAGCCCTAAAAACGCTGTCTGCTGCACTCAAAAATGAACCCTTCTGGGGTGTACGCGTCGAGGTGGCTAAACAACTCGCAGAAATCAAGCTTGATCAAGTCTTTGATGAGTTGGTTGTTGGTTTAAAGGATGAGAGTTCATACGTGCGCCGTGCTGTGGTGGAAGCACTTGGAAAGGTCAAAACTCATGAAAGCTATAAGGTGTTGAAAGAACTGTTGGAGGTAGGCGATCCTAGCTACTATGTAGAAGCCACAGCAACTCGTGCTGTAGGAGTCATAGCGGCTGGGACAACAGAAGATAAACCAAAGGAAGCAAAGGTAATCAAGCTGCTAAAATCCGTTTTGGAAGAGAAGGCGGGTTGGAATGAGGTCGTACGCAGTGGTGCGATCGCAGCTCTTGGCGAACTCAAAACCTCAGAAGCCGCTTTAAATCTCCTCATGGAATACACCCACCTTGGTGTACCACAACCCTTGCGTTTAGCCGCAATTCGTGCTCTTGGAAAGATTTCTGTTGGTCAAAATAGTGCGAATGTGGAACGGGTTTTAGAGCGATTGACAGAAATTTCCAACGAAACATTCTTTTTAACTCAAATAGCAGTAGTCGCAGCCCTTGGACAAATGGAAATCGCCAAAGCAATCGGAATTTTGCAAGCTTTGGCTGACCAAACACCAGATGGGCGCGTACGTCGCTACGCTGAGGAAGAGATTTCCAAGGTGCAAACCAACATTGGTTCCGAAAAAGCGCTTCGTCAGTTACGTTCTGAACTTGACCAACTTAAACAACAAAACCAAGAACTCAGAAGCCGCTTAGAAAACTTAGAAGCAAAATCTAAGCCGTAACAGATATAACAGCGCTTCAGTGTTTACTGATTCTATGGGGTAGCCAATATTGCTTACTATTGACCACTAAACCGCAGATTTGGTGGTCAATACTTTGAGTGGGAGTTTGAATTCTCCACTCATGCTCTGACCTTCACAATAACTGCTTTGAATATTTCTGCTTTCTTCAAGCATCTTTTCACATTTGGGCGTAGACAGAGTTCAAAACGTCCTTTTTTTTACAATTAGATTTATTAAGTTGCTGTAAATTTTGTCTTCTTTTTTCATAAGTGTATAAAGAAAACAGCATACCATAATGTTGATAGCAGTCGTGTAAAATTTATACAATCATTATAAAGATTTGATAAAGTTCAGATTTTTGCAGTAAAAATTGGCTTCAGAAATATTACTATTTGATAAATGTAATTCAATTTAAGTGTAAAAATCACATAGAAATTATGTACCTTTTTTGAAGGTAAAAAACTTTTTCTGTGTTTGTACGGCAGTGGTTATAAATCTTACAATATGCCAAGATGATACTGATATCTCAGCCACTTGATTATGACTATTGGAGGAATACAAAAACGCTCAAATTCTTTAGTGTGTAGGAGGATATATTTAAAGTTTTTGAGTGCTTTTTGACAATTGAAAAACATTTGATTTCTTGTACAAAAGTTGTGCAGGGTAGTCCCCATGCGTAAACCTGTTATCACGATATTTTACCAATTTAATCCTTGGAACGCCACAATTGGAGGTATACAAACACTCATAAATACATTCATCAAATACGCTCCCAGCCAGTTTGAGGTAAAACTCGTAGGAACTAATACTGATCCAAAAAAGCCTGTTGGTAAATGGCAACAAGCAGAATTTGCAGGTAGAGAAATTGCTTTTTTGCCCTTATTTACACTGGAAGATGATAACGTCCGAAGCTTAATTCCAACAACCCTAAAATATACAGCAGCTCTTTTAGGGCATCGTTTTGCTTCCGACTTTATGCATTTTCACAGGATAGAGCCAACAATCGCAGCTCTTAATTGGCAGGGGGAAAAAACTCTGTTTATCCACAATGATATACAGACGCAAATGCAAGCTGCTGGTAATAAAAAAGCTATTCTTTGGCGAAGATTTCCAGCTGCATATTTTGCATTAGAAGGTCTGTTAGTTCGCCAGTTTAGCCAAATTCTCTCGTGTAATACTGATGCAGCGCAACTATATAAGCAGCGTTATCCTCGCTTGCAAGACCGAATTGCGTACATCAAAAATTCTTTTGACAATGGAATTTTTTACCCGTTAAGAGAAGATGAACGAGAAATTAAAAGGCGAGAACTGGCGTCTCGGCTAGGTGTGGATGAACAGACTCGTTTTATTTTATTTGCTGGGAGGCTTCATCCTCAAAAAGACCCGATTCTGCTAGTACGTGCGTTTGCTACTTTAAACGAGCCTCATATTCATCTACTTGTAGCGGGGGATGGCGAGTTAGGAGTAGAAATGCGTGCGGAAATTGCAAGACTAGGACTTGTAGATAAGATTACGATGCTGGGAGCAGTGACTCAAAGTCAACTCGCAGAGCTTCATCGTGTCTGCAATGTTTTTGTCCTCAGCAGTGCATACGAAGGTCTACCTTTGGTGGTTTTAGAAGCGCTTGGGAGTGGGACTCCAGTCGTCACGACTCAATGTGGTGAAACCCCAAAATTACTAACTGCTGAGAGTGGGGTTGTTTGTTCCCAACGAACGCCTAGCTGCATAGCAGATGCTTTACGGAAAGTGCTTCTACATCCAGGAGATTATCCGACAGAATCTTGCGTGCAGACTGCGAAGCCTTATGCAGCTAGTACGGTTGTTGAACAGGTTTACAGCGAAATGTTAAATCGCTGGGAACAGCGTAATAGCATTGCTCTTCCGGTCTGAACACAACGTGATATCAAAACAAAAACTAGGAAAGAAACAAAGACAAAAAATTATAGTTATCAGGGAGAGACAATGCTTTTTTAGAGTTCAGAAATTGAAACAGAGAAACAGAGATTTTTTGTGTTCCCATCTTCTGTATTCTTGTTGTTTTATGTGTTACAAAATGTAACTTAATTTCGATTTGTACATACTTTTCCATCGCAAAACAAGCACGGCTTAACTAGTATGAAAATTGCTGTCATTGGTGCAAAAGGTCTACCTCCCAAACAGGGCGGCATTGAGCATTACTGCGCAGAAGTGTA
This sequence comes from Brasilonema sennae CENA114, assembly GCF_006968745.1. Taxonomy (NCBI): domain Bacteria; kingdom Bacillati; phylum Cyanobacteriota; class Cyanophyceae; order Nostocales; family Scytonemataceae; genus Brasilonema; species Brasilonema sennae. The sequence continues at coordinate 3,929,542 of NZ_CP030118.1, read as the reverse complement.
TCCTCGTATGGTCAAACAAGGACACTCTGTTGATTTATTTGCCCGCTCCTCTTATACGGACAGTTCCTGGCAAGACCGTTACGACTATCAGGGCGTCCAAGTTATCTCCTTACCTGGTTTCGGTTTAAGAGGAGTGGATGCTTTTGTGACGTCAGCACTAGGAGCACTAGCAGCTTCCACCACAAAATACGATATCATTCATTTTCACGCTCTTGGTCCATCTCTATTCACTTGTTTACCAAAACTTATCAATAGTGCAAAGGTTGTCGTAACCTGTCAAGGTTTAGATTGGCAACGTGCTAAGTGGGGGAGTTTTTCAACTCGCGTGATTCAAATGGGAGAGAAGGCTGCAGTTCGTTTCGCTCACGGACTGATCGTCGTGTCTAATGTCCTCCAAACCTACTTTTCACAAACTTATGATCGGGACACAGTCTACATCCCCAACGCCCCAGCCAGGTATGGTGAATCTGATCCCAATTTTGGTTACGGTACTCAATTAGGTCTTGAGCAAAAGCGCTATATTGTCTTTTTGGGTAGACTCGTACCAGAAAAATGTCCTGACTTGTTAGTTGACGCCTTTAGTGCTTTGAATCCTCCTGGATGGAAACTTGTTTTAGCTGGTGGTGTGAGCGATACGAAATCATTCACTTCACAACTATTACAAAAGGTCGCAAATAATCCAAATATTGTCTTTGCAGGCGAACTGAGGGGACGACGTCTTTGGGAAATTGTCCGAGGAGCAGGGTTATTTGTCCTTCCCTCTAATCTAGAAGGACTACCTCTAGCAATGTTAGAGGCGATGGAGGAAGAGATACCAGTTGTTGCAAGCGACATCGCACCTCACAAGCAATTAATTAGTGGAGGTCGCGGAAAATTGTTTGAAGCTGGAAACCTCAACTCTTTAACTCGCACTTTAAACTGGGCAATAGATCACCCAGAAGAATTAAGAGCAATGGCTGTACATGCAAAAAAACATGTACAACTGAATTACAGCTGGGATCACATCACGAACGAAACCCTAAAACTCTATACAACACTTATTACCTCCCCCGAACCAGTACGTATTTACCAACAAAACCAAACTGGACTTGCGGAGGTTATGGGGAAAAAATAGTGGTTTGTCATTTGTGATCCTACAGCACCAAGTAAGTTTCCAACTGGACAGCAACTGGTCAGATTTGTCCAAAAGGAGGCGCTTTGTGACCTCTTAGGCGACTGGTGAGTAAGGCGTGGCGTCAGCCGGCGCTGATCGCAGCGTATACTGTAGAACTTACGGCACACTTGTGTCGTAAGTATAGGGTGAACTCAACCAAGTTATTTGTTCAAATTTTCATGAGTCATGAGTTATGACTCATGACTCATGAAATAAGGGAGAAAGATGTTATGGAAAAAGGAATATCAAGTGTACTAGCAGTGCTGACGCGACGAAGTATTCCCGCAGTCGCTGCATTTGTTGCTGTGATTGGTGGGGCGATCGCATATCTTTCAGTCACCCCAAGTAAATATGAAGCTTATGCGCGACTGATGCTGGACGACAAAAGGGTGAGTGTCTCAGAATTAGGTCGTGATCTCACTCAAGTCTCTGCAAACGCACCAGGAATTAGTCCCTTGGCTGATCAAGCAGAACTGATCAAGTCGCAACGTGTTCTTGAACGAGCGATCGCGATTGCTTTTCCCAAGACTTACGGTGATTTATCTAAAAGTCCTGTATCAACTACAGAACTTGCTCGTAATTTAAAAGTTAAAATTGTTCCCGCAACGAATATTTTGGAACTAAGTTATCAATCTCGCGATCCTCAGCTCGCAGCGAAGCTACTCAACGCCATTTCTCAAGCGACGGTTGAGGACAACACAAAAAGTATTGGTCTTGAGGCTACAAAGGTTAAGCAATTTTTGGAACGCAAACAAGTACCCGAGGCGGAAAATAAGCTGCTACAAGCTGAAGCGCAAGAAAACAAATACAGAAAATTGAGCGGTATTGTCTCTGTTGAAGAACAAACAAAAAGCTTGGTGGAAAGTATAGCAACTGTAGAAGACCAAGAGCGTACTCTCTCGGCTCAACTTCAAGAGATCAAAGCGCGAGATGCATCCTTGCAGCAAGTTACCAAAAGTACAAACCTGAACAACGCCTATTCATCCGTTCGCAGCGGACAAGACGAAGAAATTAAGAAACTGCGAGCTAAGTTATCAGAACTGGAAAATAAAATCATTGAAGCTCGTTTGCGCTTCACAGATGATCATCCAGCTGTGGCAAACTTAGTTGGAGAACGGGATGCCTTGCGTGCAGTATTATCAGAACAACTGGGTCGCGTATCCTCAAAAAATCAAAGCGACTCCACAAATAATTTCGCTGGTGATCAACTCTCTCAAGATTTAAACTCCAAATTTATCCTCAATAGAATCGAAGAGTCTGCAGTTAATGATAGGGTGAAACTTCTCCAGCAAAAGAAAGTTGAACTCCAGAATCGTCTGGCTCAACTACCCATGAAACAGCAACAACTCACTGTACTAACCCGCAAACGGGAAGAAGCCGCAGTATCTTTGAAGTTCCTCCAAGGCAAACTGGAAGAAGCACGGCTGACAGAAGCACAAAAGGTGAGCAACATTCGTACGATCGAAAATGCTGTTGCACCATCATCACCATCTGAACCCAAACAGAAAGTGGTATTAGCACTTGCTGGTGTGTTTGGAATAATGCTAGGTGTTGGCGTTGTGTTACTTCTAGAGGTGATGGATAATACACTACGCGATCCTGCCGAAGCCGAAGAACTACTACAGCTACCATTGCTAGGAATTTTACCACGTTTACCCGCTAAAACGCTTGTTCTTGACCCAGCCAGTCAATTCTTAGATAATATGGAGTTGATTGAACCTTACCGCACACTCTTCAAAACTTTAGAGTTTCGCAAATCGGAACAATTGCGGGTGATTGTTGTCAGTAGTACTATATCTGGAGAAGGTAAATCTATAGTCGCATCACACCTTGCTGCTGTTGTAGGTATGCTATCTTGGCGAACATTGATTATTGATGCAGATTTGCGAAGACCTTCCCAGCACACACTGTTCAACCTAGCCCCTGGTCCAGGGATTACCGATGTGTTAGAAGGAAATGTATCCTTGCTGGATGCTGTGCAGCCAACAGATATTGAGAACCTAGATGTATTGACTTGTGGCAATCAACACGCCCGTCCCTCGCAATTGCTAGAGTCAGTCGCGATGAAATCCTTGATGGCAGAAGCATCTGAAAATTATGATTTAGTTATAATAGATACACCACCCTTAACTGCTTGTGCGGATGCATTAACATTAGCTCAAGAAGGTAATGGACTTATGCTGGTTGCACGTCCAGGCTTCACGGATAAAGAAGTTCTCTCAAGATGTGTACGGGATTTAACACAAAATCGGATCCCTATCCTGGGAGTCGCGGTGAATGGAATGACACATTTGACACAAAGTTACCGTTATCCTAGTTATCGTTACCGACCTCGATTACCCAAATCTCAGAAGCAATTGATTGGTGCAAGATCTGAGACTAGAGATTCTGCGAACAGTATGAGGCAGAGGTAGTAATGTTGACCAAACAACGCTTGGGTCCTTCTTCTCGTCTGGGACTCTTAATTGGGTTAGCAGGTGTGGTAGTTGGTTTGGTAACAGGATTCTTGATCGGAAGTACCAAACCTCTTTACTTGGGCTTAGCTTTGGGTGCAATACCATTTCTTTTTTACTTTTTTACTAGCTTTGAACAAGTTGTTCTCGGACTTTTAGTTTTACGTACCTCTCTAGATCCTTTCTCTGGGCAACAACTACCAGCGATGTTTGCTCTTGGGTTGGATGTTCTGACTTTGCTTTATGTAACAGTAATGTTATTGAGAAGGCAAACTGTACAGACTGACCGCTTTTTGTGGTTTTTTGCTGGCTGGGTTCTTTTACAAGGCTTGTGGGTGGTACTCCTGTGTTTGGGAGGGTTGGGATTAGCTGCTGGGTATTTGTCAGACAGCATCCGTGAATGGATTCGTCTTTTTTCGTGGTTGATGGTTTATCTGTTGGTGATGCAGCTCAAAGACCGAATTCCTCCTGAGAAAATGATCTCTGTGCTGTTCTTAGCTTTGGTAGCACCGCTCGTGGTAGGGTTGATGCAGATGTTCATACCTTCTGTCTTACCCGCTTTTCTCTCAGCGCAAAACTATGATAGTGATTCATTAGCATCTGAAGGTTTTCGCATCAAAGGGACGATTGGTCACCCTAATGGGTTTGTCACTTTGCTGTTACTATTTATTGGTTTAACCTGGTGGAAACTCAAGCAATCAAGACAAAGCTTTGTGTGGTTATTGTTGCTAGGTTTACTAGCATTTTTTTATGTGAGTACTAAGGCATTATTTGGCTTGATGATGATTGCTACCTTTGTTGTGGTTTTAGTTGCTCCGAAATTAAGCCCAGTAAACCTCATAGGTGGAGTTTTATTTGTAGCGCTTGTCCTGGGACTATTTGCCAGCACCGAGTTTGGACGAGAACGCCTAAGTTCACTCGCCAATACACCCCTACTCAATCCAAATATCGATGTGTCGCGAGCTATTCTACTTTCACAAAGCGATAACAACAGTTTTAACTGGCGAATTTCCCAATGGTATACATTGCTAAATGCTTGGCGTCTGCATCCCTTTTTAGGTTACGGTTTGGGATTGAGTATCAATGTATCTACTAATAGGTTGCTTCCTCACAATGATTATGTCCGAGCTTTAGTAGAAGGTGGGATACTTGGTTTTGTAACTTTTTTAGTGTTTATTGTGGCTCAAGGTGTGCGTCTTATCCAGCTTATGCGATCGGCACCACCTGGCAGCGCTCAACGTGAGTTATGTTCAGTTATGTTCGCTATTTGTCTAGCTATCCCTGTAGGAATGATTACAGAAAATATCTGGAGTCATACAACTCTGTTTTTTTATTGGTTCACTTTAATGGCAGTCGCAGGCTGGAACTGGAATGAACACCCTGTAGAGAGCAGTACTACTACCGCTTCGCGGAATTCAAAATTCAAAATTCAAAATTCAAAATGCTTATGATGTAAGTTTTTCGTTGATTTTGAATGGGTGCTTTATTTCCGCCGTCGTGTACTACGTTGATCCGTTCTCCAAAGCGTTTTTACTGATGATAAAAATTATGGCTTGGAAACTTTAGAATTTATGTCAGCGAAAAGACTAAATCTTATTCAGGTTTATCGAGGGTTGGCAGCAGTACTTGTAGTACTTGCCCATACAGATCTCATATATAACCAGAATTTGAATCAAAACTTTTTATTTAAGATAACCACTTTTGGAGGGTCAGGAGTGGACTTTTTCTTTGTCTTAAGCGGTTTTATCATGTTTTATATTCATCAGAAGGATATAGGTCATCAAAACCAATTAGGAACATTTTTGTTTAAACGCTTTACACGCATCTACCCGCTTTACTGGGTTGTCTTAACAAGTAAAATCTTTGCATCTTTCATATTGTTTGATAAATCTAATATCAAGGATATTGGTATTGGAGAATTTATCAAAGCTTTTCTGCTCTTTCCCCAAGACAGACAAATTCTTTCATCAACCTTTCTTGGAGTGAGTTGGACACTCAGCTTTGAGATTTTCTTTTACCTTATGTTTGCACTCTTGATTGCGTTGAAACCTCAGTTTTCTTTTCCGATAATTATCGCTTGGTTATCAGGCGTATTTTTTCATTTTATTGGTATTCTTCAATTACCTCAAAATAACATATTACTTCAATTTGTATTTTCGGAGTTAAATCTGGAATTTGTTTTAGGTTGCTTCGCTGCCTATGCTTTGTTAAGCCAAAAAATTAGTAATGGAATACCATTTATATATGTAGGGATTTTTCTGTATACGTTATCAGCTATCGATTATTTCTACAAATTTTTAGGAGTATCATCTGTTATGACATTCGGCATTGCTTGTACACTTCTTGTTGTAGGTGGTGCTTCTTTGGAACTGAGAAAAACTATTAACGTCCCTAATCTTCTTTTATTTTTAGGCAATGCATCATACTCTATCTATCTAGCACATGGTTTTTTCATCAACCAGATAACGAAAGTTTTGAAGAAATTACCATTTAATATTTTTCAAAACCTGGTATTCGCAGATGTGTTAGGATTTCTTTTTGCAATTATAGCTATCATTTGTGGATGTTTGATATATTTATATATCGAAAAACCATTACTCACATTTTTCAAGCCAAAAGCAGTGACAACCTAGCCTAAATCAGTTTCTATAATTTATTTTATAGGATTATTATTTTATTTCTACTGAACTAGGTACAGTTAAAAGTTAAGCGTTGCCCTTAACTAGTAAATTCATAAACAAAACCGGATTCCTATATTGTCTATAAAATCGTTTAAGAATGACCACAAAAACTATTAGTCCCATCAATAACACTCAATTAAGTAAAAGAGGTGAACGATCCTACCGAGTTGTCTTAGTCCATCCCAGCACTGGAGTTAACTGGAGTGGTGGATCAGAAATTGTGGCGATTGAACTGACTCGTCGTCTGAGTTCCTACTTTGAAGTCGAACTGCTTAGTGGCGCTGATTGTGGACCTTTTAGCCACCCCATTCCATGTATTCCCCGTTCTCATGCTTATCATGCTGTGCGTCACCCTCTGGTTGCTCGACTGATGGGTAAATTCTCAACTCCTGAGATTGTGGTGGAACATCTAACGAGTTTTTTTCCTTGCTTACTCCACTTGCTTAGACATCCTGCTGACCTCATTTTTCCTCACAATGATTATGGTGGATTGGCAATGGCTGCTTGTGTCAGAGCGCTGACGGGGACGCCGATACTTTTTACTGAACACAATAGCTCAAATGCAGAGGGAAAATGTTTGCAGCGCAATCTTCGTTTTCGTCCAGATCATCTTGTTGTGTTGGATGAAGCGACAGCAGCATTCGCCCATAATTTGAAACCGACGCAACGAACAAGTGTGATTCCCAATGGTGTGAATCTTGAGCGATTTACACCAAAAGGAACAGCGATTAATCTTGATTTACCAAAACCAATCGCCCTGTGTGTGGCTAGTTTAAGCCGGAAGAATCATAAGCGAGTTGAACTAGCCATTCAAGCAGTAGCTAGCTTAAGCGAGGTTAGTCTTTGTATATGTGGAGATGGACCGGATCGCGCATACTTTCAAGCGCTGGGAGATCAGTTGCTGGGATCGCATCGGTTTGCGATTCGGACTTTCCCCCATGATCAGATGCCTGAAGTTTACCGCAGTGCGGATGTCTTTACACTCCCTTCCATTAACGAGCCATTCGGGCTTGTTTACTTAGAAGCTATGGCTAGCGGGTTACCCGTTGTCGCTACTGACGATGAAATGCGGCGATATCTTGTTGGTGAGAGTGGTATTCTATGTGATGTTACCAATATGGATATTTACACAACTGCTATCAAAGACGCGCTGAGTGGTGACTGGAGTCAACGTGCTAGACAGAATGCTGCTCGCTTTAGTTGGGATGCGATCGCATTACGTTATCGCGATCTGATTTTAGAAATGATTTTGCAGTCCAAGAAAAAAGTGTCGTTATCAACTCATTAAATACAAGAGGGTCATATGCCGAAAGTTTCTGTGATTATTCCAGCTTACAATGCTATGGCTTACCTAAAAGAAACTGTGGAGAGTGTGTTCAAGCAGACGTTCACAGATTTTGAAGTCTTAATTGTTGATGATGGAAGTTCTGATGGAACAGTTTCCTGGGTTTCTCAAATAAAAGATCCACGAGTTCGACTGATTTCGCAGCAGAATCAAGGTTCATCTGGAGCACGCAACACAGGAATTTCTGCTGCGCTTGGAGAGTATATCGCGCTTTTGGATGCTGATGATATTTGGGAGCCAACCAAACTGGAAAAGCAAGTGCGATATCTAGAAGAAAACTCATTAGTTGGTTTGGTAGATACATGGACAGTTTTAATTGACCAACAAGGCAAGTCTACAGGAAGAGTTGTTGTTTCTCACGCAGAGGGAGACGACGTATGGAAGCAGCTTGTTCAGTTTAAAACAGTATGCGCTTGTGATAGTACACCTTTGATTCGTCGCAGTTGTTTTGAAACGGTAGGGTTATTTAACCGAGAATTACCATTTCTTGAAGATTTAGATATGTGGATTCGCCTTGCTTCGCGATATCGTTTTGCAGTTATAAAAGAAGTCTTAGTTCGCTATCGCCAATATCCAGGTAGTAAGTCTACAAATTGTCAAGGAACTTTGGAAGCTTTTCGGACAATTGTTGAGAAAGCTTTTGAGTCAATTCATGCAGATTTATTACCTTTAAGAGAAAAAGGATATGGTCGGATTTCTCTCTACTTAGCTTGGAGAGCGATCAATAATAAAGATTATGAACAAGCTTGGCAGTTTAATCGTCAGGCGATCGCTCATCATCCACAACTTATTTTTTCTTGGGACTTCATCCGCCAAATCATAGCTTTGACACTCTTGAAAACATTTGGGCATCAAACCTATGACAAAATGAAAACAGTTATTCAAATATTGCGCCGAAACACATCAACGGATAATGGACAATGGAGAATAGGAAATAATTAGTAGTGAGTGAGGGAGTGAAGAAGTTAGGGAGTGAGAGACAAACTTTGAGTCTTTTTTTTCTTCCTTCTTGCCATACAATTCACCTCTTGTGTTTTACCTTTAGTTAGTTGAAAAGAATTAATGTATTCACAAAAAAAATAAAAATATGCCAAAAGTTACTGTTATTATTCCGGCATATAATGCCATGAAATATCTCCCACAAACAGTGGAGAGTCTTCTGAATCAGACACTCACAGATTTTGAAGTATTAATTATTAATGATGGCAGTTCAGATGGAATTGTTGAATGGGGTTCTCAAATCACAGACTCGCGAATCAGACTGATTTCCCAAGAAAATCAAGGCACAGCTGCGGCAAGAAATAAGGGAATTGTTGAGTCGAAAGGCGAATATATTGCCTTTTTGGATGCTGATGATATTTGGGAACCAACTAAATTAGAAAAACAAGCCCAATGCTTAGATGATAATCCTTTGGTAGGTTTGGTAGACTGTTGGACAGCTTTTATAGATGAGAATAGCAAGCCCACGGGTTTAGTCATGAGGAACGATACAGAGGGTGATGTCTACAAGAAAGTTGTAGAATCATGTGACAGTCCTGTTTGCTGTGGAAGTTCACCAATGGTACGTCGTTCTTGTTTCGACATCTTGGGCTTGTTTGACCGGGAGAGTTACATTGAAGATGTAGATATGTGGATACGTATCGCCACTCGCTATCACTATGGAGTAGTCAAAGAACCTTTAGTGAGGTATCGCCAGCACCCAAACAACAAATCAAAAGATTGTGAATCAATGTTAAGAGGTTTTCGCCAGTTAATTGAGAAAACCTATAGCTCTTTGCCCACAGATATTTTATACCTCAGACCGAGGAGTTATGGTCGATTGTATGTTTTTTTAGCATGGAGAGCTATTGATACAAAAGATTATAAACAGGCTTTTCATTATACTCAGCAAGCGTTTGCAATGTATCCTCAACTAATTTTGAAACCGTGGTTTACTCGCCTAAATATAGCGATCGCAGTCATGAGATTCCTTGGACCTGATGGATATGAGAAAATACGGTCTTTTAATCGCAGTCTACGTCGAGGTTTGTTCGCTCGTGCAACATAAAGAAGAAAGAATTCGGAATTTAGAATTCGGAAGAAAATTGTCCGACTATTTTTTGAGTTAACTAAAGAACCTTTTAATTCATCTTTTTAGGATAGCCTGAAAAGATGAATTCTTTGCAAAAGAAAAGTCCAACTTATTTATTTTTGGAGTTGTTGTGGGACTTCGTAGTAAAGTCATCAAGGGTGGAGCCTTGATGGTCATACGCCAAGCTTTGGGTATCTTACTCAGTTTAATTGGCGTATTATTCATCACTAAAGTGATTGGGCCGGCTCAATATGGACTTTATGGAGTGAGTTATGGAATTGTAAGTTTTCTTGGTGGTTTGGGTATATGGGGCTTGGATGTTTATTTACTACGTAAAACATCTAACCCAGACCAACAAGATTATAACCAAGTTTTTACTCTGTTGCTGTGTATTAGCAGTGTCTTTACACTCACTCTTGTATTAGGGCAACACATTATTGCCCAGATGCTGAACGTTCCAGAATCCGCACCACTGTTGGCAACTTTGGGTTTAACGTTACCTCTTTCGCTGTTAAACCTGCCTTTGACAATCAAACTGGATCGAGACTTAAATTTCCAGCGTGTTGCCTATATCGAGTTAATCAGCCAAGTTAGCTATTATGTAGCAGCTTTACCCCTGGCACATTACCTAGCACCTAAAGAACTTGGTGCTTGGGCACCTGCTGGTGGTTTGTGGCTGCAGCAAATCACTATGGTTTTACTAACTGTCTTTAGTACTGATCTGCGCCCACGCTTATGCTGGAAACCCAGTTTAATACGGGAGATGTTGGTATATGGTTTGAGTTACTCAAGTTCAACGTGGATTTGGCAATTGCGATCGCTCGTCAATCCAGTTATTGTAGGACGTTTTGCTGGGCTTGAAGCTGTTGGTTTTATCGCTTTAGCGATTCGCATAGCAGAAATGCTGGCTTTTGCCAAGTCTGTCACCTGGCGTTTGGCTATGGCGGCGCTTGCAAAATTAGAGAATGATCCACTTCGTTTACGTAAGAGTATTGAAGAGGGAATGCGTCTACAAGCACTAGCTGTTGGTTTGCCAATGGCGGCTTTTGCAATAGTAGCACCTGTTATATTACCAGTCGTTTTTGGGAAAGTTTGGACTCCACTGCTGCAAGTTTTTCCGTTGATTGCAATTGGCTATATTGCTAATTCTATTTTCAACTTACATTCGTCAGTCCTTTATCTGTTGGGTAAAAATCTTTCGGTCACTTGGTTTCATACAGCACACATAGTACTTTTTGCCGGAAGTGCCTTTTTACTTGTACCGTACTTAGGGATGGTTGGTTATGGCTGGGCAGAAATAGCTGCATTAGGCAGTTATATAGTTATTCATATATTTATAGCAAAAGAGATAGGTAGTCCAAATTACACAGTAGCTCTTGGATGGGTGACTATATCGGTTGCTGTTCTGATTTTGAGTACAGTGAATGAAACAGTCCGTTACCTATCTTGCGTGCTGCTGCTGCTTCCGCTGCTATCAAGTAAAGAGAGAAACAGCTTGATTGGCTATTTTCAAATACTGAGATCTTAGAGGCGATTTGTAAAGTGAATTGATGTTAAGGTTGTATAAATATGGGAATTATTGAACCTTTAAAAGACGGGTTTTTAGAAATTATCCCAGAAGGTGAAGGCAGCGATTATTGGCATATTGCTGCAATCCATATTAATGGAGAAGTTTTTTGTCCTAGCCCCCGTATTTATCCTTCAACAAATGTTGCGTTCGCCAAAGCACGACGAATTTTTTATTGGATATATAATCATCAAATAGAAACTCAAGGCTTGGGATGCTATTGCGAGGAGTTAAAGATAACCTTGTGGCGTCAACCCAAATTGCATGCTAACCAAACTGACATCTTGCACCTGGTCAAACAAATGTCAAAATCATGACATATTATTTGACTCCGTTCTCATCCGCCTAGGACTGTAAGTCCCAGGCTGCATACGCTAAGTCCATTGAAATGGACTGAAAAAGCTAGAACTGATTTTTGAGTAAATATAAACACTGTTTCATATAAGTATTAGTAATTTACTCGTAATGGTGCAAGATCTCAACAAAGGCAAATCTAGCAAATTAGTACACTGGAGATTAGCTCAGCAAGGATAATAAAAATGCAAATTTGTCAAGAACTCTCCCTTCCAAACATGGGCTGCGGAACTTGGGCATGGGGTAACCGACTGCTTTGGGGATATGACGAAAGCATGGATGACCAGTTACAAGCCGTCTTTAACCTTTGTGTGAGCAACGGTGTAACTTTATTTGATACGGGTGATTCTTACGGAACTGGGAGATTGAATGGGCGAAGCGAGTCACTCCTGGGACGATTTTCTAGAGAATATCTCGGTTCAGGCAAAGAAAATATTTGCATTGCAACCAAGCTTGCTGCTTATCCTTGGAGATGGACACGCCAATCAATGGTGTCGGCTTGCAAGTCATCTGCCAAGCGGCTGGGAAAAAATGTGGATTTGGTACAAATGCACTGGTCTACGGCGAATTATGCTCCTTGGCAGGAAAGAGGACTTTTGGATGGTCTTGCTGACCTTTATGAGCAAGGACTCGTCAAGGGTGTGGGCTTATCCAACTATGGACCAAAACAACTCAAACGGGTACATCAAAGATTTGCAGAACGAGGAGTTCCAATCGCGACTTTGCAAGTTCAATACTCGCTGCTGTCCACGTATCCCGTTACCGAATTGGAAGTTAAAGATGTTTGTGATCAGCTTGGAATCAAACTGATTGCCTACAGTCCTCTTGCATTAGGGCTGTTGACAGGAAAGTACTCCCAAAAAGGTCCTTTTCCAAAAGGCATTCGAGGTTTGCTGTTTAGACAGATGTTACCAGGAATCAGTCCACTTTTGGCAAGCTTACGAGAGGTGGCTCAATCTAGAAACAAAACTATGTCACAAGTAAGCATAAATTGGTGTATTTGTAAAGGGGCTATTCCCATTCCTGGCGCAAAGAGTGTGGAACAGGCAAAAGAGAATATTGGTGCTTTGGGTTGGGAACTAAATTCTGGTGAAATAGCAGAGTTGGATCAAGCGGCTGCAAGTGCAGACAAAAAAATGGTGCAAAATATTTTTCAAACTCGATAAAATGTTGCCAGAAATCTCGCAAGATAGTTTATATGCTCAACAATGAACAGTGAGGAGTGAACAGTGAACAGTAAACAGTGAAAACTGGTAACTGGTAACTGGTAACTGGTAACTGGTTTGAGCATGATAGACGTGGTTCGGGGGCATGAAGTGGCTCAAACTCAAAAGAATACGCACCAAACGCAGGGACAAGAGATTTATCCAGAGGACTTTTCATGGTCTTTTTGGTTTGCTTTGCCACTCTACCCCTTTGGCAAACGGCGGACTATTCGCAAAGAAGTTCTCAAAGATACAATTTGGACTTTTGACCAGCTTCAGGGCATTTTCTATGTTGTCGTGCCGATTCGCATGACCATTGTTAAGTTAGATGAAGGGGGACTGCTCGTTTATGCACCTGTCGCGCCGACGAACGAGTGTATTCGCCTTGTCAATGAGTTGGTTGCAGAACACGGCGATGTTAAGTATATCATTCTGCCAACTGTCTCTGGTTTAGAACACAAAGTCTTTGTTGGTCCGTTTGCGAGATGCTTCCCAAATGCACAGGTTTTTGTTACTCCTAAGCAGTGGAGTTTTCCGCTGAATCTTCCACTTAGTTGGTTAGGCTTACCCTCCAAACGCACTCAGCTACTCCCAGAAGACAGTAGCCAAACTCCCTTTGCTGACGAGTTTGACTATGCAATGCTAAGTCCTATTGAGCTTGGTCCTGGTCGGTTTGCGGAAGTTGCGTTTTTTCATAGGCGATCGCACACCTTACTCGTCACAGATTCAGTGGTTTCTGTACCAGAAGAACCACCGGCGATCGTCCAATTAGATTCATACCCCTTACTGTTCCACGCCAAAGACAAAGCGTCTGACATAGTTGAAGACAATCCAGTAAATCGCCGTAAGGGATGGCAACGTATTTCGTTGTTTGCTTTGTACTTTCGACCAAGTATGGTAGAAATTATGCAATGGGGTGAGGTATTTCGTAACGCCTTTCAAGCACCGGAACGTTCCAAGAAAGCTTACTTTGGGTTGTTTCCCTTCCAATGGAACTCAGATTGGAAGTCCTCATTTGATGCACTGCGAGGGAATGGTCGTTTGTTTGTCGCACCAATTTTACGAACTCTCATTCTCAACCGCGCACCAAAAGAAACTATCAACTGGGCTAATAAAGTAGCGAGTTGGAATTTTGAGCGAATTATTCCTTGTCATTTTGACTCACCAATTCAAGCACAGCCGCATCAGTTTCGACAAGCATTCTCCTTTTTGGAAGAGTCTTCTGGTAAAGGGTTCAGCAGTAGCAGTGATTCTTTACCAGAGGAGGACTTTAAATTACTCAAGCAACTCGATAAAGGTTTAAATAAGTTTGGTATTTTACCGCCAGCGAAGGAGTTGAAATAAGTCGTATGTAGGCATGATTGTCATAATTCATTATTCGTCATCTTCTTTTTGAAACAATTCAAACAAACCAATTGTGCCGACAAAAAAAGTATAAGTGCCATATTGTAGTGGCGTCTTTTTTCTTGAAGGTGCAAAAAAAGCTGCGACAACTCCTTCAAGGAAATGGATTGTGACTGCAAAACGTTCAATCCAAAAAACTGGATTCAGGCTGCTTGGTACTTTCGTGTTAGTTAGGACTGCATAAATATTCCATAATTCCAATCCAATTGCACTTGTTATGAGAACTGTAGATAGAACTTTTACAAAGGTAAAAATATTGTTGTTTTGATAGTTTAATTTCATGGTATTTACTAGGAATTTGGTGTAAATTACTCTTAATACTCGCTGAAGTTATGAGCGGTTAATGCCTATTATCTAATATGTGGTTCAATTAACTGAAAAAACTCTAACTCAGATCTTGCACCTTCCCGTAAGTACGCCTTGAACTTCAGTTCAAGGCTGATAATCAAAGTCCGTTAAAACGGACTGGAATGTATATTAAGTAAGCTTTAGCTTACTTGAAGCTCTGAGCCAATAAATTTATTTATTGGCGGATCCAAAAGCTGGTGCTAGATCTTAGTTAAGCGATGAAAAGAGGTGAGTGTGTCAACAAGTCAGAACCCAATAGGGCAGCTTTTGTTAAAATCGCTCCTTCGCTTCCTGATTGGAAAAAACAAACTGCAGTTTTATGAAACAATAGATTGGCAACACCAGAGCGATTGCCTACGGCAGAGCTACGCTTAACGCTTCCGACAACCAAACTTAATTTATCCACATTATTACAGCAGTCAGAATTTTCACGGTATACAAGGCGGGTACCTTAATTCTGTAGCAGCGATAACATATGATCCAGTCACTGCATTTGCTTCGCCACCAAATGAAGCGTGGATTCGTCAGCAGTTAATTGGTGTTATTAAGAATCAGCCAAGGAAAATTCTTGATCTTGGTTGCGGCACAGGTTCGGCTACATTGATGTTAAAGCAAGCTTTTGGGCAAGCGAACGTTATTGGATTGGATTTGTCTCCTTATATGCTAGTCGTGGCGGACTACAAAGCGCAGCAAGCGGGGTTAAATATAGAGTGGCTGCATGGACTAGCGGAAGCCACAGGTTTTGAAGAAGCTTCTTTTGATTTGGTGACAGCTTCCTTTTTATTACACGAAACACCACCCAAAATTTCTCAGTTAATTTTGCGAGAATGTTTCCGCCTTCTGAAACCAGGAGGACAATTGATTATTTTGGATGGGAATCAAAAAAGGCTGCGTCATGCGAAATGGTTGATCAAAATCTTCAAAGAACCTTATTCCACAGTTTATGCTGCAGAGAGTGTAGACGATTGGATGAAGGCGGCTGGATTGGAAGCAGTGCAAACAGAATATGTTGGTTGGATCAATCAAGTTACGAGCGGTATTAAAATTAATTAATGCCAATCACAGCTAGACTCCTTTTTATGTTTGAACAACAACCAGAACATGTACGACTTCATATTAAAGAGTTAGCCACACAAGCCTCAGAAAAATCAGAGCCATCCGCATGGTTTGATGTCTTATATGTCGAAGCTAAAGGTGATGCGGCGCAAATTCCTTGGGCAAAGTTAGCCCCCCACCCCTATCTGCAAGATTGGTTGACTACTCATGCACCATCTGCAGCTCAAGGGCTAAGGGCGCTGGTAATTGGCTGTGGCTTGGGAGATGATGCAGAAGCTTTAGCAAAGCGAGGGTTTGAGGTAACTGCCTTTGATATTTCCCCCACAGCTATTGCCTGGTGTCAGCAGCGATTTCCCGATTCGACTGTGAATTATGTAGTTGCAGATTTGTTGGCAATTCCCTCACAATGGCATCTTGCCTTTGACTTGGTTTTTGAATCTCGCAATATCCAAGCTTTGCCCTTGAATGTGCGCTCAAAGGTTATCTCCTCAGTCGCCTCTGTTGTTGCGACTGATGGAACGCTGTTAGTGATTACTCGTTTTCGGGAGACAGAAGCCGAACCCTCTGGTCCGCCTTGGGCATTGTCAAACTCCGAACTGGCACAGTTTGAAAATTTGGGATTACACCAACGAGAGCGTCTTCTGTTTTTAGCGTCCCAGGAGACTGACGTTAAACACCTGCGGATTGAATATCATCGCAAGAAAATAATCTAGGACGCTTACAGCGTAAGACTTTTACCAAAAATCCTCATTTCAGGCATTCTGGAACGAATAAGGTGAAGCGATCGCCTTTGTTATCTGACAACTGGTATTCCAACAGACAAGTTTCATCAAGTTCATAGGCGCGTTACATCCATACGCATTACCTCACCCTGCCCTGTCGGGCATCCCTCTCCGAACTCCGGAGAGGGAAAGATTTTAGCGAAGCTAAAAGCGAGGGTGAGGTCGAGCCGCAAGTTGCTATCATACGTATCACCTCACCCTGCCCTATCGGGCATCCCTCTCCTTAATAAGGAGAGGGAAAGATTTTAGCGAAGCTAAAAGCGAGGGTGAGGTCATTGAGCCGCAAGTTGCTATCAGTAGAATTTGGGTTACCTTTAAAGTACCAAATCAATAGTTCAGTAGATTGCTGATGACTCAGGAAGAATTGCTGCGGGTAATTGAACAAGCGGCGAGTGAGGGAGCGATGGAACTCGACCTCTCCGGCAATGATTTGACAGTTTTACCGCCATCTATTGGCAAGTTGACTCAACTCAAAAAACTGATTCTCGGCAAATATAAGTATGATGACGAGGGCGATATTGTTGGTACTATCGGGAATAACTTGAGTACTTTACCTGCAGAAATAAGACAGCTTCATCATCTTGAAGAACTTCAGGTTGTTGCCAATCGTTTAAGCAGTTTGCCACAGGAATTTGGACAACTCACCAACCTGCAAACGCTCCACCTCAGCAACAATCAACTCAGCTCACTGCCAGCGGAATTTGGACAACTTACCAACCTACAAACGCTCGACCTTTGGGACAATCAACTGAGTGCACTGCCAGCGGAATTTGGACAACTCACCAACCTGCAAACGCTCGACCTCTACTACAATCAACTCAGCTTACTGCCAGCGGAATTTGGACAACTTACCAAGCTGCAATCGCTCAACCTCAGGAGCAATCAACTGAGCGCACTGCCAGCGGAATTTGGACAATTCACCAACCTGCAATCGCTCAACCTCAGCAGCAATCAACTGAGCGCACTACCAGCGGAATTTGGACAACTCACCAACCTGCAAACGCTCGACCTCTACAACAATCAACTCAGCGCACTGCCAGCGGAATTTGGACAACTCACCAACCTGCGATCGCTCAACCTCTACTACAATCAACTGAGTGCACTGCCAGCGGAATTTGGACAACTCACCAACCTGCGATCGCTCAACCTCTACTACAATCAACTGAGCGCACTGCCAGCGAAATTTGGACAACTCACCAACCTGCAATCACTTGACCTGGGTAGCAATCAACTGAGCGCACTGCCAGCGGAATTTGGACAACTCACCAACCTGCAATCACTCGACCTGGGTAGCAATCAACTGAGCGCACTGCCAGCACAAATCAGGCAACTGACAAAACTTGAAAAATTGGATCTTCGTGGAAATCCAGTCCCCATTCGACCTGAAATTTTGGGATCGAAAAAGTTGTCAGAAAATCCAGGCGATGTGAATGAAATTCTCAATTTCTATTTCCGCCTGCAAGATCCAAATGAAACCGAACCCCTTTATGAAGCGAAATTCTTGATTGTTGGCGAAGGGGGCGCTGGGAAAACTTCCTTAGCTAAGAAAATTGCAGACGAAACTTACGAACTCCAGTCGGATGAGAAATCCACTCAAGGTATTGATGTCATCCAGTGGAACTTCACACAGCCCAATGGACAACCCTTTCGCGTCAATATTTGGGACTTTGGCGGACAGGAAATCTATCATCAAACTCACCAATTTTTCCTGACAAAGCGTTCTGTCTATGCCTTAGTTGCCGATACTCGTAAGGAAAACACAGATTTTTACTGGTGGCTCAAGGTTGTTGAACTCTTGAGCGACAATAGCCCAGTTGTGATCATCAAAAATGAAAAACAAGACCGGAAGTGCGAAGTCAATGAGCGGCGATTGCGAGGAGAGTTTACCAACTTAAAAGAAATTCTAGCAACCAACTTAGACGGTAATCGCGGTTTATCAGAAATTAAAAACGCCATTGAGAATTACATCAGCAGGCTTCCCCACGTCGGCACACCTTTGCCAAAACTCTGGGTGAGAGTCCGTTCAGCCTTAGAAAACTATTCCCGCAACTACATCAGCCTTGAAGAATACCGCACCCTTTGCCGAGAGAATAAACTAACTGACCGTGAAGATATGTTGCGCCTTAGCCGCTATCTGCATGACCTCGGCGTTTGCCTTCACTTCCAAGACGATTCTACGCTCAAACACTATGTCATCCTCAAACCGGAATGGGGTACTACTGCTGTCTACAAAGTGTTGGACAATGATACCGTCAAGAAAAATCTCGGATGTTTTACCCAGGACAATCTTGCCGATATTTGGAAAGATGGCGAATATGCGCAGATGCAAGAAGAACTACTGCAATTGATGATGCGGTTCAAACTCTGCTATAAAATTCCCAATCGTCCTGACAATCGTCCTGACACCTATATTGCACCTCAACTACTTTCCGCTAATCAACCCGACTACACTTGGGACGATACCAACAACCTGATTTTGCGCTACAAATACGAATTCATGCCCAAAGGTATCCTCACCCGCTTCATCGTTGAGACATACCCTTGGATTGATGAACAAAAACTCGTCTGGAAAAACGGCGTTGTTCTCAACAAAGACCAAACCCGTGCCGAAGTTATTGAAAACTATAATCAAAGGGAAATTAAAATTCATGTCGCCGGAAACCGCAAGAAAGAACTGCTAGCAGTTGTCACCCACGAACTCGAAAAAATCCATCAGTCTTTTGAGCGTTTGGAGTATGAAACTCTTGTTCCCTGCAATTGCGAGAAAAAATCTAAAGGTAGTCAGACGCCCCATTATTACACCTTAAACGTTCTGCGCGATTTTTTTAACGACCGTGAGTACCTAATTCAATGTCAGAAAAGCCGTCAAATGGTAGATGTCCGAAAGTTGATTGATGATGTTATGAACCAACCATTCGATGCAGATAGGGAACTCAACTCGCAAGCAGCACCGTTGCAACAGGAACTGGAACAGGAGAAAAAAGCATTGTTGACGCCAACCAGAAACCTCGTTTTCATCAGCTATAGTCATAAAGATCAAAAGTGGTTTAACGATATCAAAATTCATCTAGAACCATTAATTAGAGAAAAGAATTTGCAACTGTGGGATGATACCCAAATCCAGCCTGGTGCTGTGTGGCGAGATGAAATTGCCGAAGCTCTCGCTGCTGCAAAAGTTGCTTTATTGCTGGTTAGTCCTGATTTTTTAGCATCAAACTATATCAGTAAAAATGAATTACCACCTCTATTAGAAAACGCTGGAGCAGGAGTCACAATTGTTTGGATACCGTTGCGTTTTAGCAACTACAAAGAAACAGCAATTGAAAAGTATCAAGCAGCGCACTCTACTGATAAACCATTGAACGCCATTCCCGCAAATAGACGAGATAAAGCTTGGGTAGAAATCTGCAAGAAAATCAAAACAGCAGCGAACCTTTAGTGAGTGCGATTTAGTTAGTGCGATCGCCCCTTAATCACTACTATTTGTTTGTCCTTTTCTTCCTGCTCAAATTCAGCAGATATTGACTGAATTTCCTCTGGTGCAATATTTGTCTGCTCAGATACAGAGCGATCGCTTTCTAATTTACAGTCCAACCATACCTTCCAGTAGATGAGCAAGTCCCTAAAAAACGCTATCACACGATAAGTGCTAGTAGGTAAGATTGTTATGCATGAAATTTCACCGCAGAGCGTGCAAGCCGCACAGAAACACGCCTTGCAATCAATTGAGCATGGTAAATCGGTAGAAGAGGTTGGTAAGCGGCTGCAAACCAACGACCAAAATAAGCCGGAAATCGGTCAAAGCATTGAAGCGTCTGGAAAAACTATTCAGAAGCAGGCGCAGGAATCTTTGGAAAAGGCACAGCAATTAAAAGATGATCCTTCGGTGAAAGTATTTTCGGAATCTGCCCAGGCACATATAAATGCTTCTCAAAATCATATTGAGGCTGTTAAAGTATTTCAAAAGCAAGTGCGAACTCATTTAGATGATCACAAGCGCAGTAAATCCAACCATGAATAAACAGTGCGATAAGCCTCTGGTTTGGAGAATTCCTTACCTGCGCTTAACCTTCACCGCCCTAGACTCCACTGTGAACGCTGGAACGTCTTGCAGTTCAGTTTCACTCAAACTGTATTGTTCACAAACTAAGCTTAGACGAGTCCCTGTGATTTTAACAGCATTGACCGAATGAGTCAGATCGCCTTGAAAATACAGTAGCATGTTAGATCGTGGTTTAATCTGCCCGACTTGCTGTTTGTGGCGGCGCAGCACGAGTTCTCCGCCTTGCAAGTTTGGCGGTACTTGCACATAAAGAACACTAACCACCACAGGAGGCTCAATCGTTTTGCAGTAAGATCGCAAAGAGCGATCAATATGCGGATCGACGCGGGAGCCTTCTTTGAGCAGCAGCGGGTTAAGATAGAAAGCGTTGCAGTTCGGCTCTAGCGCCTGGTCGAGATAGGGCTTGAAGAAAGGAAAGCGCCGTTCCACTTCCGCAATTTCGCAACGCTGGAATACCACAGAAAACCCCTTTGTGTCAACAAAGTCGCGGTTAAGGTTGTTGGTTGCAAAATAGGGGGACGCTAAAATCTCTCCTCGCAAGTCGTTGAGGTAAGTGATTGGGAAGGCGTCTTGGTGCTGAGAAAAGTAGTTCAAGTGTTCAAAAAGTTTAGGAGTTTCAAGGTGATGAGGCAAATGTATGGTATTGGGTAAGAGCGGCGGTGATACGATCAAGGCAATTGTGTTCTACTGATATGCATCAAACCTTTATCCCTGGCATTACTCCACCTACAGTACAGTCTCAACCTTCCTGGTGGTTTGCGTTTGTTGGCAATAAATTGCTGGTTCGCTCCGAAGGAAACGTCAGCCAAATTCCCAATTTAATCAGTTTAACAGAAATTGGCTTGACACATGTGCGAACTCAATTCCTTGGCACCCTGGATGGTCAACCTTGTTACTCGGCAGAATTGCCCAAGGATGCGATTGTCCCCGATGGGATGGTCTTGCAGGGATTGCGCGAATTATACGGAACATTAGATGAACAGTTATATGCATTAAGTGGTCGCGCGATCCAAATCCTGGAATGGGATCGCACTCACCAATACTGCGGGCACTGTGCGACTCCCACAACCCAATTATCCCATGAGCGTGCCAAACGTTGCCCCAACTGTGGATTAGTGAATTATCCTCGCCTCTCGCCTGCGATTATCGTTCTCGTTTCTCGGGGTGAAGAACTCTTGTTGGCTCGCGCCCCTCGGTTTCCGCCAGGGATGTACAGCTTGCTAGCTGGCTTCGTAGAACCAGGAGAATCGTTAGAAGAAACGGTGGTGCGCGAAGTCCGGGAGGAAGTAGGAATTGAGTTGAAAGATATTCGCTATTTTGGCTCGCAACCTTGGCCATTTCCCAACTCACTTATGATTGGATTCACAGCCACTTATGCAAGTGGTGACATCGTCATCGAACCGCAAGAATTGGTAGATGCTGCCTGGTTTAGTAAACACAACTTACCACAAGTTCCTCCTAGGTTGAGTATTGCCCGGAAGCTTATCGACTCCTTTGTACTTTGAGCAAGTCCCTATCGCTCTTGTATGACTCTGGAGAGTGAATAATTGGGGCGACTGGAAGTCGCGGCTACACAAACAAAGTCCCTTCGGGTTCGCCAGTCCTGCCAAGAGTTGTGCCTTGCGGAGCCAGTACTGCAGGAGGGTTTCCCTCACTTGGTATCTGGCGTCGGGTTCCCCGCGTTGTGGCAACTAGCCCCGAAGGGGGCGCTACGCAAACGGAGAGGGTTTCCCGACAGAGGGATCTGGTCTCACCAGATGCCTGCGACGGGAAACCCGTCTATGTCCTGCGGACACGCTACGCTATCAGCACTGGCTCCGCAACGCACTGGCTCTCCAAAGCTCGGAGAGGGGAGCGTTTGCGGAAGCTTATGCGGGGTGAGGTGACGACTGTATTGCACCGAAGTGAGAACCGCTAAGTAGGTCGGTACAAATAAAGTTAACTAGTCAAGGCAGTCATTAGTCATTGGTCATTAGTCATTGTAAGAATTTCAGCGTTTTCACATTTCGTAACATAGTTCAGTTTATTCTTACCTACCTACTTATAACCTAAAAATAAGGTCTCATATTTAATCTGACGAGAGTAATAAAAGAGCGCTATAGCGTTCCGCCACGCTGAGAGGATTTTTCTGTTCCCACTCGCTGCTCAAACATTCAAAATTATCAATTCAAAATTCACGCATTAAGAATTTTTTTGGAACTTTGAATTTTGAACTTTGAATTGTTTTGTTCCCTGTTCCCTCTTAATAATGATTCAAACAATTATTGTTTATGTGATCATTGGGCTGATTATCACTGGGATTTTAGTCAGTCCCACCTTAGTTAAACAAAGAAGAAACCGTCTTAAACATCGTCCTTTTCCCCCACTTTGGAATGCGATTATTGAAAACAATCTTCCCATTTATCTGCATCTTTATTGCTTCTTCCCTGTTAAGCGTTAAGCGTTAAGCGTTCCCTGCCCTGACGAGTTAGTTCACCAAATCAAACCGGATTCCTATACACTGCAAATTATGATCGTCGCACAGATAAATCCATCAAATTCGCCAGCTTGTAAACAATCCGCGCACCGACATTACCATCCCACTCAGCATCACCAACTTCGCACAGATCAAAACCAATAATTTTTCTACCACTATTTACCAATTCACGAAACAAACAAAAAGCTTGCTCTAATTCCAGTCCACCCGGAACAGGAGTTCCTGTACTTGAACAGTATTTTGGATCTAGACCATCTACATCAAAGCTAATGTAAACATATTCAGGCAAATGAGTGATAATTTCTCGACACAACTCCATCCAAGTCGTTCCCGAATACAGCTTTTGTTTCATGGCTGGGTCATAATAAGCGACAATTCGACCATGAGATTGGTTAATCATTTGCACTTCATCATGACAAATATCACGCAAGCCTACCTGAACTAACTTGGAAATTTGTGGTAGCTTCATCGCATTGAACATGATGGACGCATGGGAAAACTCAAATCCCTCATAGGCGTCGCGTAAATCTGCGTGTGCGTCTATGTGCAAAATGCCATAGTTTGCAAAGCGTGCTGCTAATGCTTGGAAGTAACCTAAGGGTGAACTGTGATCCCCACCAATCACAGCAACTCGTTTACCATTTTCAATTGCTTGCTTAGACTGTTCAAACAACCATTGATTTACCTGTTGACAAGCTTGATTAATTTCTGCTAACACAGGTGTTAAATCTGGTGTATCTGTCAGGGGTTTACCTTGCTCAAGTCGCTCGATAATTTTTGCCGCTAAAGTGCGATAATATTCGTTCTTCTCTAAAATATCCTGAGGAATTTCTACCATGAAAATTCCCTGTTTCCATCCATCAGGATTATCGAAATCGAACAAATCCACTTGAGCCGACGCATCCAGAACTCGCTGTGGTCCTTGGGCAGTGCCTGCGCCATAGGAAACGGTCACTTCCCAGGGTATACCAAAGATAATCAGGTTTGCAGACTCGTAATCAAATGGTAAAGCAAAAAGGTTGCCATTAATTTGACCTATGCTACTGGGATTGTACTCTTGGAGTTGATGGCTCATGTGGGTAGATAAAACACCGCTTAGTGGACACCTGCACTATTGTAGCGAACCATAGCTTATGGTATCTTGCTTGTCAGACGCAGCCTAGGCAATGTGGCTATCCACAATTATTAAGGTAGCGGGCGCCAAGAGCCTTGCCCTTCTTCGCCTAGAGACTTGGGTCTAAACGTGTAAAAATCCGGCAACCTATGCCAACTGATCGCTTGGCAATACGCCTTTATGCGTCTGTTACTTTGCGCAATCACCCTGATAATAGGTTTTGCACAGGGTAAACCCTGAGCGGACTTGTGCTGAGCGTAGTCGTTCGCGTAGCGTCTGGTGGAGGAGATAGCAGCCGAAGGGTACTTCTCCTCCATAGTGCTGCCCCTAAAAATCCGATCGCCTTTATTTGTTTGCCAATCGCTTATGTCTCGTACCAGGTCAGCCATCAACCTTAATATTATTTTTTCGTCATTCTATAACTATATCTTAAGGAAGACAGAAAACAAGCATAGTAAAACTTATGACTATACACAATATGTTAGTGGACGTGACTATATATTTGAATCGACTGATAATCAGACAATAGGTTATATGACTGGAATTCGTGCAGGTGTCCAACGCGGGGATTATATCATTTTATGTAACAGTTCTAATACTTGTCGATATCAAGTTGAGGACATTGATTACTATTCTGAACCACCCGATATGTGGATAGCCTTACTTCAAGAAGTTGACTTTGAATAGTAGAGATTTTCATTTTTCCAGGATTTAAAGCCGAAAGCCCACGACGCGTCTTTCCATATGCGCACTAGTATATCATGTGTGTGATATTGTCAATATATTGAAACTCTATCGCTTTATGAGTAGAGTTCTCCTAACTCTACCAATTCTGAATTTTGACTCCTTTCATTGAACTTTAAAATTCTTTCTCATGAATTCCAAAGCAAAGGTGAGAATTTATTTTTTCATAGAAAATACAAAAGCCATAATTATGTCGGGAAACATACAGTTTTTTTTGAAATAGAGAGACTCTTTTGAGTCATTGCAAAGATTAGATATATCAACTGACACATACTTAACAGTATTGTGTTGTTTTTATGAACTTTCGGAAAAATACTAGCATGTTATTGTAGAAAATATCGTAGAATATCAGGTAAGCATTCGTTGAAATAAGCATATACAAACTTGAGTTCAATTAAGTTTGTTGAAAAAGCCATCTACCACTTCAGATAAAAAATCCAGTTTGTGATCTAGATTATTGCATGTTTTGAGACCAGGGACAATTTATAAGTAGGTAGCCACAAGTAAACCTAACTACGTAACAAAACAAAAAGAGGTCAAAACTATTGCGATTGCGCTTCTATTGCGGGAAGCCCTCTCCGGGGTCTACGTTCCACTCGCAATAATATACTGAAAAAATTTCCCGCTTACCTACTTAACAGTTAAGACTGTGATAGTTTTTATTATCAGAGTAAAGCTTTGGAAACTCAACCAATTGGTATAGTTCGAGTAGTCTAGTAGACAAGTAAAACCCTATAAATAGGATAGAGTTAGTTACTGTGTGTCAATCACTCATCTTGATTATTTCAAGTTGCATAAATTTTTAATAATTAATATACCTCTTGAGAGATTTCCAGTGTATTTACTGATTTGAAAATCAATTTCTAAAAATAACTTTTTGAATAAGATCAAGCATCTAAAGGAAATCCCTGTAATCATGACCTCAAAATCATTGAACTACAAGATCTCAGAGTCGTCGATAGTAGTAGCTGCTGTAGAGCAGATATCGTCAGATCTTGGTGGCGAAGCAGTCATTCTGAATCTCAG
This sequence comes from Brasilonema sennae CENA114, assembly GCF_006968745.1. Lineage (NCBI taxonomy): Bacteria > Bacillati > Cyanobacteriota > Cyanophyceae > Nostocales > Scytonemataceae > Brasilonema > Brasilonema sennae. The sequence goes on along the minus strand of NZ_CP030118.1, from coordinate 3,903,700 downwards.
ATCAGGAGTCTACCACGGACTCAATGAACTAGGAGCAAAGATTTGGAACTTCATTCAGCAACCCAAGGCAGTGAAAGATATTAAACACAAGCTTCTGGAAGAATATGAAGTAGAACCAGAAGTTTGTATGAGAGATATTTTGGCACTGCTGGAAGAATTGAAAGCTGTAGAGCTAGTTAAAGTTAACAATGAAACAGTTGCGTAACTTTCTGAAACTTTCTGGGAGCGATCACTCTCTTTTAGCAATCACCTTTATCTTGCTAGGGGCAATTAGGTTGGGGCTGTTTTTTCTCGCCTTTCGGAATTTACTAAAGCTCTTGCAAAAGATAAATCAGCAAAATATTCGTTTCCCATGTTCGACTCAGAAAAGTCAAATTTCTGTAGGCAAGATTGTTTGGGCTGTTAACGTAGCAACACGCTATACGCCTGGTGGGGCAAAGTGTCTGGCTCGCGCCTTGACGACTCAGTTTCTCATGAACCGCTATCATTACTCGTCTGAATTACGTATAGGTGTTGCTAAAGAACAGGGAGGACAATTAGAGGCTCACGCTTGGATTGAGTATCAGGGATGGGTTGCGATCGGCAATCTTCCTGATCTCTCACGCTTTATCCCAATGCCATCTCTCGAAGGAGTCAAGCTATGAGCGGAATTATGGGAATTTACTGCCTGGATAAGCGCCCTGTAGATCGGGAAGATCTAGGACTAATGGTTGAAGTCTTGGCTCACCGGGGACCTGATGGTGCAGATATCTGGGTTGACGGATCTGTCGGTTTAGGGCACCGGATGCTGTGGACAACACCAGAATCTTTGCTAGAAAAACTGCCATTAGTTAACCAGACAGGTGATTTAGCAATTACTGCAGATTGTCGAATAGATAACCGGGATGAACTTATCCATGTGTTACAATTTGATAAGTGCCCATCCGAAAAAATCACGGATAGCCAGTTAATATTGGCGGCTTACGAAAAATGGGGTGAGTCCTGCCCAGAACATCTTTTAGGAGACTTTGCGTTTGCGATTTGGGATCGGCACAAGCAATCCCTGTTTTGTGCTCGCGATCACATGGGTGTTAAACCCTTTTACTATTACCATCAACCAGGTAAAATCTTTGCTTTTGGTTCTGAAATTAAGGGACTTTTATGCCTGAAGGAAATACCGCATAGGCTAAATGAAGTAAAGGTAGGCGACTATCTGGCATCCATATTTAACGATAAGTCCAGCACATTCTATCAAGATATTTTTCGTCTTCCTCCTGCCAGTTGCATGACGTTGAGCGCCAAGAAAATGCAAATTCGCTCCTACTGGTCACTTGACTATTGCCGTGAGTTGCAATTAGGATCAGATGAGGAATATGCCAAAGCATTACGTGAAATCTTTGCTGAAGCAGTGCTGTGTCGTTTGCGTAGCGCTTTTCCAGTTGGTTCTCATCTTAGTGGTGGGATAGATTCCTCTTCTATTACCTGTATGGCACGGCAATTGCTGATGGAAGAAGAAGAAAATCGCCAATTGCACACTTTCTCCAATATCTTTGATGCAGTTCCTGAATGTGATGAGCGCCCCTTTATTGAGGCTGTTTTGGCTCAGGGGAATATAGTTTCTCATTATGTTCATGCTGATAGGCGGGGTCCTTTATCAGATTTAGATCAAATTTTTCAATATCATGATGGAGCGATTCCTGCACCTACACATTTTTTGGTTTGGGGATTAAATGAAGCAACTCACAAAGAGGGGGTTCGTGTTGTTTTAGATGGCTTTGACGGTGATAATACCTTGTCTCATGGCGAAGCTTATCTGACTGAATTGGTCAGAAAAGGACAATGGTCAACTTTCGCAAAGGAAGTCGATGATTTACACAAGCTTGCTAGTGTTTCACCACGTAAAATTCTTCAATACTATGCTTTTACGTATCTCGAAGAACTGGCACGCTCTGGGAGATGGGTTACTTTTGCCAAACAAATCAATCAGATCCTGCAATACTTTAACGTCTCACGGCGATCGCTTTTCCTGCACCACGGCTTTAAGCCTTTGCTTCCTCAACCAATACGACAGGCTTGGCAATTGCTGCGCGGACACAATCAACCAGCAAATAATGACCGCAACCAAATCGTTAAGCGTAAATTTGCCAAGCATATCAGTCTCAAAAAGCGTATTCAGGTTCTCAAGAATTCACAGTCTAATCAACCCCTTACTGAAAGAGAACAGCATTGGCGGGGTTTGACTTCGGGCGTATTGACACAAGCCCTAGAAGTATCAGATCAGTATTCCGCAGCATTTTCCATTGAGACGCGCCACCCTTTTATGGATAAGCGTTTGATTGAGTTCTGTTTGTCTCTACCACCTGAACAAAAGTTTCGCCAAAGTTGGTCTCGCTTTATTATGCGTCGTGCCATGTCAAATGTTCTACCAGAACAAGTGCAGTGGCGTCGCAGCAAAGGCGATATGAGTTCCAGCTTTTTGTATGGACTATTGGAACATAATCGGGAGCATTTGGATCGAGTGATGCAAAATCATTTACATTCCATCACTGATTATGTGGATGTCAAAGCCCTACGTAAAATCTATGAAGAATTAATATCTATAAAAGACATTAAGTCCTCTGAAAGCGTAACAGACTTACTGTTCTGGCAAGTAGCCATGTTGGCTTTTTGGCTAGATCACACCCAACTCAAACAATAGAATTAGTTGGAAGTATAAATTACGCTCAATCTTTATACGTACTCATATTGAAATTGGGTGCATCTACCCAAATACACAATACTTCACAACAGGATTGAAAACAATGAAAAAAACTTACGAAGCCCCTAGACTTACCAATCACGGTAACGTGAGCGAGATCACAGCTTTTAGCTTTAATTCTAGTGCAAAAGATACCTATTTTGGACCGCCAATGGCTAGTGTTCCTCTTCAAAGTGGTACTGGTTCACTTGATGGTTGTGTCAAAAATAGCAGCGGGCAATGTATCTAAGAAGCAGCTTTAGAGTTCAAGGTATGCTGTAGCATCCTTTACAAGGAATAAGCCAGTCATTAACGCCCTTGCAACTCTAAGTCTTCTTTGTTGAAGCTAGTTTCTCCTAAGGGAATAGCTATGAAGATTCATAGCTATTCCCTTAAATTCTTCCCGAACAACCAAAAAGGTGACTCAAAGGTGTTTGCTTACTCTGCCTATAATCTCTGTATTCATTCAAAATTGGCTTTTCCTGAATTGATGCCCAGTGAACTAATACCAGAAATTACCAGGCAACAGCCAGATGTAGTCATTTCCAAGGGGCAGATCGGTGACTTTGAAAATGAAGCTGCTAATGGTGGCTTAAGGCTAGTAGGGTTTTTAAAGTTAGAAAACTCAACAGTAGGAAGGTTTTTGGTAGAGTTAGGACACAAGATTGTTGTTGAACCAGACCCAGGAATTGATGAGGATTTACTGCGTCCTTTTATTCTCGGACCAGCTATTGCAGTACTGCTCAGGCAACGAGGACTGCTTGTTCTTCACGCCAGTAGCATTGCCGTGAAAGGTGGAGCAATAGCATTTTTAGGTCATTCTGGATGGGGTAAGTCAACGCTAGCCGAAGCATTCCACACTAAAGATTACAGTATCCTCACGGATGATTTGATGGCTGTCAAGATGGATACTGACCAACCCATCGTATTTCCAGGATTTCCCCAGATTAAATTATGGTCTGATGCAGCCACTTCTTTAGGGCATACTCCGGAAAATTTGCCCCTACTACACTCAATGACGGAAAAGCGGGTTCTCCGCTTTTCCGAAGGTTTTTGCCAAAAACTGCTGCCGTTAAAGCGTCTTTACGTGCTCGACAAAGGAACTAAACACACCATTGAACCGTTGCATCCTGCAAATGCTTTCATGGAGTTGGTGCGCTATTCCCGCGCTGTCAATTTATTACAAACTCCAGACTTTACCAAGACACATTTTGAGCAGTGCCAGAAGCTAGTTAAGCAGGTACCTGTGTGCCGACTGCAACGGCAATTTTCTTTAGATGCTCTTCCGGATTTAGTGAAGTTGATAGAGGAAGATATTAAAGAGGGTGTTTACACTAGCTGAACTGTCAAAAATAACTTTTTTCCACAACCTGACTTTAGATTCAACACTAGCAGCGGCTATTTAACCTATTAATATTTTGTTTTTGTAGAAAAATAAACTATGCAAGCAGGCAAAATATTAAAACAAAAACTCCAAAACACATTACGCTTTTTGCCTGCATTGCGCCTAGTTTGGCAAAGCAGTCCCAGTTGGACGATCGCTCGCGTCGTCCTCTTGGTGATCCAAGGCATACTGCCTTTACTAACAATCTATCTCGCTAAACTCATCGTCGATACGGTCGCTGCCAGCCTCAACACAGCTGACAAAGCAGCAGCCTTTGGTCAGGTATTATTCTTAATTGTCCTAGCAGGTGTAGTCACCCTAGTCACTACGCTTTGCACCTCCTTAACAGAACTGGTCAATACCGCCCACTCGCAGCAGGTGAGTGACTATATGCAAGGTATTCTCCAGGCTAAATCAATAGAAGCTGATCTAGAATATTACGAAAATCCCCAATACTACGATACTCTGCAACGTGCTCAACAAGAAGCTCCTTACCGCCCTCCCCAAATCCTGAATCGTTTGGCACAGGTGGGACAAAATAGTATTTCCTTGCTAGCAATGGTTGGCTTACTGTTGTCACTTCATTGGGGAATTGCCTTAATGTTATTTGTTGCTGGTCTCCCCTCTATGCTAGTAAGGGTAAAATACACTCGTGTTTTGTACCGTTGGCAGCGTAAAGTCACACCTCAAGAACGACAGTCGATGTACTTAGCTTGGATGCTGACATCAGACCAGTTCGCTAAAGAAATTCGCTTGTTTAATTTAGGCTCCTACTTCAGTCAATGGTATCTGCGTATCCGACGGCAAATATATAAAGAAAGCCTAGTCATTTTCACCGCACGTTCTCTGGCTAACTTTGCTGCTCAAGCTGTAGCAGCAATTTTAATGTTTGCTGTCCTTGCCTTCATCGTCAATCAAGCTATCCAAGGTGTCCTCAAACTAGGGGATCTGGTCTTGTATTATCAAGCATTGCAACGTGGACAGAACGATATTAAAGGTCTATTGAGTAGTGTGTCTGGTTTGTATGAAGACAACCTATTTCTCGCTAACCTTTATGAATTCCTTGACCTGAAACCCAAATTGGTTGAGCCTTTACATCCTGTGCCTATCCCCCGACCGATGCAAAGTGGCATTGTTTTTAATCATGTCAGTTTCCAATACTCTACCACTACCCGTCAGGCACTTAAGGATATTAACTTGATTATTCGACCAGGGGAAGTCGTAGCATTGGTGGGAGAAAACGGTTCCGGCAAAACTAGCCTCATTAAACTCTTATGCAGATTATACGCTCCAACCTCTGGAAGTATCACTATTGATGGCATTGACCTGGGCCAATTTAAAATTGCAGAATTACGTCAAGAAATTAGCGTGATTTTCCAAGACTATGCTAAGTACCACTTCACAGCTCAAGAAAACATTTGGTTAGGTAACATCGACTTACCACCGCACCGTGAAAGCATAATTGCTGCTGCCCGTCGTTCTGGTGCTGATGATGTTATTACTCATTTACCTCAAGGTTATGACACCATCCTGGGCAAGTTATTTGAGCGAGGAGAAGAACTGAGCATTGGTCAGTGGCAGAAAATAGCATTGGCAAGGGCATTTCTCCGGGACTCTCAAGTGATTGTTTTGGACGAACCTACTAGTGCGATGGATCCCAAGGCTGAATACGAGGTGTTTGAAAAGTTCCGCCAACTGATCAAAAATCAAGCTGCTATCCTGATTAGCCATCGCTTATCAACCGTCAAAATGGCGGATCGTATTTATGTGATGGCAAACGGTTCAATTGTCGAAAGTGGAACTCATGACGAATTGATGCAGTTGGGCGCTACCTATGCCCACTTGTTTGAAACCCAAGCCCAACAATATAGATGAAAACTCTATGTGGCAAGAAACCCTCTCTCAACTTAGTGAAGCAGAATCACCACTTTCTAAGTCATTACCGAAAATCTATAGCATTCCGATTGCTGCCGAAGCCCTAGCTCATTACAGTCGTGAACTCCAAATAGCTGAACCTGCTGAGGCATTGTGTAGGTTAACTCAAGCCATTGCCTGTAGTCCTAGTTGGGCAGAAATGCCTCCAAGCGTATTGATTGCTCGACCGACTCCCGAACCTGTACTTGCGGTGTTGGGCTGCTTTGATGAAGTTGCTAAATTCCGAATTTGGACACAGTTGCAAAGCTTGAATCGGGATCTAGCTCGGATGCGCTATGTTAGCTATGGTCAAGCTGAGCTAGACTGTCAGCGCTTGGCTTATCAGTTAATTGATCGCTTTGGTCATGAGGAACTGAAACGCTTTCACTTCACCGGCATTCCTCGCGGGGGACTGATTGTACTGGGTATGCTGGCTTATTGTTTAGGACTCACGAGTGAGCAATTACAGCCACCGAAATCGCCGGATGTGCCTTGGGTGGTAGTGGATGACTGCGTGTATACAGGATCGCGATTCTACGGCTTTGTGCAATCCCACTCGCAGCAGAAGATGATCTTTGCCCATCTGTACTCTCATCCTGAGTTGCGTTCGCGCATCATAACTTGTGAACCTCACGTCCTTGCTTGTGTGAGTGCACACGATGTTTATGACTACGCACCTGAAGAATTGGGCGATGATTACCAAGCTTGGCAGAAACACTCGCTCTTCAACCTTAGCGGTTTCCGCTATTGGGTTGGAAAAACTGACCATGTGTGTTTCAGTTGGAATGAGCCAGATCGCTTTTTTTGGAACTCTATTACGGAAAAAATCGAAGGTTCCTGGTTGCTTCTTCCAAAAGACGTTTGCTTGAAAAATCAATTTAAGGGTGCTTCCAAGCTTCTGAATGTGCAAATTCAGCCTGGGGCAACCGGATCCCTCAAGCCTGCGGCACAGGTTGTCTTTGGTCAGTATGGGGAGCAAATTGTGATTGGCAACCTTGAAACACAGCAAAGCTTTGGACTAACTGATTTGGCTGCTGATATTTGGTTAGCTATTGTTGAGCACGGCAATTTGGAAGAGGTCATAACAGTGTTATTAAAAATCTACGACATTAATGAAACCACGCTACGCTCTGATGTGGATATTTTTATAGATCAGTTGTACGCCGAGGGTTTGCTAATTAAATTGGATGATCGCTAATTCAAAATTATGCTCCTATCTTTACCCTTAAGCAAGCTTATACGCAAATATTGAAAAGCCAAAAATAAGATACACCTATTACAACTTATTAATGAAAATGCAAACTTTACCAAGACCATATATCAGGAATTTCGAGACAAATATTCGCCCCGAAATAGAGCTACTTCTTTGTTGCGTCCGCCCACAGGTTGATGATGCTATTAGCGAACGCATCAAATCCTTGGTTAAAGAAAACATTGACTGGCAATACTTAATCCAAATAGCACATGGACACGGTGTCATACCCTTAGTGTATACCCGCCTCAATGCTGTCTGCCCAAAAGCTTTGCCCGACTCCGCTTTGAACCAGCTACGTAGTCTTTTCGGTGCGATCGCTGGGCGTAACTTGTTTTTGACTGGAGAACTCATAAAACTCCTAGAACTTTTGAAGGAGCAAGGGATTATAGCAGTACCTTATAAAGGGCCAGTTTTAGCTACCTTAATATACGGTGATGTAGCTCTACGGCAATTCGGTGATTTAGATATTATTGTCGAAGTGCAAGATATTTTTGCAGTCAAGAAATTGCTGCTTGATCAAGGATATCGACCCAATGTTGAAATGACTCATGCAGAAGAAATTGCTTATCTGCAAGCTAAAACTGAGCATACCTATGACTTTATTCACGATGACAAAGGAATTTTTTTAGAAATTCATTGGCGAATTGCACCAAAGTACATCACTCCCATCGAACCTAAACACTTGTGGCAAGACTTGGAACCATTCTCATTGGCTGGCACAACTATATCCTACCTGCCCCTAGAAGACTGGCTACCAATTTTATGCGTACATGGGTCTAGACATATGTGGGAAAGGCTGTCATGGCTGTGCGATATTGCTACACTCCTTCACAAACACCCAGATCTAAATTGGGAAAAAGTCTTCAAACAAGCTAGCACTTTTGGGTGTAGACGGATACTGTTTTTAGGGCTTTTCTTGGCACATGATCTTTTAGGAGTTGTCTTGCCTACAGAAATTTGGCAGCAGGTAAAAGCTGAACCGATGGTAAGTGCGATCGCCCCCCGAGTATACAATCAACTTTTTGATCAAGTCAGGACTTCCGATAGATTTCTGGGTAGAACTCTCTACCATATTCAGGTGAGGGAACGCTTGCAAGATAAAGTTCTTTACATCCAATCTTTCTTCCACTGGTTAATGAGTGGGAATGCCTCAGTTTAATGTGAGTTCAAAGCATCAAACATTATGGCTGATAAATTCTACAAATATAGTGTAGGGGGGTAAGGTATATTCTGATTTATTGTACTAATTAATTTAAAAGCAAAAATAGAAAATAGAAAATTTATAATCGATGAAACGACGATTTTTTTTGCTAAGTGCAGGTACATTAACATTCTCACAACTGCTTGTTAACTGTGCTGAAAACAACCAGGCAACCCCAATTAACCAGTCGCCAAAAGATTCAAGTGGTAAGCGAGAGCTTAATAAGTTTCGCAAGAACTTGAATAATTTTCCTAATGAAAATATTTCTTATCCAGCTGATGCTGGAGTGATTGACGTCATGAAGGACTATGGCGCTCGCGGAGATGGAAGGACAGATGACACTACCGCCATTCAATCTGCTATTAGCGCTGCTGTTGGAACGAAAAGGATAGTATATTTTCCAAAAGGAACATATTTGGTTTCAAATACTATTTCTGCAAAAGATACTAATGGAGTTTGGCGCTGCCGCCTAATTTTACAAGGATACAACAAACAAAATACTATTATAAAATTGAAAGATAATTGTCCCGGTTTTACAGACTCAAAGAACCCAAAAGATGTTCTGCAAACTGGGAGTGATAATCCGATTGCTCAAGACGGTCCTCAGGCAGGAGGAGGTAATCAAGCATTCAATAACTCTGTTTTGAATTTAACTATTGATATTGGAATAGGTAATATTGGTGCAAGAGGGCTAGAGTATCTTGCAAATAATCAAGGAATTTTAGAAAATGTCACTATAAAATCCTCAGATCCTAAAATGTTGGGAGATATAGGACTTGCTATGATTCGCTTTGGTCCTGGTCCATGCTTGATTAAAAATGTCACAATAATTGGATTTAATTACGGAATATATGCTTTTGGGATGGAGTATGGATTGACTTTTGAAAATATCGCAATTGAAGGGCAGCGAGTAGCAGGTATATATAATAATGGACAAGTTATGGCGATCCGCCGATTAATTAGCTACAACGAAGGAACTATTCCAGTCATTAAGCTTGATGGCGCAGGTTTTCTAGTTATGGTAGATTCTGAATTAATTTGTTCAGGAAATACTAAAAATTCAGTTGCTATTGATAGTGTGGGTGATAATTCAGAATTTTTCTTAAGAAATGTAAAAACCTCTGGTTACCGAGTTGTAAGCATAACAAAAAGGAGACAGTCTGAGAAGACAGAAAATCCTATGATCGAGTATTCTTCACTACCTGTCAAACAACTGTTCTCCTCAACTCGAAAAAGCTTGAATCTTCAAGTAAAAGAAACACCAAATTACTACAATAACAACTTTTCAGATTGGGCTTTTGTTGGTCCTCCAACAGGAGGAGATGATACCTCCAATATCCAAGCAGCACTAAATTCTGGTAAACCTGTTGTCTACTTTAAGTCAGGGCTTGGTTATTTTATAAGTACAAAATTAGTGATTCCATCAACAGTCAAGAAAATTGTTGGTATGAAAGCAACTATACTTTTTTCTAAAAACAACACTTACTTTAGAGACAAGAGTAAGCCAAAAGCGCTATGGGAAGTAGTTGATGGTAGTGATTTGTTGGTCATTGAAGCCCTAGATTGCACTATTTTTAATACCAATACTGAAACAGCGGGTTGTTATTTTATGCACAATAAATCCGCTAGAAGTATCGTGCTTAAAAGGATTCCTGCGGGATACGGTGCTTACAAAAATGAAACGCCAGCATCAGGTGTACCACTTGGCGAGCTTTATATAGAGGACTATTCTGGAACTATCAGAATTAACGTTCCTCAAAAAGTTTGGGTGAGACAATTTAACCCAGAGAACTTTGAAGATGGGTACAACGCCAAGGTCACAAACAATGGTGGAGATCTCTGGATTCTTGGTTTCAAAATAGAAGGACCTGGTTCCGCCATTGAAACAAATAATGGTGGTCGCACCGAAGTACTAGGCGGGGAAATATACGCCTCAGGATATGTTCCCCCTGCTGGAAAGGCTTGCTTCCTTGTCAATAATTCTTCTGTCAGCTTTTCTGTTGGCACTTCGGGTGTAAATCAGTATCCAGTAATTGTCAGAGAAACAAGAGGCAAAGTTACTAAGAATTTGAATCATCGTGATTTGCCATCTAGAGGTGGTCCCTCTGTTGCCTTACCATTGTACTCAGGGCAAGTAACGCGAAAAAAAGGGATGAAATAAGTTTGGGCGATCGCTCGCACTCGACTCCCTAATGTCAAGTTTTCTGTCAAATCTACTACTTTCTAGACATTGTTTAAGGGGTGCTGATGTGCTTGTCGAGCCAGCCGCCGCTCATGCCATTGTAGACTAATCAAAATAGCCACAGTAAGGGTTTGACCCGCCTCTTCCATCTGAGTGAAAATCAGACCAAAGACAAACAGAGTCAGCGTCAAAAATTTGCAAAAATCATCCACACAAACACGAGACCATAAGACATAGCCAAGATACAGATAAGCCCCTAGACCTAAAAACCCTAAGTCTCCCCAGACGCCAAGCCAGCTAAATAAAGGCATAAACATTGAAGACTCCTTGGCAAGCCAACTTGCATACACTTTATCCCAGACTTCTATACTCACAGGATGAGTTGTAGCCCCTAGCGGACCTAATAGACTCCAATAATCGCGGAAAAACCACCCTCCTAACCGTCCCACGGTATGACCTGGTCCAAGACCAAACAACCAATTTAAGGGTGACTTATAGTAAGAAACAATCATGGGAACTGCTGCCATTTTAGTCCTAACAGCCTCACCATCAGGACCGTAAAGTTCTGTTCTGCTAAACCAATATTTAAATGCTTCCAAGCCTTCTATTTCTAGGTTTTCCATGCACCAATAAAAACCTATAATAAACAAAGTAAAAATTATTATATACATTAGTGCTTTGCCAAAATCATTGTATTTAAAAAATACCAAAAGCATCCAGGCTACTACAAATACTATTAACACCTGCTTGGAGTCGGAAATTAATAATTGCCAAAACGCAAGGAGTAACAAAAATCCTCGTATCCAAATAGAGACAGTCTTAGCGTTCAGCAAATAATACAAACCAACGGCTAATGAAACGGAGCAAGATACATAATTGCCAGCGCCTGACAAATAAAAAACACCTTGAACAGCGTCCTGGGGAGTGTATTGGGCAACACTAATCTTACCCATATCTATCAGAGGTTTCTGAATTAAAGCTACTAATAGGTTAATTAAGGCAGAACCTAGCAGCCAAGCTCTCAACTTTTGAAAACTTGCTGGCGTTAAGGGTATACAAATTATCGTCAACAGCATCAAAAAAGGCTCACAAAGTATCATGAAATCCAAGAATACATTAATCGCACCTGCCTTATTCAAAAGCGCACTGGTAAGTATGACCCCAAGAAAGATAAAACACGCAGTTATAATTTCCCATGTAGTTGCTATTTGCTTGCTATCCTTGGTTCGGGTCTTGGTTATCGCAACTATGAGAGCAAATGGAACCAACAAAAAATGTGCAAAATTGATGACTTTAGGGACACCTGCTGCACTAATAATACGGGGGTAGAAAATACTTATAAAAGCAATTATTATGAGTGATAAACTAGTAAGGTATACTTGTTTACGTGGTTTCCAAAAATGTTGATTTATAGAGTTTTTTGTATTGATCATTCTTAGGTTTCTATTCTTTCAGAAAAGAACTGCATGAGTATTTTTACTGGTTTATAACGAAAAGTTAACTTATTGCTCACTCTAGTAATTATAATTATATTAATGTGGAATAAAAGTTGATATATTGATATGCGGCATTTGATTTGGAAAAAGAATAATCGGGATATTTATAATCAGAATCAGGCTGAGCTAGGCATTGAATAATAGCTTGTGAAAGATTTTCAACGCTATCGTTTTGTAGTTCAAAATAAGTGCAGTTAGAGGAGCCTATTTCTCTAAAGATAGGAATATCTGAGCAGACTACTTTACATGAAAGATATAGTGCTTCAGCTAGTGGTAGGCAAAAACCCTCTGTAGAAGAAGGCACTACTAATAGTTCACAGTTTTGATATAGCCAACACAGTTCATCATCATCTATTGATGAAAGCATTAGCACGCGCTCTTCTAAAGAAAGTGTACGGATTTGATGACAAATGTTTTCTGTTTCAGGTCCAGAACTACCAACGAGAATCAGCTTAGTTGAATCTTTTAGCTGATTATTTTTTAATAACAGAGAATATGTCTGTATTAAGATATCTAAATTTTTGTTCTTACGATGCTGAGCAACGGCAAGTAAGAAAGGAGTATTAATACTACTTTCTATATTCTTGGGTACTCTTGGTTTAATCTGACTAAAATCTACATAGTTATAAACGACAGTAGTTTTTTTCCGTTGCTCAATGTGGGGGAAATAAATTTTTAGGAATTCTAGTGTTTGTTTGGAAACGCAGGAAAGTCCATCGCTATTGTTGATGCACTGTTTCAAAAATAACTGATTGAAGATAACATTTGGGTAGCCAAAGTTTTCTGGGTATTCATAAGGATATAGGTCATGAATAGTGGTCACGACTGGACAGGGAAAAAGTGAGCGAAGAAATGGAAGTGGAAATGAAAGATGGACGATATTAGAATGGAGTTGTTTGGCGAGTTTTGGTAAACCAAATAAAAACCAGAGATTTCTTGAAACTGAGCTATTTTTAATGTCTACGCTCAGTAAATTAATTTTTTGTGAAGACAGATTAAAAGTTTTTTCAAAGTAATCTTTTTGCCATGCTCCTACAACTAAAGTAACTTTGGTTACTTGGTCGGTATCAACAAGACATTGAGCAAGATTTACAGCGTGTCTGCAAACGCCAGTCGGTTTTGTAGGTCTGTGTAAAGCAGCAATTAGGATATGCATATTAGGGCGTTATTTTTAAAATTTGAATGTACTTAGCGATACGCCTTTGGCGTCTGCGTTCCGCGCAATCGCAATTCAGGCTGCTTCGTTATTTTTTCTTTCTGGGCTACGATTTCTTCATAAACCTCAGCCAAACGTTCTCCCTTAACTTGCCAACTAAAAGCCTCTGTTGTTAACTTCTGTCCGGCTTGACCCATACGTAGGCGTAGTTCTGGGTCTTTAGCGACACTAATCATTGCTTTAGACAAGTCATCGACTGCCTGATCCGGATGATTTGCAGAAATTTTGAAGCCAGTTTCCTCAGTAACCTGCAAAGCTGGTCCTCCCAAGTCCAGACAAATGACCGGACGCCCTGTTGCCATTGCCTCCATACACACCAACCCCCCAGAATCGTGTAAACTGGGATGAACTAGCACATGGCACTCGCCTAGCTTTGCCAAAGTCTCCTCACGGGGTAACTCGCCCCAGAACTTTACCTGTTGAGCAATTCCTAAATCTTGGGCAAGAGTGTGAAGGCGATCGCGTTCCGAACCGTCTCCCAAAATCCAGTACTCGGCATTAGGCAGGTTTGCCTGGGCGAAGGCACGCAGTCCCAGATGAAACCCTTTCCAATGCAACAGTCTACCGATGCTAATAAACCTTACTGGCAAAGCGTCTGGCATCCCGTACTCAGCAAGATTGGCTATTTCTTCCTTCGTCAGCCCTATCGCAGATAAAACCTCCACATTACTGACACCCATTTTGTACAGTCGCTTAGCCGTATCCTCAGTTGTAGCGCTAACGACAGCACTTTTTTTAGCAGTCAGATGCACAAACGGATCAAGTTCCCCTAAAAAGCGAACAAAGTCCCTCATAATTTCGTAAGTCTTTGCACGCCAGCTAAAATCTCGCCAAAACTCTTTTGGCGCAGATTCGCCGCCACCAACAGGTCCCCACACAAAAGGAACTGGCAGCAGTGAAAGAAAGCTAGGATTTGAATACTTGACAAAAGTAACGTGCTGTGCGACTTCAAAGCCGATTTCACGATGTAGACGGCGGGCTACAAAGTATGCTTGGATCTGCCAAAGATAGTAGTGGATTTGCATCGCACCGCTTGACCCCCAGCGCCAGAGGCTACCCAAGATGGGAAGATTGAAATATACGAAGTGTAAGTTAGGCACTGGGTTGCGGGCTAGCTCGGCTTCAATTGCTTCCCCACTTTCGTCAAATCGAGTTAAAACCCAAACTTCGTGATATTTAGCGACTTCCCGAACAACATTCCAGCCCACGCCGCGCTCAGATCCCTTGCCTGGTTCACACGAGTAGGCGGACATCAGAATTTTCATATCTAGAGCGCCTCTTTAAAATAGATTGAACAATGAAAAAATTAAGTTTTACTATAAAAACACTAGTGCAAGATTTTTTTAGCGATTAAGTTTTAGCAACTCCTTTAAATTCCTTACAAGCCTGAACTTTCTCATAAATTTCAGCAATTTGTTCTCCTGCTTTTTCCCAGGTAAACAGTTTAGCTCTTGCAAGTCCTTTGTTGACTAATTCCTGATAGGAATCAGGATGATTGTGAAGATGACACACTGCATCTGCAATTGCTTGATAGTCGTTTGGATCAACTAATACTCCCGCATCTCCTACTACTTCAGGCATGGCTGAAACCTTGGAGGTAATAACTGGAATTCCACAAGCCATTGCCTCTAAAAGGGTTATGCCAAATCCCTCATGGAGTGAAGGTGCTATTAACATATCAGCGGCGTTATAAATTTGAATTAGGGTAGATTTATCTGGCTTGCCTAAGTAGCTGATATGATTTTCTAGCCCTTGAGTTTTGATGAATATTTTTTGTTCATCTGTAAAGTCTGCACCCACTTTCCACAAGTGGATAGACAAGCCTCGCTGCTGCAAAGTTTCTATGACTTTAAGAATGGTAGAGAGATTTTTACGCGGATGATTGGAGCCTACATTTAGTAAACAAACTGTTTCTGGTGAAATTCCATATTTTTGCCGTAAAGACTCAGCTTGTTCTTTGGGTAATGGTTGAAATGCGGCTTCAACTGCATTAGGTATTACAGAAATACGTGCAGGTTCAATATCCATTATTTGAGTCGTATCTTTGGCTGTTGCAGAAGAAACAGCGACGACATGATCGGCGTACTTCATACCTTTGACAGCATGTATCCACATACCACGACTGAGGAAGGGCAGTTCCACTGAACCTTGAAGATTATCGTGAGAGTAAAAGTTGACGAGATCGTGACAGGTGACGACAACAGCTTTATTTTTCTTTTTTAACCAATAAGTGATGTGCGCCTCGCTGGGGTCGATGATATGAAAAATATCTGCAACTTGCTGCTGCACTTGTTGAGGAAAGCGCCAGAAACGTTCGTAGTATTTCCAAACTCTGAGTAACAGAGAACGACTTTTTCTGTCAACAGGTTGCGGTTTGAGATCAACAATCTCCCAGTTTGGTCGGACAGATCGCAGTCCTGAAATTATGTTATCGGCATAGACATCCATGCTAGGTTCAGGCATCATCCGCGCAATCACTACACGCATTGGTAATCTTTTACCCTCAAAACATCATCAAAGCTAGATTTAAGACACTGCTATATGAGCTTTTCATGTCTCATCGCATATGCCGCATTGTTTGGCTCCAGTAATTTTTGCCATAGGTTAAGCAACCGCTCTGCAATCCGTTCGTGCGTGTAATGCTGATACACTCTGGTCATGCCATAGCGTCCAGTTTCTTCGCACCACTGTTGATCGCGGATCATGCGCTCCAATATTGCCGCTAGTCCCTGAGCATCTCCTTCTGGAAAGACTAAATCGGTTCGCCCAATCACGTTGGGAATTTCGCCAGAATTAGAACCAATGACTGGCACACCCATTGCCATTGCTTCAATTAGCACATGACCAAACTGCTCTTTCCAAGTTGGGGAAGTTCGTGAGGGCAAAACTAGGACATCAAATTTGCTGATTTCTTCTGGGGCTTTGTCGTGGGGTACTGCTCCTTGCCAAGTAACTAGATCGGCAATCTGGTGAAGAAGCGCCTCTTGTCTGAGAGTTTCTTCAAAAGAACCAGAGCCACAAAGGATGATTTGGCAGTTGAGTCCTTGCTGTTGGAGTTGGCGGACAGCTGCAAATATGACATCAACGCCTTTTTCAGGTACTAACCGCCCCAGGAAACCAATGTGAAATTTATCTTTGTGCTGGTGCGATGGCGATCGCCTATCCGGAGTAAATAATTGAGTGTCTACTCCCATCTGAGGCATGACTTCCACTAACCCAGTGTAACCCCATTGACGCAGCAACTCCGCTCCATCACGATTGCCAGCAATTATCAGCTTTGCCGTACTCATGACAAATTGGCGCAGCCAACGGCGCGGAAGCGGAAGTTGTCGATCCATGTTTTCCCAACCAAACACGACTAAGGGTGTCTTGGTGAGTCGGCTCCAAATTGCTAGCTCAAGCGCACAAATAGAAAAAACTTCTTCCTCTACCTGTACCACGTCTGGTCGAAAGTCGTTGAGTACTTGCCAAATTTTCCAAGGCGCGTAAATATGAGCGCCGCCTCGACCTGGAAAAAGGACAGGTGCTGAATAAGTTTTGATATTGGGGTAGGGTGTCTCTAGTGGAAGTAGGCGATTCCACTCCAATGCTTTCCAGTTGCTAGGAGCAAGCAAACCGACTTGTGCTTTGCCAGTTCGGGCGAGCGCCTCAAGCTTTCCCTGGTTCACACCAACAACATAGGCGTGGCTGACAAACAGTATGCGTAGGGATGAGCTGGTCATTATAGCTTCTCTCCTGTTATGAACGCTGACCTACCAAAGGGTCTGACTGCACAGAATTAACTGGCTTGTAGCGGGGTGCAGATATTTTTTTCCCTTCAATAATGACAGCTTCATCAGTTCGACTAGAGCGTTCAATTGCTCGCACATCCTCTATCTCACTTTCAAAAGCCTGTCTGCTAGCAACCTCAAAGCCAATTTCAGACATAATCCGTAGTAACGCTGGAGTGTCATACATACACTTATGAGGAAATCGAATAAATGGTGCTAGTTTCCGCTTTAGCGCCCCATCACGAGGAGAATCATAGCTCACATAAAGTTCATCAAGCATTTCGTCGGCAGCGATTTCACCTTGCGTATACTTGTTGACAATAGCTCTCAAGTCTGGCACGATAATCCGAATAATGCCATTAGGCTTTAAGACACGGTGGCATTCTTTTAAGAAATGTTGTCCTTCGGTTTTAGATAGATGCTCCAGAGTATGAGAGCTATAAACTACATCGACTGAATTATCTTCCCAAGGAAATTTCTTCCTCAGGTCGTGCATAAAAATTTTATCTGACCAGTCAAAGTTGATAATTTTGAATGTTTTATTGATTATAGAAAAGACTGGTAGCTTTGCGATCCAAGCACCTAGTGCATAGTCTACATTTACCCAGCCACTTGGAATATGAGAACCACAACCAAGATTTAATTTGAGCATTTGATATATCCCTTTTTGCTAAGAGAACATTAGATGTGTGACGGTGGATTAACCACGTATAAAACTTGCAGTTAAGTTTCGCCTAAATAACCATCTGGCAAAACTCTTAAGTCGGCTTGATCCATACACTAGGTTAAAAAAGGCTGCAAAAAACGCGTTTGGTAGATATTCACCCCATTGCACCAGCCACTTTTGAGGTAAAGAGTTAAAGTGGGTGTGAAATCGTGGGTTAGCAACTAGGTGCTGATGAATTTCTTTTCTCTCTATTTTGGATTTGTTTGTCAGACGGGCATGCAAGTAGCGAGAGTTGGACACTAGCACGCTGAACTTTAAATCGGTTAGCTTTTGTGCGATCGCTGCACCATAAACATTTGTTACAAACAGTTTCTGTTCTTGGTGAACCCGCTCCATAATAACTAAATCTTTCTCCAAAAAATCTGGTGTCACGCTGACTAGACTTGTTGTGTTTGCTCCATGCAAGCGAAACTTACTTAGTACCTCTGGTGCTGCCCCAATCGCTGTGATTAATGGAGCGAAACGGAATATAAGACTGTCTGCATTGCGCTTAAATGCTTCATTGAGTGGAAATATTAAGTCAGCTACTTCGCGTCGGACACTCAGTGCAGAAGCTGGAGGTATATTGTCAACTAATCCACCATTTACCAAAGCAGACGGTGCCAGCCAGCCTGAAGCTAAACGCTGGAACATCGCAGTAGGTTTTATGAAGTTCCCTTGGAAATCAATCTGAATAACATTGTGAATAGCAAAGCCACACTGAGGATCTGACCGAAAAACCTCCAGAGTCTTTTGCAGCTTGTTATCAATCCAGACATCATCTGCATCCAATAGGCAAATGATTTGACCTTTGCTTTCCCGGTATGCTGCATTTAAGGCGGTAGCTACACCACCATTTGGTTTTCGTACTAGCTTGATTCGGGAATCTTTTTGAGTATAGTTTTCGATGACTTCACAAGAGTTATCGGTAGAGCCATCATCACAAACTATGATTTCATAATTGGGATAAGTTTGGCAAAGTACGCTTTCGAGAGTTTCGCTGATGTATCTGGCGTAGTTGTAGTTAGCAATCAACACTGAAACCAACGGTGCATCTGAAAGTGGCGAAAGGTCTATGGGTTGAAGTTTCTTATCTTGCAGTTCTTGCATACTTAATTCTTTTTTTAAAAATAATTACCCGACTTTTTACTCGCTTAGCAGTTTTGCAGAATGCATAGCTGGTTTTCTTGCAAATAGGGACTTGACAAATTGCTTCAGGGGACTGACTCCATACACCTGATTAAACAACAGTGTAAAAAGCGCATCTGGTAAATTCCATTGGAATAGCCACCTTTGAGGTTTGAACCAGCTAAATTCAGTACTAAACTGTGGGTGTGAGATCAAATGCTGGTGTACTTCTCGGCGTTGTTTGCGTGAGATACCTTTAAGGCGAGCAAGCAAGTAGCGATACTGGCAAATTGCTAAGCTATACCGCAAATCCCTTAATTTGTCTGCAATTTCCGTACCATAAACCTTTTTCAGAAGCTGTTTTTGTTCCTGATGGATATGCTCAAGGGCAGAGAGCGATCGCTCCATACTATCTACTGTTATGGGTGCTAGACTTGTAGTATTTGCTCCATGTAAACGAAACTTGTTTAACACTTCTGGCACAGCCCTGACTTCCGTCACAAGTAAAGCCAGAAAAATGATCAGACCATCTACATGGCGCTTCATTGCTTCGTTTATTGGAAATATCAGACTAGCTATTTCCCTGCGAATACTAAGTGCAGAAGCAGGAGGAAGATTTTCAATGAAACCACCATTTTCTAAAACATCTGGTGCCATCCAGCCTGAAGCTAACTGCTTCATCATAGGCGTTGGTTTTATATTTTTCCCCTGCCCATCAATTTGAATGACGTTATGAATGACAAAACCGCACTTGGATTGAGATTTCAGTTTTTCTACTACCCTTTGCAACTTTGTAGGCATCCATAGATCATCTGCATCTAGGATACAAACAATTTCTCCTTTGCTTTGTTGATATGCTGCATTTAAACCAGAGGCGATACCTCCATTCTGCTTACGGATTAATTTAATTCTGGGGTCTTTTTGAACATAGGTTTCGATAACTTCACAGGAGTTATCGCTAGAGCCATCATCACAAACTATAGCTTCAAAGTGTGGGTAGGTTTGGCAAAGTACGCTTTCTAAAGTTTCACCAATGTATCTGGCGTAGTTGTAGTTTGAAATCAACACTGAAACCAATGGATTTTCAGGAAGTAGAGGTAGTGCGATCGGTTGCAGCTTGTTAGTTTGTAAATCTTTCATAAAACCTCGTGGGATGTGTGGAAATTCAGAGGCTTTAGCCCTGGGTTAGTAACATTTACTCTCTGGCTAATATTGATCGGCTACGGCGGTAAGTAGGTGGGCAAATACTGCATAACCTGCTCACTCACTGCGCTACTTCTTTCTCAAACAAGCTCAAGGCTCGTAACGCTGCCTGATCCATGTCGTAGTATTTATACTCGGCAAGGCGTCCAGCAAAGATAACTGTACCGTTAAGTTTCTCCACCTCTTTCAAGTAGAGGTCATATCGGTCGCGGTTTTCCTCACGCGGAATCGGGTAGTAAGGGTCATTTTTACCTGGTACGTATGCCTGGGGATACTCCATGACCAAAGTTGTTTTGGGTGAAGTTTGCCCCGATAGATACTTTTGTTCGGTGATGCGGGTGATGTCGTATTCGTTGGGGTAGTTAACTGTACCTACTTCCTGGTAGTGTTCTTGATCTAAGGTGTCAAATTGAAAGCGCAGGCTACGATAAGGTAGCTCGCCATACATATAGTCGAAGAAAGTATCAATTGGACCAGTGTAAACCATCCGGTTGAATTTGATGTCGTTAATGACTTCCCGGTAGTCCGTTTGTAGCAGTATCTTGATATTGGGGTGAGCCAGCATCTGGCGGAACATCTCGGTATAGCCGTACTTTGGCATCGCTTGGTAAGGATCTTGGAAATAGCGATTGTCTCGGCTGATGTAAACTGGAACGCGTCCTGTCACACCGCGATCAAGTTCCTCTGGTTTGAGTTGCCACTGCTTAGTTGTGTAACGTAAGAAAACGTTCTCGTAGATGTAGTTAGCTAAAAACTCTAAATCTCCACTAGCGCTTTCACGCAACTTGAGAATCGGTACTTTGACGCCAAAACCGAAGTGTTCTAAGAGTTGTTCCTCTAGTTTTTCAGCGTAACGGGGAGGAAACAGCGCGTAAAGTGAATTTAAATTAAATGGGATAGGAACTTTCTTACCTTCCACTACACCAAGCACATGGTGAAAATAGTGTCGCCACTCGGTGAATTGGGATAAGTAATCCCAAATTTTTTTGGATTTAGTGTGGAAGATATGGGGACCGTATTTATGTACTAAGATGCCATGCTCGTTGTAGTAATCGTAGGCATTGCCGCCGATGTGGTCTCGCTGGTCTAAAATTAGTACTCTCTGCCCTAGTTGATTGGCGATTCGCTCAGCTAGCACACAGCCTGAATATCCGGCCCCGACAATTAACCAATCAAATTTCATGGTTTACACTCCCTTGTAAGGACAGTTGAGGTTCAAAGGAAAGTTGAGGTTCCAAGGAAAGTTGAGAGTATATTTCTGGTAAATACTCTTTCATTGCAGGTGTTTGCGGTCCAAATGAAAAATGTCCAGCAAACACGTTGTGAATAACAATCATTGCTCTCGACAGTTGTATACAGTCTTTACATAGATATGCTTCATCCATACCTAGCCCGCCTTGTTTTAATGGAGTTCTGAAGCCACCTATTTCTTGCCAAAATTCTTTTTCAAAAAGAATGGCACCAATGCTGAAACGATGTGGAGATGGTGAGTATTTGAAAGGTTGGGAGGCAATGTAATGGGCTACTTTATCAAATGGTAGGCTCTTTTTCCATAAGTACTTGGCTGCTTCTCCATCATCAGAAGCCTTAATGCCGCCAGCTGCATGCTTCAATTCGCCAAATTTAGCTTTGTATTCATCCTCAGCACCGATAAATTTGAGAAAATTGATGTAGGAATAACCATTAACATTCAGTAGCGGAGCACAAAAACCTGGGTCATATAACCCCTCTTTTTTGACAGATAAATATCCTTCTAGGATTCGTTCAAAAAAGTTTTCTGATATAAAAACATCCTCATCTATTTTATAGATCCACTTGGCTTGTGTATGCTTGGCGATCGCCAAGTTCTGAACTAGTGAAACTTTGTTAGTTTTTGTGTACAGATAAGACCAGCCATTAACTGCTGACATTTCCGCTAGTTCTTCAGAATATAACCCAGAGGAGAGGATACAGACATCAATATCAGGTGGAACAAACTTGGCAATTCTTGTCAGAGTCAGCGGATACAAAAAACTTTTGTAACCAGCAAGTACAATCAAAAGGCGATCGCTTTTCTTACTTCTGTCAATGAAAGTATGAGAACCACTAAAATTTAGCCACTCAATGCTTTTTTTGTGCAGGTTCCCACCTGCTGTGGACATCACTTGGGATGACCAATCGCGAAGGTTCAATAGTTTTTTTACTCTGATAGCAAATTTGTCTGTCACATATCCCTCCCTAATCCAATTTGTCTAGACTTCAATAGCTGGTTGATATAGGTGCTGATGCATTCGAGCTACAAACGACTGATACACTGACTCAGGGGAGAGTCTTTTGGCAACGTCATCACACCTGTTTTTTGAATTTCAAATTCCTAAATAAGTTGGTTCATAAATTTTTTTTAGCCTGTATTTGCAATGGTCACAATGACTATTTATGTTCATGTCAAGTGTCCACTAGGCGCGAGGCCGGTTCAGTCTCTGTTTTCGCTCTTATACTACGCTTTAGCCTGCCTACTATGACCCTTAGATTATGAGTGGCATTAAGTATGTTTGGATTAAGGACTATTCTAAAAAGAGGATGACTTCTGGCAAGTGAAGCTGGAAACCAAACACCCTTGAATGGTTGACTACCAAAACTCAGCAGTTTCAAACAATTAACAAAATTGTAAGCAGGTGCTAGTTCATAGAGTACTTTTTCGCCCTGATCGTCAGCAATTAAAAAGGAACCGAATACTTTTGCCTCTATAGGAGAAGGATCATAAACAAAAGATTCTATTAATAGATCACTAGCTCTGAGAAACTGATCTGTTGCACAATTGCTATCACTCAGATTTGTTGTAAGCTGCTGTGCAAACTCAACACCAGCATTTTGAAGGACATATAGCCCCCAGTTGATTGCTTTTTCATTTTTCTGATAACGCAGGATGGGGACATACTGATTATCAGATTGTTCATATCTCATTGTGCCACCATGATCTGCGGCAACCAAAAGCTCGAATAAGTGTCTGTATTTAGAAATATGGTGGCGATCTGGTTTTTCTACATTATAGAATGCTAATAAATGATCGCTTCCGAGCGCTTTTGCCTGCTTTTCTAGAGCAAAGTAAAACCCATGAACTCCTGATTCTGGATAGAGTCCAGCGCTTCTCAATAATTGACTGAAGGAACGCTGGGCGCGCCCAAGCCAGCCGATATCAACAATGGCAAAAGATAAACCATCGCCTAATTTTTCCTGACGGAAATAACCAATTGCCTTCTCACGATAGACAGCAGATGTCGAGAGAATCAGTTCTATTACCTGTGGATCGCGAAAAGCTTGCTCAAGTTGGCTGCGTTCTTGACGACTAAGATTAAGATTCCACTTGGATGGAGGAAACTCAAACCGAATCAAAACATCTTCGATTTGCTGTGGTGTCAGGTTCACCCGCTCACAAACCGAATGAACCGATAAAAACGTCGTGCTATCTAAAATCCAACCCAGTTCGGCTTCACCAATCTCCATCAATGAAGGGGCGTGCCAAGCTTGCCGCGAGCCATACAGGTAGCGACAATCGATATCGTACCCCCAGTTCTGACAAATCACTTGTGCAATCTTGTGGAGAATCTGCCCATCTCTAGCAACAAAGTAGAGTCTTTCAATTCCTCTTTTTTTGGCTGACACCAAGCACCAGTAAACGAAGCCAAACAAAATTGGCGCAATCACGTTGGCTGTTGTATCCCAGATAATTTGCTTGTCTGAGCTAGTTTCTTTTGAATGCAAGCGGGTAAGTTTAGTAGCACCAGCTAGCTGCGAGCGAAATTGCAAAGGTAGCTGGGAGTCATGTGCAATCAGTTGTTCGTATCGATTTAGGTGGCTTGGCATGAAGGTTTCACCGACTAGCTTTTTGTATCAAATAACTACAGGCTTAGTGTTTATGTCTATTAGACCTCTCAAAAATGGCTATGAAACCTTTACGGCGCTTGCACTAAAAATCGATTTTTGGAGAGGTCTATTCAAGTAGTACTGAGGTGTGGAGCCAGAATTAAGCAGGCTCACTGAGTTGCTTGAGTAAAATGCCGCGTCTTAACTTACCCCCAATGACCCTAAGATGATGAGTCATGTTCATTGTTCTTTCATTCATAAATATTCTGAAAATCGGATGACTTCTTGCAAATGATGCTGGGAACCAAACGTTCTGATGAGGCTGTTTACCACGAAGTATCAACCTAAAACAATCAATCAAACTGTAAGCAGGTGCCAGCTCATAAAGTTTATTTTCACCTTGATCTTCAGCCATCAAGAAAGAACCAAATACTTTTGCTTCCTGGAAAAAAGGATTTTGAACAAATTCTTCGATTAACACATTAGTTGCCCTGATAAATAATTCGACTGGACAGTCTTGCTCACTCAAATTGGTTGTCAACTGCTTGGCAAATTCAACAGCGGCATTTTGAAGGACATACAGTCCCCAGTTGATTGCGGCTTGATTTTTTTGATAACGCAGAACGGGAGTATATTGATCGCCCTGTTGTTCATATCTGGCTGTGCCACCATGATCTGCGGCGACAAACAACTCGAATAGGCATCTGTATTGGCAAATGCGATCGCGATCGCCAACGGGTTTGTCTCCATCATAAAAATAAGTGAGTAACTGGTCGCTAGCAAATGCTTTCACTCGTTTTTCTAGAGCAAAGTAAAATCCATGCATACCTGATTCTGGATATAATCCCGCACTTTTTAATACTTTGCTAAAAGAACCCAGCGATCGCCCAGTCCAACCAATATCAACAACTGCAAAAGGCAAACCATCACCAATCTGTTCCTGACGGAAATAACCAATTGCCTGTTCACGATAGCTAGTAGCAGTCGCCACAATCAACTCCACTACCTCCGGTTCACGAAACGCTAGCTTGAGTTGATTACGTTCCTGACGACTGAGATTATGATTCCACCTGAATTTCGCAAAGCCAAACCGTGCCAGCACATCTTCAATTTGCTCTGGCGTGATGTTCACCCGCTCACACACCGAATGCACTGACAAAAAAGTTGTATCATTAAATATCCATGTGTATTCGTCTTCACCAACTTTCATTAATGAAGGTGCGTGCCAAGCTTGCCGCGAACCATACAAATAGCGACAATCAATTTCATATCCCCAATTTCGACAAATCTCCTGAGCAATTTTGTGGAGAATTTGTCCATCCCTGGCAACAAAGTAAAGTCTTTTAATTCCTCTTTTTTTGGCTGACACCAAGCACCAGTAAACGTAGCCAAACAACATCGGCGCAATCACGTTGGCTGTTGTATCCCAGATAATTTGCTTGTTTGGACTAGTTTCTTTTGAATGTAACCGAGTAAGTCTACTCATTCCAGCTAGCTGTGAGCGGAAGGGCAAAGGTAGCTGGGAGTCATTTGCAATAATTTGTTCGTATCGATTTAGGTGGGTTTGAGAGATAGGCTCAACTCTAACCCCCTGTTTTTTTGCCATTTTCACATCAGAGTGTAAGTTGTCTCCAATATGATTTAACTGCGAAGCTTTGACTGACTCCTTTGCTAGACAATGTTGAAATAATTTACCATTTGCCTTGCTGACACCTACTTCGGATGAGACATACAAACAGCTACCTGGTGTCCAGACATTATTTTCTTTGAGGAAAGTCCGAATCGTTTCCTCAGATAAATACATATCAGATATGTAGATGACCCGCTCATTTGCTTGCTGTAATGCTTGTATTCTTTTTTGAATGGCGGGTACCGGACGCAAAGAAGCCAACTCTAATGCAATTTCTTTGTGCATAGCTTGTTGCGCTTGAGTTGTTGACCAACCCAAAAAACCAGCTAATTGTTGGTAGATTTGTTCTACAGTCACTTCTCCGGTTTTCGATGCAACTCTTGCTGCGCTTTCTGCTTTTATCCGCATCTGCTGCCAAGTGTCTGCTGATATTTCGATTAGTTTTTGTTGCCTTAGTTGTTTTCCCAATTCCCAAAATAAGTCTGTTGGTTTTGCCCAAACCCGAATTAAAGATGTTTCAAATACGTCGAATGAGTAAACTGTCTTTTGCATGAGAATTTCACCAATTTTTTTAGGGTATTCAATCAAAAGTGCAAGGCTTGATTTATTTTTTTCTTGACAGTTTGAGTTAGGAAAACTGAGTGTATGGAGATTTGTGATTTAGTTATGAAACATACTGCTAACAGAACTTTCTTTGTGAATGCGGAAGATTGTCTCACCGATGAGATTAGCGACAGATAAGACTGTCAATTGTGGAAAGCGGTTCTCGTCCACCAGGGGAATGGTATTTGTAACGATAACTTCTTCAAAGTAACCGCTTGATAGACGTTCATGGGCAGGAGGTGAAAAGACTGCATGGGTTGCACAAGCATAAACTTGCCGTGCACCTTCCTTGCGAAGTAGTTTTGCCGCTTCAGTTATAGTACCTGCTGTGTCTATCATGTCGTCCACAAGAACAGCCGTTTTACCTTGCACCTCACCAATGAGATTCATAACTTCAGCAACATTGTGTACCTGACGACGCTTATCGACAATGGCAAGCGGTGCATCGTTGAGTTGCTTGGCAAATGCTCGTGCACGCCCTACTCCGCCCACATCAGGAGAAACGACAACGATATCAGAAAGTTGCTTGCTTTGCAGGTAATCTAGCAGGATAGGAGAGCCGTAGACATGATCTAGTGGAACGTCGAAGAAGCCTTGAACTTGAGCAGAGTGCAAATCCATCGCCAGAACGCGATCAGCACCCGCTTTGGTAATTAGGTTTGCTACTAGTTTAGCCGTAATTGATTCCCGTCCAGCTGTCTTACGATCTGCTCTGGCATAGCCAGAGTAGGGCAACACTGCTGTGATTTGCCTTGCTGAGGCGCGACGACAGGCATCAATCATGATCATCAATTCCATGAGATGATCGTTGACTGGACGACAAGTGGGTTGAATCAGATATACGTCGCAACCTCGGATTGATTCCAGAATTTGGATATAAATCTCTCCATCAGCAAACCGTTTACAGACTGTAGGAGTCAGTTCCATGCTCAGATATTGACCCACTTCCTGAGATAGTGGGAGATTGGCTGAGCCAGAAATCAGGCAAAGACGGTTATTCTCAGAAGTAATTGAGGTCGTGGTTGAAAGTGTTAGAGTTGGAGCGAAAATCATATTACTCCTCCAATATGTTTCCTGTAAGGCAATGCTTGAGCGAACTGTACTGTAGAGATCGTAGTGTAGAGAGCATTAATATGTTGTTTAAACTCATTTAGTTAGCATCAGATATATTTTGTTTAAGTTTGAGGAATTTCATATCAAAATTTAAAGCTCCGTATAACACATATCGAGCTAAGGCAATTAAATAAACTTTAACAGAAGATTTACTAGGCTCCAGCCTTAGGCTCCAGCTTGCATGAATTAAACTACTTTTCCACAATTTTTTCTTTGCTAAATCTAAGTGTAAGAAACGAGCTAGCTCTGTAATCTCGGAATATTTATTATCATTAAGTTCCTCTCGAAGTTTCTCTGGCAACTGACGCATACACATATCAATTGCATCCTTACACTCTTGAATATTTTTACCGGTGAGGATTAGACGACTCGTATCACTTCCTGAATGAATCCGATAATAAGCGACTTGCCTATCTAGAGTTACCACTTTGCCATAAAGACCTGCTCTGAACCACATTTCCCAATCAGCAGTATGGAAACGTGGTTCATAGAAGCCACCAATCTGCTCATAGACTTTACGAGGTACAACCGCAGCAGGTGTTTGAATTACGTTTCTCACAGCCTCTATTTTTAGGAAGTCTACTACAACTCCGTCTATATTGGAGAGTAGCGGCTCAATGCGGATCTGCTCATTTTTTTCATTTACAAAAATTGCTGGGCTAATAATTAAGGTTACATCCGGATGCGATTGTATGAGACTTTCGTAGGATGAGTAAAAATTTGGTGCAACGAAATCATCACCATGAAGTATGTGGACAAACTGTCCTACACTACGCTGAATACAGGTGTTGAAATTACGAATTGCACCTACATTTTGAGGTTGACGATAGAAAGATACTCGTCCTTTACCAATT
Organism: Brasilonema sennae CENA114; assembly: GCF_006968745.1. Classification (NCBI taxonomy): domain Bacteria; kingdom Bacillati; phylum Cyanobacteriota; class Cyanophyceae; order Nostocales; family Scytonemataceae; genus Brasilonema; species Brasilonema sennae. Next base: position 3,875,486 of record NZ_CP030118.1, on the reverse strand, counting down.
TCTCTAACCACTGCTTCTGGGTCATCTTTGGTTGAGCAATCATCGATAACCTCAATTTGCATATGCTCTGATCCTAAATCTTGAGATAAAACACTCTCAAGAGTTTGAGCAAGATAATTAGCGCAATTGTAAGTGGGAATCATTACAGACCAGAACGGTCTGTGAACTTCTTCAGGTACAGAATAAATTTGAGGATATTTTATTTTTTTGATTTGTTTTAACTGCATCATAATAATTATTGGATAGACATTCACAAATACTAACTAATTTTCACCAGATACTATAATTCTGGGAACTTCCATATCCCAAATTACTGGAAATTTGCGACTTACTTCATATGTAAAAGATTCTGGATACCATCCATAAGCAAACCATCTGCCTTCTTCATCTTGAATAAAGTTCGTTCCGTATAAACCAGTTTTTTCACTACCAGGCACAAAAATAAATTCTGAGGAACGCATAAAAGAGCCTTCAATTGTGTCACAAGTATAACAATAAATGCATGAATCACTTAAATCTAGATGGTTGTAGTAGTTTATTGCTTTTGGGTTTATAGTATGCATCCATGCAGAGAAGAAAAGATAGTATTTTCCATTTTTAAATATTATCTGGGGTCTCTCAAGTTCATAAAAAATGCCTTCATCAAGTTCATTAAGTTGAGGATAGAGCAATGGTTGAAGTAATTTATAAGGTCCTTCGATAGACTGAGATACTGCAAGACCTACACAACCACGATAAAGTGGATGACCCTTGGGAACTACGGCGGAAAAAATGAGATAGTACTGGTTAGTGAGATGACATTTAAAGATATATGGATCTCGACACTGACGATGCTCAAGAAGGCAACCAAAAGTTGTACAACTTCCGTAAATATTATTATCTGGAACTATTAAAACTTCAGAACTTTTATGCCTTTGCCAATTATAGCAATCTTGTGAAACAGCAAGACCAATAGTTTCCATTAGCAGATTTGGAGCTTTAGGCGATGCAGAGTAGAATAGATAAAACTTATCATTTTCCTGAACGCAAGAACCAGCTAACATCCTACCATTTCGCCATTCACACTTATCTGGCTTCAAAGCGTAATTTTTCAATGACCATCTCTTCAAGTCTTTAGAAACAAACTGTAGAATTATTCCCTCTGACCAAAATGGTTCATAAAATGCTAAACTAGCTAAGCTGAATAATATATACTCGTCACTATTTTTCACAATCCAAGGATCCCAGATCCTAATCAGGTGGCGCTTGTTAAGTAAATAGAGTATTCTAATCACAAACACAGGATATTTTTCAAACAACCAGCATATAAAAAATTGACGTTTTTTTTGAATTATTGCCCTAATTTTTGCTAGATTTTTATTCATATCATTAATAACCATAGTTTCGGATTTGCCATTTGTGTGTCAATTATAAATAAATGTACATATTTTACACTTCCTTTATTTAAATAGAGAAAATAAAAAATCCTTTAAAAGGATACCGTCAAATTTTCATCTACCAATAACCACTTACTTGTATGCCAAAGCATTCCACCTGTACCGTTTTTAGGTGGTTCTAAATAGACAATTTTTAACTGAATCAACTCATCATCAAAGAAGATAGCATCATGTTCAGACTCATTCCTAACACCAAAAACAATTTGATACTCACCAGGAGCCAATGATGGCAGATTAAAATCCGTATCAATTATTACTTTTCCTGATAAAGGCTTTGTAAATTTGAACTGTTGATCATCTAGGAGATGTGAAGTGAAGACTTTTCTACCTTCATCATCTACTAAAAAGAAACCAGGGTTGATTCTACTTACCTTCTCAAAAAAATAGAATTCAAACCTTAATCTATAGCTTTCTCCCCATGCATACTCATAAACCTCTTGACCTTTATCATTTACCCAAAAGGGGCGCTTCAGTTCAAATCTGCCGCAATTTGAGCGCATTACCGCTCGGAAATTTGAAGTTTTAGCTGCTGATAAATAAGCGCTTGTAACATTATCAATGTCTCCTTCACTGTAAACTTGACCACGCTGAAGCATTATTCCCTTATTACAATATGTTTTTATTGCACCCAAGTCGTGGCTAACAAATAGAACTGTTCTACCTTCTTTCTCCGAGATATCTCTCATTTTTTGCATACATTTTTTCCGAAACTCGCTATCTCCTACTGCTAACACTTCATCTAGGATCAAAACCTCTGGCTCTAAATGAGCAGCAACAGCAAATGCCAAACGCACATACATACCTGATGAATACCGTTTCACTGGCGTATCCAAAAATTTTTCTACTTCTGCAAACGCCACAATCTGATCAAAGTTGCGTTTAATGTCCTCCTTGCTCATGCCCAGAATTGCGCCATTGAGAAAGACATTTTCTCGACCGGTTAACTCTGGGTGAAAACCTGTGCCTACTTCCAACAGACTTGCTATGCGTCCTTTAATCGATATCTTTCCATTGGTCGGCTCCACAATCCGGCTTAAAATCTTCAATAAAGTCGATTTTCCTGCACCGTTGCGACCTATGATACCAACCCTGTCGCCCTGCTTGATTTCAAACGAAACATCCTTCAACGCCCAAAACTCTTCACGGGTAGGCTTAGATGTCTTCTGAGCAGGTTTCAGTAATTTCTTACCAAGAGACTTTGTCCCATCTGTGATCTTGTCACGCAAAGAATTATAGCTACCACTTCCTCCTGTCTGCTGGTGACTGAGAACGTACTTTTTACTGAGATTTTCAACTCTAATGGCTGTATCCGACACCTTATCCACTCCTCGCTAAATTACGTCAGCAAACTTGCGTTCCGTTTTACGGAAATACCAGATTCCGCTCCACAGCAGCACCACCACAAAAGCAACAGATAGCGCAAACCCTGGTAAATATATCTGCGATTCTCCGCCCAAAATCGCCCAGCGGAAACCGTCGATCACCCCTACCATTGGGTTGAGCGAATACAGCAGCAGCAACTGTTCAGAAAACCGTTGAGCAATAACCTTGCTGCTAAACCCCACAGGTGAAACATAAAGCCCAAACTGAACAATAAACGGCACAATGAAGCGAAAATCTCGATACTTCACGTTCAATGCTGCTAACCACAACCCTGCTCCAATTGACGCTCCAAACGCAATCAAAATAAATATTGGCAGAGTTAGAATGCGCCAGTCTGGCACAAAGTTATACCATGCCATCAGTGCCAGTAAAATCATCCCAGAAACCAAAAAGTCCACGAAGCTGACAATCACTGCACTCGTCGGCACAATCAACCGGGGAAAGTAGACTTTGGAAACCAGGTTAGCGTTATTAATTAAGCTGTTGCTGCACTCAGTCAGCGCACCAGAAAAAAACTGCCAAGGCAACAGCGCTGAATATACCAAAATTGGGTAAGGTGCATCACCCTCAGATGGAAGCTTAGCTATATTGCCAAATACAACTGTGAACACAACCATTGTCAAAAACGGTCGGATTAGTGCCCAAGCGAGTCCGATCGCCGTTTGTTTGTAGCGCACTAAAATGTCACGCCATGCAAGAAAGTAGAACAGTTCCCGGTATGTCCACAGGTCTTTCCAGTACTGCTTTTCAGCCCGACCTGCCTCGATTGTGAGTTCTTTTGTGTTCATCTACTTACCTGTATATTGCATTAATCGAAACAATGCGTGGTTGCAGCCAAAAGAATGATTTGAAAATTCAGAGAAAACACTGTTGTTATTCCTCTTATTACTTCTTTACACACACCCTAATATCAGGAAGTATTTGTATCTTTTTTACGTCTTCATCTAATCTTTACAATAGATTTGGCATAAAATTTCTGGTAGTTCTCGCACAGCAATGTAGAACAGGCAATAGCGCTAATTATCAAATTTCTTAAAAACCTTATGAACCAAGCACCAACTCTAAATTTCTTTGCCAGCTAGGTAAAGCTAACCCAAATGTACGAGAGATTTTCTGAGTATCTAACGAGGAATAAGCTGGTCGAGTTGCTGGCGTTGGATATTGTTGTGAGGAGATTGCTAGCAAGTTCTTTAGCTTGTGCTCACTGCGTTTGGAGTCAAATTCAAAAATCGCTTTTGCAAAGCCATACCAACTTGTCTGACCACTAGCAGTGAGATGATATATCCCACTATTTTTGTTCAAAAAACCAATCAAATCCTGTGTTCCTTGAGAGAGAATTTGTGCTGTGAATTCTGCAATCATCCGGCTCCAAGTTGGTGCTCCCACTTGATCATCTACAACTTTTAGCTCTTCACGTTCCCGTGCTAATTTTAGCATCGTGAGCAAAAAGTTTTTACCTCTCAAGCCATAGAGCCAACTTGTTCTTAGAATCAAATGAGGCACACCAACTGCTTGAATTGCCTTTTCACCAGCTAGTTTTGTTTTTCCGTAGATATTTTGCGGCTCAGGTTCGTCTTGCTCTGTGTATGGTGTCGCTTGATGACCGTTGAACACGTAATCTGTAGAATAATGAATCACTCCTGCTCCCAACTGCTTGGCTGCTTCTGCAATGACACCTGGTGCAGTTCCATTGACAGCCATTGCTAATTCTGGTTCTGACTCTGCCTTATCCACAGCAGTGTATGCAGCTGGATTTACAATTAAGTCAGGCTGAACTTCACGAATCACATGACGAATGGTGTCCGGTTGAGAAAGATCCATGAGTAGACCACAGGAGGAGATTTCACGTCCCACAGCAATCACTTCTCCAAGAGTCATCAAAGTTCGCTGTAGTTCCCAACCAACTTGACCTGTGCTTCCTGTTAAGAGTATTCTAGTCATGCAAACACTTCAGCCTCTTTCAGTCGTTGACCGGCTTTATCTTTAGCAGAAAGAATGGGTTCTTCTTTGAGGGGCCAGGCGATGTTCTGGAGGGGCCAGGCGATCGCTAAATCTGGGTCATTCCACAAAATGCTACGTTCATACTCTGGCGCGTAATAATCTGTTGTTTTGTAATGTGTCTCAGCATATTCTGAAAGCACCAAGAAGCCGTGAGCAAAACCTGCTGGTATCCATAGTTGCTGCTTGTCCTTGGCGCTCAGATGAACCCCTACCCATTGACCGAAATATTTAGAACTCATCCTCAAGTCCACAGCGACATCAAATACTTCACCAACTACAACTCTCACCAATTTGCCTTGAGGTTGCTTAATTTGATAATGCAGACCGCGTAATACGTTCTTAGCTGAACGAGAGTGATTGTCTTGTACAAAGTGTTCTACAAAATGAGCCTTCTGTTGCCAAACCCGTTCATTGTAACTTTCGTAAAAAAAGCCACGCTCATCTTCAAAAACTCGTGGTGAAATCACTAATACATCAGGTATTTCGGTCTGTATAACCTTCACAGTCCTACCCTCTCAGTTTCTGCGTTCTTCCTTCTTGCAAGTCATTAGCTGATTTTACCTTGAGTCGTACGGATATCATCATTGATCATATCCATTAGATAACGCCCATAGCTGCTTTTCACTAATGGTTTAGCGAGCTGATAGAGTTGGTCTGCATCGATATATCCTTGGCAGTAGGCAATTTCTTCAATACAAGCTATTTTCAAGCCTTGTCGTTGTTCCAAAGTTTGAATAAAGCTAGCAGCCTGATGAAGAGATTCATGAGTACCCGTATCTAACCAAGCGTAGCCTCGACCTAAAATTTCAACTTTCAGTTGCCCTCTGCGGAGATACTCTTGGCTCAAATCAGTGATTTCTAGTTCATTCCGGGCTGAGGGTTTAAGTTGAGATGCAATTTCACAAACCTGAGCATCATAAAAGTAAATACCTGGTACAGCATAGTTAGACTTGGGAAACTTTGGCTTTTCCTCTAAACTCATGACTTGACCTGCTGCATCAAATTCAACCACTCCGTATCGCTCTTGTTCAGCGACTCGATAACCAAAAATCAGTCCCCCCTCACGCAACTGAGCCGCACGAGTGAGTACATCAACTAGACCATGTCCGTAGAAGATATTATCACCTAAAATCAGACATACGGGGTTGTTGCCGATAAAATCTTTACCTAGGATGAATGCCTGTGCTATTCCTTCAGGCTTTGGTTGCTCAACATAGCTAAACTTAAGACCCCACTGGCTACCATCCTGTAGAAGTTGTTGAAACAACGGTAGGTGAGCAGGTGTAGAGATGATGAGAATTTCACGAATCCCAGCTAACATGAGAGTAGACAAGGGGTAGTAAATCATTGGCTTATCGTAGACAGGCATCAGTTGTTTGCTGACCACTTGAGTCAGTGGATACAACCGTGTACCAGAACCGCCAGCTAAAATTATGCCCCTCATGCTTAACTGCTCCTCAGGTATTTCAGGATTTCGCTTTTGTTGATAAAACTGTTTCTCTGTCTCCGTAGTTCTCCTGAATCCAACTTTGGTAGGCACCAGATTGCACTTGCTCAACCCACGTTAGATTGCTTAAATACCACTGAATTGTTTTCAACAAACCACTCTCAAAATCCTCCTTTGGTTGCCAGCCCAACTCTGTGCTGATCTTACTACAATCAATTGCATATCTTCGGTCGTGTCCTGGGCGGTCTTTGACAAAAGTTATCAAACAGGAGTGACACAAACCTGGTTTGGGAGCTAATTCATCGAGGATTGCACAAATTTTCTCAACGACTGCTAAGTTTGTTTGCTCATTATTACCACCAATGTTATAAGTCTCTCCAATAGAGCTATTTTTTAAAACTAGGTAAAGAGCTTCGCAATGATCCACAACATACAACCAATCTCTGATATTCTGTCCATCACCGTAGATTGGTAAAGGTTTCCCGTTTAAAGCATTGAGAATGATTAGAGGAATCAGTTTTTCGGGAAACTGGCGTGGACCATAGTTATTGGAGCAGTTGGTGATTAAAGTGGGGAGACCATAGGTGTGATAGTAAGCTCTGACAAGATGGTCAGAACCTGCTTTTGATGCAGCATAGGGACTATTAGGAGCATATGGAGTGTCTTCCCGAAATGCTGGATCTGTTGGACTCAATGTGCCGTAGACTTCGTCTGTAGACACATGCAATAAACGGAACTGCTCTCGCTTTTGCAAGGATAATTTTTCCCAGTAAGCTCTGCTAGCTTCTAGAAGTTGGAAGGTTCCTACTACGTTTGTTTGAATAAAATCCTGAGGACTGAGAATTGAACGATCAACATGGCTCTCAGCGGCAAAGTTGATAATGGTGTCTGGTTGGTACTGCTTTAGAACATGAGGTATCAGTTCAATATCACCAATGTCTCCACGAACAAAATGATATCCTGAATCATTCTGCAAATCTTCTAGATTTTGAGGATTGCTTGCGTAGGTCAGTTTGTCGAGATTGATAATATTAGCCCAAAGTTTTTTTCTAGCTTTCAAGATGAAGTTAGAACCGATGAAACCTAATCCACCAGTCACTAAAAAAGTTTGCATCTTCCTAGTTTGTTGTTGATTACAGCAGTTTTCGCAAGTTAAAACTTTGCTCGAAAACTCTGTTTTACATACATAGCTTAACTTTGGGCAACCGAAATCGCTACAAAATTCCATCAACAATGGGTTGATTTTTTACATTTGTAGCTCCCGTGACGATAAAGTAGGGTGCTTATACCAGTTAAAAAAAAGAATGCAACAGATGAAGCCAAAGCCACTCCCCAACCCTCACGTTAGTCGGCACAACGGGCGTGAGGGTGCGCCGTCTTCGCCAGTGGGGTATCTGTCGCAAACATTTTTTAAAATGGTATTGCTTCCTACTTCATCATGGCAGTGTCGGCACTCACCACTTCAGGGTATGTCCTACAGCCCTATGCCCGAAGGGCACGGCTGCAAAAGTGTCTGAGCAGAAGATACAGAACACTCAGGAAATTTTTATGACTAAAGTCTCCTGGTACTACTTTGTGTTGTATTCTGAAACCCACTGTATAAATCGTTCGCTATGGATTAACAGTGAGTATCACATAATAACTAAGTTCTTCTTACCCAGTCACAATGTCTGCTAGCAATGAACTTTGTTATTGAAAAGAATGAATCACTTTAATATCACCACACTCACCAATCTACTAATCTCTCCATCCTAAGTATCGTTCACGAATATGGAATGGTGTACTGATCAACGAAGTTGAAGTCAATAGTTGCTTAAAAGCCAACCAAAGAAATGGTGGAATAGTCTTGGTATAGCGTTTGCAAAGGCGACGGGGTTCTTGTATCCATCGATAAAGCCATTCCAAACCAGAATCCCGCACCATGCGTGGTGCTCTTTTATGGAGACCTGCATAAACTGGGAAAGCACCACCCAGCCCAACCATGACTGCTTGAATTCTGTCCTTGTGCTGCGCCATCCAATTTTCTTGTTTGGGACATCCTAAACAGACAAACACCAAACCAGCTCCGCTGGAATTGATTCTTTCGATAAGTGCTTTATCTTCTGTTGGTGTCAGGGGACGAAAAGGCAAAGGTTCCATCGCTGCAATATTCAGGTTGGGAAATTCCTGAGTTAACCTTTCTCTCATCTGAGAAAGAACCTCTGTTTGAGAACCCATAAAATAAACACTGACATTCGATTCTTGAGCAAGCGCACACGATGCCTGTAGAATATCGATTCCTGCTACGCGGTCTTGGTATTTTACCCCCAAAAGTTTCATCATCCACACCACAGGCATACCGTCAGGAGTGACGAGGTCTGCATTCTTCAGTACAGTACCAAAGTCTGGATTCCAATATGCCTCCATTAGCATATGTACGTTTGCAACACATACAGTTTTACTTTCATGTGCGATCGCCCATCGCAACATTGTTCGTATCTGATCATCTAAGCGTAAGGCAGTAATCGGAAAATCTAATACTCTTTGAGTCGGTAGAAAAGCTCTTCCTACCATAAGTCACTCCTTGTGTCTAACAGAGAACAAATCATCTTTACGACCATCCCAAACTTTGAAGTGTATCAGTCTATCTCACTTGACTGACTCATTTCAACTTTTAGTACACAGTCGAAAGTTAACACATGGAGATGCAGTAGCTTTTACTAGAAATCGCCGACTTCCCTGGTATGAATTTATTTACATTAGCCTGTATTTTACTTTACTCTAAAAATCTACTTCTTTAAGCATATTTTATGAAACTTTACATTAACTTTATATCAAAATTACATTGATTTTATATTTTTTTCTATTAAAAAAAGAAAGATTTGATGAGTACATATATTGAAATTTGCTCAGCAAAATCACAGACAATCAAAAAAACAAGAGCTAACACTGAATCAGGAAAACTAACTGTGATTTTAAATACATTTTCTTTGCTCTAAATCGAGCAATTCTTACTTGATCAAGTTAATAGAGTCTTATTTATCGTTCAACTTTGACACCTTATGTAGCCTGCCGTGACAAACTATGTTGTCTTTGCTAAGAAATGAAAAAATCAGGGGGAAGATTAAATTTTCTTCCCCCTGTCTTTGCTTTTTCTTTTTTCCTTGTTTTCTACTATCTGCTTGATTGTCTTTTTCGAGTTTACTGCCTTCTTTAAGTCTTTTCCGAAGCATTTGCTGTTGTTTCTTAACTTGTCTCTGCCTTGCAGAACCCCCTCTACCTTTGTCATTTCTACCTTCTTGCCGAGGAGATTCCCATCTTTTTAGTCGCATATTGCTCATCCTTTAATAACTTGACAAATAAAATAAGATTGAAATAATGAAACCTCTGTTAAGACCAAGAAATAAGCTAAATTTTTAGATTTATTTATATTATTATATAACACTTCATATTTATTCGATCTTCAAATTCAATAAATATCACTGGAAAATTGATATATATTATCTAAGTAGCAACGAAGCGATCGCAGAATTTATCTTTTAAGTTTTTTTAGCTTGACCTACTTAAGCACTACAGTTTACACAATTTTTACACTATATATCATTCTTCACTATGTCTTAACGGTTATCCGGAATTATATCTATATATCCACACAAAAAACACATAAAAATATCTAATCCACTTCATTCTTGGCATAAAAGGTTGTGACTATGCATACACTGAAGTTGCCAGCCCTAATTTGGTTTAAAGTGATCTATATTCTGCACCTATACATGTACATAATATCAAATTACTATGAAGTCTGGCATTATCGATTACCACAACCTGTCCGGGTTCAAGTGTCGAAAGCAAACAAGTTTCCAGCCAGGTTTCAAACAGTATTCGATTACACACTCCAACAAAAGCGAAGGGAGCTATTAAATTTTGCTTACATAGTTCTGCAATCATGTTTACCCCCCCTCACGTCGCCCTGATTTAAGTGCATGAAAGCGCTGCCCTTTTTGATTCCAACCATAATCATACTTGAGAGCGGTGATCCATCCCAGACTCATCGAGGTATAAAATTTTATCTGGGGGTAGTGTGGACAACTGCTCTACAAACGCCTGCTGTTTGCCTTCATCGCGCTCACGGTAGCCGTAGATCTTTTTTTTCGAGTGAAGCCAATTTTCTTCAATGCCGGTGAGACTGTGCATTACAGCGGTTTTCAGTTGAGTAGACTACAAATATAGTAAAATAGAGGGGCAGTAAAAATACTCATAAGTAAATGCCTGCTCCTTACTCAACGGATGTACGCCAACGTGTGATTGATGCTTATAATGCTAAAGAAGGGTCGGTTCGACAACTCGCCGACCGATTCAAAGTGAGTTTATCGTTTGTTCAACGTTTGATATGTCGCAATAGTTACACAGGACAAGTGACTCCGAAACCTCATGCAGGTGGTGCGATTCCTAGCCCCTAAGAGGGGCGCTACGCAAACGGAGAGCTAAGCGCCAGAGGCGCACGCTACGCGAACGCTTAACGCCAAAATAACGGTTGAGGACTTACCAACAGTGCAGCAGTTAGTGGATCAACAACCGGATGCCACATTGTCAGAATTATGTGAGCGTTTGGCGAAACACAATGGGATTCAAGTCAGCGTACCGACCATGCATCGTGCTGTTCAACGGTTGGAGTTAAGCACTAAAAAAAAACACTTTATGCCAGTGAGCAAGACAGCCCACGAGTTGAACAAATGCGCTTTGAGTATCGGGATTGGGTGTTGAGCGTTGATCCACATAATTTGGTATTTGTAGATGAATCAGGTCTAAAGTTGGGAATGACCCGGCTATATGGGCGTGCACCACGTGGTGAGCGGTTGTACGACTCTTGCCCCAGAAATCGAGGAAAAAATATATCATTAATCGGGGCACTGAGTGTGGATGGACTTATTGCCACCATGAGTATTGCGGGTAGTGTGAACACCAACGTATTTGTAACCTACGTCCAAGAGGTTTTGGCACCTCAGTTGTGGGTGGGAGCCATTATAGTGATGGATAATTTGTCGGTACACACTGCTGCGGTAATTCAAGAGGTGATTGAAGCTGTTGGTGCAAGGGTAGTGTTTTTGCCTCCTTATTCACCGGATTTATCCCCAATTGAATTGTGCTGGTCAAAACTCAAACAGTGTTTACGTACTGTAAAAGCGAGAACTACTGAGGCACAAAACCCACGCTTTAACGCAGATTATTACTAAGCAAATCTCCTCTGATGATGCTTGGGGTTGGTTCGCTCATTGTGGTCTATTCATCTGAAAACCGCTGTAAGTCATCAAGTTCGATAGATTGGATGACCTTTTGAGGAAGGTCGTAACTGTAGGCTTTGGACATATAAGAATGCGATAAGCAGGAGGCTTGACACTACTTTGTATCGCACTCTACAGGATAAAAAAAGGGACTACTTCTAGTTTCTGATCAAACCGCCTTGGCGGTTGCTATATCTTGCGATCACTTGCATTTACTGATACTTTTAACCCTGACATTTTCTGACATCGAGTACAACATCTAGATTTTTTGGTTTCCAATTGTTGTGGTTTCCGTCTATATGGTGTAGATGTACTCGTTCTTCACTTGTACATTTTAATGCACAATATCCACATGTATGGTTTTGCTTTTTGAGAGCTTTAGAGGTTTCTCCGTCGTAGAGCTTACTATTGCGTTCGCTCCAGTACGTTAGGTCGCCGTCGTAGGGTGATTTATTTCCTTTAAAATTGACGTGTTTATTTTCGGAGTAAGAAACCTTGGGAAATGCGATTTCAATCAGTTTATTGGTTGATTCTCCCGTTTGCTTTGTTTCTTTATTGAACACTTTCCACGTTCTGTGATTTAACAAGCAAAGTGAGAATTTTGAGGAATCCATATTGCAGAACTTGTGGTAGTTTCTCCATCCTCTAACTATTGGTGCGAGCTTTGCAGCTTTTACCTTAGCGCCATAATTTGAGCTATTAACGATGGCTTTTACCTTATGACGAAACTTTTTATAGTTATCCACTCAGGGAGTACATCTAAATTTTCCGTTGCTTTGCACTCTAAAATGCCACCCAAGGAAGTTAAATCCATCTGTCGTTGCGGTTAGTTTTGTCTTTTTCTCACTTACCTTTAACCCTCTTGCTCCTAAAAACTGGCTTGTTTTTTCAAGTATTTTTGTTGCATTGTCTTCGGGTTTTAAAATTATTACCATATCATCGGCGTCTCGCACAGATTGGTGAATATTTTCTATTCCGTGGAGGGCGATGTTAGCTAATAGTGGGCTTACCACACCACCTTGGCATGTAATCCATTTCAGGATACGTTTCCGTGTGCCCCACGGTACGCGGATTACTCCAAAAACTTTTTAATTTTCGACAATCGCTTGAAAATCTTAGCTGTTTATCGAGTTCTCGCTGCTCGTTACCCCTAAAATTCCTAACTCAAAATGTGTCTTAACTGTTTCACGATGTTAGAGGAGTTTCACCCCGGCATTTTGATTATAACAAGTTTTGACTAAAGCCGTCGTAGAAGGACGGAGCTTTAAACCCAGTTTTTTGGTAAAAAACCGATAGTGACCGTTGAAGAAAAGCAACAAGGGTGTTGCGATATAGCGCAACACCCTTTTGTTGTTAGTTGAAATCAAATCCTGGCATCGAGCTATTGTCGCAGACAGCTACCCACCTACTATCGTCGCCGCTGCAGCGTTTCACACCTGAGTTCGGGATAGAATCAGAGTGGTTCCACCGCGCCATTGACACCAGGAAAACCTTGGGGGAAATTCAAAATTCAAATCTAGTTGATTTTGAATTTTTTCAAACCCTGAAGACTGCACAGAAACGCGATTAGCAATTGTTGTTGAAGTCAAGCCCTCGGTCTATTAGCATGGGTCGGCTGAACACATTACTGCATGTACACCTCCCACCTATTAACAGGTGTTCTGCCTGTGACCTTACTGGCTAATGCCATGAGAGTACTCATCTTGAGGTGGGCTTCCCACTTAGATGCTTTCAGCGGTTATCCGCTCCGCACATGGCTACCCAGCGTTTACCGTTGGCACGATAACTGGTACACCAGCGGTGCGTCCCTCCCGGTCCTCTCGTACTAAGGAGGGCTCCTCTCAATACTCTTACGCCTGCACCGGATATGGACCGAACTGTCTCACGACGTTCTGAACCCAGCTCACGTACCGCTTTAATGGGCGAACAGCCCAACCCTTGGGACGTACTTCCGCCCCAGGTTGCGATGAGCCGACATCGAGGTGCCAAACCTCCCCGTCGATGTGGACTCTTGGGGGAGATCAGCCTGTTATCCCTAGAGTAACTTTTATCCGTTGAGCGACGGCCATTCCATTCTGTGCCGTCGGATCACTAAGACCGTGTTTCCACCCTGCTCGAGTTGTTGCTCTTGCAGTCAAGCTCCCTTATTGCCTTTACACTCAAAGCACGATTTCCAACCGTGCTGAGGGAACCTTTGTGCGCCTCCGTTACCTTTTAGGAGGCGACCGCCCCAGTCAAACTGCCCACCTGAAATTGTCTCCTTTCCGGATCACGGAAACGGGTTAGAATCCTAGCTTCGCCAGAGTGGTATCTCACTGTTGGCTCCACACTCCCCACAAGGAATGCTTCAATGCCTCCCACCTATCCTGCGCAAGCCAAGCCCGGACCCAATTCCAGGCTACAGTAAAGCTTCATAGGGTCTTTCTGTCCAGGTGCAGGTAGTCCGTATCTTCACAGACACTCCTATTTCGCCGAGTCTCTCTCCGAGACAGTGCCCAGATCGTTACGCCTTTCGTGCGGGTCGGAACTTACCCGACAAGGAATTTCGCTACCTTAGGACCGTTATAGTTACGGCCGCCGTTCACCGGGGCTTCGGTCGCCAGCTTTACCTTTCGGCTGACCAGCTTCCTTAACCTTCCGGCACTGGGCAGGCGTCAGCCCCCATACTTCCTCTTACGAGTTGGCGGAGACCTGTGTTTTTGGTAAACAGTCGCCTGGGCCTCTTCACTGCAACCCACTCACGTGGGCACCCCTTCTTCCGAAGTTACGGGGCTATTTTGCCGAGTTCCTTAGAGAGAGTTATCTCGCTCCCCTTAGTATTCTCTACTCCCCCACCTGTGTCGGTTTCGGGTACGGGTACTGAGCTTTCATCACATTCACAGCTTTTCTTGGCACTAACATAACTACACGACCTCCGTAGAAGTCTCCCAATCCAGTCAGGGCGTAGCTTACTTTCATGCGCACTGCAAATGCTCCCACTCAATAGTCAGGGATTGTTGACCCTGTGTCCATCGACTACGCGTTTCCGCCTCGCCTTAGGTCCCGACTAACCCAGAGTGGACGAACCTGGCTCTGGAACCCTTGGGGTTTCGGGGTATTGGATTCTCACCAATATTTTCGCTACTCAAGCCGACATTCTCACTTCCGTTTCGTCCACACCTGCTCGCCGCTAGTGCTTCTTCCTAATACGGAACGCTCCCCTACCAGTTCAGTTCTCAGTTACCAGTTAACAGTTATTACAAACTTTTGGTTCATTCATAACTGATAACTGATAACTTTTTACTAAAATCCACAGCTTCGGTACATCGCTTAGTCCCGTTCATTTTCGGCGCAGGAGCGCTTGACCAGTGAGCTATTACGCACTCTTTTAAGGGTGGCTGCTTCTAGGCAAACCTCCTGGTTGTCTGTGCACTCCCACCTCCTTTGCCACTTAGCGATGATTTGGGGACCTTAGCTGGTGGTCTGGGCTGTTTCCCTCTTGACGATGAAGCTTATCCCCCACCGTCTCACTGGTTGTGTGTACATCTGGTATTCTGAGTTTGTCTCGATTTGGTACAGCTTTCGCCGCCCGCACCGAAACAGTGCTTTACCCCCAGACTATAATCACAACCGCTGCGCCTCAACACATTTCGGGGAGAACCAGCTAGCTCCGGGTTCGATTGGCATTTCACCCCTAACCACACCTCATCCGCCGATTTTTCAACATCGGTCGGTTCGGACCTCCACTTGGTGTTACCCAAGCTTCATCCTGGACATGGTTAGATCACCCGGGTTCGGGTCTAAAAACACTGATTCGCGCCCTCTTCAGACTCGCTTTCGCTTTGGCTACAGTTTTTCACCTTAACCTACCAGTGCCTTTAACTCGCCGGCTCATTCTTCAACAGGCACGCGGTCATCCGTTGAATCGGACTTCCACTGCTTGTGGGCGAATGGTTTCATGTTCTATTTCACTCCCCTCATTGGGGTTCTTTTCACCTTTCCCTCGCGGTACTGTTTCGCTATCGGTCACACAGTAGTATTTAGCCTTACGAGATGGTCCTCGCTGATTCACATGGGATTTCACGTGCCCCATGCTACTCGGGATACAGCTAGTATCTTTTTGTTTTTGACTACAGGACTCTCACCTTCTCTGGTACAGTTTTTCGCTGCTTCGTCTAACATAAGGATTCCTTGTTGCTGTCCCACTACCCCAAAAAGCAAGCTTTTTGGTTTAGGCTTTTCCCCTTTCGCTCACCACTACTTAGGGAATCTCTTTTGATTTCTCTTCCTCCAGCTACTAAGATGTTTCAATTCGCTGGGTTGGCTCTTTCCTGTCTATATATTCAACAGGCAGTTCTTGGGGTTGCCCCATTCGGACATCTCCGGATCTATGCTTGCTTCCAGCTCCCCGGAGCGTTTCGTCGGTCACCACGTCCTTCTTCGCCTCTGTGTGCCTAGGTATCCACCATTCGCCTTTCATTGCTTGACTACAAACAATCATTGCTTTTTGCTTGGAGTTTTAACTGTTAATAACAGTTAACTACCTGACATTTTTCGCGTTTCTATGCAGTTTTCAAGGTTCTTTTGCTGGAAATACCCCAGCATTCTTGCTTTCAATCACAAGATGCTGAATCTTATCCAATTCTATATACTCTTAATAAGCTAATACAAGAGTTATTAACTAAAAAACTAACAAAATTAAATCTGTCATTCAGAAATAACAATTTAGTTTTTCTAAGAAGTTTACAGTTAGACAACTTAGGTGAACCAATAATAGTTTGAAAGCTTGCACTATTGACTAATGAACGACCTCGGGATAGCTTTTGAGTTACTAGCTATTAACTAACTGTTTCTAACTATCTCAAAAGTGGGTCTCCCTAAAAAGGAGGTGATCCAGCCACACCTTCCGGTACGGCTACCTTGTTACGACTTCACCCCAGTCACCAGTCCTACCTTCGGCGTCCCCCTCCTCGAAAGGTTAGGGTAACGACTTCGGGCGTGACCAGCTTCCATGGTGTGACGGGCGGTGTGTACAAGGCCCGGGAACGAATTCACTGCAGTATGCTGACCTGCAATTACTAGCGATTCCTCCTTCACGCAGGCGAGTTGCAGCCTGCGATCTGAACTGAGCCGTGGTTTATGGGATTTGCTTGCTATTGCTAGCTTGCTGCCCTTTGTCCACAGCATTGTAGTACGTGTGTAGCCCAGGACGTAAGGGGCATGCTGACTTGACGTCATCCCCACCTTCCTCCGGTTTGTCACCGGCAGTCTCCCTAGAGTGCCCAACCGAATTGCTGGCAACTAAGAACGAGGGTTGCGCTCGTTGCGGGACTTAACCCAACATCTCACGACACGAGCTGACGACAGCCATGCACCACCTGTGTTCCGGCTCCCGTAGGCACTCTTCCGTTTCCAGAAGATTCCGGACATGTCAAGCCCTGGTAAGGTTCTTCGCGTTGCATCGAATTAAACCACATACTCCACCGCTTGTGCGGGCCCCCGTCAATTCCTTTGAGTTTCACACTTGCGTGCGTACTCCCCAGGCGGGATACTTAACGCGTTGGCTACGACACTGCCCGGGTCGATACGGGCAACGCCTAGTATCCATCGTTTACGGCTAGGACTACTGGGGTATCTAATCCCATTCGCTCCCCTAGCTTTCGTCCCTCAGTGTCAGTTATGGTCCAGCAGAGCGCTTTCGCCACCGGTGTTCTTCCTGATCTCTACGCATTTCACCGCTACACCAGGAATTCCCTCTACCCCTACCATACTCTAGTCACTCAGTTTCCACTGCCTTTATCTGGTTGAGCCAGATTCTTTGACAGCAGACTTGAATAACCACCTGCGGACGCTTTACGCCCAATCATTCCGGATAACGCTTGCATCCTCCGTATTACCGCGGCTGCTGGCACGGAGTTAGCCGATGCTGATTCCTCAGGTACCTTCAGTACTTATTCCCTGAGAAAAGAGGTTTACAACCCAAGAGCCTTCCTCCCTCACGCGGTATTGCTCCGTCAGGCTTTCGCCCATTGCGGAAAATTCCCCACTGCTGCCTCCCGTAGGAGTCTGGGCCGTGTCTCAGTCCCAGTGTGGCTGGTCATCCTCTCAGACCAGCTACTGATCGGTGCCTTGGTGCGCTCTTACCACACCAACTAGCTAATCAGACGCGAGCTCATCTTCAGGTGATAAATCTTTCACCGTTAGGCACATCCGGTATTAGCAATCGTTTCCGACTGTTGTCCCGAACCTGAAGCCAGATTCTCACGCGTTACTCACCCGTCCGCCACTAAGTTCCGAAGAACTCCGTTCGACTTGCATGTGTTAAGCATACCGCCAGCGTTCATCCTGAGCCAGGATCAAACTCTCCGTTTTGATTCTGAGTTTATCAAGGCTCCGGAAACTAATTTCCGAAATCTTTGCTTATGTGTTTCGTAGTTTCACTAATCAGTGAAACTGCTAATCTATTCTTTGAATCACGAGTCTTAGTGCTTTAGACTTTCAAACTATTTATTTTTCTTTGGTTCGGCGTGTCTTTGTTTTTGACACTTTATTTAAGATAAACTCTAAATTTTCTTTTGTCAAGGGGTTTATCAAACTTTTTCTTGTTCCTTTCGCTAGTGGTCTGGCAAGCCAACTTTGCAGACCATCCACCACTTAATACTTTTAGGTGCAACTGGCTTACAGTAAGCTTTTCATAGTCCAGTGTGTTTACTTTGGTTGTGACGGTAGCTTTAGTGCAGATTTTTCCAGACTGGGAAGCTAGACTGTGTGGCTCCTATAAATCAATATTAGGACTTAGGCACACTGTAAGTATTCTTGGCATTTTTGGCGTCTTTGGGATTGCTAGTTAACCATAGGGGCGATTTTTGCCTAAGTCCAGAATATTTTTAGTGATTTGTGCTTCAACATAGCTTACTCATCACAAGCTACCCATCTCCGCATTTTTGAGTTTCAAGACAAAAATCGCACTGTTAACTTACTTCTGGTCTGATCTAACTTTTCCTGGGTCGTCGTAGTCTCTTAGAATTTATCGGTCCTAAAACCTTGTTAAGGGCACGCAATTGTTCAGCTGTACCCATAGCTATCAGAACATCTCCTGGTACAAAAGCTGTTTCAGGAGTGGGACCACCAATGAGTTCACCACTAGCGCGGCGGATCGCAAGTAACAGTGCTCCAGTTTTGGCTCGCAAGTTTGCCTCTCCTAAAGTTTGACCTACAAAAGGACAGGTCGCAGGGTCTAGCAAAAATTCCTCCATATACAATTCTCTGTCTGTACCAGATATAATGCCATCAACAAAATCCATGACCTGGGGTCTAAGGGCTGCAGCTGCCATGCGCTTGCCTCCAGTTATATAAGGAGAAACTACAGCATCCGCACCAGCACGTTGTAACTTTTGCAAAGCTTCCTCTGTACTGGCGCGCGCGATCGCCCGAATTTTCGGATTAAGCGTTTTCGCGGAAAGAACTACATATAAGTTTTCTGCATCTGAAGGTAATGCCGCTACGATACAAACCGCCCGATCAATGCCAACTTTCCACAAAGTTTCATCCAATGTGGCATCTGCTTGATAGACTATGTAATCTTTTTGTTGAGCTATTTGTACAGATTCGAGATCAGAATCAATAATGACAAAAGGAACATTTTCTGCCCTAAATTCTATAGCAATTTGGCGACCTGTGCGGCTAAATCCACAGATGATATAATGCTGCGTTAAGGATTCCATCAAGCGCCTCTGTTGTCGTATTCTAATTCCTTGTTGAAAGTAGCCTTCAATAATAGCTTCTGTAAATCGGTTGACAATGTAACCAATACTAATAACACCCATCAAAATCAAGGCGATGGTAAATAATCTTCCTCGTGGTCCTAGCGGTCGGATTTCACCGTAACCAACCGTAGATAATGTGATAACCGTCATGTAAGCTGCGTCTTCCCAAGACCAATCCTCCACAAACTTGTACCACAAAGTGCCAATGAAAAAGACTCCGGCAAGAGCTATCACCCCTGCTTTTAACTCTTTCTGGATACGTTGGTATTTTTGTTCAAGTGTTGAATACACGGTTTTTTTCCATTGCCACTCGTTTGAGAATATCTGAGTGCTAGCTTAAGATGAGGTTTGTAAGAAGATTTTTTTCAAGATTCTCATAGAAACTAGTATCCAACGGTAGGATAAAAAATTTCAGGAGTAAGTAGTGAGCATACAAACTCTGATTTCACAAGCGACGACTCCGTCTAGCCCCTTTGATACCGATAGCTTCAATCAAGTTGTCATGTCCACCTATGCACGGTTTCCCATAGCCTTAGAACGGGGTGCTGGATGCCGTGTTTGGGATACACAGGGGCGAGAATATCTTGACTTTGTAGCAGGTATTGCCACTTGTGCCTTGGGACATGCCCACCCTGCATTAATTGAAGCAGTAACACAACAAGTACAAAAACTACACCACGTTTCTAATTTGTACTACATTCCTGAGCAGGGGGAATTAGCAAAGTGGATAGTCCAGCACTCCTGTGCTAATCGCGTATTTTTCTGCAACTCCGGGGCAGAAGCCAATGAAGCTGCGATTAAACTGGCTCGCAAATACGCCCATACAGTGCAACAAATTGAAAAACCAATCATTTTGACCGCACATGACAGTTTTCACGGAAGAACTTTGGCAACAATTACCGCCACAGGTCAACCGAAGTATCAAAAAAACTTTGAACCTTTAATGCCCTGTTTCCACTATGTACCCTACAATGACATAGAAGCAGTGGAAGTAGCGATTAGCGAACTCGATGAAGGTGATTATCGCGTAGGGGCAATTTTGATAGAACCATTGCAGGGAGAAGGCGGTGTACGACCAGGAGATATTGCCTACTTCCAAAAGCTGCGGCAGATTTGCGATGAAACTGGTGTTTTGCTGATTTTTGATGAAGTGCAAGTCGGCATGGGGCGCACCGGTAAGTTATGGGGTTACGAGTGTCTTGGTGTTGAGCCAGATATCTTCACGAGTGCCAAAGCCTTGGGCGGTGGTATCCCCATCGGGGCAATGATGTCCAAATCATTCTGTGATGTTTTTCAACCAGGAGAACATGCGAGTACCTTTGGCGGAAATCCTTTTGTCTGTGGAGTTGCCCTGACAGTGTGTCAAACTTTAGAGCAGGAAAATATTTTACAAAACGTAGAAGAACGGGGTGAACAGCTGCGAGTTGGTTTGCAGGCGATTGCAGCAAAATACCCCAATCACATTAGCGAAGTACGCGGCTGGGGTTTGATCAACGGTATGGTATTAAATGCACAAATTGCCCTAACAGCAGCAGACGTTGTGAAAGCAGGAATCGACGAGGGCTTATTGCTTGTTCCCGCAGGTCCTAAAGTCATTCGGTTTGTGCCACCGTTGATTGTGACAGAAAAAGAAGTTGAGGAAGCATTGCAAGCTGTTGACAGGGCAATGGCGAGTGTCACAAAAGAATGAACAAGAAAAATGGTGGCACTGATGAAGTTAGTAACCTTCAACACTAACAGAAATCTGTCCTCAATAGATATACGTGTAAAAACCTAGCGTTTGGACGCTTGTTAGTTTCAGCTTCGAGTAAGGCTTGAGCCACGTGATTAAAAAAAATCATACGTGGTTTTTAGGGGAGAGAGATACGCTGACGTATACTCTCTTACCCAACTAATCATAAGTGGTGAATCACATGCTTAAGTTAACTCAACCAAGCTAAATTGCGATTCTGGCAACATCAAAATCTTTTATCCTAGTAATAACTCCAGTGCTTTTATTGATGGTATGGAGATATTTAGGTGACTCATATCTTCGAGCACCTAGGGCGAACAATTCGTTTGATGAAGAGCAAACCAAGCCACTGAAGCCACTATTCCAAGGTTGAGCGTTAAAGGTTAGTGGGGTTGTTTGGTTTTTGCTATTTATTTGTAACAAACTTGTTGTGCCTTGGCGATCAACACTAATCCCATAAAGATTTCCATCTGGACATTCAGCGACAGTAGTAACCCGCACATTTCCAGATAGTTTATCTTCATCTGTAATTTGGCCTGTTTGAGAGTTAATACTCACTATACTCATGGGGGATGTACCATTTCTTTTGCCGACTAAAGCACCCAGAGAGCCGTTTTTACGGGTGAACAAGTCAATAATCGTCTCTTGCTTTTTGAGTGCTGAAATCGTTACAGTTTTTGGAGAAGCACCCAAAACAAGGAGGCGAGTCAATTGATCGGCTCTGTTGTCTGTTGTACTAGTAGTGGCTACTACCTGTGTGCCATCTTTTAAAATAGCGAAACCAGTTATTTGGTCAGCGAACTCCAGAATAGGTGGGCTTGTCAGTATCAGACCACGGTTTAAAGACCGGACAACAAGAGGTTGGCTAGTGGATAGAGCAATAACTTTGCTAATAGTTTGCTCTATATTTTCGGTACTCTCTATTTCAGGAGTTGCTAAATCATCAGTGATGGTAGAACCAGCAACCAAACCTAAGATGTCTGAACTCGGCGTTTGTGCCAAAGTTTTGTTTACGAACGTTCCTACGGTAGCCACTACAGTGGTGGCGATCGCTGCCTGACCAAACTGTCTGCGTGTTAACTTCAGGTTCATATTTGATGCTTACAATTATTGCGTCTGAGTTATCGAGTCAGGAAAAAATAGTAGATTGCGCCCTTATTAATTGTTAATTCCAGGCTTAGGCTCTTGCGTGTTTATCATTTGCTATGAGCCATGAGGCAACTATATTAACTGAATCCAACGTGCTACTGATGGTACGTTATTGTTGTTAGTAATAAACATCATGTAGTATCCAGGTGGTGCCAGGTTACGGTTACTTGTTGCCGTAACGCTGAGAGAACTGTTAGTTCTAGAGTTAATTGGTAAGTCTACTAGCCGTTGTTCGGTGTCTAGACCATGAGTTGTTGCCATTGGTCTAATTAAATGAACCCACTTGATGCTTGCAGCTTGGGGTGTCTGGATCGTGATTCTTCCGCCGTATCCCACTAATTGAGGAGCGCTTTGAATAGTAGGTCGTGTTTGTGACATGTAAGCTGGACTATAAATTTCTATTCGCGATTCATAAGAACCACGCTCAGGGTTTCCCCCAGCTGTCACAACTCTGCCATCTGGCAGAAGCAGCGCCACAGAATGATAGACACGACCGTTAACATTTGGTGTCTCTACCGCTGTCCAAGTATTTGTTGCTGGATTGTAAATCTCTGCTGGCAGCGTTGATTGTCCTATATCCTCGTTCATTCTGCTGCCATTACACACAAACACCGTGCGATCAGGCAACAATACTGCATTGTGGTGCATTCTAGCGTTGAGCAGAGAAGGTGCTGCAGTATAGGTGGGGCTACTAGGATTGAGATTGATAATATTAACGCGATTAGTTGCCATGCCACTATCATTGCCGCCACCAATAATCATCACCTTTTGGTCTTGAGCTGGTGGTAGTAACACACTGGCCGATTGGTTGCCGTAATCTGACTGTTGCAACCCAAACACCGACTGCTCTGTAATAGGTCGATTGAACCTACTAGGTAGGGTCAGAATAGTTGGTGAGAGACCATTGTTGCCTCCGAGTTGAGCACCGGAATAGAAAATTTTGCCAGTACTAAGTAGAAAAAGGTGCGCGTAGAGCGCGAAACTACTAGTGGGTTGTGAAAAAATCGTCCAACTACTACCGCTAAAAATTTCTGGGTTTGTGTCGAGATTGCCATTTACATCAAGACCTGAGATAGCAAAGATTCTACCGCTACCCAACGTTAGTACGGTAGGATACCAGCGACCTCTATTCATTGATGCGACTCGTGTCCATGCCTGAGTTCTGGGATCAAACGTAAAAGCAGCTGTCTCTCCAAAAAACGGGTCATACTGTATGGTACCGCCGGCAACCAGCAGCTTACCGTTGGATAGGAACGACTGAGCAGCACAGAAAACGTCTATGGGATTGCCAGCATTATCCAGAGGGATCTTTGGACGTAAGAAGGTACCGTTACTTACATCCCATAAAGCTGCACCAAGAGCCGAATTTGCTACATTGTTCGGATCATTACCCGAACCTGCAAAAAACAAGACTTTACCCGTGTTCAGTAAAGCGGCATGAACCGGATTAATTGGACAGTTATACGATAAAACTTGCCAGGGCATTGTAGTGAGATTTTCCGCTAGAGAAAAAGGACAAGTAGGTACACAGTAATTAAGTAGATTTCAACTTATTGCATATAGGAGCAATAGGCAGCATTAAGCATCAAAGTTGTTATAATTTATTGCAACTTTGAATTTGTCTCGCAACACAAGTTACCAGACACTTAGAAAAGACATTATTACCCTGATAATCTAAATATTTTTATCTTCAGGATTACCACAACTGACTTATTGCACTAACAGCCAGAACTTTATTTCTTAAAAATTGGCTAATTTGAAATATAGCTGCCTCAAAAAAAAGGGACAAGCTAATTTGAAATTAGAAACTGCGGAATGGAATTTTTACGTATTCCTCGTACTCCCCGTAGTCTTTAAGTATTGCACCCTTTAACGTTGCATTTTGCACTCCGCACTATTTGACTTTTGCACGTTTTTATGCAGTATTCCAGACTCTTTCACACTACACTTTTTCACTTTGGACTCCATATTACTGAAGATTTTCTATCAAAGTGTATCAATTAATCATTAAAATTTACTTCTACCAAATTGTATAGCTGAATTAACAATATTTAATTTGGTATTCGAGAAATTAAATATTAGGGAAGAAAGAAAGTAGTAACTTATTAACCAGTCAATACTCAATGAAGAAAATTTAAGTATTTGTCATAAAAAATTTAAAACCTCAGCAAATCTAGAAGTTGTTAATAAGTCAATACTACATTAAAAGAATTTAAAGTTTTTTCATACAAACTTTAAATTATCTAAAAAGTAAAGTATTGATTCTATTACGAATTAGTTAATGTGTCTGTCATTCTTTGCAGCTTTCTCCCCACCTCTTCCATCGTGTACAAGAATGTGAAAAAGCGCAGTAGCTCATTGATGGGAAAATCTGTATATCGAATAGCTTGTAAATGATTCAATTGCGCTGATGCATTGGTGAGAGCAACTTCCATATTTGATAAACATAAATGAGATTGATGCGACTTAACAGCGTGTGCCAAGGCGAACATGGCACTTCTAGTTTCCTGTGCCAGTTGGGTCAGTTGAGGTGAGAGCATATGCCAAAATGTATCGTGCTCTCGGGCAAGTACAGTATGTTCCATTGTCAGGATATGCTCCCAAATCCTTCGGACTAAAAACTCCCAAGCTTCATTGACTTGCTTTTCTGGCGGTTGGCGTGTTTGTCCCTGTCTAACTTCTTTCCATAGCTGCCGTCCTTTCTGTAATGAACTAATAATATTGGCTTTTATCTCATCGGCTTTGGAACGCTGATAATTTCCTGTTAATGCACCGTCCACAACCAATCCGTAAAACTCCTCTAAAGCCACCAAGGTTTGTGACAGACAACGCCTCAGTTCTATTCCCGCAGAAGCAGGAAAGATCAAATTATTTACCAACAGTGCAACAAAAATCCCCAACAGAGTTTCTAGAAACCTGCCCCAAGCGTAGAGCCAGGGAGACTGGTTGTGACTCAATATAACAATTGCGGATAAATATCCCGCCAACTTCGCCGTCTCATTGAATTTCCAGTAGTTAGCCAGAAGTATAGTCACGAATACACTGATTCCCAATGACCAAGGATTGCTACCTAGGGTAATGGCAAAGATGGCTCCACCAATGGCACCAATCGCTGTTCCTATTAACCGCTGAATTCCCAATGTCAAAGTACTGCCATGGGTTGATGACATCACAATAATTGCAGCGATGACTGCATAAAAAGGATACTCCCATCGCAAGCACTGAGCAACGACCAAAGAGATCACAGATGCTATTGCCATTTTCAGTGCCATTTTGGCTAGTATCCCATCGGGAGAACAAGCCCAATTGTTTAATGCTGTGATGATTTGTCTCGGGGATTTGTGTTGACTTGTACTTTGGTTATCTGGAGGAGGAAAGGTCTTATGGGGTTTTACCATATTTATGAAGGGCGAAGTGGCTGCTGGTTTTTTACATTTCCACAGGATGCTGACCGTAAAATGGTAATGCTTCTGACCAGTTAGGACATTTCCCTTGTTGCCAATCTAAATATGCTAGTTGCAATACACTTGTGACTGTCGCTCCTAATCCGGATTCTGCTTTAATAAGTTGATAAGTGGTATTCCAGGTAGCTAATTTTTCTTGCCAGACTTCAGGTGTCATGAGGGTATCTGGCAATAAGCTGGTAAGTCCAGAAATATTTGGTGTCGATTGATAAATAGCACCGAAAACTTGACCGCGTTGAGCAGGCATTTCCACAGCAATGTCGCTTTGTGATCTTACCCCCGGTTCGGTTTCCATTGACACAGAACAGAAGTGAAAAACTTGTGAATAAGCTACAGCTGCCAAAGTAGAAATAGCAAAGACAGGAAGACCTAACTGTTGCCCCAAAGTACGGGCAGTAACAACCCCAATACGAGTCCCAGTAAAACCTCCTGGTCCTTTTGCGACGGCAAGAAATGCCAAGTTTGCCCAAGTTTGGGGCTGGATAAACTCAATTAAATATTGATGCAAATGACTTGATAATTCACGATCTAAATACCAAACTTGAGAACGTATGTCTCCTACAAAGTTACTTATTACCAAACCTAGTTCACGAGTTGTGGTATGGAGTGCCAGCCCGTATTTTGTTGGTTCAAGATGTTGTAATTCAGTGGTCAAAGCTTGTTCAAATAATGGTTAAAAATATAATCACATAGACAGATGCGACTACCACAAAAAATAGCAGTAGCCGCGTTAAAGACACAACAGAATCTATAATCAGGTTGGTACTAACTCACCAGGACGCAACTTCGACCACTTACCCGTTTCCCGCTTAAAACTGAGACAGCCTACAACGTCCCATTCCATTTCAATCATATCTTCCTGTGTACGGATATTGACATTGATGGAAGGTTCATTCGGCTCAAAATTTGGTATTTCGGTCAAGTGGGGTTGTTGGTGCTGAGTTTCTACCGCATGGTAGGTGAGACAGGTGTCTACATAGTGGCAATTTACACAAACACACATAATTGAACCAACTCCGGGGACCTTTATTGATAATCTAGCTTAAGCACCATTGTTATTCACTAGTCGCTGGGTTTATTTTTATTACAATGAACGGTTCAGTTCCTTCTCTGCTGTCACCAGAAAATTGGCCATTTAGTTTGGAATTCTTGCCACAAGCAGCTTACATAGTAGGTGGTGCTGTGCGAGATGCTATTTTGGGAAAAACTCGCGAATATCTGGATCTAGATTTTGTTGTCCCATCAGACGCTGTAAAAGTAGCCCGCAAAATAGCGACACACTACAAAGCAGGCTTTGTTTTATTAGATCCACAAAGGCAAATTGCTCGTGTTGTGTTTCCTAACGCTACAGCAGACTTTGCTCAACAGGAGGGCGAATGCCTAGAAACAGACTTGCACAGGCGAGATTTCACAGTAAATGCGATCGCATATAATCCTCACACTCAAGAAATCATTGATCCCCTGCAAGGTTATCTAGATTTGCAACAGCGTCTTTTGCGAATGATATCACCTGCTAATTTAGTAGACGATCCATTACGATTAATGCGGGCATATCGGCAAGCAGCACAACTTGGTTTTACGATTGAGCCAAATACCGAAGCTGAAATTCGTTCTTTAGCATCACATATAACAATAGTTGCCCCCGAAAGAGTCCGGGCAGAATTAAGTTATATGCTAGTTAACGCTAAAGGAACTCTTTGGATTACAAAAGCATGGGAACATAATTTACTTGTCCCTTTCTTTAAATACGCGACAAAAGAAAGTGTAAGTTTATTAACAGTGCTTGACAAAGTTGCTTTCCAACTTGCCCAAATGTGGCAGCAGTTTGGGGTAGAACTTGATCAATACATACGGGATACAGTCAAAACCACTTGGTTGGGTGTTGCAAAACTTGCAACTCTAGTCAACTCAGAACCCAAAATAGCAGAAATAGAGTTGATGGAATTAACTTATAGCCGTGCTGAAATAAAAGCGGTAAGCACCGCTTTAACGGTCTTACCGCAATTAAAAAAGCCTCTAATGTCTTTACGAGAACAATATTTTTTCTTCCAAGAAGCGGGATCAGTTTTCTCTGCCAGTGTTGTTTTAGCACTAGCAGATGGAACATCGTTAGAGGCGCTTACACCATTAATCACCCGCTATCTTAACCCTGATGATCTGGTCGCTTATCCCATACCACTATTGAGTGGTAGACATATTATGTTAGCACTGAATATTCCAGCTTCGCCACTAGTTGGCAAACTTCTTACTGAAATTGCAGTAGCGCAGATTGAGGGCAAGATTTCCACAGCAGAACAAGCTATAAAGTTTGCTACTAGGTTGTTAGGTAATGATTGAAATTTCCTTAGAGAAAAACGGACTTAAAGTCTTTTGTCAAAATCTTCTGTAATTATGGATACAGTGGGGTCTTATCTATTCCTCCAACTTGACTGAGAGGCCAAAAGCGAACGATCGCACGTCCAATAATATTCTCACGCGGAACAAGACCCCAGCAACGGCTATCATAGCTACTATTGCGGTTATCGCCTAACACTAAGTATGAGTTCGGGGGTATCGTGACTGGTTGGGATAGGAAAGACGGTTGCGGGCCTGATGTACAAACATCAACGACTGTACGCTGTGTCGGTGATAAATACTTGTCTTCTGAAAGAAGTTTGTTATTTATATAAACTTTACCATTCCTGAGTTCAATCTTTTCTCCCGGTAAGCCAATGACACGCTTAATAAAGGCATCTTGGTACTGTTCTCTTTGTAGTTCTTGCGTAGGAGAAAATACTACAATGTCACCTCGTTTTGGACTAGAGACTTTATAACTTAATTTATCGACAATAATCTTATCTGCCTCCCACTGATTTGGAGATCCATGCAAGGTTGGTTCCATTGAACCAGAAGGAATCCAACGAGCTTCGGCAACAAATGTGCGAATTCCTAAGGCTAGGACTATGCTTAAGATCACTGTCCTACTAAGTTCTGCGAGCCAAGAATTATTGGGTGCTTGGTGACTAGAGTTATTTTTAGACACTTGATATGCTGTGAAATTACAAAAGTAATGGCTTTGGTGCAGGTGATTCACTTGCCTCAGCAGGGATGCTGTATTTGTTTATCTTACACTTTGCAAATTAGGTGTTAGGGTAATGTGGTCATCTTGAGGGAGTTTATTTATTAAAATTTATAAAGTTTTTGTTACGAAAAACACAAAATGCCTGCAAAGAATCCAACTAAGTTTAACCTATATAAATAGTTATCTGTCACGCTCAGTTCTTTTTTTAACGCAGTAGATTCATGTCATCTCCTACCAGTTTGCTGATTCGTCGCGCTCGAATAGTTTTACCCAATGGTGAATCGGTTGTTGGGGATGTGCTGACAAGCCATCGCACAGTAGTCGAAGTTGCACCAGAAATTTCCACCACAACGCCAACTATAGAAATTGACGCACAAGGGTTAACTTTGTTGCCAGGAGTAATTGATCCACAAGTCCATTTTCGCGAACCAGGGCTGGAACATAAGGAAGACTTATTTACCGCGAGTTGTGCTTGTGCCAAAGGGGGAGTCACTTCCTTTTTGGAAATGCCGAATACACGTCCTTTAACAATTACTCAGCAAGCTCTTGATGATAAGCTACAACGAGCCTCACAAAAGTGCTTGGTTAATTATGGCTTTTTTATTGGGGCAACGACAGACAACTTGCCTGATTTGCTTTTGGCAAAGCCAGCTTGTGGAATCAAGATTTTCATGGGTTCAATGCATGGACAATTACTAGTTGATCAAGACGCTGCACTGGAAGCTATATTTTCTAAAGGCGAACGTTTGATTGCTGTTCATGCTGAAGACCAAGCCAGAATTAATGAACGTCGCAAGGAATTCGCTGGAACTCATGATCCAGCCGTTCATTCCCAAATTCAAGATAATCAAGCAGCGCTACTAGCAACTGAGCAAGCATTAAGACTTTCTAAAAAATATCAACGTCGTTTGCATATTCTGCATATGTCAACTGCAGAAGAAGCAAACTTGTTGCGTGAGGATAAACCAAGTTGGGTGACAGCAGAAGTGACACCCCAGCATTTGTTGCTTAATACCACTGCGTATGACAAGATTGGTACCTTGGCGCAGATGAATCCGCCTTTGCGATCGCCCCACGATAATCAAGTCCTTTGGCAAGCTTTGCGTGATGGCGTGATTGATTTTATTGCCACAGATCATGCACCTCATACAATAGATGAGAAAGCTCAAGAGTATCCAAACGCTCCCTCTGGGATGCCTGGTGTAGAAACTTCTCTACCTTTGATGTTAACCGCTGCAATGCAAGGACAGTGTACCGTAGCTCAAGTTGTTCACTGGATGTCACAAGCGGTAGCCAAGGCATATGGTATTCCAAATAAGGGGGCGATCGCTCCTGGTTTTGATGCCGATTTAGTTCTTGTAGACTTGGACACTTATCGTCCTGTGTTACGCGAGGAATTATTGACCAAATGTGGTTGGAGTCCTTTTGAAGGCTGGAATTTAACTGGATGGCCTGTACTAACTATAGTAGGTGGTCAGATTGTATATGAAAAAGGCAAGGTAGATACAAAAGTGCGGGGTCAAGCTTTAACTTTTAATCATTAGTCAAATTATTCTGCTTTGCTCTGTAGAATTAAGAGAAAGACTGTTTGTTTCTGCCTACTACTTGTCGACTTTTAGCACTTTTGATACTTATACTGAAAAGTTTTCAGTTTTTGCAATACAACCGGGATTAGGATTACGAATGTCCGTGTTAACCCCACAGCTGCATCTATAATCGTTAGTTATCAACCAGGTGTGATTTTAGATCAGCACATGCGAACAGCCAGAGGCTTGATGCTGCGCGTACGCATCTGGTCAATCTTAGTGACGTTCTCCCCACCGCGTCGCGGATGGGGCTTCTACAAGTCGCCTTGTAGAAATTTCCTGCTAAGCCCTTCGGGCACGCTGCGCGAACATTGGTGAACCAGCGATAATTAGATTTGCATCCTCTTATCCCCGGGAACGATACCTCCACAGGCAGTTTAGAGACTTCGCTCCTGACATACCACGGAGTCTTGTTATGTAGCGAATCCAAATGAATTCTATGTTTGAGTTACGTTTCCCAACGTTTGCACTGTTCACCTACAAAGTAGTCCGTTTGTGTCAAGTGGTTGGTCGTCACCAATGCTGCCTCACTAGAGCTTCTAATTGCTACGGGCATTTATATGCTACCACGCCTGTTCTAACCATTCCGGATACGTTGAAAAATGTTCGGACATCCTTTGAGGATGTACCTCATATTTTTCCCGCTATCCATCCCCACTGCACGGTGGATGGGGAATTCCGCCGAACTGCGTTAAAACTGCGCCAAAGATAGTTTTGCCACCCGAAGTAACAACAAAATCTGTTATGAAAGCTATCTTTAATGCTCTGATTAACCTAATTGACAGTACACAACATCAACCAAGCGCTTAACACTATTATGTATCGGGTACTCTCTAGCGCTAAAACCATGATCCAGAGACTAAAATCTGACCATGTTTGTCTTGCCTAACAAGCGATGACGATTGCGTTCTCCTCATGGAGATGGTACACAAACCGCACTGCCTTATGCTTGAACTTTCTGCGGTCTAAAGACACCCAAAAAGTTTAAGATTGATATCATTTCCGGTTAATGTCCCACCAGTCAAATTTTAATACAATTTGACTAGAATCAGCTAAGTAGAAAAATGGGTACTCATCATAATAACTTCCTCAATCAAAATCCTTTAGTTCGGGCAATACACACTGCTGTAAAAGGAAGAGCTAGATATAAGGTAAATGGGCTTTATCGTTCGGAAGCTCTCAAAAGATATCTTGAATTGCGATTATCGGAAGAGAAAGACGTTAAACAAGTGCGTGCCAATCATGATACAGGAAATGTTCTTGTTCTTTTCCACTCAGATTTAAGTGCAAATGCTATAGCCTGGCTTCTTGAAAAAATTGTCTTGGATTACACAAAACAAGGCAGAAAATTACCTCTAAGGACATCTTACATAAGCATAGCGCCAGAAGAAGCAATAATATTACCTATAAACAAAAGAAAATTAAATAACTTGACAGTTGGTGCTCAGAAACAAGAAAGCACCCAAACGCGTGTCAAAAAACAATTAGAGCAAGCGGGCAGTCAACTTATTTTAACATCAGGAACAACTGTGTGCACTCTTGTTTTATGCACCGGACTGCTACATAGATATGGTCTTGATGAACGCATTTTACTAGCAATTCAGAAGCTGCATACGCCACTTCTTGATCGCATTATGGTTGGTATCACTTTTCTTGGCCAACCAGTCGTTTTGCTGTTAATTTGTTTGGGATTGAGAATAGGACTACAGCGTTATAATCGTCGCACTCAAGCAACTACCTTGAGCATAGCTGCAATTGGTGCTATGGGTTTAACTTTTTTCCTAAAACGGCTGTTTGGTAGAGCACGTCCCGACTTGTGGGACTGGATTATTAATGTAGGTCATCACAGCTTTCCTAGCGGTCATGCAATGGGGTCAATAGTGATTTATGGCTTTGTAGGCTATATTTTGGCAAAGGAATTTCCTCAATGGCGAGAACAAATTTTGGCCTTGACCGTTGTCTTAATTGTTGCAATAGGTTTTAGTCGGCTTTATCTTGGTGTACACTGGCCCAGTGATGTAGTAGCTGGCTATGCGGCAGGTTTAGTGTGGTTGATTGTCTGTATTAAAAGCTTGGAACTATGGCAAAAATTTCAGTCATCAGGTAAAGATCTACACACAATTTTCGGACTGAGAGATTCACACAAAGCTGAAAAGGTACAGATTACATACGCCTAGTAACGATTTCTTCACTAAGAACGCAATTATGGGGTGTAATTTCCATTTGCCGAGTTTTTTCATCTCCATAACTCAAGCGTACACTGAGATAGCTGTCTGGTTTATAGGGCATACGTTCCGCCCACTCAATCGCGACAATTCCTGGTGTAACTTCAATGCCTTCCCAGTAGGTTTCTAAGTTTAATGCGGGGACTTGATTTGATTCCAAACGGTATAAATCCAGATGGTAAAGGGGAAGACGTCCCTGTGTGTACTCGTTAATCAGGGTGAAAGTTGGGCTGACTATTGGATCAGTAATGCCCAAGCCTTCCCCGATCCCTTGTACTAATGTCGTTTTGCCAGCACCTAAATCACCTTCTAGTAAAATCACATTACCAGCATTTAGTGATTGAGCAAGAGTTATTCCAAGCTTTCGCGTCGCGGTTATATCTGCCAGAAAAATTCTCATCATCACTCACCCCCCCCTTGGCTTAATTCAAAATAACGACTATGTCCTACACGCAATTTACAGCTTCTTTGTAGAAGGTGCTAAATTAAAAATTATTTTTGTTGGTGCAGCTTGTTCCTAAGAACTACTCTAAATCAGTGAATTCGTTTCAGATCAGGTTTCTAGCTATAGACTGTTGCTTAGGACAACAATCAATTCACAATGTACGCGCTTTAAAGGCGTGTACCCCTGGCTTGTGCTAACGAGTTTGGCCACTACTATAAATCCCCAACTAAAAATGTCTTTTATTTGGAATTTTGAATTCTGAATTTTGAATTGTTTAGATGCCCTCCACTGTACCACCGCCACAACACTCGTGCTAATTGTTGAGAGTTATGACGCACGCAACCTGTTTCATCTTCATGCATCACGTTAGCTATCACAATTCGGCGTCCCAACTGAGCTATGGCTTCTCGATCTAAGAAAACAGGATGGGAGTTTTGTTGAGCATACCGCGTCAGTGCGAGTTCGCTAGGAGATTTTTTGTGTACCAGTACGGCATTAAATAGTGGTCTACCACAAGCAGCATCAATCGCCCTAATGTGATCAGCAACAGTGTATCCCTGAGTTTCTCCAGGCTGTGTCATTATATTACAGATGTAAATGCGTGGTGCGTCCGAGGCGGCGATCGCATCAGCAATTTCTGGTACTAACAAATTGGGAATGACGCTGGTGTAAAGACTACCAGGACCCATAATAATGTAATTAGCTTCTTTGATTGCCTTGATAGCTGCTGGCAAAGCTGGCGGATTTGCGGGGATGCAGCCAATTTTGACAATACTACCACCCGCTTCGGTAATTTTAGATTCCCCTTCTATATGGCGACCATCGGCTAACTCAGCCCAGAGGCGCACATCGCTGAGGGTTGCTGGCAAAACTTGTCCTCGAATTGCTAGGACTTTAGAACTGGCGGCGACACCTCTTTCTAAATCGCCAGTAATGTCACTCATCGCCGTCAAGAACAAATTGCCAAAACTGTGACCAGTCAAACCATCCCCAGCTTTAAAGCGGTACTGAAACAGTTCTGTCAGTAACTTTTCTTCGTCAGCTAATGCTGCTAAACAATTACGAATATCTCCTGGTGGTAGCACGCCAAATTCCTGACGTAATCGCCCTGAAGAACCCCCGTCATCAGCCACAGTGACAATCGCGGTAATTTTGGCGCTGTAAACTTTGAGACCTCTAAGCAATGTGGAAAGTCCCGTACCACCACCAATGACTACAATTTTTGGTCCCCGGTACAATCGGCGATGTGCCAGCAACACATCAATGAGATCCTCATCACCTTCTGATCTGAGTACCTGAGTAATTGAACTTACTGTCCGAGTTTGTCCCCACAGAAGCAACAACAAGCCGCCTACTATCACCAAAGGACCGCTGATGTAATACGGTACAATATCGGTGATCACTCCCAGAATGCGCCTCAAAAACTTAATTGCCCAAAAAATTGGCGTTAGCCTAATCCAGATAGCTAATCCCAGACTTGCTAATATCATGCCTCCAAGACTGATGAGCAACCATCGTTTTACTGATAGTCCAGGGGACAACCACTTGAACCACTGGTTTACTCGATAGGAAGTGCGACTGCGTGACTGCTTTTGCAGCGCTTTAAGGGCAAGTCTTAGAAAACCAATTGACATACCTGATTTATAGCAGTATTACTAACAATGATTAACAGAAAATGTATACCACCTGGTTGAAATTCGGATGTGGAATTGTTACAGTTTTCAATCCTATTGGACTAAAGGTACATAGTCTAAATTGCCAGTATACCGAGTTAATAGGCTTTGTGGTCAAAAAAATAACAAGTCAATGGAACAGCGAATTTTAGGAATAGATCCGGGACTAGCAAGTTTAGGATTTGGGGCGATTATATGCCAAAAAAATCAAGACAGGGTGCAAGAAAATTCACTCAACCTACTCGACTTTGGTGTTATCAATACGCCAGCCAATACAGAAATTGGACAGCGGCTATGTACGTTATACGACGATTTACACACCCTGATCAAAGAATTTCAACCTGAACTGGTAGCAATAGAGAAATTCTTCTTCTATCGTATGGCAAATACCATCTCCATTGCTCAAGCGCGGGGAGTGATCATGTTAGTTTTAGGGCAACATGAATTACCAACAGTAGAGTTCACTCCTGGCCAAATTAAGCAAGCGTTAACCGGATATGGTAACGCTGAGAAACAGGAAGTTCAGCAAGCTGTGGCGCGGGAATTGAATTTAGAATATATTCCTCATCCAGATGATGCAGCTGATGCATTGGCTGTCGCGCTGACAGCATGGTTTCAGATTTAGTTGTCTTTTGCGAAAAATCAGGCAAGTCTAATGTAGAACTGAAAACTCAAGGATAGAGTGTTTCATCTTTAATTCGTTTTTTCTTTCGCCCCAGATCTTGAAGTTAAGAGACTGAGGCCTTAAAACAATGCCTGATTTGTGCTTGTGCACTAGATCTGATAAAGGAGTTGTATGAAGGTTACTTTTTAACCAGATTCGCCAGTAAAATATCTGTGAACCACAGTTTTGGCAATCTTTTAGGTTATAAAGATTATTCAAATTGTTGAGCTTGAGAAGAAGATTCAAACTTATATCCGACGCCTCGTACAGTTTGAATTAATGCTGGTTGGCTGGCATCAATCTCAATCTTCTTACGAATTTGACCGATATGGACGTCTACAACTCTTTGATCGCCGACGTACTCATAGTCCCAAACCTCCTGAATCAGTTCAGAACGCCGCCAAACTCGACCAGGATGGCTAGCTAAAAAATGCAACAGGTCAAATTCCAAAGCAGTTAAAGGCACTGGTTGAGTGTTAAGCGTAACTTCCCGCCGTACGGGGTCAATCATTAGTTTTTCAAATACTAACCTCTTCTGTTCTGCTGTAGTAACAACACGCTGACGCCTTAAAATGGCTGCTACTCTTACTTCCAATTCCCCTAGACCAAAGGGTTTGGTCAGATAATCATCAGCACCTTTAGAAAAGCCGCGAATCTTGTCGGCTTCGTCTGCACGACTTGTTAACATCAGTACAAAAACTCCATTACGGCTTTGCATCTCTTGGCAGAGGTTAAATCCAATCACGTCCGGTAAATTTACATCTAAAATTACCAAGTCTGGGTTAAATTGCTCAAACAGCGCTAGAGCTGTTTTACCATCTTCGGCAGATTCTACCTGATAGTTTTGCCTAATTAAGAAGCGTTGGATTAAGTTCCGAACCGCAGGGTCGTCATCAACTACAAGAATCTTGGCAGGAGCCATGACCATCACTTTGCACAAAAATTTATAGGATAAAGCGCGAATTCCATCAAGAAAATGGTTTTCGCATTGGAGACAATATGTATCTACAAGGCCAAGGTATGATTTCCCTGATTATTTAAATACTAGTTTAATCAGGATTATCCACAATTAGGGCGTAAATATTTTGGTAATGCTGCCCATTGCTCCAGTATTTGACTTTTTTG
This sequence comes from Brasilonema sennae CENA114, assembly GCF_006968745.1. Classification (NCBI taxonomy): domain Bacteria; kingdom Bacillati; phylum Cyanobacteriota; class Cyanophyceae; order Nostocales; family Scytonemataceae; genus Brasilonema; species Brasilonema sennae. Next base: position 3,839,089 of record NZ_CP030118.1, on the reverse strand, counting down.
TCAATTTTGTGTCCACAAAGCAAATCCTCTAACCTTAGCCACAACACCTGGTTCAACTCGGACACAAGCTTATCCCAGATGTGCGATCTTAAAACCCTTTAATTTTAAATCGAGATGTGACTTCATGGCACGAGAAAGCAAAAGACTCTTATTTACAACTCACGTTTAAGTGCTGTAAATTGTTGAACCTGAAATACAAGAGATTTTTTCATCGTAAAATTGGCTTTTAGGTATTTTTTGCTTAAATTCTAGAGTAAAGCCCTACTTAATCAACGACATGAGGGGATACACGGAGCTATGCCTATATGTTAAAGTGGCTATAGTTAAAATTAGCAAACTAGTGTGGCTTGCCTGTGTTAATATCCGGGTGAACTATACGAATTGACCTAAACCAATGTTTAGGTCAAGATAAAAATATAGTATTTTTTGTTTAGCAAAACATTGCCGCTGACTTAGGCTAAAGTAATAAACTCCCATGAGTGACGATCACAATCCATACGAAAAACTTGGGCTATCAGAAGATGCGAGCTTTGATGAAATTCAAGATGTTCGCAATCATCTATTGGAGCAACACAGTGGCGATGCTAAACGTCTGGAAGCCATAGAAGCTGCCTACGACGCAATTTTAATGGAGCGCTTAAAGATGCGCCAGGAAGGCAAAATAAAAGTGCCTGAACGCATCCGATTTCCAGAGCGTCTAGTGCCATTGCTTCCAAAAGAAAGTCAAACTCCTCGCCAACAGTCACCAGCGTGGTTGCAACGCATTCTAGATAAGCCAACATTAACAGATACTTTGTTGCCTGGAGCTTGGTATGTTGGATTAAGTGCAATTAGCGTTTTTTACCCAGCTGGTAGCGATCAAGTATTGCAATTAACATTAGTCCTAGGGGTGTGTATCAGTATTTACTTTCTTAATCGTAAGGAAAAAAAGTTTGCTAGAGCGGTTTTGTTAACGCTAGTTGGTCTGACTACAGGCTTACTTGCAGGAGGGTTGGTCGCCACATGGCTTATTCCTCAAGTACAGATTATGAATGTGACAGCAAATCAGTTTTCTACTATAGTCACATTCGTCCTATTATGGTTAATGAGTAGCTTTTTAAGGTAAATTGGTTTTTGAATAATAGGTCGTAAAGAACAGATTTCTTAATCCAACTCCAGTTCAGCTTGTTTGTTGTCGGGTTGTTTCTAGAGCTAGATTTACAGCAGAACTAAGATCCTGGACAATAAAATTTGGCTTGTAAAGTTGTAGTTGAGAGCGATCGCGAATGCCACACTCCACAGCTATCATCTTAATGTTGTGTTTTGTGGCAGAAATGATATCAGCTTCTGTATCCCCCACCATCCAGATATCCGTGGCAGGGGGGAGTTCTTGTATTGCCCGTTCCATCAACAAAGGTTTATCATCAATGTCACGGGTTTTGACATAGTCGTTACTTAGGCAGTAACAACGATTTTCTGGGAAAAATCTCCTTAAATCGTGTTGGTTAAAGGCATAATCTAATTCCCGAAATCGACGCATTGTCATAACTGCTAAATCAATTCCTGCCTGTTCTATTTTTAATAAAGCTTCTACAGCGCCAGGAGCTAAGCTGTCATAATGAAAGTAAGGTTCTGTGTGCACAGTTTTTCGCCGCAACTGAGAAAATTCTTCTGCCTGCGCTTCATCTAAACCAGAAATCATACCAATTTTTGTTTCAGAAACGCGCGATCGCTTCAACTGCCAGAATTCTGCTTTTCCTAATTGTTGTACCTGTTGGTTTGGACGTTGGATTTCCTCCAAGCAAAATTGGTAAACACGGTAGTAGCGCTCAGAAACGTCAATAATAGGACCATCAAAATCTGTAATTAGTCTTAACATTTTTAATTAAAATGTAATGTTTACTTACAGAATATCCCAAATCATGGTGTTTTATGCGCTTGAAAAATTGATCAGTCAATTTTAGATTTCTAATATGTCATATCAAATCCGCTTGTATCGGAATTACTTCTCCTTCCTCTCCACGCCAGTCACCTCTGTCGGGAAACCCGTCATTCGCGCTGGATCCTCAGCGTCCTCTGCGTCTGGAGCGGTTTTTTAATCATTCAAATGCTACCGGATTTTATATCCTACTAAATTTTAAGACCAGTCATGAAATTGAGAAAAATGAGCCTGCCAAACTACTTAAGCCCCAGAGGCGCATCCTAAGCTTAGCCTACCGGATCACTAAGGGTCTTGTGTGAACAGCCGACTCATTTTTTGAACATTTCATCCCAGACTAGCGCGTTTGATTTGTTCATTTTCAATTGCTGCAAATAAAGTCCGAAAATTACCTTCACCAAAACCTTGAGCTTGGTACCGACGCTCAATAAACTCAAAGAAAAAAGTCGGCTGTCCAAAGATAGGCTGGGTAAAAATTTGCAATAGTACAGGAGTTATATTCTTGTTCGAGTTAAAACAAATTTCTTCTTTCCAATCTACCAAAATTTCCTGTCCAGCAATAGTATCCAGTTCGTCGCTCGTAATGGGAAGTCCTTTTCGCTGTCGAATTTGTGAGTAGTAGTCTTTAGGAACTGGGAGTAACGATAAACCAGTAGCACGGAATTCGGCTATTGCATGAACTATATTGCGTGTTCGTAAAGCGATATGTTGAATTCCTGATCCTCGGTTTAGGTTCAAAAATTCTTGAATTTGAGAATTGGCTGAACCTGGCTGATTTATTGGCAATTGTACATCACCGTTACCCGAAACCATGACCTGGCTATGCAAGCCAGAGCGAGATGTTTGAATATTAAACCTCTGCTGTCCCTGAAAATTAAGGATATTTTCGTACCAAGCCACTGCATGCTCTAAATCACCTGCGTTTACATTTAGCACGATATGGTCAATGCCGGTAAACCAAGAAGATGAGGAGGAAAACAGGGAAGGATGTTTTTCTACACTGCCACACCCTTTGATTATCTCACTCTGTGTTTCTCGCTGTTCTGTCCCCCTTTTGGTTTCTATCAACGTATGTGTAAGGGAACCCCAAGCAGCTATTTTGCTGCACTTAATATATTCCTGACCATATTCGTATTGCTGGATGGGTTGCAGGATTTTCGCCCCGTGGACTCTGGCAAGGGAAATAATTTCTTCTAAATTTTCAACACAAAAAGCAACATCTGCCACACCAGCCGGGTGGTGGCGCAAAAACTCAGCCACTGGACTGGTGGGTAATAAAGGGGAAGACAGTAAAAAGTAGATTGCACCACTTTTGAGCACTTGCGTGCAGGTGTCAAAGGTATTATTCTCCCCAGCTTTCCAACGAATGTTGTCTACCTTTTCGAGAAAAGTTGGAAATACGGCAGAACTTTTCTCGACTACTTGAAAACCCAAATGGCGTACAAACCAATCGCGCCACACTTTGGCATCTTCGACATAAAAGTGAACGTGATCAATTTTCATGCTCTTTGAAAATCCAGCACAATTGTTTATCTGTTTGTAAATTTTGCCTCTTTTAGTGGATTTTCAAGTCATTCCTAAGCAAGAATCTGGCTGGTTTCTTTAACACAAGTGAGGAATGAAGACTCATTGAGCTTTGTCTGGGTTAAATACTTGTGGAGGTACATCAGAACTGCCAACACCATCTTGTTCAGTTTGAAGTTTTGGAGAATTCGCCTGTATATTTTGTAAATTTTCTTTTAGCTGAGTTTGTAGCCAGTGTTCAAATAGTTCGTTGAGCAGTCGCTGTCGCATTTCTTCATCTAACTGAGATGGCAAAAGCTTTTCTAGACGTACAACCACAATCCAATCCCCCAAAGGTGTTGGTGGTAAAAGTTGACCAGGCTGAACTGATGCCAGCATATTTGCCAACACTGGATGGGGAACTCCCAATTCCACTGGACCGATTAAGCCACCTGTTTGAGCCTCAGGACCTTGAGAATACTCGCGAGCGAGTTCGCTAAAAGACTGTTCTCCTTCCTGAATTCGGAAGTAAAGCTCTTGAGCGATACAAATATCTTTCACCCGAATCAGAGAATAAACAACCCGATCTAACTTTGCTTTACGCTGAAGAAAGTAGGACTGTGACTTATCTGCCCAAGTGCTTCGCTTGAAGTTTTCTAGTTTGATATTACGTGTGGCTAGATAGTCCACTTGTTCACGGTTTAGACCACGAATTTGTAACCATGCTTGCAGGTCATCTTCAGAATTCAACTGATGCTGTTGGTAGAATTGCTTATATGCCTGAGTATTTTCTTCTGCTGTCAGAGTATGGTTAGCGATCGCATTATCGACAATAATCTCTCGCATCAATTGCGGCAGTATTCCGTACTGCTTCAGTAGGGGAATGAGTTCGTTGTTGTTAATGGCGCGATCGCCTACTTGTAGAACTGGAATCATAACCTCCTAACTGTTATTACTACTTTAGGCTAAATAGAGTCAATAAACTCTTCAGGTTTTTTCAACATATCTTAATAATAGTATTTCTAGTTTAACTATACTGACTATTGACAAGTAACTTTATATCTGCTTCGGTTTCCCATCTATCATGAGAGTGATCGAAACAGAGGTTATAGAAAAATCGCCCCCAGATTCGGTGTGAGGGCGAATGAAAGTGGAAGAAAAATAAAAGCCTCAGTTATGATTTTGACTAGATACTCAGATTTGGCTGTGACCAATTCTGAGTTCCTAGCAAGTCATGACCTTCGCTAAGTAACGTGTTGTTGTTAAGTCCAGCAAGACCTACACGCGGATCAAGGCTAAGAGGTTTTCCTAACCCTAGGAGGATAATTTCATCATTGTCGATCGCAGGTGGTCGTCCCACAGAGAAAGGATAGTTGTTGTCATTGGCAACTAAGATAGTATTTTGATCAATCACCAGCACATTTTCGATGGTTTGGAATGGGAAGGTGAACTTTGTGCTGCCATCTTGATTTAAGTCATTTGGATCTTGAATGTTGAGTAGATCTGCTACTTCTTCTTTTGCCACATATCCATTGACATCTTTTTGGGAGAAATCAACCTTATATATTTTCTTGAATTGGGCGGTATCTGCTTGTCCGTTATCACGCTCAATCACTAGGTATTCGTTATCGTTGACAACAGTCAAGTCACCAATTGCATTAGTGGGATTTTCCAGATGGTAATAACCAACTAAACCCTCATACTGTTTACTGGCAACATCAAACTTATGAATTCGTAAGGCATCGTTGGGATCACCAAGAACCGATCCCTCTAATAGGGGATACAGTTTGGTTTTGTCAGGGCTAATTGCTAAGCCTTCAAATCCCTTCGAGCTGGCAAGGTTAGATGGGGCAAGATTTGCGAGAACATCGGGGTTGTCAGGTGATCGCACAAACTCACCAGTAATTTGGTCACGGACTTTGTCTCCGGTACCAGGGAAATCAGTGAAGTAGCCATCCACCCCTAACTTAATAAACTGCTGGAACTCCAGTTCTGGGTTTTTGTTATAATCTGCTGCCAGGTACTGACTTTCATTACGGAAGGTGTAGGGATGTACCAGCAAACCCGCAGCATGGGCATCTTGTATCAGCGTTGTTGGGGGTAAAGTGTTTTTATCTGCGTCGTTGAGGAGTCCATCTCGATTAACATCATCTGCTTTGCCATCACCATCAGCATCAACACCTTTAACCGAGACAATCATCCGCTTCCAGGGACCAATCCCATCCGCGTATGTGGCAACTTCTTTCAAACCCTCAGCAGTGCGTAGGTCACCATAAGTTCGAGGATCGCCACTCACCACAAAATCGTAAGGCTGCTTCTCGATCAGTGTACCGTCGAGCTTAATATCTTCTGCATCCAATAATTGGACCAGCGGTACATCTATTTTCTGGTTGAGTTCTTTTAGATTCCCAACTTCAAACGACTGGATAAAAACCCGACTTGGATCAGTGAAATCATTTTTCTTCAGAGTCTCAACCAATGGTTCTTCCAAGGACAACCCGACAGAATCGTGGTAAGTAGGGTGCTTGGTTTCTGGGTAGATGCCAATTTTACGACCTGTTTGGGTTTCTACCTGCTTAACCAAATCAATGATTTCTTGAAACGTAGGAATTTCAAACTGACCATTATAGGATTGATCCCGGAAGGAAAGACGTTCTTTTGCCCGCAGGGTCTTAATTTCTTCCAAGGTGAAGTCGTCAGCAAACCAACCTCTTTCGGTCACACCGTCAATAACTTTAGTCGTATAACGATTAGTAAACTCTGGTCGGCTTGCTACATCAGTGGTATCCGTTATATTGACTTCATGGCGAGCAATCAGTACTCCGTCCTTAGTTGATACCAAGTCTGGTTCAACAAAGTCAGCCCCTCGTTCAATCGCTAATTTGTATGATTCTAGGGTATGCTCTGGACGTTCACCACTAGCACCTCGGTGACCAATCACAATCGGAGGTTGACCATTTAAGGTATTGAGTTTATAAAAGTTTGGCGTGGAAATCGGAGCTTCTAATAATTTACCTGTCTGATCAACGTGCAATAGGTAAGGTCCAAATTCATCCCCAATCCAGATACTTCCATCAGAACTTAAGACAAAAGATTCTACATCAAAATCTGCACCTGTTAGCAAACGATCTGTAGTACCTTCGTTAACGATTTTGAATGGAACTTGTTTATTTGGGTCAGATAGCTGAATAAAATTTAGAACCTCAACACGACCGTCACCCCCTTCTGTACCTCGAAAACTGGGGTTAAGCTGATAGATTCGTAACAAAAAATCAGCGCTGTTGCTCTTTGCCCCAAAACCATTGTCAGGGAGGAACCAATAATTGTTTTTGTCGGCAAACTGTACAGCACTGAAGCCTTGGACAGGTTGTCCTTGAAAAGGTACTGTTCTGCCATTAGTATTGCCTGTAATAAACTTTCCAGAAGATGAACCTTCAGCAAATGTATCTGCTGGTAGTGAAGCAAATCCTTTGAGTGTTACGTTTGCCATAGTTTTTCCCTAGTTTGTCGCAACTTATATTTTTTAGCGGTAGATATACTATGTGTTTGGAATTAGGTTTTGATTGACAGCACAAAAACCAGATTTCCTTTCTTGTTTCCCATAGATGCTTATAGGAAATAGCTGACAAAAATCTGTCAAGAGCAAAATGTACACAAAGCAAAAATTTACATTGTGTACATCTCTATCGAAGTTCTCACATATAGGTTAAGAAGAAGAAATGCTTTGATTAAAAGTATTATTTTTATCTACATATGGCAGTTATACTCATCCCTCTGAATGAGTGAGAAGTTTATATCAAGTTTGGTTCAACACCTATAATGTAGGTAGATTAAGCTATTAGAACTAAACTCAACACTTGAGTCTAGTTTCTAAAAATAGCAATATTTTCACGATTTTACGTTGAAACGCGACTTAAAGTTGTGGATATCTTAATATCAAATGTCTTTGAAAGTGAGGAGCTAGCTTATTATCCAACAAAGAAAATTATATTCAAGTCATAAGCTTGTGAAATTCCTTGGAGATATAACTAGATGAGGGTAACAAAATACTTTCAAGTTGTTTGACACAAACTAATCAATTTTTTGAATTTGCTTAAACTCCTTATCCAAAACGTCCAGAAGTGTAGTCACGCGTACGAGAATCAAGAGCATTGCCGAAGATTTGATTTGTTGATCCAAATTCAACCATTTGACCAATTCGACTTTCATCAGTGCTGAAGAAAGCGGTGAAATCAGAAACGCGAGCGGCTTGCTGCATATTATGAGTAACAATTGCAATTGTTAGTTCATTGCGTAAACTATGGATGAGCTCCTCAATTTTCATTGTTGCTATTGGATCAAGAGCCGAACAAGGCTCATCCATTAAGAGAATTTTTGGTTTAACTGCTAAAGCACGAGCAATACATAGACGCTGTTGTTGACCACCAGAAAGCCCTAAAGCTGATTTCTGTAGTTTATCTTTTACTTCATTCCAAATAGCAGCACCTCGCAGAGCATATTCAACTATTTCATCTTGTTCTGCTCTCGGACGCCATCCAGCAATTTTTATACCGTAAACGATATTATCGTAAATGCTCATCGGAAAAAGGTTTGGCTTTTGAAAGACCATACCTATTTGGCGGCGTAGCCGATTTAGGTTAACACGAGAACTGTAGATATTTTGACCATAAAATTCTACGCTGCCATCTACTTTTACTGCTCCTTCTAATTCACTAATGCGATTAAGGCATTTAATGAATGTAGATTTACCACAACCGCTAGGACCAATAATTGCGGTGACTTGGTTTTCGTAGACATCCATTGTTACGCCTTCTAGTGCTTTGGAAGTTCCATAGTAGAAGCTAAGGTTCTTGACTTTGATTGCTGGGTTTAATTTACTCATACCATGTTAAATATTACAAAAATAGTTGACAAAATTACTTCAGTTGTGATTATACATTTCTCTTTCTTATGAAAATACGAGAGAGAATACTGATTGACATAATTATCCCAACTAAGACAACAGAAGCAGTCCAAACCAATGCTGTTTTTTCTGGCGAGGGATCGTTGTATAAGTTAAAAATTAACACCGATAGGGAAGCTGTTGGACCCAATAAGTCGCTTGACCAATCTAAACTGAACAAAGCAGTAAAAATTAAGGGTGCTGTTTCACCTGCCGCACGAGCTACGGCTAACAAAACCCCTGTGGTAATTGTGGGAATTGCTGCTGTGAGAACAACGCGCCAAGTCGTCTGAAAACGAGTTCCTCCCAAGGCAGCTGAACCGAGACGTACAGAAGTGGGAATAAGTTTTAGGGCTTCTTCTGTTGTTAATACAATCACGGGGAGCATGAGAACTGATAATGCAAAACCACCGGCGATCGCACTAAATTTCTTAGTTATTAATACAATAACAGCGTAAGCAAAAACACCGACAACAATCGAAGGAACTCCAGTCAGAATAGAGGCGACAAAGCGAACAGTACGACCAATGCGACTTCCTTTACCAATTTCTGACAAAAATATGCCTGTCATGACTCCAGTCGGAATACTGAACAGCGCCGCAATGGCTACCATTTCTAAGGTACCAACAATCGCATTCCCAAATCCATCGTTTATGACTGATGTTACAAACATAGATGGTTTAATGCTTGTTATACCCCTTCCGATAATTTCCCACAGCAATGACAGTAAAGGAATCAGGGCTATAGCTGAAAGCAAGAATGCTATCACAGTCATGCCATTGTTAAATATCTGCCTTATGGGTGGTAGAGGACTACATATCTCTGCTGCCACTGATTTATCTATCTCAGACTCTTGATGACTGGTCATATTCCTTACGCTTTTAGAGGTTCATAATGATTTGCAACTTCCGCATCTTGCTTTAGAAAGAGAATACGTAGGACATTCTACCAGGATTTGACACTTGTTATTTGTGTTCCCAGTATCTTGAAAATAAGCTTTCTATTTGGTCTTACCCCCTACAAACTGCACAACCACTAAAGCACAAATATTGACAACTAAAGTCACAACAAATAGGATCAAGCCCAAATATGTTAAAGCACCAACGTGCAATGGATCTTGAGCTTCAGCAAATTCATTGGCTAGTACAGAGGGAATTGAGTAAGCTGGATCAAGTAGTGAAAGACTCACCTGAGCCGAGTTACCAATCACCATAGTCACGGCCATTGTTTCTCCTAAAGCTCTTCCTAGGGCGAGCATTGCTGCACCCACAATTCCAGAAAATCCAGCAGGTAATATTACCCTAAAAATAGTTTCCCAACGAGTAGAACCCAGAGCCATTGAGCCACTGCGTAACTCTTTAGGAACAACTAATAAGACTTCACGACTAATTGCTGCCATCGTCGGCAAAATCATAATCGCAAGAATTATGCCAGCAGTCAACATATTGAACCCAGCAGGACTTGGTGTATTAAATAGTGGTATCCACCCGAAGATGTTGGATAGCCATGTTTGTAGAGGTACAAAACTTGGAATAAAAACGTAAACGCCCCACAAACCAATAATGACGCTGGGAACAGCGGCTATGAGTTCTACGATAAAAGCTATGGTTGTGCGTGCTGAAGCAGGGATAAAATTTTCACTCGTGACTAGGGCTACTGCTATCCCTACGGGTACGGCAAATAACATGGCGATCGCGCTGCTAACCAAAGTGCCATAAATATATGGCAAGGCACCAAAAACGAGATTACCTGTATCCCATTGTTGATTCCACAAGAACCCTAGTCCAAACTTATTAATAGCTGGAAGAGCTTTTTCAAAGATGATCCAACTCATCCAAAACAGGACAGTAACCGTTAGGGCAGCAAACGCATAAACTAGCCACGTAAATCCTTTATCTATCCAGAAATTTTTACCACTGCTAGCTGTTATGTCTATACTTTCATCAATCAAACTAGGTTGATTGTTATTAGCAGGTTCAGATGAATTTGCCATTACGAATCAGAAAATTGAAGAAGAACTCAGTTGTAAGAACGCAGAACTCAGAAATCTTGAGTATGTGGATACCGAACCCCAACGAAAGTGAACACTTCCGTAGACGGTGGGGATTTAAACTCTTACTCATCAGCCCAGTCGTACAGAAGTTTATTCTGACTTCTGACTCAGGAGTTGCTGAGTTCTTTTTTGTTAAATTATGTTCATGATTTTGGAGTGGGCAAATAGCCCACCCTGATAGAGGAAAAAGTGTCAGATGACACATTATTTGATCGCGCTGTTCACTGTCTGTATGACTTTTTGAGCCACAGGATCTGGAATACGAGTGTAGTTTAGGTCATCATTAATTTGTTGACCATCTGTTAGTACCCAATTCACAAAGTTCTTGACAGCTGTTCCTTGGGCTGCATTGGGATAACTTTTATATATCAACAACCAGGTTAGACCAACGATAGGATAACCCTGTGTTGGATCGTCAACAAAAACGCGGAAGTTGGCTGGAAAACTTACAGTTGATAAAGCTTGGTTGGCAGTTTGTAAAGAAGGAGCCACAAATTGTCCTTGTTTGTTCTGAATTTGTGCTACTTTGAGCTTATTTTTCAGAGCAAATTCATACTCAACATAACCGATAGCACCTGGAGTGCGAGTGACTGAACTTGCTACACCTGGATTACCTTTTGCTTTTATAACATTTGGGATAGTCCAACTTGGAGATTTACTGGTGCCAACTCGTCCCTTAAAATAGGGACTTATAGAAGTCAAATGGTTGGTAAAAATGAAAGATGTACCACTACTATCAGCGCGAACAACAGCTTTAATCGGCTGACTTGGTAGATTCACACCAGGGTTATCAGCTTTGATTTGAGGATCATCCCACTTGGTAATTTGACCAGAAAAAATAGCTGGTAGTGTCTTGCGGGACAATTTGAGATTATCTATTGGAAGATTGTGAACAACTGCAACAGCACCACCTGCGGTAGGTACTAGGATAACACCATTTTTTACTTTACCCATCTCCGCATCAGTCATCGCAGAATCACTAGCACCAAATTGAACAGTGCCAGCAATCACTTGGTTAACACCAGCACCGCTACCAACGGCTTGATAGTTAACTGTTAGGTCTGGATATTTCTTTTTGACTTCACGAGCATAACGTTCGTAGAGTGGAGCGGGAAAAGTTGCTCCTGCACCATTAAGGGTTTCTGCTTGGGCGATCGCCCCAAAAATCGCTCCAAAACTAATAGCACCCGTAACAACTGAAACACTAACTACACGACTCAAAACATTAGTTGAAAATGTCATATTACCCCGTTATTAATAAGTAATTTTGTGTTGATTAACAATGACGCAAATAACCTACTATACTAATGGTTAACAAAAGGTTAAATGAACAGAAAAATAAATTTAAATATTCCTCAACATCTGTTTAAGACGTTTTAAAATTTTATTCAATCAAGACTGACTCTGATCCGTGAAGTCAAAGTCTCAGAGTTCAAAAGCAATATCAAACTGGCTGGTGTTCCCACCCCAGATTTATCGTTAACTCTTGATTTTTGTTGATGTTACTTTCATCAAGCTTAAAGGACTAATAACATGCACAGTCCATTGAAATTTTCCTGCGCCAGATTAATTTGCTTTTTATCATCAACATAGACTATCAAATACTTTTCTATCGTCTTTACTGAAAAACTTACCAATCAAAACTAACAACTCGTTAAAAATCAAGAATAACGATCAATACAGTTCAGATAAGACTAAAACTGTTATCAAAACGTCAATGTAGAGACGTTGCATGCAACGTCTCTACACGTGTGCTTCGCTATCACCGACAATCCTTAACTGAACCGTATTGGAATAACAATAAGTATTATTTTTAGTAACAAAAAAAGAACATTTCCAACTTATAAGAAAAGTCGAAAATCTTGTTCTTCACGTAAGCGCAAGCACACGCAATCATGCGTTAGCCGTAAGGCTTGCCATAGGCATACAAAGCAGCGTCTGGGGAGGAGATACGCGTAGCGTGCCACCAGGGCTTATGATTTAGAATTGCTATACTCACTGTTCACTATTAGTCTGAGTGTCTGTTTGAGTGGAAGGTTCATGCCAGAATTGCAAATAAATGAGTTCTAAATCATTGCCAATTTGAGAAAATAAATCGATTTGTCGCACTCGCAAATAAAGAAAAATTCGTATAAAGAGAAAGGCAAAAACTGTAATAGCTATAGCAGTTGTAGAGCTAATTAGTGCTTGAGCAAGACCAGGTGTAACTTTAGAGAAATCAGTAAGATTGAAAGAGTTAGTTTTAAGGTTAGTGAAAGTGTTGATTAAACCCTCAGCTGTACCTAATATACCTAGCAAGGGGGCGATTGCCGCCACGCTTTTCAGGACTATATCACCTTTACGCATTTCTACGAATTCTTTATCACAAGCGGCTTTGATTGCCAAATGAAAGGTTTCAGGAGAGGGTTTTTTGAGTCTAAGAGGTTCTACTAAAAACCTGCCAATGGCTAAAGTCTGAGAACTTTCTGCAATTTCTTCTGCTTCTTTTAAATCTACCTTTGCTGTTGTCAAAACCTCACGCACGACCTGTTTTTCTTGAATGATTAGCCTGAACCAGAACCAACTGCGTTCCAAGATGCATACCGAAGTGACTATAAATAAGCCCAACAAAGGCCACATAACAAGACCGCCTGCTAGGAAGATGTCGTATGCTTGGGTCATATTTTCATCAGGTAAACGTTTCTTGGTAAAAATTAATGCATATCTTGGTTAGAATATCCGAATTTCTTATTTTTGTTAATAGTCAAAACATGAAAAGTGGCGATATGCACAAGCTAAAGCGTCCGGCTTATCGCCCCCCAGGAATACTGCAAACTCTGTTTGCATTGCCCCTAGCGAAGCTTTGTAATTATCATTGAACAGTTACTGCCGCTTCTAATTCCAGGGCTTTAATCAGGGCAGACGCATTTTCTTCTCCCCATCCTTGGTTAACCGCTGCTTTGATAGTTTCTCTGACAATTGCGGCAGCAGGCGTGGGAGAATTCAAATCTTGGGCAAATCGAGCAATCAAATTCGCATCTTTGAGCATGTGCTTTAATGCAAAACTTGGTGTAAAATTGCGCTCCACTAGCATCTTGCCCATGCCGTCAAAAATCGGAGAGCGAAAATCCACCACATGCAACACATCGAGAACGTCTTTTGGATTCAGTCCGGCTTTAGTCGCCAGAACCATTGCTTCTCCTAACGCTTGGATTTGAGTTGCCACAATCGAGTTACCGATGAGTTTCATCGATGTCCCTTTGCCAGTGTCGCCCAGGTAATGTATCGTTTCGCTTAACGGCTCTAAAATTGGTTTGACTTGCTCAAATACGTCACGCTTGCCACCAACGACAATCCACAATCCCCCGGCAGCAGATTCGTTTTTACTGCCGAAAACGGGAGCATCGAGAAATTCAACTTGCTTTTCGGCATAAGCTGCGGCTTGGCGGCGGGAGGTGTCAGGATGAACTGTACTCATGTCGATCCCAATTTGTCCGGATCGCACGTTCGATAAAATGCCATCTTGCCCAAAGACAACTTCTTCAACCGCGTTGTCATTGGCTAGGCAATACACAATCGCCTCAGCATTTTCAACGGCTTTTGCAGGTGTTTGAGCTTGCGTTGCACCTTGTTCAACCAGAGGTTTACAGGATTCTGGGTTACGATTCCAAACTGTGACATCATAACCCGCTTTCAGCAAGTTCGCTGCCATACGACTGCCCATGATGCCAAGTCCTAAATATGCAATGCGTTTCATAATGATGTCTTACTTGAAGGAAGTTTCCAACTATACTTATGGCACAGACAAGCGTGTCAACCTCAACTTGTTTGTACCCTCCCTTCACATCATCGAAATTTTGAGGATAAAATCATCTTCCAATCGATAGACTCAGCAGCAATCAAGACCAGCGTAGCAGTGAATCCTCTGGCCTTTTTGTGAAAATGCATCGAGTGAAGTGACACAAGATTTGATTTTGAGGAGATATGCGTAACTCACACCTGCGAAATTGCGATCGCTGTTTCGGCGTTGCAGTTTATGAGAGATGCGATCGCCCCCAGAGGGAAGCTTTGCACCATCACACTTGGTCTGAATAGTACATCTGTACATTTAAAAACAATCTTATCATTTAGCATCTTCAACCAATTGTTGCTACTCTTAAAGCAGGAAATTACGATTTCTTCACAGATTTATATCTTAAGCCTAAACTTCATGCTATGCTCATCGAATTTAGTGTCGGCAACTACAGATCGTTTAAGGAGCAAGTCACCTTTAGCATGGTGGCAGCTAACCTTGTTGCGCAAGACAAAAAGCTTGATGAAAACAATGTTTTTGAAGTAGATGATGATTTAACACTACTTAAAAGCGCTGCAATATACGGCGCAAATGCAAGTGGGAAAAGTAACCTGGCTAAAGCTTTAAATTTCATGAGATGGTTCATGGTTAATTCTTCTAAAGAGACTCAAAGCACAGAAAAAATTAGTGTTGAGCGATTTAAACTCAGCACTGAAACCGAAGCTAAACCATCTTTTTTTGAAATAGTATTTTTAATGGATAGCAAGAGATATAGATACGGATTCGAGGCAACTCGTGACAGAGTTGTCTGTGAATGGTTATTTTATGTTCCTAAATCAAGAGAAACTAAACTTTTTGAGCGCAAATTAGACGATATTAGTATTTCTAAAACATATAAAGCTGATGGTATTCAGGAGAGAACAAGACATAATGCTCTCTTCTTGTCTGTATCTGCTCAATTTAATGTCAAAATTGCAGAAAAAATCTTAGATTGGCTGACAAACAGTATCAATGTTGTCTCTGGAGGTGATATAGGTAAAGGATACACAGTTAGTTGTTTAATAAATAACGAAAAGAAAGATGAAATTCTTCAGTTGCTCAAAAAATTAGATTTGGGATTTGGCGATATAAAGGTAGAACAAGTTGAGGTTACTGTTGATTCTTTGCCTAGTGAATTGCCTAATGAAATAAAAAACTTCATTCTAAAAAATGGGGGGGCAAAAGCAACATTAATTCAAACACTGCACCAAAAATTTGATAATCAAGGAAATATTCTATCTACAGAACTGTTTAATTTAGATGTTCAAGAGTCTGAAGGAACTCAAAAAGTTTTTGCTTTAGCAGGACCTCTTGTTGACACACTAAAAAATGGTAAAGTTATAATCATTGATGAATTTGATGCTAGAATTCATCCTTTGATCAGCCGTGCCATTGTTGAATTATTTAATTCCAATGAAACAAATCCAAGTAATGCTCAATTAATATTCATGACTCACGATACCAATTTGCTTAGTAATAAGCTTTTTCGTAGAGATCAGATTTGGTTTGCAGAAAAAAATAGATATGGGGCAACAGATTTGTACTCTCTAGCAGAATACAAAGTACGAAACGATGCATCATTTGAGAATGATTATATTAAAGGTAGATATGGCGCAATTCCATATATCGGAAGTTTAAACCATCTCATCGACTCTCATGCCTAGAAAAAAGGAAAACTCTCGTGGATATCACCAACGAAAAGTTAATACTAGGGAAATCAGGCAGAGATTCTTGATCATATGTGAAGGAGAGAAAACCGAACCTAACTACTTTAGGAGTTTTCGTGTTTCCAAGAATGTCGCTGAAGTAAACGTGCACGGTTTAGGAAAGAATCCCAGCAAATTAGTTAAAAGCGCAAACGAACTAAATAACCAAGATGATTACGATCAGGTTTGGTGTGTTTTTGATCGTGATTCTTGGACTGTAGAAGATTTTAATAACACCATAAAAAATGCAGAGACTCAAGGATTTAAAGTAGCTTGTTCTAATGAAGCGTTTGAACTATGGTATGTCCTACATTTTGAATTTCTCAATACAGGTATTCCTCGAAATGATTATAAGAAGAAGTTAACTTATTTACTGGGGCGACCATATAATAAAAATAGCGATACGATTTATGATGAGCTATTTGAGAAGCAATCTATTGCTATTAAAAATGCTAAAAAACTTCTGAAACAATACGAACCTCACAATCCAGAGAAAGACAATCCGTCAACAACAGTGCATCTGTTAGTGCAGGAACTCAAGAAGTTTATGCAGTAATCATACATTCTCGGCGTCTAGCATTTAGCGCTAAAGAGCCAATTAATATCCCGTTAACAAGTTCACGCGTTCCTGCAAATACTAAAGCATCAAATCATTTTGCCTGTTTGTACCGCTTGGTAAATCAACTGAAATCAAATGTAATCGCTATTGATCGATAGCAATTGTTCATAATCTTTTGGTGTGTCAATATCAATATCTCCCTGCGCAAAAGGAAGAGAAAATACTAGTGTCACGTTATTGTTAATAACTTTTTTTGCTCCTGAAGTTCCTTGTAATTCAGCAAGCTTGTAAAAAAATCTTTTACTAAACAAAGCAGGTACGCCTAATGTTCCTGCATATTCGCAAGCGATAATAGGTTTTTTGGTTGAATAATATGCATCAACAAGTTGATTAATAATTTGGGGTGAAAGAAATGGTTGATCACAAACTACAATAACTACTGCTTCAATGTTTTGTGAAAGATTATGCAAAAATTGAATTGCGCTATTGATGGAAGTGCTCATTCCACAAGCCCAATCTAAGTTCTCAACGATGCTCACAGGAAGGTGATTGATTTGGGGGCGAATCTGTTCTGAGTATGCTCCAAGTACTACTACCACAGGTTTACAAACCGAAGCGATCGCAATTTCTGTAATGTATTGCACCAAACTTCGTTTTTGGTAGAGCAATAGCTGTTTCGGTGTACCCATGCGAGTAGATGCACCCGCAGCAAGAATCATAATGGCTATAGTTGATTTTTCAGTTTCTATTTGCTCAGTCGTAGAGTCCATAAATGAAAATTATGTCAGCAAGTAGCAGATTAGATTCTGGGAGTTAGCAAGGGGTTAACTCAGATCTTGCACCATACTTTTCGTCCGCCAAGAAATAAATTTCTTGGCTCAAAGTCCAAGTCCGTTAAAACGGACTAAAATAACTTACGCAGTCCGTTTTAACGGACGCGTGTTTATGAGCCACGAACTTGAGTTATGGGCGTACTCAGTCCGAGGTGCAAGATCTGAGTTAAGGGAGAAAGGGAAAGGAAAAATATAAAACCTTTAACCTTTAACCTTTGACCTTTACCCGACTTTTACAAGAAGTTTATTAAAGTTACTTTCATCATATTGGTGAATTGGTTGATTGCGATTTCTTAAAAAACCACCATTATGATTTTTGAGTACTGCTTGAATTTCTGCAATGATAGCGATCGCAATTTCTGCTGGTGTTTCTGCACCGATATCAATTCCTACAGGACTGTGCAATCTTTCTAATTGTTCAGTGGTACAAACTATTCCTTGTCCTTCTAAATCTTGCAGCAATTTTTCTGTACGATGCTTTGGCCCTAAAACGCCAATGTAGCGTGCAGGAGATGGTAGCAATGTTTTCATAATTTCCAAATCATCAAGGTAATTATGTGTCATGACCACAGTCACTGTCCCAGTATCTATAAATACCTGTTTTTCTAGAATCTCTCGGCGGCTAAGAATCACCTCACAAGTCATTGGAAATCGCGCTCTAGTTGCCTCGTTAGCCCGACAATCAACTACAGTAACTTGCCAACCCAATGCTTCCGCAAACTGTGCTACGGGTACAGCGTCATAACCTGCACCAAATATCACTAAGGGTGTAGGTGGTTGGATGACTTCAATAAAAACTTCTGCACTGCCAAAAGGTAACTGATAGTTGTTCACGCTGGACTTTTGATTGACAAGCGCTGCTTGGGCATCTGCAATTAAAGATTGAGTTAAATTTGCATCTTCAATGTCGGTGATAATTTTACTGTTTGGATACAGCAGTAAGCGTGAGCCTAGTTTTAGATCAACTGCACCTTCTGAAGCAAAGACTGTCGCTATAATACCGAGATGTTTGTTATTTAGACACTCTTTTATAAAAGCGATCGCATTCGGTGTGCTTTCGTTTTCCAGACGTTCGATCAGAACTTGCACTACACCGTTGCATCCCAAACCAAAGCCCCACAGAATATCCTCAGAGGCGGTGTTATCGTAAGTAACAACAATCGGTTTGCCGTCTGCCATGCGTTGGCGGGTATACTCGAACA
Source organism: Brasilonema sennae CENA114 (assembly GCF_006968745.1). Lineage (NCBI taxonomy): Bacteria > Bacillati > Cyanobacteriota > Cyanophyceae > Nostocales > Scytonemataceae > Brasilonema > Brasilonema sennae. Next base: position 3,820,562 of record NZ_CP030118.1, on the reverse strand, counting down.
CATCGTTTTCCAAACAACCAGCGCTAATTGTTCCCACTATCTGACCTGTACCTGTCATTAACATTTTGGCACCAGGTCGGCGGTAGGTTGAACCTTGAGTTTTAACTACAGTCGCCAGGAAACTAATATCACCACTTTTTTGACTAGACTCGAAGGCTGTTAAAATTGCTTGTAATTCGTTCATTTGTATTGCTTATTCTTTTAATACAGTAGGGTTAAGTAGATAATGTCTACCTACCTGCGCTTTTACGAATCGCTATAAGAACACTATTTCTGCGCTTTTTATCAAGGCATTAATTTGTCAAGGTAACATTCTTTCAGGTACTTGCTCGACCAGGGTTGAGCTACTTGGGGATTGATATCGGCGTGCTTAATCAAGCACAGAGTAAGTGGATCGATATTCAAGGCGATCGCTAATTCCTCCATTGCTGATTCTAACGCGAACATTCCACAAGCTTCGCCAGGGGCACGCATAAAAGTTGGCGTGTTGTATCGGACGCTATCGCCCAATTCCTTAAAGCTCAACGGCAGCAATTAATCTCTGATGCAGTTATCCTTGCATTTGCTGATTGCTCGCACGCTCCAACTCCTGATCTTCCCAGGAAACTCGATCTTCTAAAGGTTCCAAGTGAGTTGTAATGTGGGTTAAAGGCAACACCCGAAGAATAGCAAGCTCAATAGCCTCGCACAAATCATGTCCTTGTTGCACTGTCCAAGATCCAGGCACAAGAACATGGAAGGAGACAAAGCTGCGGTTTCCAGCGGTGCGGGTTCGCAAGGCATGGAACTGGATGTGCTGGCGTTTGTACTCGTTAAGGATGCTTTCAATTGCGTCAATTTCTTCTTTAGGTAAAGCTGCATCCAGTAATGCGCTACTGGTTTCGCGTAGCAAACGAAATCCTGTCCACGTAATATTTGCTGCTACTATCAGTGCGACGATTGAATCAAGCACGAAAGCGCCTGTTACCTTGACGAGGAAGATTCCAACTACCACACCACCCGAAGTCACCACATCGGTAAATAAATGGTGAGCATCAGCTCTGAGTGTAATGGAACGCAAGCGTCGCCCTGCCCGTAGCAAGACAAAGGCAACAACGCCGTTGATTGCGGTTGCAAATAGAGAGAGTGCCAAGCCCAAGCCCAGCTGTGTTAACGGTTCTGGATGCAACAAGCGTCCCCAAGCTTCAACAGCAATGCTGATGGCAGCTACTACAATCAACGCACCTTCAGCACCACTGGAGAAGTATTCGGCTTTAGAATGCCCAAAGGCGTGTTCGGCATCGGCTGGTTTAGCAGCATAGGTCAATGCCCACAGTGCTATCAATGCTGCCACGAGATTTACAATAGACTCAATAGCATCTGAAAGCAGCCCCACTGACCCCGTTAGCAGGTAAGCGCCAAACTTCAGGGCAATGGTGACGATCGCCGCTGCAATCGACAGGAAAGCGTAGGAGCGGGCTGTTCGACTACTCATCTCGGTCACGAATGTAACTACAGTGATTGCGACCTAACAGTACCAAATTCTACTTCAGTCGTCATCAGCCCTGAGACTTCTACTGATTCTCAAAAGAAACTAAAGTATATCATTGCCGCGTATGAACTTTTTGCTCATACTGGTCATGTAGCGATCGCCGATGGTGTGATTGAGCTTTCATCGTTTGTGCGATCATCGCATTTTCTATCTACAAAAGCTTGTCTAGTGTAATTGGCAAATCCCGGATGCGCTTGCCTGTTGCATGATAAACAGCATTGGCGATCGCCGCCGCAACTCCAGTTATCCCTATTTCACCAACTCCTTTGACTCCAAGCGGGTTGATATGAGGATCGTTTTCATCAACGAACAACACCTCAATAGGCGGAACGTCTGCATTCACTGGTACATGATACTCTGCTAAATCTGCATTTACAACACGTCCCCGATTAGGATCTGTGAGTGTGTGTTCCATCAGCGCCATCCCGATCCCATAAACAATCCCACCGATGAGCTGACTGTCGGCTGTTTTGGCATTGAGTATACGTCCAACGCCAAAGGCACCAACCCAGCGCGTCACCCTAATTTCACCTGAATCAGGGTTAACTCGCACTTCGGCAAACTGTGCGCCGAAAGAATGCATGGAATACTTCTGTTTTTCCTCTCCAGGTTTGGCATCTGCACGCGCTTCAATCATTTTCATCTTATGTCGTGCCAAAATTCCTGCATAAGTTTCACTTTTGGACGATTTATTTTTTAAAAACAAACTGCCATTTTCAGCAATAACATCCTCAGCATTTGCACCATACAGCGGTGATGCTTGATCGGCTAGTGCTAGTTGCAAAAGCTTACTGCGAGCTTCATTTCCCGCCAAATGCACCGCCGTTCCTACACTAGCAGCTGTTTGTGAGCCACCAGAAACGGGAGTTTCTGGCATATTCGTATCGCCCAGTTCAAAGCGGATTTTCTCAACTGGTAAACCAAGTGCTTGCGCCGCCACTTGAGTCATGACGGTATAGGTTCCCGTGCCAATATCCTGTGAACCACTGCGGACAAGGGCTGTACCGTCTGCCATAATTTGGGTGATCGCCGATGCTGGAGAACGATTCGTGGGATATGTCGCCGTTGCCATTCCCCAACCAATCAAATAATTACCGTCTCGCATCGAACGGGGCTTGGGATTACGCTTTTGCCAACCAAACCGTTGTGCACCTACTTTATAACATTCTCTCAGTGATTTGCTTGACCAAGGTAATTTGTTGCTAGGATCAACCTCAGCATAGTTACGCAAACGCAATTCTATTGGATCAATGTTAAGTTTGTAAGCCAGTTCGTCTATTGCCGATTCTAAGGCGAACGAGCCTGAAGCTTCGCCAGGGGCACGCATGTAGGTTGGTGTTCCCTGATCAAGCTGAACTAGACGGTGGCTGGTTTCGATATTTGGGCAAGCATAGAGCATGCCTGCGCTTTTACCAACCGGTTCGATAAATTCATCGAAGGTTGAAGTTTGCGACGTTCCACTATGTCGCAGTGCGGTTAATTTTCCGTCACGGGTTGCGCCCAAAGAAACCTGTTGAATTGTCTCTGGTCGAAAGCCAACAGGACCATACATCTGTATCCGTCCCAGCACCAGCTTGACTGGGCGATTCACCTGGCGTGCCGCCATTGCTGCTAGAGGTACGTGCGACCAAGCCGATCCTTTGCAACCGAAACCACCGCCGACATAGTAAGACATCAGGCGGATATTTGCTGGCTCAATTCCCAATGCTCCGGCAATTTTTTGTTGAGCCGAAAAGATTCCCTGAGTCGCATCATATACTAACAATTGATTGCCTTGCCAAACTGCGGTTGTGGCATGAGGTTCCATCGGATTGTGATTTTCCACCGGGGTGGTATAAGTTTCCTCAACGCGGACAGCGGCTGTCGTTAATGCTTGGGCAACATCGCCGTGAGATTTGTCAGGTGGCTCGTTTCTAGGAATTTTCCCTCCAGGTACATATGCCTTGTCGAGGTTATCCTTCATATGTATGGTCGGTTTTTCTTCCTGATAGCGGACTTTTACGAGTGAGGCGGCGTGCATTGCTCGTTCAAAAGTATCTGCAACCACGATACCAATATGCTGACCACTATAAAGCACAATGTTATCTTGCAGCAGTTGCAACTTGCGACCACCACCCTTTTCGCCTGAAGCTTTCGGCGCGTTGAGGTGGGTAATCACTGCTAGCACACCTGGTACTTGCTCCGCAGCCTTTGTATCAATTTGGGTAATTTTACCTTTGGCGATCGTGCTTTGAATTGTCACCCCATAAGTCATTTTTGCTACCGGAAACTCAGCCGCATAGCGTGCGCCGCCAGTCACCTTGAGATGTCCATCGACTCGGTTAACCGGTTTGCCGATAACTCCATTTTTATCCCCAGTATTCACGCCATCCCTCCCACCGTGAAGAGCGCCCGAACAATTGTACGTTTAGTCAGTTCTACTTTAAAGCCGTTGTATTTTTGCGGTTTAGATCCAGCGACAGCTGCATTCGCCGCCGCTTGAAACGTTGCCTCGTTTGCTGGCTTGTTGACGAGCAATTTTTCCGCAGCGTAGGCACGCCAGGGCTTTGTTCCTACCCCACCGAGGGCAATGCGTGCTGAACGAATGATCCCATTTTGAATATCTAATGCAGTTGCAACCGATGCCATTGCAAAGGCGTAGGAAGCGCGATCGCGGACTTTCAAATAGTGCGATCGCCTCGCAAACGGTGAACCAGGCAAATCAACGGCAACAATTAACTCTCCGTGTTGCAGAACTGTCTCCCGTTCTGGTGTCTCGCCCGGTAAGAGGTGAAAATCAACCAGCGGAACACTGCGCTCTCCCTTTGAACCTCGTATCTGTACAACGGCATCAAGTGCTACCATTGCTACAGCCATATCAGAAGGATGAGTGGCAATACAGCGATCGCTGCCGCCGAGAATCGCGTGAATCCGATTATGGCCCTCAATTGCGGGACAGCCAGAACCGGGAACACGCTTATTACAGGGAAACGCAGTATCGCGGAAGTAGTAGCAACGAGTACGTTGTAGCAAATTTCCGCCCACCGATGCCATGTTCCGCAGTTGCGGCGAAGCCCCAGACAGCAACGCTTCTGACAGCACAGGGTAACGCTCGCGAATCATTGCATCATAAGCAACGTCGCTATTACGTGCCATTGCTCCAATTCGTACACCGTTGTTGTGCATTTCTATCTTGCTTAGGGGGAGTGGGTTAATGTCAACCAACTGTTGTGGTGTCTGGACATTCAGCTTCATCAAATCGATTAGGCTAGTTCCCCCTGCCAGGTATGCGGCTTGCTCCTGTGGACTAACCAATGCTACAGCATTGTCCGCTCCTCCTGCTTTCTTATAGCTAAACGGCTGCATCCTTTTTTCCCTCTAATACATCGCGCACAGCATTCACGATATTTGGATAAGCACCGCAACGGCAGATATTGCCACTCATCAGTTCCCGAATATCAGCATCAGATTTAGCGTGTTTTTCGTTCACCAAACCCACCGCCGAACAAATCTGTCCCGGTGTGCAGTAGCCGCACTGAAACGCATCGCGAGCAATAAACGCAGCTTGCATGGGATGTAGATTTTCTCCTTGTGCCAGTCCTTCGATAGTTGTGATTTTTGCGTCAGTGTGCATAATAGCAAAAGTCAGGCACGAGTTAACGCGCCGCCCATCAACTAATACCGTACAAGCACCGCACTGACCGTGATCGCAGCCCTTTTTCGACCCAGTCAGATTCAGACGTTCACGCAGCACATCAAGTAGTGTTACACGAGGTTCGATTTTTAGCGCGTGTTCTGTTCCATTTACACGCAGTTTGATGTCAACAAAACTACTCGGATCAGGGGATATCGCTGATGGAGGACGAGACTGAGGCTTTGATTGAGCCAGGGTCTTCGCTTTGAGACTCTCCACCATAGTTCCAAATGTGGTTGCGATCGCAAACTGACCAAACAATCGGCGTTTTAACCTCAGCCTCATATCTACATCTTTAAAGTTGTAACTGTAGCTCGAATGCTAGAAAAAATATCATAGTAAAATATCTGTCTACAGGTTGAAGTTAGCCCTAGGACGGAGTAAGCGTCTATTCATTCAGCTTACTCAAAGGCTTCTAAAATTGCTTGTAACTCGTTGATTAGGTATGCTTATTGTGTGGGGTCGTTATTGACCTTGACAATCAGTTTGCCAAAGTTTTTCCCCTGTAGTAAACCGATGAAGGCGTGAGAGGCGTTTTCCAGACCCTCTACAATGTCTTCTTTATACTTGAGCTTACCTTCGCGCAACCACTGAGAAACATCGTTTAAGAACTCTGTTTGACGGTGTTGGTAATCTAAAACAAGAAAACCTTTGATTAAAGCACGTTTAATCAACAAGGGCATCAAATTAGGACCAGGGGGAGGATTTTCTGCGTTATATTGTGAAATTAAACCAACTAATGGTATTCTTGCCCCAAGATTAATCTGCTGCAACACAGCTTCTAAAATTGCACCAGCCGTATTGTCAAAGTAAATATCAATACCATTAGGGCAAGCATCTTTTAGTGCTGAACTCAGTTCTTGAGTTTTGCGGTTTATGCAGGCATCAAAACCCAATTCTTTCACCGCATAATCGCATTTCGCGTCACTCCCAGCCACCCCTACAGCCCGACAGCCTTTTATTTTGGCAATTTGACCAACTATAGAACCGACTGCACCAGAAGCAGCAGAAACAACAACCGTTTCACCAGCTTTGGGTTGCCCAACATCAAGCAGAGCAAAATATGCGGTCATTCCGGGCATCCCCGTTATGCCCAACGCATAAGAGATCGGCGCTTGATTTGGGTCAAGCTTACGTAAAGTTTCCCCTTTCGATACGGCATAGGCTTGCCAGCCGTCATAACCCAGCACAAAATCTCCAGTTGAGAATTGGGGATGGTTAGATTTGATCACTTGGCTAACTGTGCCACCGACCATCACGGATGCCAACTCCACCGGGGCAACATAAGATTCGCGATCGCTCATTCGACCGCGCATATAGGGATCGAGGGACAGGTAGATCGTACGGTTAAGAACTTCGCCTTCCCCTGGTTCTGGTATTGGGTTTTCCACCAGGGCGAAATCACTCTCTTTTGGTTCTCCAACTGGGCGGGTTTTAAGTAAAATTTGTTGGTTAGTTGAACTAGTCATTCGTTCTTCGGAGCCTGTTTGCTTGATTTTCTTCTCTTGATAGCACAACCTGCCGCCAGTTCTTCTTCAATCTTTGCATCAATTGTTGATTTGGAAATAGCCTGGGGCGATAAGCGGGAGGACTTCGGCCTGAGCGCTCAGTCGTTAGCGCAGCGTGCGCTTTGCCCATACGCTTGACGCTACGCGTATCGACATTATTGCTACCTAATATCTGGACTTTAAAGGTACTGATCTGGGTGATAATCAAGAAGCAAGCATGAAAATTTTTACTGCTACTTTTCCTTTTTAAAGTTCAAGCAAGCAGAAGTATTGTAGAGTTATTACTCCAACTTGCCCTCTCTGTCATAAATAATATAAGAGAACGCTTCACACTTCTTAAATATTTATTTTTTGGAACAATGGCAAGAGATTTACGGGGATTTATCAAACTTCTGGAAGAAAGAGGACAATTACGGCGAATTTCCGCCCTGGTTGACTCAGATTTAGAAATTGCTGAAATTTCTAACCGAATGCTGCAAAAAGGTGGCCCCGGACTCCTATTTGAAAATGTCAAAGGCGCTTCTTTCCCTGTGGCGGTAAATTTGCTGGGTACAGTGGAACGGATATGCTGGGCAATGAATATGCAGCATCCACAGGAGTTGGAAGAATTAGGGAAAAAGTTGGCAATGCTGCAACAACCAAAACCACCCAAGAAGATTTCTCAGGCGGTGGAGTTTGGTAAAGTGCTGTTCGATGTGCTGAAGGCGAAACCGGGACGAGATTTTTTCCCTGCTTGTCAGCAAGTGGTGATTCAAGGTGATGAGTTGGATTTTGAAAAGTTGCCTTTGATACGCCCTTATCCTGGTGATGCAGGCAAGATTATTACGCTGGGACTTGTAATTACCAGGGACTGTGAAACAGGGACACCAAATGTGGGTGTGTATCGCCTGCAATTACAATCAAAAAATACGATGACTGTTCATTGGTTATCGGTGCGGGGTGGGGCAAGACATTTACGCAAAGCGGCAGAACGTGGGAAAAAATTAGAGGTGGCGATCGCCCTCGGTGTAGATCCCCTGATTATCATGGCAGCTGCCACACCAATACCTGTAGATTTATCAGAATGGTTATTTGCTGGACTTTACGGCGGTTCTGGCGTACAGTTAGCAAAGTGTAAAACAGTAGATTTAGAAGTCCCAGCAGATTCAGAATTTGTTCTCGAAGGAACAATTACACCAGGGGAGATTTTGCCAGATGGTCCTTTTGGGGACCACATGGGTTATTATGGCGGCGTGGAAGATTCCCCTCTGATTCGCTTCCAATGTATGACGCATCGCAAAGACCCGATTTATTTAACCACATTTAGCGGACGTCCACCGAAAGAAGAAGCGATGATGGCGATCGCACTCAACCGCATCTACACCCCGATTTTGCGACAACAAGTTTCAGAAATTGTCGATTTCTTCTTACCAATGGAAGCTTTGAGTTACAAAGCGGCGATTATATCTATAGATAAATCATATCCAGGACAAGCGCGACGCGCAGCTCTTGCTTTTTGGAGTGCTTTGCCACAGTTCACCTACACTAAGTTTGTGATTGTCGTAGATAAAGATATTAATATCAGAGATCCGCGTCAGGTGGTGTGGGCAATTAGTTCCAAAGTTGACCCCACACGAGATGTGTTTATTTTGCCCAACACCCCATTTGATAGTTTGGATTTTGCCAGCGAGAAGATTGGTTTAGGAGGAAGAATGGGAATTGATGCAACAACCAAGATTCCCCCGGAAATCGAACATGAATGGGGTGCGCCTTTAGAGTCAGATCCAGAAGTGGCAGCAATGGTTGAGAGGCGTTGGGCGGAGTATGGTTTAGGTGATTTGCAGTTGGGAGAAGTCGATCCGAATTTGTTTGGTTACGACGTCAGGTAGTGCCTGCCTTACATCCCCACCCTGTGGAAGGATGGGGAATTACCGCAAAAGGTTAAAGCTTTGGTTTTCTACTACAAACTAAGCCTTTATTAGCAGTTGTCGGACTCAAAAAAAGGCGTTGTTTCCTTGTAAACAGTGTGCCAGATATCACAAAACAATTCATGGTTCATCAATTGCAAGTCTTACTGAAAGCCCTGATGCAGAGAATAAATTTCTACTTAGCACTGATGAAATAAAGTTTCCAGATAAACCCGTGCAGCACGGCGATCGCTATCTCCATTTTGAAGTAAAAACAAGGACAGTGCTGCTGTCAACACACGGTTTTGATCCCAGTCTGGATGTGTTTCCAAGTAGTTTTTCAGCGATTCATCAAGTGTTTCAGGGATTTCTGTAAATATGCTAACTCTTGGATTCATAAGATTCGTCTCCTTTAAAGTTCTCTAATAGAGGTAACTTGCTTCTAGTAAGCCATAGTGCATTTTCTTGACAAAACGGGGGACTTCCTTGACAGTTTGGCGGGTTCTAATACGAAGATTATTGCGATTATTCTCAATCAATCGCCAAACTGGGCAAAGTTTACTCGTTAGACAAGTAGATTTTTTAATGGTTGTCCAGTTTTGTCGAGACTTTGCCCAACCCTGACCTTGTCCCATAATCTTTAGCAAAAGTTTAGGTAGATTTACACAGCAGTTTAACGGACTAAAAAAGCAAGTCGCATCATTTTGCGTTAAAAGGGGGTGGGTTTGTCAATGCTGCCAAATGTTACGCAGAAATTTTTCAGAAATAAATCTTTACGAAAAAACCAGGTTTGCCACTACTTTTCTTTACAGAATTTAATATTAACTCAGTAGTATTAGATGCTCACTTGCAACACAAAGAAATCCACAGTAAAAAACTAAAAGCTTGTTACATAACTAATCAACTGTGGAAAAGTCCGCAAGTAGCTGTGGAAAGTCTGTGGAATCAGTGAGGAAAATTCTACTCAATGATAAGAATTACAAAAAATCTGAATTTGAACTGTAATACAGAGGATGAAACGAAAAATCAATTTTAAAGATGTCAAATTAGTACATTTCTAGCGATTTTATGGCTAAGCGACAGGCTTTGTGTTACCAAAAGCTCAAGGTTTTTGGCAATTACTCATGATATATTTTCTGCTCAACTAACTGTACTAGAGAGCGCGCCTTGAGTAAAACCTAGTTTTTTCCCCCTGCAACAGACCGCCAACCCCCTTGCTATCGGTTTTGTTTCAAGCTTAAAGTTAAGCGCGTTAGAGGGGTTGTAGAAATCATTTCCGGCGCTGTTGCAACTTCTGATAAACTGCCTTCAAATCAACTTTATGATGAGCTAATGCCACAAGAGTGTGGTACAGTAAATCAGCAACTTCAGAAGCAATACCATCTGGGTCATCATCCTTAAAAGCCATGACCACCTCAGCAGATTCCTCACCAATTTTCTTCAAAATCTTGTTATCGCCCCCTGCAAGTAACTTACAGGTGTAAGAGTCTTGTTGTGGATTATCGCGGCGCTCGCAAATCACAGCAAACAATTGCGACAATGTATCTCCGGGTGCCGGCACAATACTTCCATCCACTTTGTGAAAACAACTGCGCTCACCCGTGTGGCAGGCTATATCTCCTATCTGCTCTACCCCCAGCAAAATCGCATCACTATCGCAGTCGTAACGCATAGTTTTCACTTTCTGGATATGCCCTGAAGTTGCTCCCTTGTGCCATAACTCCTGCCGGGAACGACTCCAAAACCAAGTTTCACCTGTTTCCAAAGTCTTTTGTAGCGACTGTTGATTCATCCAGGCCATCATCAAGATAGTGCCATCCAGATAATCTTGGACAATTGCTGGCACTAAACCCTTTTCATCGTAACGAATTCTTTCAACCGGGATGGTGTCGTGTGTTAAATGCAAATCGGAAGAAAACATACCAGTCGCTTCGTTTTTTCAGAAATAGTTCATGGGTTCACGATACCATTCTAGAGATTGGATCTGGTATGTATTTTCTAACTCATTACCGAACTTCCAGCTTTTAAACAAAGTTTTTATACATCGCCGATTGCATTTTAACTGCACTCAACGCTACTTGGTGAGCTTTTGGTGCCTCACCGTACCAATGAATGGCCGAGTTAAAAGCAGCTCGGTACAAATCTTGGTATGCTTCCGAAAAACGAGTGCGGATGTCTAAAGGCAAGTCTTGGTTGGACTTGTATAACATATTGTTACTTTCTAGGTTCAGCTATTTAACTAGGTATTTTACTAGGATATGAATTTCAGACGACATTTACTCCTATCCTAGGATAGAGCTTTTTATTAACCACTCTAGGAGATTATCTTGGTAAATACAACTATTAAAACTACAAAATCACAAGAAATCTTTGCTGCTGCCCAAAATCTTATGCCAGGGGGAGTCAGTTCTCCCGTCCGAGCTTTCAAATCCGTGGGCGGACAACCGATTGTTTTTGATCGAGTTAATGGCGCATACATTTGGGATGTGGATGGTAACCAGTACATTGACTATGTGGGAACCTGGGGACCAGCTATTTGCGGTCATGCCCATCCTGAAGTGATTGCAGCACTGCATCAAGCCTTGGAAAAAGGAACGAGCTTTGGTGCGCCCAGCTTGCTAGAAAATGTACTAGCAGAAATGGTCATCGATGCCGTTCCTAGTATCGAAATGGTAAGATTTGTTAACTCCGGCACAGAAGCTTGTATGGCAGTGCTGCGTTTAATGCGGGCTTTCACAGGACGCGATAAACTCATTAAGTTCGAGGGCTGTTACCACGGTCACGCCGATATGTTCTTAGTAAAGGCTGGCTCTGGTGTCGCCACACTTGGTTTACCAGATTCTCCTGGCGTACCCAAATCGGCTACCAGCAATACCCTAAATGCTCCTTTCAATGACCTAGAAGCTGTCAAAGCCCTGTTTGAGGAAAACCGCGACCAAATTGCTGGTGTGATTCTAGAGCCAATCGTTGGCAATGCTGGGTTTATTCCCCCTGATGCGGGTTTCCTAGAAGGTCTACGAGAACTGACCCAAGAACATGGGGCATTGTTAGTGTTTGATGAGGTTATGACGGGTTTCCGAATTGCTTACGGCGGCGTACAGGAGAAGTTTGGCGTCACCCCTGATTTAACAACTTTAGGCAAAGTTATCGGCGGTGGTTTGCCAGTAGGAGCTTACGGCGGTCGTCGCGATATTATGTCAATGGTTGCTCCGAATGGTCCTGTGTATCAAGCTGGGACTCTTTCTGGTAACCCCTTAGCAATGACTGCTGGAATTAAAACACTCGAATTGCTGCAAAAACCAGGTACATACGATTATTTGGACAGTATTACGAAAAAGTTAGCCGATGGCTTGCTGCAAGTTGCCAAAGAAACAGGTCACCCAGCTTGTGGAGGTCAAATCAGTGGGATGTTTGGTCTATTCTTCACCAATGGACCAGTCCATAACTACGAGGACGCCAAAAAGTCTGATACAAGTAAATTCGGACGCTTCCACCGTGGAATGTTAGAACGAGGGATTTATCTGGCACCATCTCAATTTGAGGCAGGGTTTACTTCTATTGCCCATACCGAAGAAGATATTGAGCAGACTCTAAAAGTAGCACGAGATGTGATGTCAAACCTATAAATTGAATACTCAGCACTGAGGAGAAAAAATTGGGGACTAGGAATTGTCTTTCCTAGTCCCCAATCCTTAATTCTTAGTACTTTTTTAACAACCGCAGCCGCCATGACCGCAGCCTTTCATAGTCTTATGCCCTTCTGCACACGCTTCTGAGCAGTAGTATTGATCATCTTTTTTAACCGCATTCTCTAGTGAAACAATACACAGGCAAGGTTCACAAGCGCATTTCATCTGGGTTACGGTAGTCATAATTTTCTCCTAACTCGTTGTAAGTTGAATAATAGAACAGATGAATATATATTCAGGCTTTTTGATATTAAAACTTAACAAAATCCCTTTGGGTGGTCAAAAGGTTGCAACGATGGGATATACCGGAAAGCTTCCAGGAGCGGTTTTATACAAACAGGACTTACGCAAGGAAAACGTAGTTGTGTCATTGCGACGTAAGGAAGCAATCTCACAATTTTGTTTTTTCGTAACTCGTGTGTAATATCAAGTCCGGATAATTAGTTGTCATTGCGAGCGTAATGAAATGAAGTGTATGCGCAAAGCGCACGCCCAGAGGGCTTTAGACGTAAGGCGTGCGGTAGGCATACAAAGCAGCGCCCAAGGGGACACGCTGCGCGTTCGCTCTTAGCGTGCGCTTTGCGCTTACGCTCCATTCGCAATGACGAATTATAAGTAATTGAGCGAAAATAGTATACTTTGTAACACTAAAGACTTTTAAGCATTTTGTCTTGGACGTGGATTAATGGTCCATGATTGGATATCTAAGAAGAGGAGAGGTTTGAGCTTCACTTACTTGTCTAAAAAATAAATATAATATTTGGCATTTTTGTCAACTAACAAAAGAGGAATCAATAATATACAAGCATAAGTAATGCTTTGGGATATCATCGACAATTCAAAATCTCCAAATACTCCCCTTTGTCTAGCTTCCTATGGTACATTTACTTATAAGTTTAAAGCGCATTTTTTGATTCAGGCATAGACTCATTTCAATAGTAACCATATGTCAAATCCTGCTAGGTGTAATACCACGCAGACCATAAACCGTATCCACCTTGGGAACCTGCGTGGTGATGTGTTTGGTGATCTAACTGCTGTAATTGTTTCCCTTCCTCTAGCACTGGTCTTTAGTCTTGCTTGTGGTGCTGAACCTGTGGCTGGACTTTATGGTGCAGTCTATGTTGGTTTTTTTGCTGCCTTTTTTTGAGGCATGCTAACGTCTGATTTCTGAGTTGACGAGACCGAAAACCGTAGTGATGACTAGGACCGTGATCAGTCTAACGGTGGCAGGGTATAGGTAAAGTGTATGTAAAAAGCAGCCTTTTATCTGTCCTCAATGCCTCAGAATAATAAAACTATTAATCATAAATAGTCTTTTTTCTGAACAGTAATTACGACTAACCCTTACCCAACAGGCAATTCCCGTGTTAGAAGCATGTGTATTAGCAACAATATTGTGTGGTTTTTTCGGGATCATCTTAAAAAAGAACCTGGTCATGAAAATCGTCTCTATGGATGTCATGAGCACAGGGGTTATCGCCTATTACGTGGTGATTGCATCGCGAGAGGGCTTGTTCACACCAATTATTTCAAGTGTCAAGAATGTGGCTTACGCCGATCCGGTTCCCCAGGCGGTCATATTGACAGGGATTGTGATCGGCTTTTCGATTCAGTCCTTAATGCTGGTTGGTGTTATGAAGCTGGCACGGGATAATCCGACATTGGAAAGCAACGAGATCGAGAAGAACAATATGCCATGAGTACCATTACGATCGCCTGGATTGCACTACCATTTTTTGTGGGGTTCACCATTTATCTGCTCCCCAAGCTTGACCGATATCTCGCACTCTTGCTGACTCTGATTTCGGCTGCATATGCGTTGCAGCTATTTGTCGAGCCATTGCCACTGACACTACAGTTACTGGATAATTTCGGTGTCACATTATTGGTCGATCAGTTAAGCGGCTACTTTATCTTGACCAATGCGCTGGTAACGGCTGCGGTCATCCTCTACTGTTGGCACAGCGGTAAGACGGCTTATTTCTATGCCCAGACCATCATATTGCATGGCAGCGTCAATGCCGCGTTCGTCTGTTCCGACTTTGTGAGTTTATACGTGGCGTTAGAAGTCAGCGGTATTGCTGCCTTTCTCCTGATTACCCATTCCCGATCCGACCGATCAATTTGGGTTGGTTTGCGCTATCTGTTTGTCAGCAACGTGGGAATGCTTTTTTATCTGGTGGGCGCAGTGCTGGTCTATCAGGCACATCATTCGTTTAGTTTTTCAGGTTTAGGTGTGGCACCTCCAGAAGCGCTTGCCCTGATCTTTTTGGGACTATTGACAAAAGGGGGGGTCTTTGTATCGGGATTGTGGTTACCGTTGACTCACTCCGAATCGGAGACGCCAGTGTCGGCATTGCTGTCGGGAATTGTGGTCAAAGCCGGTGTCTATCCGTTGGTGCGTTGTGCTCTGATTGTCGATCAGCTTGATCCGATCATTAGAATCTTCGGAGTTGGAACCGCACTTCTGGGAGTGTTCTATGCAGTCTTTGAAAAGGATACCAAGCGAATGCTAGCGTTGAGCACGATTTCGCAGTTAGGCTGGATTCTCGCCGCACCGGGCGTGGGAGGCTTTTATGCGCTTGCGCACGGACTGGTCAAATCGGCGCTCTTTCTGATAGCGGGTGCCTTACCGACCCGAAACCTCAATGAGCTGCAACACAAGCCGATCAATACCGCAATCTGGATTGCCCTGGTCATTACCAGCCTCTCGATTTCGGGTTTTCCCTTGTTCGTTGGCTTTGGGGCTAAGATGTTGACCCTGAAGAATCTCGTACCCGCTCAGGAGATCGTCATGAATGTTGCGGCGGTGGGAACGGCGATCGTCTATGCCAAATTTATATTTCTGCCGCTTGGGGGACAAGGGGATGTAAAGCCTGGTTTCTGGACAGCGGTGATTTTCTTGATCGGTGGGCTGATTGCGGCAAATGTTGTGTATTACGAGGCGTATACCGTTGCGAATATCGTGAAATCCCTGGCAATCATCGGCGTTGGATGGTTGGGGTATTTTTTGATTTTTCGACGCTCAGTACTTAAGCTGCCGCGTGTACTTGAGCAATTTGACCATCTGATCGGTGTGATGAGTCTAATGTTGCTCCTGCTCTTCTGGATGGTAATGGCATGATTGGATATCTGAATCTGATATTACGATTGGCTATCTGGTTTCTGCTCACCGCCAATCTGAGTGTAGCAAATATCATCATTGGCGTCAGCATCGCACTTCTATTGCCGGGACGCCCCAAAACGCCAGGAGCGTTAAAGGATTGGTTGCGGGCACTGGGTGAGGTCATCGTGGCGATTGTGCAGGCGTATGTTGAGGCATTGGAAATAATCATCCGTCCGCATAACCACGAAGATGTCGTTATGGAACGAGTCAAACCACAACGGACGCCCGGACTCATATTCCTGGATATATTCCTGATCACCTTTACGCCCAAGACTATTGTCTTGAAATACCACGAAGATGGCTGGTACGAAGTACATCGGGTGCGACGGAGGAATGACTAGAGGAAAAAGGTATGAACCTGATACTAATTGCAATGATTCTGGCTCTACTCATACCCTTCTACGAGGCTTGGAAGGATGATGATATCTGGCAGACGATGTTGGCATTTTCAAGTATCGCGAGCAAGACATCAATCATGATTTTGGTTGTATCCGTCTTGCGGGATGATTGGATGATCGGTGTTACAGGGGTAATCATCCTGAGCGTAGGTAATGCCGGATTAATGTTGTTGGCACAAGTCCTTAAACGAATCAATGAAGTATGATTAACGTGCTTAGTTATATCTGTATAGGTGTCGGAATCTTCTTCTGGTTTTGGGGAACCTTTCCCTTACTGGGCAAGCGATCGGTATTATTTAAGCTGCATAGTCTTTCAGTTGCAGATACTCTTGGATCGATGAGTATCATCATCGGGCTGCTCCTGAAGAGACCGAACGAATGGCCGCTGCTCATCCTCGGCCTCATCTCCTTGGCAATCTGGAATACAGTCCTGGGGTATGTATTGGCATACTGTTCTAGTAGTGGGGGTAACTATGAATGACAATGATATCTATGTCATAACCGCCCTGCTGCCGTTGTCTGCGTTGATGGTGGTACTTCAGGTCAATCCATACCATGCCCTAGTCATCCAGGGAATACTGGGAGCGGTGGCGACATTGATATATGCGGTTTTGGGGGCGGCGGATGTTGCTTTGACCCAAGCATTGATGGGTACCCTGCTGGCGATTACGCTGTATGCGATCGCCGTGCGTTCATCCCTAGTCATGCGTCTTGGAGTGCTAAAAAATACACCAACAGATTCTGTACAAGACGACAAAGCCAAACGCCGTTTTGGGCAACTCATAGATGACTTACGAACAATTTTCGGCAAACGCTATATGCGTCTTGAGCTAGTCCCGTACACGAACACACAAACCTTACATCGAGCGCTGATGGACAAAGAAGTCCATGCGACCTGTGCCCCCCGCTCGCCATCAGAACACGATAACCAAGACGACGCAGCGTATGAGACCGACAAGGAACCATTACATACCGCGATCAGAGTCCGACGCATTTATGACATCATCCAAACCGAAGTTTCGTCACCAGGGATAATCCTGATCTATGTAAATGTACCAGACTCAGGGGAGGAACATAAATGAAATGGGTTTACATTGCAGCGGGGATAGCGCTGTTCGTCAAAATGCTGCTCATACCCAATCCGGAAGGGGACTCATCGCATATTTCTTCTATCGTCGAAGCGGTTGTACAAGATAGTGGGGTACCCAATGCGGTTACGGCTATAATTCTTAGGAATCGGCTGTTTGACACTATCTTTGAAGTGGTGGTATTCACGATTGCGGTAATGGGTGCCCATTTTCTGCTGGCGAATGAAAGACCGTTCTGCGCGATTTATCAGTTCACCGATCAACCCTCCATTGTGATGGCGCGTCTGGGAGCGACTATTGCGGCGTTGGTAGGTATTGAGCTAGCGATTCGGGGACATCTGAGTCCGGGCGGTGGTTTTGCGGCTGGGGTGGCTGGTGGAACGGCGATCGGACTTGTTGCGATTACCTCATCAACGGAGTGGATGCAGGCGATCTACAAGCGCTGGAACGCCGCTACATGGGAGAAGGTTTCGGTTCTTGTTTTCATTGTCCTGTCGGTTGTAACGCTGGCTGGAGTGGAACTACCCCATGGAGAGTTAGGCGCACTTTTCAGCGGCGGGGTTATCCCCCTGCTCAACATCTTAGTCGCAGTAAAAGTCGCGTTGGGATCGTGGGCGGTTATTTTGGTTTTTATTCATTATCGGGGATTGTTGTGAGAGATGGGAGGTGAGCGCTTTGGTGATCACACTTCAGCAGAACTCGCAACTTGGGTTAGTTTGGTGGGTGGAGCGATCGCTCCACTCACCAAACAACAAATAATTAATAAAAAAAATGAATGTATAGCTTCTAATAGAAGCTAGGGAACGCTTAACAGGGAATGCTTAACAGCGAAGAAATGCTTAACTCGTCAAAAAGTTTGAAAGTCTCGTAATCTCCATATTTTTTCATGAGTTCATGTCTTAATCTACCTGGCAACCGCTATAATTTAATCACAGATTTTCGTAGGATCAGGGCAAAAGACAGCCTCAAGCCCGTTGTCTATCTACCTCAAAAGCGCTGTAAGAAACTGGTTTTAAAAAACACTAAGTTTCTCAAATCGTTATTATTGGGGACTGTAACGTTGTACAATCGGCGCTCCTCCAAGTTCTTCCAAGTCAACAGCTTTAAACAAGCTCGTCCAATCTTTAGCTAACGTATCAGTGTCCGAAGGAGTGCGGCGGAGTTCTGCTAAATTTGTAATCGCGTCGTACCAAATATTATTAGCAGCATAGATCTTATACTCCTCTGATTTTGCACTCTTTAATTGCTGCTGAAGCTGGGGAGTTAGGGCCACTCGTTCCAGCCATGCGTCCACAAAAAAGTACTCAGGTTTTTTTTGCGGATCACCACAATAAACTCGGAAGAACCAGTGATATTTTAAGTTTTTCTTGAGAGCATATTGTGAATTTGGCGGTAAGCTAACACCTATAATGCCTGCTTTTGGTGGCAATGTTAGAGGAGTTCGATAAATATCATGACCTTGTTCATCCTGAAGGACAAACTCCCCAGAACTCAAGTTTGTGGGTAATTCAGGCAGATAAACCCAAAATGTTGGATACTCAGCAACTGTTGTTCCCAAGAACGATTTGTTATTTTTTTCTTCACCAGGTACTATAGCAGTCACAGGTTTTTTCAAGCTTGGACATCCATCACGACGACTTGTCCCTCCTCGCCGACGACCTTTGGGGTCACCGTTATCAGGAAATTTCTGGGCAAAAAGGTTTGGTGTGTGAGTGATTTTATTCTGGAATGATTGTTCTGGGTTTGCTTGCACTTGTAGTGGGTTATTCATAAGCCCAAGACTTAGCAAAAGGATACTACAAGCTAGTTGATAGTGTCTTTGAAGTAATTTATTTTTGCTCATATTCGAGAGTTCCAACGTTTTTTGCTGTTGCTAGCATGGGTGGACGCTAGTATCTTCAACACAACCGCACAAGACACTAATGCTAATGTTGAGGGGACGAGTGGAATCCACCCCGCTTGAGTAAATATACCAAAGCAGATACCAAAAAGTATCAACAGCGCTATGGCGATCGCTAATCCTATATGAAGTGGCTGTAATATTCGCCAAGATATAATACCGCCCACCAATGACCAACCCCATACCCACAAGGCTTCCAACCATTGCGACCACCACCACATCAGAGGTCTACCATCCAAAACAGCACTGAGAATATGGCTGACCATGTGCGCTTGTAAAAATACGCCTGAGGTTTGCTTTTCTTCATCTGGGGCGTTAGCAGTGTATGGAGTTTCCCAATCATCAGGAGAACTGGAGGCGATGACGCCAATCAGAACGATGCGATTCTTCACTGACTTGTGCAATAACTCAGGAACAATCTCCTCATTCAGAAGTTCTTTGAGAGAGATTTTTTCCGCAATGTTAAGCAGAGAGGGTAAAGAACGATAATTGAGCAGGATTTGATATCCTGATGCATCCACTCCTTGGTAGCCGCTTGTATGCGATTGTAAGCGCTGAAAAACAGTGTCTCCTATTTGCAAATTTTTGTCGGGATTAATATCCCATTTCATACCTTGTGCATTTAAGTAGTGCTGTGCTAGCTGAAAGCTCAAAGCATATTGTGCTGCACAAGGAGATTTTAAAGGAGGGGTTAATTGGACAAGTTGGCGACGAAGAACTCCATCTGTGTCAGCCACAAAATCACTAAAACTAATGCGTTCTTTTGAGACTTTAGGAGAAGCAGGAGTCCCATCAGGTGCACCATCATTAGGAGCAGAAACTTTGCACACTGTAAATATGCGCTTGTCTTGCTGCAAGACTTCGCTTAATTGTGGATAATTAGGATCAACGGGGAAATCACGATAAATATCTATACCAATAGTTGCTGGTTGATATTGCTTCAGTTTTTGCAAGAGTTGACTGAGTGCTTGGTCTGATAATGACCAACGCATATTCATTTTTTTGTTGATTTGATACTGAATATCCGCTTCATCAATAGTAACTATTAATAAACGCGGGTCTGGCTTTTCATTAGGCGATCGCAGATGCATTAAATAGTCATAAGAATGTAGTTCCCAAGGTTGTAGCATCCCCAAATGACGCACCCCTATAATACTGCTGGCTACTAGAACACTTGCTAGCAGAAGGGTAGAGAGACGCTTGGCTGCAAGAATTAAGCGATGTCTATCTAAGAGATTCTGCTTTATTGTTCTGGAAAAAGAATAGGTTTTATCGGATGCAGAACCTTGTTTAGTTTCTGAAATCGCTACTGAAGAGCCTACCCCTCGATTCCAAACCATCGGCGGTTCAGCAGGATTTTGGCAAATCACGGGTAACCAAGTGGCGCAGGGATATTCTCCTTCTAATCCTTGGAGTCTTTCTCGTGCAGAACGTACCGCAGTATACAAAGACTCTCCCTGTGAAAATTCAGTAAGAAAATACTTTAAAAATTCTTGAGCGATGACGTTCGGTACTGGCTCACGCATGACAATAACTTGAGGAATATGTAATTCCTGTAGCTGCTGTGCCAACCCCAAACCATCACAAGAGTTAAAAATCGCCAAATATAATCCACGACTGATAGCTTGCTTCAAACCATACTTTAATTGGTCAAGAGTAATTATGTCTTTATGATTGAGTTGTAGGGAACCTTTTTCTTGAGTGCAAGAACTATGGCCCGCAAAAAAAAGAATATCCCAATTTTGTTGCCATAGCTGGTTATTAAACTCGTCTAACGTTGGCTCTACTAAAAATTTAATTTCTGCACCCGTTAGTAAAATCTCTAAAAAAATTCTATCCTGACTAATATCAATTTCTTGAGTGTTACCAAATATTGCTAGTATTCTAATTGTAGACTTTAGATTTATTTGACTTTTTTGTCGCTTTTGATACTCGGATGCACTTAAGGCAACTTCTGCAAGAGGGTAATCGTCAAAGAAATTCCACAGATGCCAGGGTAATCGTCGCAATACACTGTCATTTGTTTCTACAATGAAGCGAATCTCCTCAGATGGTTGGAAATGTGTGCGTAATTGTTGTTCAATTTTGCGAAATTCTACCGAATTGAGCCATCGGTTTAAACAGTTGTAGACTTGCTTGCATAACTCGTGAATCTCTACTTCAGAAATGTTAGTAACGCTATCTTCTTCAATTTCAAATGTATCGTCAATGTCGTCAATTTCCTCGACACCAAGACGTAAAAACGGACGGTAATAAAAAGCAGAATAAAGTGATTTCCAATTGCGATAAAGTTCAGGAATTTCTGGTGCTGCGGGCAAGCTAGCACTAAATTTCATTCGATAGATATTCTCTTCTTCCCCAATATATGCTGTGACAACGGGAAAACCTTCATATAAATTTCCTTGACCCAAATTTAAAACTACCAACCTATTCATAGGTGTCTGAGACATTCGAGCAAAAAAGTGTAAACTTTTACAGCTATTAACATTGATTCGTTAAACTTCATTTAAATTTTCTAATATATACTCAGCCAAAAATGCTACTACTTTATTCCTGTAGCTTTATGTGTATAAAAAAGCATATACGGATTAACTTTCTGGCTTTTTTACCTTACGGATTACCCAGTTGCTGTAGTCTATGAAACCCGAGTCGAGCACTGGCTCACTTTTGGCGCTCCCTAAACAATACTAATTATGTGTCAGTGCTCTTATATTTTGCATTCATCCGTACAAACTGTGAACAATTTAAAATTCGCGCCAGAAAATTACGTCCTTTGTTTTTACTTTACTCGAAATCTCACGAATGGCAGCCCTGACTCTTAGTCATCTAATTGACATGTTAATTTGGTAGATACAAAATGTCAGTCATGAGGATGCCAGCAAATATCAAGCTAATTACTATCAAACTTCACAACTCTTAAAAGATTCTACGTTAGTTCAATCTGAGAATATCATACAAGAGATTGAACAAGATGACAATTTGCTTATAGACTAGACAAGTAACGATTGATCTCATAACAACTGAATTTCTAAATCATGAAAAAAATTATTCTCTACTACAGTAGGAGAACTTACGATTGCGAAATGAAATAGATTGATTCATAATTCTTATCTTTAATGTGAAGATAGGAAAAAAAACTGATTGAGTGTGTAGCAAAGAGCATAGCCGCAAATAAAAAACAGAAGTCTTCTCCATGAGTAAATCAGTTGTTATTAACTTAGGACGCGGTGATTTAAACAACGGATTCCCAAATGTTACTGCTCGATTATGGTCATCAGGAAAATCCCTTGCACAGCAATTTATTGGTAGCTTACCCCCAACACCATTTTTAGTACAATTATTACATAATTGGCAGTCAAATTATAAAAATATCTGTGGTCGCCAACAGTTGCGTTCTTCATTGATTGAAGAAGATGACGAACTGGAAATTGACGAAGACGGCCTCACAAATGTTTCCGTTGTCAGTTTTGACGATGTGTGCCAAAAATTACAGGAAAAGATTAACGAGTGGCTCAAGTCTAGTGGATTTCTGAATATAGAACGGCAACTGCGATCGCAACTACAACCCACAGAAGAAATTCGCGTCATTATTGAAACCGATGATAACTTAATACGGCGATTACCTTGGCATCGTTGGGACTTCTTTAATGATTATCCCAAAGCAGAAATGGCGCTTTCCCAAACAGAGTATAAATCTCGGGAATTATCAAAATTAAAATTACATAGAAAGAAAGTTAGAATTTTAGCAATTTTAGGTAATAGCCAAGGTATCGATTTAGACAAAGAAATCAAGTTTCTTAATAGTTTAGAAGATGCAGAAATAATTTTTATTGTCAACCCCTCTCGTCAAGAATTTAACAATCTTCTTTGGCAAAATGATGGCTGGGACATCCTTTTTTTTGCGGGTCATAGTCAAACAGAAGGTGCAACAGGCAAAATTTATATTAATGATAATAAAACTAATAACAGCTTAACAATTGAACAGTTAGAAGAAGCTCTCAAAGCTGCGATTGATAATGGGTTACAACTAGCACTATTCAACTCCTGTGATGGGTTAGGATTGGCTAATGCGCTGGAAAAATTGAGTATTCCGACAGTGATTGTCATGCGGGAGCCAGTGCCAAATCTAGTAGCACAGGAATTTTTTAAGTATTTTTTAGAATCTTTTGCAATTCAACGACTGTCTTTATATTTAGCAGTTCAACAAGCACGCAGAAAGTTGCAAGGTTTGGAAGATGATTTTCCGGGTGCTTCTTGGTTACCTGTGATTTGTCAAAATCCAGCCGTGGAACCGCCGAGTTGGCTAAATTTAGGCGGAGTTCCTCCGTGTCCTTATCGTGGGTTATTTGCTTTTCGCGAGGAAGATGCTCACCTGTTTTTTGGGCGGGAACATTTTACACACAACTTGGTGACGGCGAGCAAAAGAAAGCCGTTGGTGGCGGTGGTAGGTCCGAGTGGAAGTGGTAAGTCGAGTGTGGTGTTTGCTGGGTTGGTTGCTCAGTTACGCCAGGACTCATATACTGACTGGCAGATTGTCTCATTTCGTCCAGGTCATAATCCTTTTGACGCCTTAGCAGGAGCATTGACTTCTAGCGTTGGCGAGGCTTTATTGCTTCAGTGTCTTCAAAAAGGTAATTTAAATAACAATCTATATCCTAAATTAACTGGTCGTCGCCTGATTGAATTAGAACTAGAAATAGCACTGCAACAAGATCACAAAGTTTTATACAAAATTATTGAAGGTTTTGTCCGGCAAAACCCGAAAACTCGTCTGGTTATAATAGCAGACCAATTTGAAGAACTCTACACTCTTTGCTCACAAGAAGAACGCCAAGGTTTCTTAGATGCATTACTCCATGCAGTTCGGTTAGCTCCAGCATTTACTTTAGTTATGACCTTAAGGGCTGATTTTTACGGATATGCCCTTTCTTACAGACCTTTTAGTGATGCATTGCAAGGAGCAGTCCTCAATCTTGGTCCAATGAACCGTGAAGAATTGCGATCGGCGATTGAACAGCCAGCCGCACAAATGCAGGTGAGACTAGAAAAGGAGTTGACAAAAAAACTAATTAATGATGTTGGGGAGCAGTCAGGACGTTTACCATTGCTGGAGTTTGCTTTAACACAACTGTGGTCAAAACAGACAGATGGGTGGTTGACTCATGCAGGCTACGAGGAGATTGGCGGTGTCGAGGAGGCTTTGGCTATCCACGCCGAAGCAGTGTATGCTCAGCTTGATGAAGCAGACCGAAGTCGGGCGCAGCAAGTGTTCATGCAGTTAGTGGGTTTGGGGGAAGGAATCGAGGCTACGCGGAGATTGGCAACTCGTGATGAGGTGAAGTCAGAAAACTGGGATTTGGTGAGGCGCTTAGCTGATGCACGTCTTGTGGTAACCAACCGCAACGAGTTATCGGGTGAAGAAACGGTGGAAATCGTGCATGAGGCGCTGATTAGAAGCTGGGGACGCCTAGAGGGGTGGATACAAGTTGATGGTGAATTTCGCTATTGGCAAGAGCAGTTGCGATCGGCAATTCGTCAATGGGAAAGTAGCGGTAGAGATGAAGGAGCACTACTGCGTGGAAAGCCACTCTCCGATGCAGAATACTGGCAGAGCAAACGCATAGACGAACTGAGTACAGGGGAGAGACATTTCATACAGCTTTCTTTAGCATTGCGGGATAACGAGCTAAATAAGCAAAAGCGTAGACGCCAACTTACTATCTTAGGACTCACAGGTGGCTTAGTGGGAGCTTTAATGCTGGCTGGGGTAGCGTGGTGGCAATCCCATAAAGCAAGCGTCAGCGAGATCCAAGCTGTGACCAAATCTTCTGAAGCATTGTTTGCCTCGAATAACAGATTGGATGCGCTTATACAAGCAATTACAGCGAAGGAGAAATTAAAAACAATAGGTACGGTAGATGCAAATATCCAGGATCGGCTTGAATCAGCTCTAAAACAGGCAACTTATACGGTGGTTGAACATAACCGCCTGATAGGGCATGGCGATAAAGTTAACGCAGTCGCCTTCAGCCCCAATGGTCAGCTCATAGCCACAGCAAGTAGTGACAAAACAGTCAAACTCTGGAAGCAAGATGGTACTTTGCTTAACACTCTCGTTGGACATAGTGATAAAGTTTATGGAGTAGCGTTCAGTCCTCAAAGTAATATCATTGCCACGGCAAGTGGGGATAAGACAGTCAAACTCTGGAAAGCCAGCGATGGTGCTTTGCTGACTACTCTCAAAGGACATAGTGATAGAGTTTACGGAGTTGCGTTCAGTCCTCAAGGTAATATCATTGCCACAGCAAGTGTGGATAAGACAGTCAAACTCTGGAAAACTAGCGATGGTAATTTGCTGACTACTCTCAAGGGGCATGGTGCTACAGTTTACGGAGTCGCTTTTAGTCCTGTTCGCGTAGCGTCCCCGCAGGGGTTTGGTCAAGTGATTGCCTCAGCAAGTTGGGACAATACAGTCAAACTGTGGAAGCTTGATGGTACTTTGGTTAACACTCTCATTGGACATAGCGATAAAGTGAATGCAGTCGCGTTCAGCCCAGATGGTCAACTGATTGCTACAGCAAGTTGGGACAAAACAGTCAAACTCTGGAAACGGGATGGCACTTTACTGACTACCCTTTCAGGACATAGCGATAGAGTTTACGGAGTTGCGTTCAGTCCTGATAGTGATACAATCGCCTCGGCTGGTTGGGACAAGACAGTCAAACTGTGGAAACGGGATGGCACTT
Source organism: Brasilonema sennae CENA114 (assembly GCF_006968745.1). Lineage (NCBI taxonomy): Bacteria > Bacillati > Cyanobacteriota > Cyanophyceae > Nostocales > Scytonemataceae > Brasilonema > Brasilonema sennae. The sequence goes on along the minus strand of NZ_CP030118.1, from coordinate 3,794,974 downwards.
TGCTGACTACCCTTTCTGGAAATAGCGATACTATTTGGGGGGTAGCGTTCAGCCCAGATGGTAAGACAATTGCTTCGGCAACTAGCGACAAAATAGTCAAACTCTGGAAGCGCGATAATATCTTGCTGACCAAGCTGAATGGTCATAGTGGTGGGGTTTATGGAGTCGCGTTCAGCCCCAAGGGTGAGATAATTGCCACAGCAGGTGACGACAACACGGTGAAACTCTGGAGAGCTAGCGACGGCACTCTGCTGACGACTTTAAAGGGACATAAGGCTGGAGTTTGGGCAGTAACGTTCAGTCCTGACGGTCAAACAATTGCCTCGGCAAGTAGCGACAAGACAATCAAACTCTGGAAGCGAGACGGCACTTTGTTGACTACCCTTAAGAATCATAGTGATGCGGTTAACGCAGTTGCGTTTAGCCCGGATGGTAAGATCATTGCCTCAGCAAGTGACGACAAAACGGTAAAACTACAGAAGCTAGATGGTGAGTCAGCGCTACAGGAGGGTATCCCTCGTACCGGCTCTGGCGAACCCCGTTCGCGTAGCGTGCCCTTTGGGCATAGGGGCACTTTGCTAACTACCTTGAGACATGATGATGAAGTTTGGGGAGTAACGTTTAGCCCAGATGGTCAGACAATTGCCTCAGCAAGTCGAGATAAAACGGTAAAGCTTTGGAAGCCAGATGGTACCTTGCTGACCACCCTTCCTACGGAACGCTACGCTAACAAAGGTCACAATAGCGGAGTTTTCGGAGTAGCGTTCAGTCCGGACAGTCAGACAATTGCTACGGGGAGTGAAGATAAAACGGTGAAACTGTGGAAGCGAGATGGCACTTTGCTGACTACCCTTCCTACGGAACGCTACGCTAACAAAGGTCACAATAGCGGAGTTCGGGGAGTAGCGTTCAGCCCCGACGGCAAAATGATTGCTTCAGCTAGTGACGACACAACGGTAAAATTCTGGAAACGAGATGGTACTTTGCTGACTACCCTCAACGCTCATAGGGCGATGGTTTGGAGAGTGGCGTTCAGTCCTGACGGTAAGACACTTGCTTCAACGAGTGACGACAAGACAGTGATTCTGTGGAATTTGGATCGTGTTCTAGATACAGATAAAGTCGTGAGCTACGCTTGCGATTGGGTCAAGGATTATCTGAGAACGAATGTACAGGTGCACCAGAACGTTAGCACGGCTCCTTTACAGGAGGCTCGCCGTTTCTGTAGTGGGGTTAAACCTCAATAGCTTCAAGCAACATGATTACATTTTCGGCATTTTTCTCTCCTTAGTGCATAAGTTAATTCTGCTTACACCTAATAAAGAGTGTAGAGGCAAAGCTCTGTTAGCTAAACTAACCTTCAGCTTTTTTGATAGAGCTTCATTCTACATAATCAAACTTTCTTCAATGCGTAAATCCTACGCTATTGTTGCAGTTTTGATGATCTTTTTGTGTAACTTTTTTGGAGAAAAATATGACTTTACTAGTTGGTAATCTTCCTTCTGAAGTAACTGAGGCAAATTTAAGAGAGCTTTTGAGAAAATTTGGCAGAGTCGGAAACATTGACATTTTTCCTGAAGCCAGTTTTGCAACAGTAGCAATTGAAGGCGAAGTAAATGAGGAGTCTGCTGTTGAAGAACTCAATGGCGTGGAAAACTTTGGGCAGATACTTAAATTTTTCAAATCAGATTTACCCGACCAAGTGGTAGGTGGAAGCCGCGATCCAAAGGGACCAGGAGGCTGAAGCAATCCCAAGTCAACCCCCACATTTCATGACGACGGAGGGGTACCAGCGCTAAAGTACAATCCAAACAGAGCAGACCGAAAGATGAATTAGGGTTGGTATTTTAATTTGATTTTACTTGCAGCTCTATTCGCCTTTTCGCGAGCCTCTTGAATATCACTTCCTTTAGCCAAAGCGACTCCCATTCGGCGATAAGGATGGGCATTAGGTTTACCAAATAGCTTAATGTCCACATCTTTTTCTGATAGCGCTTCGGCTACACCTGTATAAGCAATAAAATCTGATTTTTCCGTAGCTAAAATAACAGCACTCGCTGAATAACCCAACTGTTCTATATGAGGAATTGGCAATCCTAAAATCGCTCTCAAGTGTAATTCAAATTCGTTAAGATTTTGCGAAATTAATGTCACCATTCCTGTATCATGAGGTCTAGGGGAAAGTTCCGAAAAAATGACTTCGTCCTTAGTGACAAAAAACTCAACACCAAAGATTCCTGCCCCTCCTAATGCATCGGTGACTTTTGTAGCGATTTCTTGGGCTTCAAGAATCATTTGTTCTGAAACTTCTGCTGGTTGCCAAGATTCTTGATAATCTCCTCTTTCTTGCCGATGTCCGATAGGAGAACAAAAAATTGTCGGTGCATTCCACTGCTTAATTGTTAGTAAAGTAATTTCTATCTCAAAATCAATGAATTCCTCGACAATCACCTTTTGACTGTCACCTCTGGAATTGGCGATCGCATAATTCCACGCCTTCTCAACCTCACTCTTTTCTTTAACTACAGATTGCCCTTTGCCAGAAGATGACATCACAGGTTTTACTACATTAGCAAACCCAATTTCATCAGAAACTGCAACCGACTCTTCTAAAGTTGTCGCATAACCATACTTAGCAGTGCGAATACCTAATTCTTTATGTGCTAGTTCTCTGATTCTGTCTCGGTTCATTGTATAGTTAGTCGCGGCTGCAGTTGGTATAACTGTAATTCCTCGGTGCTCAAATTCCAAAAGTTTTTCTGTTCTAATTGCTTCAATTTCTGGTATGATGAAATCAGGCTGATATTTGCTAACCACTGCTTCCAAATCATCAGCACTTAGCATAGAAATAACTTCCGAACAGTCAGCAACTTGCATAGCTGGAGCATTAGCATAGCGGTCAACAGCAATCACATAATTGCCAAACCGTTTAGCAGCAATAACAAACTCTTTGCCTAGTTCTCCAGAACCTAGCAACATTAATTTTTGGGGTAGTTTCATCGAATTATTCATTAATTTTTCCTATTTATTTACAATTTCAAAAACTTTCTTTACTTCTTTTATACCTTTGTACTTCGTTATTTTAATCATCTTCTTCCAAATACTTGAATATAGCACCGCGAAGCCGTAAATCTTGGCGCTGAATTTTTGTCAATCCAATTCCTTCTCCAAACTCACACTCTTCTATAAGAGCACTTAACCATATAGTTTCATTCAGAGTAGCACCGTTCAAATTAGCATTTCTCAAATCTGCGTTTGTAAAATTGGCAAATATGAGGTCTGCATTCACGAAAGTACTTCCTCGTAGGTTTGCACTTGATAAATTACCACGGATAAAGTTGACTTCATCTAAAATCAAGTAAGATAAGTCTGCTGCCATTAAATTAGGGAATTTCAGCTGACTGGGATTTTTCAAAAACCGCATGACACAGGCTATATTGGCTTCATTAAGGCACATCTTGGTTAAAAAATCATAGCGGGCTATTCCAAGTTGCTTAAGAATTTCTAGACGCTGTTGGGGATTTTGTTCTAAAAACTGAATAGCGCAACTACGCAAGTTTTGAGTAGGAGTATGGAGCATAATCATCAAAATTTTGTAATCTTATCGATGTTTCAAATCTTTCTTGGCTAGTTCTTTTGTGCAGCTACTGAAAAGCTTTGCTATCATCAGTAGTGTGTTAGTGATAGATCTAACATATAGCAATCCTAAATGAGTTGTAAAAATTATTTTTTGAACGAACCGCCAAGTCGCCTTAGCGTAGCGTGCGCCTTAGCGCATAGGACGCCAAGAAAAGAGAAAAGAGAGAATTTTACGAATGATTTAGGATTGCTATATTAGCAGATATTTATGTCAATACAGTTGCTGTTAGTCGTATTTAAGATCCCCCAACAGAGTTAAAAAGGGGGCTTAGTTCCCTCCTTTTTAAGGAGGGGTAGGGAGGATCAACCCTTAAGTGAACTGTATTGATACTTGTGTAAAAATTCATGCGGGTAAGAATCAGTATGATTCGTAAAGTTAGGTAATTACAGAGTTTATTATTACAGTCACTATGAAAGGAATAATCAAACCGTATCAAATGAAAGGTCGTGTACTAATAATAGTAATCTTGTTTGGCATTATTTCACTATTCTGCTTCAGCTTTTTCGCTAAAGTTGTGAGAGTAAAATTTGTCGAAATTGATTTTGTACTTAAAAGATTAGAAATTCAAAAAGAAGCACAGGTAGAAATTCCTTATACTATTGCGAAAGTTGATGTACAAAGACGGTTAGGTTCTGATGTCAAACCTGATCCGAGATGTTTATTTTGGGCGACAACTGAAGTAGGTAGAGGCTGGACTAATGATTCTGAGGATCGTGATTTTTTCATAGATTATTATATACCTTTAAATAAAAAAGCAATGATTTGTACAACACCAGCCCTAGCAGCTGCACTCATTGCTAAGCGTCACGAAAAACCGCTTTTGTATAAAGTTTATCCAACAGAAGATGGTTTTCATGTTCGCATTGTTGAAGGTCTTTCAGAAGTAAGAGAACCTTGTAAAAACTGGACAGGGAATGTTGATTGTGCAGATCCTATATTGTCGCGACAGGGAGTTGTAAGGTATAAGCCGTAGAAGATAACACATGCAGCTTTCTCTCTACTGTGCTGCATTGAAAGCCATCTGCCAAAAATCTTTCTCGAATGTTGCTACTCTTAAAAAAGCTTCTTGTGCTTGCTGATGAACATTTTCTGAAGCGGTTTGCAACACCTCATCAGCTTGATGTTCTAGAAGTTTTACATATTCAGTAAAACCTGCATTTCCCCATCTGTCTGCAAACTCTGTGTATGGTTCAACCATGACTCCAGGCAATTGCCAACCTTGATTGTATGCTAATTCAATTGCCCAAAATGCAGTTGCTTGTACTGGATAAGGCATTGTAGCAAGAGTATGCATATATTCACAATATTGTATGCAGGTTGGTTGTTTTGCTACGTCGAGATTAAGCTCTCGTTGGGCGGCTTTTTCTTTAAACCAATTGAGTTCATCTTTCAGTGCTGCGAGTCCTGCTAGTATAACATCAAAATGATCTGGGGGTGCGATCGCCAACACTCGTCCCACCATGCGTGTGAAATCGACAACGAACAGATAATCTTGTACAAGCCATGTGTTAAATTGCTGGGGGTGAATTGTTCCTAATTTGCACTGCTCAATAAAGGTATGTACAGTTGCTTCATGCCAAGTTTGAGTATGGTTTTGTAAGAGTTGTTTGCAGGTCAGGTTCATTGTTAGTCTGTTTCTAAAATATACAATTAAGATTCAATCTCAGCTAATTCCATCCAACGTTCAGTCGCCTGATCAATTTCTTCCTTCAGGGTTTCCACCTGTTCATACAGTTTTTGTACTTGAGAGTAGTTACCAGGAGGAACATTCGCCATTGCTTTTTCTGCTTCTGCTTTTTCGACTTCCATCTTGGCAATTTTACCTTCCAACTGCTCAAATTCTCGCTTTTGCCAATTAGATAATCTACGCCGTTTTTTCGTTTCGGTTTCTTTGGGAGATGTTGTCTGTAACGTCTCTGTATTTTTTTGCTTTTCTTTAGTGTTACTTATCTGTTGCTGTTGTGCTTCTTCTGCTTGTTTATAATCTAGATAAACTGAATAATTTCCCGGATATTGTCGGATTTTTCCGCCTTCTTCAAAGGTAAAAATTGTATCTACGGTGCGGTCTAGAAAATAGCGATCGTGGGAAACGACAATCACACAACCGGAAAATTCTTCTAAATATTCTTCCAGTACGGCTAATGTCTGTACATCTAAATCATTCGTGGGTTCATCTAATATTAAAACATTCGGAGCACTCATCAAAACCCGCAACAGAAATAAACGCCGTTTTTCACCACCAGATAGTTTATGAATTGGGGCATACTGTTGATTACCAGGAAACAGAAAACGCTCTAACATTTGGGAAGCAGTAATTCTTGTCCCATCGGCAATTTGGAAAAATTCTCCTTCTTCTTTAATGTAATCAATCACTCGTTGATTCTCATTCAACGCTGATTGTAATTCTTCTGAATGCTGGTTAAAATAACCAATGTGAATTGTACCACCAATTTCTACACTTCCTGAATCTGGATGAACACGTTCTGTGATCATATCTAGTAACGTAGACTTACCAGCGCCATTAGAACCGATAATACCAATACGGTCTTCTGGACTAAACTCGTAGGTAAAATCCTTAATTAAAGTACGTCCGTTATAAGCTTTAGATGTATTATTTAGCTCAATAACTTTTTTGCCAATGCGACGACTGGGTGTAGAAATATCAACTTTACCCTGAGCTTGTTTAAACTCAGTTTCCTGCATACCGTGAACGCGTTCAATTCTCGCTTTTTGTTTCGTACTACGAGCTTTTGGTCCTCGTTTTAGCCATTCTAACTCACGCCGCAAAACACCTTGATGTTTGCGTTGACTACTAATAGCAGATTCTTCTGCTAATGCTTTCTTTTCCAAATAATATGAATAGTTACCTGTGTAAGTATAAATGTCTCCTCGGTCGATTTCGATAATACGATTGGTTACCTTATCCAAAAAGTAGCGGTCGTGAGTAATAAGAAAGAGTGCGCCACGATAGCGATTTAAATAACTTTGTAACCACTCAACAGAATTAGCATCGAGATGGTTTGTCGGTTCATCCATCAACAACAACTCTGGTTCTGACAGCAAGGCTGTAGCTAAAGCAATGCGCTTGCGATAACCACCAGATAAAGTCCCAACAACAGCATGAAAATCTGTAATTCCTAACTTTGAAAGAATGATTTTAGCATTTGTTTCCAGTTCCCATGCACCAACTGAGTCCATACGCTGCATTACAGAAGAAAAACGCGCCATCAGTTGTTTATCTTCTGGTGTATGAGCTAATTTATCAGAAATTTCCTCGTACTCACGCACCAATTCCATTTGTTCGCCGCTGTCAGCGAAAACCTGCTCTAAGACTGTGCGATGTTCATCTAAATCTGGCTGCTGAGGCAAGTATACAATTTTAGCTCCTGAATTTGCTAAAACTTGACCACTGTCAATCGGTTCTAATCCGGCAATCATTTTTAATAAAGTTGATTTCCCAGAACCGTTAGTACCAATTAAGCCAACCTTATCAGTAGCATCCAAGCTAAAGCTAGCATCTTTCAAGACTTCCTTGATACCAAAATCTTTTTTAACAGATTGTAGGGTGATAAGACTCATATCAATTTAAGTTTGAGATTTGAACTGCAGACAAACACTGATAAACGCAGATAATTATCTATTTTATCAGCGTCTCTATGCGTGTATCTTCAGTTACAATTATAGAGTGTGCTATGGTCAAAGGTGAGCAATGCCTATCCTAGTATTAAACAAATAAATCAAGGGGCAAATGCCCGTACATTTCGTTAATTCCACTTTGAGAGTAAGACTGGCAAGAAACTAATACACCCCGATGATGTCCTGAGTAAGAATCCAGATGGCATATACCATTTTTGCCGTTTAATTTAATGTAAACTGGACCTTCAATCTCAGGTAAATTGCTTGGTGGTTCATAACCAAAAGCATAGGAATATGTTTTCATCGCTAGTATTCCTTCCTCTGACGTTTCAGCACAAATACCTAATATTTGGTAATCAGAAATCTTAGCTAGCAAAACTAAAGCTTGACAAGTTAAGGTTTTTTCTGATGGCTTGAGGTTGGGAGGAATGTCTACACAGTTAAATTTATTGAGAATCTTTTTGGCGTCTTGAATAGTGAGATTACTCTGATTATTGCTTGACATAATTTTTTTATTATTCCTTGATGTTCTCTATCTGCTTCTTAAGTAGGGTACACACCCTGATTCAGGGTGAAAATTGTGATTAATCTTGCAAATTAGCGAAATTAAAGAGAAATGGTACACTATTTTTTGTATCACCACTCATAACGAGGACTTTTGGCATCTGAGCACCTCCACTCTTCCAAGATTCGATCGCTTCTTTTTGCAGAACCAACTGCCCACCTTGAGCTTTTAAAGTTTCGGCTAAAAGTCTTTGAGCTTCCGCTTTTCCCTTAGCACGGTTGATCTCTGCTTGAGCCTCTTGTTCAGCTTCTCGGGCTATATACACAGCTCTTTGTGCTCTTTGCTCTGCAATTTGTTTTTCTTCAACTGCTTTGGCAAATTCTGGGGAAAATGTTAAATCAACCACACTGGTATCTAACACAATTATTCCATATTTATCTAAGCGTTGCCCCAATGCAGCATCAAAGTCTTCTTTCAACTCATTTCTTTTTGTAATCGCCTCCTCAACTGTTCTTTTAGCAGCTGCAATTTTAAAAGATTCTTGGGTTTGAGGTGCAATAATTTTGTTGACAATATTTTCTAATGTTCCTTGTGTCCTTCTAATATCAACAACTTGTATAGGATTAATACGAAAGTTAATAGCAAATCTGGCAGATAGAGTTTGCAAATCCTTGGTTGAACTTTCTCCTGGAACCTCAAACTTTTGCACAGTCAAATCATATACATCTACTCTGGAAATGAAGGGCGGTATAACGTGAATACCCTCGATTAATGCTCCATCTGTGGCTTTCCCCAAGATACTAAGTACTCCTGCTTGCCCTGGATTTATAATAATAAAGGAATTAAAGCTAAAAATGACAAGTATTGCTGCCACAATTCCTGCGACTACAGTTTGCCAATTCCCGAATGACTGATTTTTCAACTCGTTATCTCCTTTGCATTTTCAGACAAATCTTGTTAATAGTGATACCTTACTCCCCACTTTTCGTGAGACACTTGGTAGTTAATTGTGGTAAAATTTTAGATTCACGCATCTACAAACAACTGTGGTTAAGGTATCCAAATCTCATCGGGCATCAAAAAGACAGACAAGCGCAGTAGGTGATCCTCAGATATCGTCTCCAAGTAACCCCTTCATGCGGCTGTTCAATTACGGACACCAGTATCGTAAACTAATCTGGCTGGCGACGATTTGTTCTATCTTGAATAAACTTTTTGATTTAGCACCACCTGCGTTAATTGGCGTCGCGGTGGATGTGGTGGTAAAGCAGCAAAATTCTATCATCGCTCAATGGGGAGTGAAAGATGTTTTTGGGCAATTTTTTATTATTTCGTTCCTGACTGTAATCATCTGGATACTAGAATCGGTTTTTGAATACGCTTACGAAAGGCTTTGGCGTAATTTGGCACAAGACATTCAGCATGATTTGCGTCTGGATGCTTATGAACATTTGCAAGAGTTAGAACTTGCATATTTTGAAGAACGCAGTACAGGTGGTTTGATGTCTATTCTCAGTGATGATATCAACCAATTGGAACGTTTTTTAAATGGTGGGGCAAATGATATTCTCCAAGTTGTTACAACAGTTGTCATTATAGGTGGTGCTTTCTTTATTTTGGCTCCTAGTGTTGCCTGGATGGCAGTATTGCCGATACCATTTATTCTTTGGGGTTCGTTTGCTTTTCAAAAATTACTCGCACCTCGCTATGCTGATGTCAGAGAAAAGGTTGGTCTTCTCAACTCGCGTCTTGTGAATAATTTGAGCGGTATTACTACTATTAAAAGTTTTACCTCCGAAGATTACGAAATTTCACGTTTAACAAAAGAAAGTGAGGCATATCGCCGCAGTAACGCTAAAGCAATTAAACTTTCAGCTGCATTTGTTCCCTTAATCCGGATGTTGATTTTGGTGAGTTTTACAGCATTATTGCTGTTTGGGGGAATTGCAGCAGCGAATGGCAAAATATCTGTCGGTACATACAGTGTACTATTATTTCTCGTCCAGCGGTTACTCTGGCCTTTAACAAGATTAGGTGATACTTTTGACCAATATCAAAGAGCAATGGCTTCCACAAATCGAGTGATGAATTTGTTGGATACTCCTTTGGCGATTCATACGGGAGACACACATTTACCGACTGATACAGTACGTGGTGAAGTGGAGTTCAAAAATGTCACTTTTGCTTATAAAGATAGGTTACCAGTTGTGACAAATCTATCTTTGCAGGTTCAAGCAGGCAATACAATCGCTATTGTTGGTTCTACTGGTTCTGGCAAAAGCACTTTGGTAAAACTTCTATTGCGATTGTATGAAGTGCAATCAGGAACAATGACTCTTGATGGAATTGATATACAACAATTAGAACTACAGGATTTGCGCCGTTGTATTGGTTTGGTCAGTCAGGATGTTTTCTTATTTCACGGTAGTATAGCAGAAAATATTGCCTATGGCAGTTTTGATGCTTCAGATGATCAAATCATCACAGCCGCTAAAATCGCTGAAGCACACGAATTTATTCTGCAATTGCCTCAAGGATATGAGACCATAGTCGGCGAACGAGGACAAAAGTTATCTGGTGGACAACGACAGCGGATTGCTATTGCCCGCGCCATCTTAAAGAATCCACCAATTTTAATTTTAGATGAAGCGACATCAGCAGTCGATAATGAGACTGAGGCAGCAATTCAGCGATCGCTAGAACATATTACTGTCAATCGAACAACAATTGCGATCGCACACCGTCTTTCCACAATCCGCAATGCTTCACGTATCTATGTCATGGAATACGGACAATTTGTTGAATCAGGAACCCACCAAGAACTACTGGACAAAAGCGGAGTTTATGCGAGTCTGTGGCGCGTGCAGTCAGGTTTGAGGTAAACTTTTCAAAAATCCAAAAGATATCCAAAATATAAAGTTACTATGATGTTTGCTTCCACCCAATCTCAATCATCAAACGACGAGTGGCGTCGCCAGTTAAATAGATTCGTCAAAGAAAATCAACAGGAATTAGCAGCACTGTCTTGGGGTTTGTGGTTAGAAAATGGTGACGGCAAGGGTACGATTGGTATTGATTTGCAACCAACACCACACTTTGTTTATTGTCCCAAAGAAGCCATAGAACAATTCAATACCACAGTTGAGAACAGACTTCAGGAAATTTTAGGGATTGTGAAGCACCATAAACCAGAAGTAGAAGTTCTCATGCTCGCAATTGCTAAAGACCAAGTCAAGTTAATTTATTTTGAACCAGAACCTGCACCACCAAGTTGTTATGAACGAGTTGGTAAAGATGTAGATACTGTATTAGAACATTTGGAACAGGTCTTGAGCAAGCAGTTTAACGCTGAACAATCAGCCCAGTAATCAAATTACAACATTGGGAAAAATCAAGGTCAATCAATTTTGGATTTAGGATTTTAGATTTTGGATTAACTCCACCGGCTTTGGCTGCGCTCAGCCCAAGCTAAAAGTGCTCTGGTTGGAGCGGAGCGAAACCAAGCCTAGATTTTTAAATTTACGATTTTGGATTAATTCCGTCCTTCTTGGACGGGGCTTGTACCCTTCGGCAAAGCTCAGGGCAAGCCGAAAATCAACACCAAGTACCTCTGTCGGGAAACAAGGACTATGGCACAAAGTGCCACGTTGCGCGAACAGTATTGGCTCCCCAATCTAAAATTTCAAATCTAAAATCTAAAATTGTTTCGCTCAGAAAAAGGTTACTATATGGGAGAATTCCATCTAAAATCTGTAGTAACTGGAACCCAGTATCGATGGAGCACACATGAATCGGCTAATCGAGAGTGTCCACCAAGACCTACTTCCTCGGTTCCAAATTGAAAGCGTAGATCCCCACGACCCAGTCAAAGTCCGCCATGTGCCCAAACCCTGGCAACTTCTTGGGGCGGGGAACTACGCCGCAGTGGTTTATCACCCAGACTACCCTGAGTTTGTGATAAAAATTTATGCACCCGGACGCCCCGGTTTTTCTGAGGAGGTAGAGGTCTACCGCCGCCTGGGTTCCCATCCTGCTTTCTCTGAGTGTCTGTATGCCAATGATGGCTTTTTAATCCTGAAGCGGTTGCATGGAGTTACTCTCTACGACTGTATGCAGCGTGGTCTACGGATACCGAAGCAGGTGATACACGACATTGACCAAGCTTTAGATTATGCCCGTAAGCGCGGTCTCCACCCCCATGATGTCCACGGACGTAATGTGATGATGTACAAAGGTAGGGGACTAGTTGTGGACATCTCGGACTTTCTGCATGAGGAGGCTTGCTCAAAGTGGGATGACCTGAAAAAGGGATACTACTGGCTGTACCGCCCCTTCCTCTCCCCGCTTGGGATACGGATACCCTACTTTGTCTTGGATGTTGTTCGCAGGAGTTATCGTTTCTTGATCCGCTTAGTTTCACGCCTAAAGCAACTCAAAAGCAGACGCTTTTAGCAGCACTAGTAATTTGCCAACCGAAAAATGCGCTTGTGAGGACTGGGGAAAGGAGAAAGGTTAAAGGCAAAGGGATTAAAAAACCTTGCCGCTTCGCCCCTAATCCCCACCCGACCATCCCCTTTTGGGCTTATTCTTTACCCCGCAGGCGTTCCCTTGGGGAACTACTAAAAGCCAGGACTTACGCACGGACAACGTAGCCATAATTGCGACCGCAGGGAAGCAATCGCAACCCATTGTTTTTAGTGGCCTGTGCGTAAGTCCTAAAAGCAAAAGCAAGAGTAATTATAACTAGTAAAGTGTTATATATAAAACCCACATTTATAAAAGTGCGGTTATGATTAATGAGTTTTTACGGTAGCAAAAATTACTTTTTATCCCAAAGAAGTTATATGCAATTGCACGGGCGGTGGTGAGCGAAGAGCAATCGCTATTTATACAAAAGCAACAGTTGGCACTTGTGACCTACTAGCTACGTCAACTATCTTGCTGTGCTAAGTCTGCTTTGGTTTTTCTGATGCAGTGACTTTATGCGCCGCTTTTAACGAACGACTACCAATTCATGGATTTCTTTAAGAACCACAAAAACTTGTAGGCTGGATCATGAGTAGATTGTATCACAAAAGTTACCAGTGGTGTGAGGTAGCTAATGTATTCAAGTATATGAAATTGCGTTTGATTCCTCAAGCTTGGTGGCGAATGTACAGATTACAACGTCATAAAGGACGAGTCCTCAAACGTCTTTCCCCATTGTTTTTTTTGGTATCATTTGTGACGGTACTACTATTAAACAGCCTTACCCCTGCCATCGCCCAAGAAGCAGCTCCCTCTGAAAGCATCCCGCAGCCACCCCGTCAGGAAATTCGTGGGGTTTGGATGACTAATAACGATTTTGACACCCTCAAGAATCGTGCCAAGGTACAGGATGCAATGAATCAACTCAGACGGCTGAACTTCAACACGATTTATCCTGTGGTGTGGAATTCTGGATATGTGATGTATCCCAGCGCGATCGCAAAAGGTGCAGGTATTCAGCCCTTTGTCTTACGAGGCTCAGATGGACATGATATTCTTGCAGATCTGATTGCCCAAGCACATCGCCAAAACTTGCTCGCAATTCCTTGGTTTGAGTTTGGCTTCATGGCTCCCCCAACGTCAGAACTGGCGTTGAATCATCCGGATTGGCTCACACAAAAACGGGATCGTAGCGAAACTTCGATTAGTGCAGCTGGTGAAGTTGCGTGGCTTAATCCCTTCCATCCAAAAGTGCAGCAGTTTATTACCGATCTCGTGCTGGAAATTGTCACTCAATATGATGTTGATGGCATTCAGTTTGACGATCATATGAGTTTGCCGTACGAATTTGGCTACGATAAATACACTGTTGCATTGTATAGTCAGGAAACTAAAAACAATCCCCCAGCTAATGCCCAAGATGCGGCATGGATGCGCTGGCGAGCAGATAAAATCACGGCGTTCATGGTACAACTCAATCAAGCTGTCAAAGCAAGAAAACCCAATGTGATTTTCTCTGTTTCCCCCAATTATTACGACTTTGCTTACAAGTTTCAACTACAAGATTGGCTCAGTTGGGTGCAGCAAAATATAGTCGATGAGCTGATTGTGCAAGTTTATCGTCCCAACCTTGCGAGTTTTACCACAACAATTTCTCGTCCAGAAATTCAACAAGTGCAGCAAATAATTCCAACTGGAATTGGTATTATGGCAGGATCCCAAAAAGGCTCAGTATCAATGCAGCAAATTTCATCCCAGGTACGGGCTGCTCAAGAACGTGGCTTGGGTGTGGCTTTCTTCTACTACCAAAGCCTCTGGAACTCTGCTCCAGAACCTGCCAAACATCGACAGGCTACATTTCAAACTCTTTTTTTGACTCCCGCACTCCGCGCTAGAGCCAGAATAGAATTACCTTTGAACACAACAAGTGCACAAGAACCGTAGCAATCCTAAATCATAAGCCGTTGCAGGCACGCTGCGCGCTCCGTGAACAACAAGATTCCCGACTCCTTTAAAAGTTGTTGGGAATCTCAACAGGCGCGATTTATGCGCAAAGCGCAGGGACTTTAACACAACTCAAATAGGACAGCTATTTTTCATAAAAGGTGTAAAATTTAGAGATTAGCAACAGGTTAAAAAGCAATTTTGACTAGTAAAAGAAAATGTGTTAGGCGTTGAATTACAGTTACGCTTTTTACTCAAAACGATCATGAATACTCAACCTTTATTTTCTATCATTGTTCCTGTATATCAAACAGAACGCTTTCTGGAGCAATGCTTAAGATCTCTAAAAAATCAGTCTTTGAGAGATTTTGAGTGTATTGTAGTGAACGATGGCAGCAAAGGAACGAGAATAGAAGATTGGTACAGAGATCAGGATACTGATTGGAAATCGAAACTGAGTATAGTCAATATAGAAAATCAGTTTCAATGTAGGTATATCTTTCATCAGATTGTAGGTGATGATCTAAGATTTAAATATGTTGAACAATCTAACAAAGGTGTATCTGTAGCCCGCAACACTGCTATAAAATTAGCAACAGGTAAACATATTGTTTGTGTCGATTCAGATGACTGGATTTTACCCAATCATTTGGACAATATTGTTAATGTAATTGAAAAGCAAAAAAACCAGCCTAACTTCACTTTTAGTTTGATTACTAGAGCCTACAACACGGGACGCACAATTAAACGTCCGATTCCACGTAGTTTCAATTTAGCAAACCTAACTTATTCCCATTTCGCATGGTCTTGGAACAGCGTTTATAGCCTGGACTTTTTACAGAAGTACGGGTTGGTTTTTGACGAAAAGTTAGGTTATGGTGCTCAGAACTTTTCTGGGGCAGTATCGGTTAAAAAGGAGGATGTTCTTTTTAGCTATGATCATTTTTACGCTCTACATAGAGAGTATAACCTAAAACATGTAAGGTTTGTGGATTACTTACAGACATATATGTACAGGGATGTTGCTAAAGCTGAGAAAAAAGCTTTAGATGATATGCTAAATGGTGAGCAAGCCTTTCTAAGGTATCTGCACAATAAGTACGAAAATGAAGATATTCCTCGCTCAGCAAAAATTGCTCTAGCCTCTCAGTATCCTGGCTAACCAGAATACTGGGCAATGCAAGTTGTAGA
The DNA here is from genome assembly GCF_006968745.1 of Brasilonema sennae CENA114. Classification (NCBI taxonomy): domain Bacteria; kingdom Bacillati; phylum Cyanobacteriota; class Cyanophyceae; order Nostocales; family Scytonemataceae; genus Brasilonema; species Brasilonema sennae. The sequence goes on along the minus strand of NZ_CP030118.1, from coordinate 3,779,591 downwards.
AGACCTCAGCATAAGAAAATGTCTCAAAAGTTTTAAATAACTGATTTTAATAACGCAAGTTGCTTTAATATCAAACGAATTATTGCGACAAAAATAAAAGCCTCTGAAGTTTGCTGTAAAATCCCTGCAGCGCTGTCTCACCGTGGGCGGGTTTCCCGACTTGAGCCATGTGGCATGGGAAATAGAGGATTTTCCTTGTGGTACGAGGTCTTATATCAAGTTCGCTTAATCACTTATAAATCCCGAAATTACCCCACCCGCGCTTCGCGCACCCTCCCCTTAGCAAGGGGAGGGTTGGGGAGGGGTAACACGAGGACTCCAATGATAACTAATCATCCGAACTTGATATTACACCCCTGCCCCAGAGGAAAACTGGGTAAGACCCCCACCAAATCTACAATTTGGTGGTTCTTAATTGGTGTTGGATTCTGTGCCCGCACCAATGACTCCCCCTACACCCTTATACCCTTATCCCCCTACACCCCTAGTTTTTGACTTTTTGCCTTCCCGACTTTTGCAAAAGGTTTAATGAAATTTCTTTGTTGCGAAAGTGCCTAAAAACAAGGGTTAAAGATTATTATTAGCCAAAATTGAGAAAACAAATCTATAGAGATACTTCGTCAATCAATTGACATAAGGTCACAGTACGCGATACATCATGATTCAAGGGTTACATGAGTTTCTCAAAATGCAAAGTTTTCTAAATTTTCCGTTGCATCACTACGAGGAGGGATAGACATGGATGCTAGTTTGATCGTATCCAACATTTTGAATCCGCCAGTTCTGTTTTTCTTCTTAGGCATGACTGCTGTTTTTGTCAAGTCGGATCTGGAAATTCCTCCCCCCGTGCCCAAACTTTTTTCGCTTTATCTGCTGTTTGCGATTGGGTTTAAGGGGGGAGTTGAACTGATGAAAAGTGGAATCACGACCGAAGTGCTTCTGACACTGCTCGCAGCAGTGTTGATGGCTTGTGCTGTCCCGATTTACACTTTCTTTATTTTAAAGCTGAAGCTGGATGTTTACGATGCAGCAGCGATCGCCGCAACCTACGGTTCTATCAGTGCTGTCACCTTCATCACCGCGAGTGCTTTTCTAACTGAACTTGGCATTGCTTATGATGGCTACATGGTGGCAGCTCTTGCTCTGATGGAATCTCCAGCGATCATTGTTGGTCTCATCCTGGTAAATTTATTTACCGTTGAGAAGGGCGAGTCGCGAGAGTTTTCTTGGCCAGAAGTGTTACGAGATGCGTTTCTCAACAGTTCAGTGTTTCTACTAGTCGGTAGTGTTCTGATTGGATTCTTGACCGGAGAACGTGGTGGGAAAGTGTTGGAACCCTTTACTCAAGGATTGTTCTATGGAGTTCTGACCTTCTTTTTACTGGATATGGGATTGGTTGCTGCTAGAAGAATTAAAGACTTGCAAAAAACAGGATTTTTCCTGATCTCATTTGCAATCCTGATTCCAATACTGAATGCAGCTATTGGGTTAGCGATCGCCAAATTCCTTGGTATGTCTCAAGGAGATGCACTGTTGTTCTCCGTACTATGTGCCAGCGCCTCTTACATCGCTGTTCCAGCAGCCATGCGGTTGACTGTTCCGGAAGCGAATCCCAGCTTGTACGTTTCTACGGCTCTGGCAGTAACATTCCCATTCAATATTATTGTGGGAATTCCGGTATATCTGTACGCAATTAATTTGTTTTGGAGCTAATAATATGCACCTAGTTAAAAGGATAGAAATTATTGCTAACTCCTTTGAGCTTGGCAAAATTTTAGATCGTTTAGATAAGTCAGGTGTAAACGGTCATATTGTGATCCGAAATGTTGTTGGCAAAGGATTACGAGGTAGAGCGGAAGATTTAGACATGACGATGCTCGATAATGTTTACATCCTCGCGTTCTGTGCGCCTGAGGAAATCAAGCCTGTTGTAGAAAACCTCAAACCTCTGCTGAATAAGTTTGGAGGCACCTGTTATATCTCCGATGTCATGGAGATTAGCTCTGTAAAATGTGTCGCGTCAATGTGAGGCAATCATGAACACAATGAAGTGTTTCATCACTTAAAAATAGCCGGCATTACAACCCATCCTTAAAGAATAGAGATACGATAAGCTACTGTTTGAAGAAAAATTTTTACTAACCATTAGAAAATGGAGAGATTTTTATCAACTGTTCAACCGATACACCAATACGATTCAGTTAAGGGTTAATCCTCCCTAGCCCTCCTTAAAAAGGAGGGAACTGAGCAAGCTTTTTTAGCTACGGTGTACACACATCTCGTTTCAAACCTCACCCTCGCTTGAATCGGCGCTAAAATCTTTCCCTCTCCTTGCTAAGGAGAGGGATGCCCGACAGGGCAGGGTGAGGTTCCGAACGCGAGTGCGTCTCGTAGAAGCCTAGTACAGCACGGCGTAAATAAACCAAGTATTAGACAGCTAACACTTTACCCTTATATGTCCACTGAAAAGGTTTAGCCATTGTTTTATTAAAGTAGTCGATAAATTCAAGAATTCGGGTTTTTAGGTCATCCTGACTCTTGAAGCTAGCACGCTGAAGTAACTTACGAACCAAAATACTGAACCAAATTTCAATCTGGTTGAGCCAAGAAGAGTGTTTAGGGGTGTAATGGAAAACAATTCGATGTGTTTTGTCACTTAAAAAAGCAGCACGGGATTTCATGGATTTGAGTATTCCCCTTTTTCCTTTAATACCCAGATCGATATTCAAACCTTCTTTTTCTGCAACCAAACGAACCAGCGATTCAGACTGATGCGTATTCAGACAATCCATGATTAGATGCCATTTTTTAGCATTGGGTTCACTTTCAATGATTCGACGAATATTGAGAACAAAATCAACTTCTGTTCGAGAATCTCCACAAGTAGGCTCGATAATCTTACCAGTAGCGACATCAAAATTAGCAATTAAACTCTGTGTACCGTGACGAATATACTCAAACTCCCTTCTTTCAACTTTACCAGGTCGCATCGGTAAATCTTTTTCTAGACGCTCTGTAGCTTGAATACCCGTCATTTCATCAATTGATATTGTACGCTCTGCGTTTTGATAACGTTCAATCGCACTTATGTATAAACCAGTAATATCTTCAACTTTTACGTCAAATTCTTCGTCCTTAGGGGGGGGTTAACCAGTAACTACTCTGGTGGGGTTTAAGTTCTGCCTCTTCTAGTAATCTTCCAACATGGCGGACAGATATGCTTTCAATAATCCCTTGCTTTATAATTTCGTCTGCTAGTTCTCTTGGTGTCCAATGACTTATTGGTCGTCCGTAGTCTTCGGGTTTTGAACATGCAAGGGCAAACAGTTTGATTACTTGCTCCATACTAAATTTTACTGGTGCCCCAATACGCTCCGAATCTCGTAGTCTCTCAAAAGTAGGCAACTTTTTATCGCTAGTTTTAAACCATCGGTTTCGCCATAAACGAGCCATATCCAGACTTATATTTAATGTTCGAGCAATTTCGCCATTATTTTTCCCCTCTGACGCTAGAAGAATTATTTTTGCACGTAGTACTATTTGTTGCCCTGTATTGTGTCGGTTTACCAACTCTTGCAGTTCTGAGCGATCGCCATCGCTTAAGTTTAATTGTTTTGGAGCTAATCCTGCCACATCCTAATTCTCCGCTTCTCAGCAAAAACTACTTTTAATCTAATTACTCATTCTCCCACAGTAATACCTGGTTAACTTACGCCGTGCTGTACTAGTGAAGCAATCCCAGTCCTTGCGATTGCTGAGTCCCAAGGGGACACGCTGCGCTAACGCTCCACTCCGTTACGTATGCCCTCCGGGCACGCTGCGCTAACGCAATGACAAACACGTTTTTGCAAAATTGGGATGCTCCCCTGTGCAAGTGGTCTAAATCGCAAATCATATATCTTAAATAAGAGATAAAGTTAATATATCTTGATGATTTTTTGTATACTGATCGCACACCGTTTACTTTAATAAAACTGAGAATATTCTACCCACCAAATAAACGTCCCCAAAAACCCTTCTTTTTATTCTTATAATTCTCTAAGTTTTCACGAAACAGCGTACGAGTAGGATCAAGGCGAACAGCTATTTCCAGTTCTGCGATCGCTTCTTCTAATTTCCCTTGATCGGACAGCGCAATCCCCAAATCATTGTGAGCATTTGCATGATATGGGTCGATTTGCAAGGCTTGGCGGAAAGAGGCGATCGCTTAATCGAGTTTGCCTTGATTTTTCAGCGCAATCCCCAGGTTATTGTGAGCATATGCATTATTTGGGTCGATTTGCAAGGCATTACGGTAAGAGGCGATCACTTCATCGCGTTTGCCTTGAAGCAACAGCACATTGCCCAGGTTAAAGTGAGCATATGCATAATTTGGGTCGATTTGCAAGGCATTACGGTAAGAGGCGATCGCTTCATCGAGTTTGCCTTGAAGCAACAGCGCATTCCCCAGGCTCAAGTGAGCAGGTGGCAAATTTGGGTCGATTTGCAACGCTTTTTGGTAAGAGGCGATCGCTTCATCGAGTTTGCCTTGATAGTACAGCGCATTCCCCAGGTTATTGTGAGCGAGTACAGAGTTTTGCTCAAGGCTGAGGACTGCTTTGTATATAAGCACTGCTTCCTCAAACTTTTTACCTTCGCATAAACGATCTGCTTCGTTGATCAGGCTTGTGACTTGATATTGGCGATCTTCGAGTTCTTGTGGAGTTTGTTTGGGGGGTGAGTAATTCGGGCTAGCAACTAATTGCGCGATTGCCTCCCGAATTCCGTTGATAACTTCTAAGAATGCTTTATCTCGGTCATTCCAGCTTTTTATCGGTTCGCGATTTCTCGGCAGTGGAGATAGTTTATCAATGGGAGGAGTTTCCCAATCCGCATAACGCAGTAACACTGGGATAACAGTAGCCTTTCCTGCTGCATTTTGCTCTAAAGCTCGTGTTACTTCAACTGTCCAGTGATAATCTGAAGCAATAAAATCTGGACTCACCAACAACAAGATAAGCCCAGCTTGGTTAAGATACTTATTAATTTCACCTTTGAATTCTTGCCCCGCGACGATTTTGCGATCGCTCCAACTAATAATAGTTTTTTCCCGCTCCAAAGACTTTAGATGCTTTTCTAACTCTTCGCGAAAGTCCTCATCGTTTTGGTGGTAGGAAATAAAAACTTTAATAGATTCTTCCATAAAGGGCATTATTTATATATATTAAGATAACTACACAAGCTTTTGCTCAATTTCCTCAAGCTGTTGCTCTAAACGAGTTAGTTCTGTTTCGCTTTCCTGAATTTGTTTCTCTAGCTTAAACTTTACCGCTGTATCTGTTTCAATCAAGTATGCTTGGCGCAGCTTACCTAATTTTGTGCTCACCAAATCATACTCTTGTTGCAGTAAAGCTTCTTGTTGCTTCCATCTGCGACGTTGGCTATCTGTTAATCCACCGCTCGTTATCGCTGGTGTAGTCGTTTCAGAAGCGGTTGAAGAGGTTTTTGACTTCACCATATCTTCAACTAATCTGCGAATTCCTTGAGCAATATTCAAAAAAGCTTCATCTTTGTCTTGCCAAGTTGTCACAGCTTTGGCATTTTTAGGGAGTGCTTGCAGTTTGGCAAAAGGTGCATTTCTCCAGTCTACTGGCTTGAGAATAATCGGAATCACGCGAGCTTCTCTTGCCTCATGTCGTTCCATTGCTCGCTGCATCTCAATATCGTAGCAGTAATCTGAAGCCAGAAAGTTAGCGCTCACCAGCAATAAAATGATATCCGCAGCGTTAAGATTGTCATCGATCGCATTTGCCCATTCTCCACCAGCACTGATTTCCCGATCATGCCAAGCTTCAATCACTCCCTGACGTTTCATCATGCTCAGATGAGTTGCCAAATCGTCTCGCAAAACTTCATCTTTATGGGAGTAGGAAAAAAATACTTTAACTGGATTGGACATATTTTTTAAATCTACTTTCTTGACTTCATGTAAGTAAGTGGGTTGAATTAAATATAAAATGTAGTGCGGGGATCTTGCCCGCGAGCGAGACGCTCGCACTACTGCTATCTACGAATTAATTACGCCTACCTACTTTTCTTGAGTTCATATAATAGTTTTCTCAACATAAGCATTCAGAAACACCAGTTGGTTCGCCATCTCTTTGGCTGACTTATCAGCGCCTTTTTAATCGTGTCTTCATCCAAATACAAGCGAATTCGGCTCACGATAGATTTCCTGCTTTATACTCAGCTTCGAGGCGACGACATTCCTCGTTGTAGGCTGCAAATTCGGCGTCAAGCGATTCTTTGTTGGCATAATAGTACGCCAATCCGCTATAAATCCCTGCAAGCGTCAAGTGGGGTTTATCTTCCAAAATTTCTTCAGGTGTGACACCTGCTTTAATCTCATTCACGATATACTGAACCGTAATGCGAGTTTCGGCGATGCGGGGACGCCCACCGCAAGTTCCCGGCGTACGGACAATTAATGTACTAATGTCGGTAATGGTTTGCATAGCTGGTTTGCTTTTTGCTTCCATAATTAAGAACTCTAGCACTTATCATAGAGGGGTTGAAACTCTATGAGCGATTGAAACAACAATCGTAATGCCAATAACTAAGGGTGTAGCTGTTTGCCTTAACTCCCAAGGCATTGGCTAACCAAATTGAATCAAGAATTTTTGCTAAATTTCCTACTCAAGATACTAGTTATTGATCTCCAAATGGGTGGATGATGTCTAACCGTCGCGATTGTTGTCTGGTACAGGCGATTACCTTTGACACTGCGCTTTGCGCTATCGCCCGTCGCTTAGCAAACCTATTAGTCTGATTGATTTGAGATCATGGCAGTTTATGAAAATCGAGAAGCGTTCATTCCCTACCGTCGCACCGATATTATCAAACTTTGCCTCCAAGATGGTCAGCTAAATGCAGCTGATGCTGAAAAGTTTCAAGATTTCTGCCAAATTCTATCCGCGTATTACCACTTTCGCTTTCACAAGACGCTGGAAATTATCAAAGACAACTACGTACCCTTCAATCCGAATGGAGATGTTCAACCACTCACTCAACCAACTTTTGACCAATACGACGAGATGGAGTCAAAAGTTGTTGATGCATTCAACCACATTTTAGAAAGAGCGAATTACATTCTTTTGCCTGAATCGATTGTACAACAAGCATTGGGAAATAAATCTCTGATTGATTTAAAAACTGATGTTGATTTCGAGGACTTTGAGCATTTCTGTTGTTATTCCCAAGGCGATATTGACACGAAAATTTCGCTTAAAAAGTTCTTCTTTTGGCAAGAAGAAAAGACTATTAATATTTTGGAACGAATTGTTTTACTCATTAAATTTAAAGAAGCGGCTTACTTTCGTGCCAAGAAAGTCAAAATAGAAAATCTGAACTTTACTCCTGGTAAAATCTATGTCTACTTTTACAAGAATATTCCAAAACTAGATATTGACTTGCTCTTTCCTAATGTTGTCACCAGTATGACTTGGAAAGACCGGCTATTATTTGGAATTCCTGCAATAGGGGCTGCAGTTCCCCTAGTCTTAAAAGCATTGCCGAATCTGTTATTGCTTATTACTGCAATTTTGTTAGTGTTTAATGCATCATCTTTAGTGGAATCGCTAGATGTAGAACAGGATAAGATCAGAAATGTCATGCCCATTCTAGTGGCAACGCTATCGTTGGGGATCGCACTGGGTGGATTTGCCTTCAAGCAGTACACCAATTACAAAAACAAAAAAATCAAATTCCAAAAAGATGTTACCGATACGCTTTTCTTCAAGAATTTAGCCAACAATGCCAGCGTCTTTCAGATGCTCATCGACATTGCTGAGGAAGAGGAGTGTAAGGAAATTATTCTAGTATATTACCATCTCCTTACCAGTCCGACTCCGTTGAATCCGAAACAGTTAGACTCTCGCATCGAAACTTGGATGGAGAGGAAGCTGGGCATCAGGATTAACTTCGATATCCACGGTCCCTTGAACAATCTAGAAGATATTCGTGGCAAAGTGATCACAAATGCCGAACAAGCAGACATTGCCCCTGAAATGCCTCTATTAACCTATGATAACGAGGGATTTTGCCATGTTCTCCCCTTGGAAGATGCTAGAGCAGTGATCGATTATGTATGGGATAATGCTTTCCTCTATAACGGGATAGCCTTTTGACAACATGATGGTTCTGCATCCGCTTTCAGATTTCATAAACTTCAATTCCCCAGTCAGTAACTCATCTCCTAACTATTGGTACGAAGGGCGTTGTCCTCAAACAAGCGAACTACTGCGACTACCCCGCACTCCTTTAATAGAGGCGATCGCCTACAATTTAATGCAACACCTTGCCACTGATAACCGTTATTCCTCTGAAGGAAAAATGTACGGGGTATTACTGATTGAACTACCGAATGGCGAACAAAAGATACTCAAAGCTTTCTCCGGTCTTCTGAATGGCGACAGCGTAGTTGAGGGTTGGGTACCGCCGATTCCGGGACGAAAGCAAGTTGCTTTAGAGGAAGCCAGCACACTATCTGAATTGGATGCTATTAAGCAGGAACTGATTACCCTTAAGCAACTTCCCGAACGGCTGCAGTATGAAACGCATACGAGTGAGTTTGAGTTACGCTTACAACAAATGAGCGATCGCCATCAAGATTGCAAAAACAAGCGTATCAAAAAACGCCAGATACTCTGCGAAACTCTGGCAGGAGAAACACTTCACTTTGCTCTTGAACAACTTAACGAAGAAAGCCGCCGAGAAGGAATTGAACGAAAGCAACTCAAACGCCAACGAGATGAAAAGTTGCAGCCGCTTCAGCAGTTGATAGCTACAGCAGATACGCGAATTCGGGAACTAAAACAACAACGTAAACAACTATCCCGCCAACTCCAGGCGCAGATGCACGCTGCTTACACCCTGATGAATTTCCTCGGACAATCCCTAACGTTGCAGCAATTAATACCAGGAGGTATGCCCACTGGCACTGGAGATTGTTGTGCGCCAAAGCTACTCCACTATGCCGCAACGCATCATTTCAAACCGTTGGCAATGGCAGAGTTTTGGTGGGGTTCCTCTTCTACTGATCAAGATAAAGTGCAAGGAGAATTTTACGGTGCTTGTGTAGAGCGTTGTCAACCATTGATGGGGTTTCTGCTGTCAGGGTTGTCTCAGAGGAAATCGAATGCAGATGTTAGCACAACTGAGCAAACCTCACCCTCGCTTGAATCGGCGCTAAAATCTTTCCCTCTCCTTTATAAGGAGAGGGATGCCCGACAGGGCAGGGTGAGGTTGGGAGAGAGTTTTGAGTCATTCGATGACTTGTGTGTACACCCTAGCCTTGATAAGGGGAGGGGAGACTACGACAGGGTGGAGTGTTTTTATAATGGGCAATTACTCGGATTTGACATTCTTTACGAAGATGAATGGTTAATTGTTGTAAACAAACCCTCGGGATTACTATCAGTTCCAGGTCGTTATTTTGACACTCAAGACAGTGTTCTGAGTCGTTTGCGTTATCTCCTACCGGATCGTGTCATCCTCAATGCCGTGCATCGGTTGGATCAAGAAACTTCTGGTATTCTTGTATTGGCTCGCAATCAACAAATTTATCGTCAGCTGAGTCAGCAGTTTCAGCAACGGCAGGTTCACAAAGTTTATGAAGCCGTGCTTTCCGGTTCGCTCACGACTGAGCAAGGTGTGATTGAATTACCACTATGGGGCAATCCTGAAAATCGTCCTTATCAGCAAGTTGATTGGCAATATGGAAAACCCAGCGTGACTCACTTTCAGATGATAGCAGTTGAGGGAAACTACACTCGCGTCGAGTTGACGCCACTAACAGGACGTACCCATCAGTTGAGAGTTCACGCAGCTGATGTCAAAGGACTTGGGGTACCTATTTTGGGCGATCGCCTTTATGGATGTGGTGCAGCCGCAAGTCGGTTACATCTACATGCCAGGGAACTTTGTTTTGAGCATCCGCAGTTGGGAAAAACCATTCATCTACAAGCAAAGACGCCATTTTAGCTTACACAAGCTTACAGAACTTCCCAACCCTTTTGTTTATATCCATATTCAAAGATTTCTGGATGCTGGATTTCTGCCAAAATCTCTAGAGAATCTACAAGTCGTGGTCCTGGACGATTGAAAAAGGAGTTACCATCAGTGATGTAAACTCTGCCAGTTTCCACAGCATGTAACTTTTGCCATTCTGGACGTTGAGTTAGTGGTTGAGCTTCTTGACGGGTGCGATTTAAATCAAAGCCACAGGGCATAAAGATGATGATATCCGGATTGCTAGAAATCAGGGTTTCCCATTTTAAGGTAGTAGAAGCCGAACCTGTGATGCTAAATAACGGTTCTCCTCCTGCTAAGGTTACTAATTCAGGAATCCAATTAGCAGCAACCATCAAAGGATCAGTCCACTCAATGCAAGCAACAGTCGGCAGGTGTTCTGTTTGGGAAAGATGTTGTGTTTTTTTGTCTACTATTTTTACCCGCGCTTGTAGATTTGCGATCACTTGCTGCGAATCTACCCCAAAAACGTTACCTACTCGCTGAATCTCATCCCAAATATCTTTAAGAACATTTGGCTGTAAGGAAATAATTTGAGCAGGGGTATTTGTAATGCTTGCAACTGCTTCTTCTACATCTTTTAGGCTAACAGCACAGACATCACATTGATCTTGGGTAACAATGTGAGTTGGTTGCAATTTCTCTAAAACATCTGTGTTGATTTGATAAATACTTAGGGCAGATTGCAACAGATAATTAACTTTCTCATGAATATCACCACTTGGGGCGTTGCTATTGATACGCGCTTGAGTACAAACAGGGCGGTTTTGAATTTCGGGGGGATAATCACATTCGTGTGATCGCCCAACGATTGCATCCGTCAAACCCAAAGCTGCTAATATTTCTGTGCCTCCAGGGATGAGGGAGACAATTCTTGCAGTGTCATTTGTCATTCACCACCTCCACGACAGCTGTTATATAGCAGGGAACAGGGAACACCCGAACGCTTAACAGACTTGAAAGTCTCTTGGTGACGGTGTTTTCTCATTAGTTCGTGTCCTAATCTACCTGGCGACTGCTATACTTCAATTTTTGCAAAATTATACAACTGTGGAATCTTTCTCTAGGTCAATGCCTAGAGGTTGCTGGAAAAATAAGGTTATATTTTAAAGAAGCATTCAGTATTTAGAATCAACTTTCCAAGCCAACGGGTGCTCACGACTATCAAAACTAACCGGAGTGGTATTATTCTAATAGAATTATACTGATGGAATTGATGGAATATTTGAGTTGATACAGCGCTTTTCAACAAGCGTCAAGTACACTACCCTACCCACCCTATAGGGTTCCCTCCCGTTGGCAAACAGAAGGTAAAACACACGACGTGCACTTGATTAAGTTGAAATAGCCTGTAAGTTAACAGGGGTGTATTGGAATTGTTAAATTCCTCATAGCTCTGCATGTGTAAGGGTTCGGGGAACAGTTTATACAATAAGAGCATCAATCAAAACGACTAACAAATAAATCTATCACTACCGTGCGCAAAGTAAGACTATTTATAATTTGTAATAATGAAGGTCGCTGATGGAACACCGAAATTCTTCACCACAAACACACAGGGTTACAGGATTAGAGGGACAAAAACCAGTTTCAGAGGAAAAGGTGACAGCTATCACTACTACAAACTCTGAAAGCGAAATTCAAAAACCTGTACCGCGATCAAAACGCAATGCGCTACCAAAAGTGATATTAGCTGTGTTGTTAGCCGGAGGGGCGATCGCTGCCGGAATTTACGCATTCCGAACATGGCAGTATAACCAGCAGTACGCAAGAAAGTATCAGGAAACTGATAACGCCTATGTCACCGCAAATGTTTCCCCTATCACTTCCCGCGTATCAGGAATAGTCACCGAAGTTACAGTTAATGATAACCAAGTGGTGTCTGCGAATGATGTATTAATGAAGATCGATAAACGGGACTACCTAGTATCTCTAACACAAGCAAAAGCATCTCTAGAACTAGCCAAGCAGCAAGCAGAGTTGGCACGAGAAAGGCTGAATAGAGATATTGTTAGTGCTTCCGCATCTAACTCAGATCCAGCAAACAATAACCAAGCAAAACAGGTTGCAACTAATGCTCAGCAAAGAGAGATACATCAGCAACAGTATAAAATAGCGCTAGCTGCTGTTGCCCAAAAGCAGGCAGATCTCAGAAAAGCGGAACTTCAACTGTCCTACACCGATATTACAGCGCTAGTTCCTGGAAAAGTTGGTAATAAAAGCGTTTCTGTAGGGCAGCAGGTACAACCAGGACAAACTCTTATCACATTAGTGCAGCCAAATCCTTGGATTATTGCCAACTTTAAAGAAACTCAGTTAGAAAAAATCCAACCTGGGCAAAATGTGACAATTACAATCCCTGCCTTCCCTAATCGCACGTTTAGCGGGAAAGTGGATAGTATGTCCCCCACTTCTTTTGGCAAGGTTGCCCTTCCCCCACAAGAAAATGCCACGGGTTATTCCAACCTTCCTCAGGATGTGCAACGAGTTCCAGTCAAGATAGTCTTTGAGCCTAAGAGTCTTCAAGGTTATGAATCTCGGATGACTCCTGGAATGTCAGCGGTTGCGGTTGTCGAAACTAATAACTCTCTTCCCGCCCAAAAAGCACCGAATTTAACTCCCGCCCAAAACGCACCGAATTCAACGAATCCCAAAGACACAAAGGATACGAAGAACACAAACGACACGAATACACAAGAAAAAAAAGATAATCAGACGAAGGAAAGATTGTAACAAATTCCTGTGTAAGCAAACTGCGTTTGAGACAAGGAGTGAGAGAGTAAGGGAGTCAGCTAAACTTAATATGAAAAATTTTCTTATCTCTCCTGCTCCCTTGCTTTTTCAAGCTACTGGTATAGTCAAATCAATTGACACCTGTGCCAATAGGTTTTCATAACCTTGCTTCCTTTACTTTCTCAATGTTGACAAGTCTTTCCATGCTTTCACGAAATTGCCTTGCATAAGGGCAGCAACTCCTGAAAGAACTCTGAATTCTGGTAAATTGGGATATTTAGCTAAACTCGGTTCTAAAGACTTTTCGGCTGTTCGTGGCTGCCAATTATATAATTGAACAAATGCTAGATAAGCGTGAGCGTAAGGATTTTCTGGATCTAAGTCAGTGACTTGTTTTAGAGATGCGATCGCACCATCCACCCGCCGCTGCAACACGTTTGCTAAAGCCAAAGCGTATGCCCAATCTCGGTTTTGAGTAAAATGTTGCAATCGATATTCTAAAGTCAGTCTTGCTTGTACCAGATAATCCTGAATTGGATCGTATTGATTAATACGTCCTACTTCATCAAATACTTGAGTCACAGCTTCAGTACCTTTGGGTAATTGAGCGCCTAAACTCTCTAACTGCGTTACTAAATCAAGTTCTGGTGCTTGTATGGCAGGGGCTTGAGGGTCAATTTGTAGTGTGACTTTTGGCACTGAAAGGGGATAACTTTCTCCTGATAGTCTGTTGAGATAAATCGCGTCTAGGGTATAAGTTCCGGGTGCTAGGGTAGAAGGAGGCAACATTGCCATCTTTTCAATCACTTGAAATGTTCTTTCAGGTTTTTTGGCACCAGGATGCATAGCTCCCATCGCGATACCATGATCGTGTATCCAACTATCAGTGTTAGGTATGATCTGACCATTTTTACGCCAAGTCAGCAGGACTAACCCGTGTTGTAGTTCATCCCAAGAACCAGACCACTCATAGCTTACAGGTATTGGTACTCCTGGGGGAGCTTTTTCTGGTACTATGACTTGTGATAGGGCAATTTTGGCTTGTGAGTTTTGTTGAGAAGTTTGTCTGACTTTTAGTGTTGGCGTTTGTTGATGATAAAGCATGAGTTGACTGTTATCAGGCAAATTCCAAGACTTATTGAGTTGAAAATTCCCGCCTTGCTCAACAGTCTTTACCATAAGAGCTTGAGCTTCTTTGACCGGTCCTTGATTACCTGTTTTCGTCACGAACCATGACAACGATCGCGCATCTTGTTCGACAAACTTTTTCCTGATTCCCACCTGACGTCCGTAAACTTGAAAGTTTTGTAGCGCCCCGTAGTAATTGAAATTGTGTTGGTTAACTTCTCCAGTTGATGGTAGTACTCCTAGAGTAGAACGCAAATACGGTTCTGTTTGGATAATTTGGCCAATAACCTGTTGATGAGGAAACTCTGCTTTCATGTAAGGATAATGCTCAGAGTTGGGACTCAAAACTTGTGTCATCCAACCACCAACAACACCTCCCACCGAAAACAGGTTGAGCAACATTAGTATAATAGCTAAACCAAAAGTACCCCAACGGACACGCTGTCCGAACAGACTGCGCCAACGCGTCAACCCATAAGCTAAAAGCACCGTCACCGCTGGTAAATAAGGCAAGACATAACGTTCATGCTTGTTCACATTCAAACATGAAAGAAAATATCCGCCAATGCAAAACACAAGTAACCATATCAGTGATGAGTTTTGCTGGTTTGGTTTGCTTGAAGGTATAGTTTCAAGTTTTGGATTTTCAGACGCAAATTTTGAACGCCCCCACCATATAAGTAAACTTACCAGAGGTACAAATAACAAAGGTAATGAAACTTGGTAAGGTAACTGATTCCAATAGTACATCCAAGATTCCAGCTTATCAAGACCAGGCTGACGTTCAGCAATAGCAGAATCAATTGTCGCCCGCTTACCAGAAGTGAGGATGATAAGCCAATTGGTACGATACCAAGGACCAAAAACTAACACCGAAAAACACAAACTACCCAGTAGTTGTAATAAGCGTCCCCAGCGCCGATGACGTAGTGCACCCACTCCAACCCAGACTATCGGCGTCAACAAAAAAAACAACGCCGTCTGCTTCACCATCAACGCCAGCCCCAAAGTTAAGCCGAAGGCTGCAGCCCAGAACCATTGAGTTGGGGGAGTTGGGGAAGTTGGGAAAGAAAAAGAAGCAAATACCCCCTTGTCCACTGTCATTCGCCAAACACTCAGGCAAAAGAAACTCAAAGTCACAACTGCTGCAAGCGGATAATCTAGCAAAAATTCTAAACGCAGCAGATAAAGAGCAGGTAAAATTTGGCATAGTGCAGCAGCCCATAAACCTACAGTCTCGCTAAATAGCACAGTGCCCAAACCATAGACTGAAGTTAATAAAATTGCACTAAAGAACAGCATCATCAGAGTTGCTTGATCTGGTCCGATGCCAAAGATATTCTGAACAATAGCTGTAACGATGTAAGTTAAAGGCGGTATTTTGGAAGACAACAGCCAAAAACTTTGCCACCACTCCTGGTTAAACCATTGGGGATTTTGTAACGCGTGCCAATAATTTAAACTACCAGTTAAATAGTCTGCTTGATCCCAAGCAGGGACAGAACGATCCAAAGCAAACCAAATGCGATCGCACAACGCCCCCAATAACCAAATTATCCCGAGTATGAGTAAGTTTTTATATTTATTCTGCTTACTTTTGTAATTGCTCATAATATTGGACAAGTGCTCATCGCTTCAACCTCACCCCTACCCCTCTCCTTATAAAGGAGAGGGGAGGAGAGTGCAAGGTTGAGGTATAGATGCAGTAAGTGACTAACCAGATTTGACATCATAGGTTCGTATTTGCGCTTAAGAACTACTGCAAGCCACCTACCTCAATCAGTTATCAGTTATCAGTTACCACTGTTCACTGATTTAATTTCTTCCTCATTGTCACATGACGAATGCCAGCCTCTTCAAAAACCTCCCCCTCTTCCTGAAAACCCAACTGTTGATGCAAACCCTTAATATACTCCTGTGCATGAATGACAACTTCTGGAATATTCTTACTCGCTATAACTTCCATTGCCTTTTCCATAATTTTCTTGCCAATACCATACCCTCTACCTACGGGTAAAACAGCAAGCCTTTCAATCTTCGCAGTCTTGTCATCCAAATATCTCACCCTCGCAGTTCCCACATACTCTCCATTTAAAGAAGCAATCAACTGCTGAGAAGTTTCATCTTGTCCATCAAAATCTAAATCAGGATCTAGACCTTGTTCTTCCTGAAAAACAGACTTCCTGATTGCTTGAATTGCTGAAAACTCCTGATACCAATCAGCAACTCTAACAATGACATCCTTCATTGAAATTCCTTCGCGCTCTTTGCGTCTAAGCGCTTCGCGCACGCTGCGCTAACGCGGTTCGATAATAAAATAAGGTGGGCAACGCTGCCCACCCTACTAACTTACTCTGGTTCTGTTGTCTTTAATTTTGAACTTTGAATTTTGCTTCGACTACGCTCAGCAACCATGAATTTTGAATTATTACTCCGCTCCCTCAATTGGCGCAAAACCTTGACGCTGAATATTTTCCGTCACCGTACGCGGTTCTGTGAATTGTAGCAGGTAATCTGGTCCCCCAGCTTTAGAACCAACACCAGAAAGCTTGAAACCACCAAACGGCTGTCGTGCAACGATCGCACCCGTAATGTTGCGGTTAATATACAAATTTCCGACTTCAAACTCATCCTGCGCCTTCTCAATGTGCGAAGGAGTTCTAGAATAAAGTCCTCCAGTCAAAGCGTAGTTAGTTCCGTTAGCAACTTCCAGCGCCTCTTTGAAATTCTTCACCTTAATCACCGCCACAACGGGACCAAAAATTTCTTCTTGGGCTATAACCCCATTTGCTGGTACATCCTTAAAGATAACAGGACCGATAAAATACCCATTATCCGGTGCTGGCATTTCCAAAGCGACTTTTGCTTCTGCCTTACCTTTTTCGATATACTCACGAATGCGATCGCGTGCATTTGCATCAATCACTGGCCCAACTTGCGTACTTGGTAACTCCGTCTCCCCAATATTGAGCGATTTCGTCGCTTCCACAAATCGCTGCACAAAGGTATCATATACCGGTTCCAACACTATCACCCGTGAACAAGCAGAACATTTTTGTCCACTGTAACCAAATGCCGATTGCACGACCCCAACAACAGCAGAGTCTAAATCAGCACTTTCATCCACAATGATGGCATTCTTCCCGCCCATCTCAGCAATCACGCGTTTCATATGCTTTTGACCAGGTTTAAGGATTGCTGCATCTGCATAAATCCGACAGCCTACCTCTTGTGAACCAGTAAAAGCAATTACATGAGTGTACGCATGATTCACCAGATAAGCACCAACTTGTGAACCCTTGCCAGGCACGTATTGAAAAACACCTTTAGGAAATCCAGCATCTACCAAAACTTCCGTCAGCTTCGCCGCAATCACAGAAGATGTTTCCGCTGGTTTGAGCAAAGTACAATTTCCTGTAACCAAGGCTGCAACCGTCATTCCTGTTGCGATCGCCAGAGGGAAATTCCAAGGAGAAATCACGACAGCAATTCCCCTAGGCTGGTAAATATAACGATTCGTTTCACCAGCAACGTCATAATTGAAACCCTGATCCAAGCGTTCCATCTCCGAAGCGTAGTAACGACAAAAGTCTATCGCTTCCGAAACCTCACCATCTGCCTCCCGTACTGGCTTCCCAACTTCCAAAACTATCCAAACCGAAAGTTCCGCACGGCGTTGTTCCATCAAATCAGCCGCTTTTCGTAATATCCCAGCGCGTTCTTTTACAGGTGTTTTACGCCAAGCAGGAAACGCAGCCTTTGCAGCTTGCATCGCTTGTTCGGCTTGTTCAACACTCAGAAGTCCTATCTTACCAACCACCTCACTAAAATTCGAGGGGTTGACAGAATCGACAACTTGTTGTGTCTGAACATACTCACCGTTAATTAAAGGCAGATAAGTTCTTCCTAATTGCTGACGAACATTTTGCAAAGCAAGATTCGCCTCATTCCTCTGCTCCTCCTCAGCATAATCTGTATCAGGCGCACCAACGAAGGATGAAGGATTTTCCGCTTGTCTGGTTGTTTGGTTGTCTACTTGTCCGACAACAGGCGGTGCTAATAATTCCTCAACGGGACGATTCTCCATATTTTGCCGCAAAAAGGAACTATTCGCAGTATTTTCCAGCAAGCGACGAATGAGATACGCCATTCCTGGAAGCAGTTCGCCATAAGGACAGTAAACTCGAACTCGGTAACCTTTATCAACTAACGCTTTTGCTAGTTTATCCCCCATACCGTAGAGAACTTGCATCTCAAAGCAACGGCGAGGGACATTTAAGCTTTGTGCTGTTGCTATAGCATGAGCTTGCGATCGCACATTATGGCTACCAATCGCAGCATACACATATTGATGATTTTCAAGCAATAATTCAGTTATTCTTTCAAAATTTGCATCTGTTGCGGCTTTATCGTTATAAACTGGCTGTTGCCAATGCTTCTGCTCTGCTTTTATAGTTTCTTGATCCCAATACGCACCTTTCACCAAACGAATTGTCAGCGGATAACCACGCTGTTTCGCCCAATTAATTAAGTTTTGTGTATCTTGTTCACTGTCGCGTAGATATGCTTGGATTGTCACACCAAGATCTGTACGAGAGCGAAACTCTTCTTCTATTAAAAGTTTTTTCAAAATGCTGAAAGTCAGGTCTTTGTATGCATACTGTTCTATGTCAAAATGAACAGAAGCACCAAGTTCCTTGGCACGACGTAACAGAGTGCGGATGCGATCGCTCACCCGTTCTTCACTACCTTTAGCATCCAACGGGTCAAACTGCGAATAAAACGCCGTTAACTTCACAGAAACTTGGACTTTTGGCAAACTTTGTCCATCAGCTTCGTCAATCAACCCAACTGGCGTCCAACTCTTCGATGCTTCCACCAATTGTTGCATCAAATCTAGATAGCGTTCCAAATAAGACTGAGCTTCTGCTTCGGTAATCACAGCCTCACCCAATAAGTCTACAGTGAAAGCCATTTTTTCCTTACGCAGTCGCTCAATTGTTTTCAGCGCCTGTTTAATGTTTTCCCCAGAAATGTATTTATGAGCTAATGTTTCTACGCCTGTGGAAACAGTTGTTGCTGCGACTTGTCCAGGCATAGAATCAGGATTAGCAAAACCCAGCATTCCCTTCAGAGCTGTAGGTAATTCCACTGATTCATCAGCCAGATATTCTTGTAAATGCGCTGCAATTTCTGGTTTACTACGTAAAGCAGGAAGAGTATCAATAAAGCGAAACAGTTGCACCCGTAACCCAGGATTGCTCATCGCCCAAGCTAACAACTTATCGTCCCAGCGCATCTGATCTCGCAGTGCACCAAAGAATGAACGATTTTCTTGTGTTGCGGCTAGAAGCTGTTTAGCGATTTCTTGGGTTTTGGCTTCGTAGGTGCTTGTTTGTACTTGTAATACCACTGATAACAAACTCCGTATTTGAAAGACAAGGCTTAATTGTATACAGCCTCTATCTTCTATTTTGACTTTTCCATTGTGCGAAGACCACTTCCTAAATTAGTAGTCCCGACTAATTCTGTTGACTTCTTAATCCAATCTGCCAAGCGAATTGAAAGTGCAACAATTGTCAAAGTAGGGTTAGCATATCCTCCTGTAGGAAAAACGGAGCTACCTGCTATAAATAAGTTAGAAATGCCATGAACTTGGCAATTTTCATCAACGACTCCCTGTTTCGGGTCAATATGCATTCGGGTTGTGCCCATATGATGGGCAGTACCAGAAGGTATACCAAGTTTGGGAAGACCTTCTTTGTATTCGATTCTATATTCACCTAACCCCGAACTAGCAAATTCTTGAGCTACGATTTTTTGAGAACGCTGAATGTTGAGGGCATTGTCAGTATCCCACCGCCAGTGAAGTTCTAGCTTTTGACAGCCGAGTGGATCTCGTTCTTTGCTCAACACAACTCGATTAGCAGGATTGGGCAATTGTTCCACTTGATGAATCACCTCGAAAACCTTAAACCTTTTTTGGTTGTTTGGCAATTCTGACCATCCGCCTCTGTGGAATCCATGCAGCAAGGACTGATTTTTAGTAGCAGCCAAGTAACTGGCAAGCATCACGTAATCAATACCACCAATGATGTTGACAAACTCTTTGGTGGAAAGCTGTGAAAATTTCCGATGAACAAGCGCTTGGGCCATTGCTTTGAATGACTCAATTGCCTTGAGTTGTCGCTTACTCGGTCGTGGGAACAGAACAGTGCTAATATTGACTAATTGCTCACGCCGCATAAGCTCTTGGGGGAGTTTGAAATAGCCCAACACTGGAACATCGTTCACACGACGTAGATCGTACAGAGACATTTTATTAAATAAGTTAGCGTCAGCAGGGATAAAATCGCCACCTTGGACTAAGGGATGATCCATAAAATATCTGCCGACTACATCGTGTTGGTTACCCAAACCAGCCATTTGCTGACGATTGGACATCAACAGTGTACGCGGATTTTCTAGCCCACCTTGGGCGAGTATAAACACCTTGGCAGCGATCCAAAACTGATTCCCCTGCAAAGAAGCAACCCGCAGACGAGTTGCCGTTCTCACAGACTCATTGGTTTCAATCTCAACTGCATTCAGGTTGAGCAAAACAGTAATGTTATCAGCTTTAATAAGTTCGTCGCGATACTCCTGGCTGAATACATTGCCACGTCCAAAGTGGAACACTGCACTAAGCATTTGCTGCTCATTTACCGGTAACCGCTTCGCTTGTTCGTTTTCCCATGTGTCAGGATCATAAGCAAATGGACCTGCTTGACAAACTGACTGGGCACGTTTGTAATAGGGTTCCAAGTGCGATCGCTCAATTGGCCAACCGCTGTAAGGTAGCCCGTCTCGCTTCTCAAAATCAATTTCGTCCAAAGGGGCATACCGCACACCCTTTTGCCCTTTACCAATCTTAATCGACCAAAGATTTGAATTGCCCCCGAACATTCGATGTCGGATGTCTTTGAGTGGCAAAAAGGGATCTCCAACAGTTGATGCTTCAGCAAGCGCTTGAGTTTGTGGATCAAACTCAAGTCCGCCACTCTCCACAAGGCAAACTTTTGTTTTATATCCAATAAATTCACGGGCTAGCGTGATTCCAGCTGCGCCTGCACCAACAATACAAACTTCAGTTTCAATAACTTGGTCTGCACAGATTAAACGAGCGTCTTTGAGCATATATAAGGTAGATGTCCGAAAAGGTACAATGGTTAGCGAATTTTTCAACGAATACCACAAAGTATACGTATGTAACTTTAAAGAGAATGACAAGATTTTTATAGATTATTCAATCAATTTGCTTCTCTGTGAATTTACACTTTGTCGCAAAAACGTAGCGATCATATGTCAATCCTGTGACGAAAATGTGACAGTTTCCCGAAGATTTGTTGAAAGATATATCACGCTTTGTGAAAAAGGTGTAAAGTTCAGTGACAATACTGTTGAATATTCGTGCTTTTGCTAGTTAAAGCTAGCTTATAACTTTGTCCTTAGGTGATTGGTCTGATAAAGTGGTTTACTATTAATGCTTGCTAATATAATGCTTGGTAAAAAAGCTCTTTATCAGACTAATGGAGATTTTGATTGTTGAAGATGAAGTTGAAATTGCTCGGTTAATTCAACTGTATTTGGAAAGAGAAGGATTTTCTTGTCGCCACTGTGCTGATGGATTAAGTGCGCTTCAAGAGTTTCAAGACTATTCGCCTCAGTTAATAATCCTAGATCTAAAGATTCCTGGTTTGGATGGACTGGAAGTTTGTGCTCGCATTCGACAGCAAGCAAGCTATAGTGATCCTTACATCTTGATGTTGACGGCTAAGGGTGAGGAAAATGATCGGATCATCGGTTTATCGACTGGAGCAGATGACTACGTAGTCAAGCCCTTCAGCCTAAAGGAACTCGTAGCTCGTGTGCGAGCACTCCTACGACGAATGCAAAGTGATACCAAGCAACATCACACTTATCGTACGCGACACTTTGTCATTAATATCAAGCAACACTCAGCCAGCCGAGTTCTGAGTACAAATGAATTGACTCCTTTAGACCTAACGGCTTTGGAGTTTGAACTAGTAGCAACATTTATGAGTGATCCTGGTCGGGTTTGGAATAGAACTCAACTGATTAAGAAACTTTGGGGTAGTGACTTTTATGGCGATGAGCGAGTTGTTGATACCCACATCGCACGTCTACGAAAAAAGATTGAACCCGATCCAGCTAATCCAACTTTTATTAAAACTGTGGTTGGAGTGGGTTATAAGTTTGACGACCAAGTTATTTAGGACCAATTGTGAGTAAGCTTAGCCTCCTATCGCGATTACTGTTGTGCAACATTATTGTGATGCTAGTCGGATTGAGTACCCCACTCATTGTGGACTGGTTGCTCTCGCACCAACTGTTTGGGTTGGACTTAACGCTTTTAGAAGGACGACAGTTTAATGTGGGTACAACTGCCAATGAGTTGATTGACAAGTGTGAGGTAGTCTGGAACCAAGGAGTTTGGTGGTCAATGCTTCTCGGTGCAACCGTAGCAGGTAGTTTGAGTTACTTGTTTGCTAAGCGGATTGTACAACCTCTAATTCAGATGGAGAAAATTACTCAAAAGTTTGCTGAGGGGAACTTGAGCGCGCGTGTACCTGAGAGTGAAATTCCAGAGTTGAACCGCCTTGCTATAAATTTTAACCGAATGGCATTAAACCTTGAAGGGGTAGAACAGCGCCGTCGAGAACTCATAGAAGATTTGACTCATGAACTACGTACACCGTTGACAATCTTGGAGGGTTCTCTGGAGGGTTTAGCAGATGGGGCGATTGAAGCAAAAGCAGAACTGTTTGAGCGATTAGCCAGAGAGACTGCCCGACTAGGTCGGTTGGTGAATGATACACAAGAACTTTCTAAGGCGGAGGCAGGATATTTACCCATCAAGATTCAACGGATTGATCTACACCCACTTCTGCTCTCCCTAATTAAACGGTTTAGTGATCAACTACTAGAAGAGGGTCCTGTGTTGCGTTTGGAGTGCCCACCCAATCCTCCCTTTGTCTGTGCTGATCCTGAGCGAGTTGAGCAGATTCTGGTCAACCTACTTGGCAATGCAGTACGCTACACTGTGAACGGTTCTATCACTCTGCGAGTTTGGAGCGAACCTCCGAAATTATGGATTGCGGTGATTGACACAGGTCATGGTATGAAAGCAGAGGATTTACCCTTTGTTTTTAATCGATTTTGGCGTTCTGAGCGCTCTCGGGAGCGTAACCCTGGTGGTTCTGGAATGGGTTTAGCTATCTCCCATCGTCTGGTTAAGCTGCACAGAGGCGAAATTTTAGTAGAAAGTGAGCTAAATAAGGGAACTACGTTTCGATTTTCGCTGCCTTTGGCATCATGAAGTAAACTACCCACACTGATTCGGAGTACCGAATACAGTCTGGGCTTTCAGTAGCCCTGAAGAGTCTGTACTGAGATTACAATACAAACCATTCGAGCCTCCAGGCTGGTTTACAGACAGCCCCAATAATGCAATCATCTTCGCTCGGTTCAAATCTGCATCACAGGACAACCCGCAATGACCGCATTTAAACTTCTTCTCAGAGCGCAAGCCAATGTGTAGACAGCGGTTACAGGTTTGACTTGTATAAGCTGGGGAAACAGCAACAACTTCTACCCCATCTTTCAATCCCTTGTACTCCAAAAATATTCGCAACTGATAGAACGCCCACGAATTGCTCCTACGGCGTTCTGTCTTGTTACGCGGTTTTTGGTTTGTCCTTTCACGGATACCAGTCAAATCCTCAATTGCTACAAGTGAGACAGCGCTGGAGGAGGGTTTCCCGACCTAGGCGACTGCGTAAGCGCAAGCGCACGCTAAGAGCGTTCGCGCAGCGTCTCCGCAGGAGATACCCGAAGGGTCCTTGTTCACTTTTGGCTTGCTGAATGATTGTTTTTGATATATTGTGTTTTACCCACGCTTGAAATCGTCTCTCACGCCCCGATATACGAACAACATTAGTCGGGAAGCGTTAAGTTTTTAACTCGCAATTCCTGAGGCAGCGCGTTGGACGGGTTTCCCGGCTTGAAGCGCCTGCCGTCTCGACGCCAAATCAAAGATTATGGCGCGAGCCTCCTTGCGCAAAGAGGTGAAAAAAAAGCAATTGCGATTGCATGAGTTTGCAAGCGCAGATCATACCTATCAATTGTTGCATCAAATCTAGATAAGTAGACCGACTGGAAGAAACTGAGTCGAGCCAAAATTAACTAGTTTTTTCCCAAGGTTTATCTTATACCAATTCACAAAAATCCTGATATAAATGGGGAGCAGGGGGCACCCGAGCACCCGAGCAGTGGCAAAGAATTAGAAACCAATCATTTGTATCAGGCCCAAGCGTGAAATGGTATAAGAGTGACTATCGCGAGGTAACGGCTAAACCGATGAAGTTACCTTTAGGTATGTCAGCGATTTTAGTTGCTGCACCGGTGGATAGGTCGATGGTGTAAAGAACTGAACCAGAAAGTGCATAGGCAGTATCGTTGCCTTGTCCATCTGTAAAGATGTCGAACCCGCCTATAGGTGCAAAGTTGACGCCGAGATTGCCTACCGTCCTGAGAGTACCATCATTGGGTGGGTTTTGCAGTACTAAGACGTCAAGGTTGTAGTCAATACCAAAAAGTTGAGTTGTCGTTGCTCCAGCAACCGATTTTGTGTAAGCTATCGCAGTAATGTTGGGGTCAATTCCGGTGTTGACATCGTCTACAGCATAAGCAAGGGGTTTATCGACATTAACTTGACCGTTATCGACATTGGTACGGAAATTTTGGTCATTGCTACCTACTGCTCTTAAACGGTCTGGTACGGGATTAAAGTCAAACCCTGACTGAAATCCTCCATTGAAGCTGCTAGATAGTTTACTGACAAACGTAGCCTGACCGTTTTCGGGGTTAATGGTGTATATGTTGTCAGTGTCTGTGACACCGTAGAGCAGACCGTTTGCTGGACGGAAGTCAATACCTTGTAAGTTGCCGTCAATTCCCTGAACTTCGATTCTTCTACCAGCTCCCCTCGAACCTATATTCACAAGAGTATTGTTGGAGGTTAAGCCAATGAATCTTAAGCCAGATCCTTTGCCTGTGATATTCATTGAGGGGTGATCAGTATTTTTAGTCCTGCCAACGTCAGCCGAAATTTTGTTAACACTCAAACCCATACAAGCGGTTAGTACAGCAACGACAACAGTAATGTTGCGCAAATTAAAAAGTTTTATTTTACACTTAAATGACAAGATTATGACTTTGATCCAGTAAATAACTTCCTTTTTCTATAAAGAATAATACTTGTAATTTACTGATAAATATACTTTAGAAGTATATGTATAAAAAAATAAGCCTTTACGAATACGTGATCGCTTGCCGATAGATTTGAACTTGGGAGAAAATCCCAAAGCGCGGTAGATAGTAGCAAGATCGGTCTGAAAAATTCCCAACTTCAAGCATTTTTGATTTATTTCCACAACCTTTCAATCGGATTGACTTCGGGTGTATGTGAATGGCTAATGACTAATGACTTCGATTTACCCCCAGCTTTTTGTAAAAAAGGAGCATCCCGAACGTGAGTGCGTCGTCTTCCGATTAGTTTTTACAGCCGGAGAATAAGTTAACTCTTGGCGGTTGATAACTTTCACGCTAACCTGTTGACAGCTTTGTTGATACACTTGAACTGCACAAGCCCGGTAAAACAGCGCGATGGTTCATATAAAGCGCGTACAACTCACGAACTTCAAATCCTTCGGTGGTACAACGTCTGTCCCCTTACTGCGGGAGTTTACTGTCATTTCTGGACCGAATGGTTCTGGGAAATCGAATATTCTAGACTCGCTGCTGTTTTGCCTGGGACTAGCCAGTTCCAAAGGAATGCGTGCTGATCGCCTTCCTGATTTAGTCAACACGACTCAAACCACGAAATCTCGTTCCGCTGTGGAAGCTTCCGTGACGGTGACGTTTGATTTATCAGACCATGAACTGGATGATGAATTTGAGGAAATCTCGCCTGTCGTCTCTATCGTTGAAGGTGAGGAAGTAGAGAAATCACAGGAAGCGCAGGAAGAAAAACAAGAAAGCGAGGATGATAGAAATCGCAAAGAAAAAATCCGTGCCAAACCAGGTAGCGAGTGGAGTGTCACCAGAAGGCTGCGAGTGACTCCGCAAGCAACTTATACATCGAACTACTACATTAACGGCATCCCCTGCACTCTCACAGAATTACACGAAGAACTAGAAGAATTACGTGTTTATCCGGAAGGGTACAACGTTGTTCTGCAAGGAGATGTCACCAGTATTATCTCGATGAACCCCCGCGAAAGACGCGAAATTATTGATGAATTGGCAGGGGTGGCGGCGTTTGATCGCAAAATCCATCAGGCAAAAGAAACTTTAGATGAAGTTAAGGAGAAGGAAGACAGCTGTCGTATTGTTGAGACAGAGTTAACTGGACAACGCGATCGCCTTTCCCAAGATCGCACCAAAGCGGAAAAATACCAAAAACTGCGGACTGAATTTCAAGATAAACAACAGTGGGAAGCAGTTTTATCTTGGCGTTCCCTGCAAGCACAGCAAGAAAAGTTAGCGACGCAAATTCAAATTGGCGATCGCACCTCCGGTGAACTCACAACTCAACTCACCACCCTCAATTCAGAAATTATCCAAAAAACCGCCGAACTTGAACAACTCAACGCCCATGTCAAAGCCTTGGGAGAAGAAGAACTTTTGGCGGTACAATCTACCCTCGCTACCCAAGAAGCAGAACGTAAACAGCTTCAGCGTCAACAAAAAGAATTAGAAACAGCCGCACAAGAAACCCTCAAGCGCCTACAACAAACTCAAGAGGAAATTCAACAGCATCAGCAAACCATAGAAAAATTGGCAGAACAACGGGATGTAGAGACGTTGCATGCAACGTCTCTACAACAGCAACGCGATGAGATACGACAAGAATTAGAAAACTCCCGTGAAGCAGCAGCAGAAATTGCTTCCGCCTCAGAAGCGTGGGTACAACAACAAACAGCCCTGAACCGCCAAATTGAAACTTTGTTGCAAACTGTTGAACCTCAACGTACAGAACAAGCACAACTCACAGAACGTAATAACCAACTCCAGCAGCAAATTCAAGAACAAACTCAACTCGTTCAAACTTTAGAACCTCAGTTAGCAGAAAAACAAGCTGAGTGTACACAAGTTGAAACAGAATTTAACACTTCTGGCGAACCGATTCAAAATTTAGCCGAAACGCTATCAGCTACAGAACAAGAACTACAAATCCAGCAAGAAACCCAAAAGCGCTTGTTGCAGGAACAACGAGAAAAACAACGCCAATTGGATAAACTAGAGGCGCAACAAGCAGCACAGCAAGAAGTTCAAGGAACCCAAGCCAGCAAAATTATCCTCCAATCGGGTATGCCGGGAGTTTGTGGATTAGTTGTACAGCTAGGACGTGTGGAACCCCGCTATCAATTGGCTTTGGAAACTTCTGCAGGGGCGCGTTTGGGACATATTGTCGTCGAAGATGACAGCATAGCAGCCGCAGGAATTGAACTACTCAAACAGAAACGTGGTGGGCGAGCGACTTTCTTACCGCTGAATAAAATTCAGGCTTCCAAATTTACCCAAGATTTTACGCTGCGATATGCGAATGGGTTTGTGGATTATGCTGTGAACTTAGTGAATTGCGATCACCGCTATAAAGATGTGTTCAACTACGTTTTTGGTAACACAGTTGTTTTTGCAAATCTCGCTGACGCACGTCAGCATATGAAACTTTATCGCATTGTCACTTTAGATGGGGAATTGTTGGAAACCAGTGGTGCAATGACTGGTGGTAGTACGAACCAGCGTTCATCGTTACGGTTTGGTACGACAGAAGCTGCAGAATCTGAGGAAGTTTCTTCTTTAAAAAGTCGGTTAACTGATATTGAGCGAATTTTAGAACGTTGTAGTTCAGCAATTCATTCTCTTTCTTCTCAAACAAAGCAACTCACACAACAGGTGACGGAAGCAGGACAAGCGCGGCGAGAACAACAACTGCGCTTGGAACAGTTACGCAAAGAAGTAAAAAGTTTGACGACGCAATTGGAAACAACGCGATCGCAGCTTTCGCAAAATACAGAAAAATTAATTACCGTCCAATCCCGTTTAGAAATTTTTGTTCGGGAATTACCTTCCCAAGAGCAGCAATTGCAACAACTGCGACACGCTTTGACTGAGT
Source organism: Brasilonema sennae CENA114 (assembly GCF_006968745.1). Lineage (NCBI taxonomy): Bacteria > Bacillati > Cyanobacteriota > Cyanophyceae > Nostocales > Scytonemataceae > Brasilonema > Brasilonema sennae. The sequence continues at coordinate 3,751,420 of NZ_CP030118.1, read as the reverse complement.
TGGAACAGTCCCAAACTCCCCAGGAGTGGCAACATATCCGGGCAAGAATAAAAAATCAAGAGCAACAATTGCAACAACGCGAAGCAGCCTTAAGGGAAGCAGAACAAAAACTCAAAGATTTGGAAAATCACCAGCAGCGATTGCAAGAAAAAATTACTGTTGGGGAACAGCGTATTGAAGAATACCATCAAGAGCAGATAAATCAGCAAAATCAACGTACAGCACTTCAATCTCACCACTCAACACTCAGCACTGCGATTTCTGAGACTCGCGCAGCTTTGAGTCAAATGGAACAAAATTTGGGAGAGGAGAAGCAAAAACGGGACGCAACAGAACAAGAATTGCGATCGCACACAATGCGTCAGCAACAGTTGGAATGGGAACTGCAAAAATTGCAAGAAACCCAGCAGACGCGCCGAGAAGAACTTGCTGTATTGCAAACCCAATTGCGAACGATGTCAGCGGAATTACTCAGCCCTTTGCCGGAAGTACCAGATAAAGTAAATTTAGAAGAATTGCAAAAAGAATTGCGCTCTCTTGCCAAACGCCTACAAGCAATGGAACCTGTGAATATGCTGGCGTTAGAACAATATGAGCGCACGCAAAAACGCCTTGAAGAACTCACTCAAAAATTGCAAACCTTAGAAGGAGAGCGTACAGAATTACTGTTAAGAATTGAGAATTTTACCACTTTGCGTCAACGCGCATTTAAAGAAGCTTTCGATGCTGTCAATGAAAACTTTCAATCAATTTTTGCGACGCTTTCCGAAGGCGACGGATACCTGCAACTCGACAATCCAGAAGATCCATTCAATAGTGGATTAAACTTGGTTGCACACCCGAAAGGCAAACCTGTACAGCGACTTGCTTCTATGTCAGGAGGAGAAAAATCTCTGACTGCATTGAGTTTTATTTTTGCTCTGCAACGCTACCGTCCATCGCCATTTTATGCATTTGACGAAGTAGATATGTTTTTAGATGGAGCAAACGTAGAACGATTAGCTAAAATGATTAAGCAACAGGCGCAACAAGCGCAATTTATCGTTGTCAGTTTGCGTCGCCCGATGATAGAATCAGCCGAACGCACAATTGGCGTGACTCAAGCCAGAGGAGCTTACACCCAAGTTTTGGGAATTAAGCTACAATCTGACAAAACAAGTGCTTGAGTTTTTGTTAATAATAGTGTATAGATAAACCGGATTCGAGATCAGGACTCGGTACAGGATGACCTCTGAACAAAGTATTAGACGTTCCGATATTTTAAACACCCAGGTAATCACTCGTGACAACGGCAAGCGATTAGGAATCGTGAGTCAAGTTTGGGTTGATGTAGATCAGCGAGAGGTTGTGGCGCTTGGCATGCGAGACAACCTGATCTCTATTTCTGGGGTGCCACGTTATATGTATCTCAACAGCATCAACCAAATCGGTGATGTCATCCTTGTGGATAACGAGGATGTCATTGATGACGTTGAGGTTGAGGCTTACAGCAACCTGATAAACTGGGAAGTTATTACAGAAACTGGTGAAGTCCTAGGGAAAGTGCGGGGTTTCAAATTTAATACCGAAACAGGAAAGCTTTACTCCATTGCCATTGCTTCTTTCGGATTACCACAAATTCCCGATCAATTCTTGAGTACCTACGAGTTCTCAGTAGACGAAATCGTCAGCACAGGTCCGAACAGATTGATTGTTTTTGAAGGAGCTGAAGAGCGGCTGAATCAATTAACTGTTGGTTTACTAGAGCGCTTGGGTATTGGTAAAGCACCGTGGGAACGCGATGCTGACGAAGAATACTCCAGCTACACTCCTCGTACAGTCACACCAGACAAGCAACTGCCAAGCGGAGTGCCATTAGAGCAACCTAAGCCAAAAATCGTTCGTACACCCGAACCTGTAGCGCAAGAATGGGATGAGGACTACTACGAAGAAGAACGTCCTCAGCGTCAAGTGATGAAAGCACGGCAGTATGAGCCAGTGCAGTACGATCAAGAAGATGAAGAAGACAACTGGAGTGAAGCAACAGGTAAAGACAAGTATCAAGCACAACCAAAGTATGACTCTGGTTCTTACAACAAAAAGCCATACGATGAGGATTATGACGAATACGACGAGGATTTAGCTCGTGATGCTTGGGATGATGAGCCACCAAAGCCAGTGAATATTCCCAAAAAAGTCAAAGAGAGACAGCCAGAATACGAAGAAGAGGGATATTAATTTGTACTTCACTTCCTCTACGGTATTAAGCTAAAATGTTCCCTCTGCTTTATAAGGAGAGCCAGTGCGTTGGCTCTCCTTCGCAGCTTTTGGGGGGAAGCGGAGGAACATAACGTGCCGCCCCGTTGTAGCACCTGGCGTGAGGGATGCCCGATAGGACAGGGTGAGATTCCAAGGGACTAGTACAGCTGCCTTGGAAGTCAAAAGTATTATGCAATAAGGTTTTTAAACCCCGTAAAAATCCTCATCTAAAATCTGCTTAACCGAAAAAGGACAAATCATCGAATATTCACTCTCTTGCGGTACACGAACCCCAAATTTAGCCAACTTATCCTCCTTAATTGCCAGCTTTCGACCATCTGGATAAGCTTTTTCCAAAGCTTCTACCAGATAGTTTTTAAGCGAAGGGGTATCTGCTAAATTATTGAGAACGCGCTGACGATGTTCAAGCACGGAACTATACCAACTTCCTTTCATCATATCAGGCACATCATGCTAAACCCTTAATTTGAGTAAATGCGCTAATAAAATAGTCAAATTACTTCTTAGCGTATTTTTTTCCGACTTACCCAAATCAACTAGTTCCTCAATCAAATGCTCAATATCCAGCGAGCCAAATTCACGATTCCGCAATTGTTCAACGGTTTGTTCAATCCATTGTTGCAAATCGCGATCATATAGCGTGTTAGACATTCTTGCGAGCGACTCCCAATCATTCTACGTTCCAGCTAGCCATTTCTAACCCAAACAAACTATTGACCCCTCTAGTTTACCAATCTTAATTCCTTACCCAGGCATAATTTATGAAAGCGATCGCCTTTATATGCTGAGCAATATTTTATGATCTCTAGTAAATAAAGAGCAGCGCATAACAGCAATGAATTTGGCAACGTTTGGGGCTGGTTGTTTTTGGGGCGTAGAGGCGGCGTTTCGTAAGGTGAAAGGAGTTGTTTCTACCTCAGTTGGATACATGGGAGGGCATTTTCCTAACCCTTCCTATCTGGATGTGTTATCAAGAATAACGGGTCATGCTGAGGTAGTACAGGTGGAGTATGACCCACAACACGTAAGTTATGATGACTTATTGGAGGTATTCTGGGATATCCATGACCCCACCACGCTAAATCGCCAAGGACCAGATCGAGGGGAACAGTACAGATCTGTTATTTTTTTCCATAATAGTCAACAGGAAGAAGCCGCAAAGCGATCAAAGGCAAAGCAACAGAATTCTGGTAGATTTGATAAAAATATTGTGACCGAGATTGTACCTCCGGGTGAGTATTATTTAGCAACACAAGAGCATCAGCAGTATTTTGAGAAGAAGGCACAACGTTAGATAGTCTTCACTGACTGGTGACTTCCAAAGGAAGAAAAATCGTTAGCACTTCTCCATGACGTGGGCGATCGCGAACAATAAGTTTACCCCCAATCGCTTGAAATAAATGCTTGGTTGCGTTAAGATTCAAACTTATCGTACCTGTTTCTGGTTGAAACATTAGCAGTTGACCCAAGGCTTTACGAATAGGTGGTGTGCATGGAGAGCATGACACCTTTCCATTCTCTCCCGCCTGAGTTAAGGGTAATAATTGTAACTTAAGTTGATCCCCAGCCGGAATAGCCTGTACTTGAATATGGCTACCAGCCGGTAAACTACGGGTAAAATTCTCCATCAAACCCGTGAGAACCCGATCTAACATAGCAGGATTACTTACCACAGTTGGTAAGTGCTGAGGTAAAATAACATCTATAGTTAAGTTTCGTCGATTGGCTGCTTGTTCCCAACGGGGAATACTCTGCTGCAACACTTGCTCCAGAGACATTGCAGTGAGTTGAGTATTTGTAGATTTTACAGTAGCAGATGTTTGTAGTTCTGCAGCTCTAAAGAGCAACTCCATACGATCAATTTGCTCGGTGCATTCATGATCAATAAGCTGCAAACGTTTGATCACATTTGCAGGTAACTCACGCTGTTTGAGAAGTAAACGAGTGATAGTGCGAATCGTTGTCAAAGGAGTGCGAACTTCGTGAGCAAAAGCCTGCAGTAGTTCTACATCAGGACGAGTATGCGCTTGTGATGACGCACCCAAAGACAAATGTGGCGAGGCTGGGAGGCTTTGTGCAAACTCTGAACGTACCGACGTCCCGACATCAGCGCTTTTTGCTATTTCTGTGTTTTCTTCTTGTTCTGGAAATTGTGTTAACAATAAACGACTAAACTCCATCACTAGGCGGTAATCCGGAGCGACGGTCGAATATTTATGTACTAACTGTTGTAAATCGGCAAACAGATCCGGATTGCTGACTACAACTCTTGCTCCCAGCGATCGCCATGCTAACTCAACCACCTCTGGCTCAAAAGAAAATGAAAAAGTCTTATTACCATCGATGTCTTCTGCTAAAACCAACACTAATCTGAATTGCTCGGTGAAAACCAAACAAAACTGCTCCCTTGCCAATGGATCTGTTGATAATACAGGTAAAACCGACTCACCAGGAGCAAATGCATCTGCTACAACCACATCAGGAGGCATTTGAAATGGCATGAGTGCCAAGGGGTTAAATGGCTTTGCCGTAAAACTGACAGTTTGCAAGTTTCCAGCCAGTCTTGAATCGCTGAAAACAGGTGCTGGAGCGGCTAAAACTAATCCTTGTGCAGCTTCTTGAGGTGAAGCGGTTGCTAAAATTTTTAATAAGAGTTGTTCTATGGCTGCTACGCTGACGCGCCACTGCTGTTGTGCTTTGGCTGATGAACACACAGGCACTGTTGATTGACTATTTGCTAAGACTTCGCTTAGACTTGGCAAGATCCATTTGTACACAAGTTTTTACCCCCTGAATAAAGACCGACCGACAGTGTCTTAGGCAGGCATCTACTACTATTATTTATGAGGTTATAAGTATTTGTTTGTTAATGAAAGTAGTATAACCGAACAATACAAGCGCAATTTCCCCTTGTAAAAACCAAAGATGTGAAATCAGGTTATGATTTTTCCAAATTTCTATTTGGGAAATAACCAATCCATTGATAGATAGCTAGCTTAACTTGCGGATGATGCAAGTTGGAACAAAGCAAGGCAAAACTGTAATATAAGCACGAAGCAAAGCAAAAGCTATATATTTGTGTGCTTTTTTTAGCTATTTAATGGAGGAGTGAAATGGCTTTAGGTAAAGATAATAAGCGTGCAGTCGGCGTTTTTTCTAGCCGTCGTGAAGCTGAGTATGCACTTACCGAACTCAGAGACGCTGGTTTTCCAATGAATAAGGTTTCTATCATTGCCAAAGATGCTGATCGTACCGGTGATATTGCTGGTGTCGAAACGCAAGAACATGTTGGTAACAAAGCTGATGAAGGAGCTGCTGCTGGCGCAGTAACAGGTGCAACAGTCGGAGGCATTACCGGTTTACTTGTAGGCTTGGGAACTTTGGCAATTCCTGGTGTTGGTCCTATATTACTCGCAGGTGAAATCGCCACAGCTCTGGCGACAACAGCAGCAGGTGCGGGAATTGGTGCAGCGGCTGGTGGGCTATTGGGTGCACTCGTTGGTTTGGGAATTCCTGAAGAACGAGCCAGAGTATACAATGAACGAGTATCCCGTGGTGATTATTTGGTGATAGTAGACGGGACAGATGAGGAAATTCGTGGTGCCGAAACTGTTTTGACAAACCAAGGTATTCAAGAGTTTGGTATTTATAATCCACCTGGTGTTGTAGATACTTACACAGATTACTCTGGCGGCGTTGTGAATAATCAGCCTCCAGTAACAGGCGCTGTGAATAATCAGCCTTCGGTAACAATTGTTGACAATCGGGATACAACTGTTTAGTAATTCATAAGTTATCATCAAAAAACTGCTTTGGTGTGCGCTTGCAAAGATTCGCTCCTGAACCTCACACACAAATTAACAGCACTCAGTTATCAGTAAATTCCCTTAATTCAAGTCTGGAGATTTCAAGAAATATTTGTTTAAATGTATCCATTCAGGAGACACTTAACCAATACAAATGTTTTTTGCATAAGTCAGTGATTTTTTCTTGTCTCCGTGTTTTAGATCAAAGGGTAACTGTTTGCTGTTAATAGCTACTTGTGTTCATGAATTTTTTGAAAATTTCAGTAGGAGACAGAAAATGAACAAGTTTATTCCATTGATCATTAGCGGTGTCATAGCTGTTGGTGCGTTTGGTTGCGAAACCCCTTCAAAAACAAGTGCAGATGCTCCCTCAGGGACAAATGAAAATGTTAATGCTCCAACGCAAGACACTGCTCAGAAAACTCAAGAAGACGCTACGGGTCAAGTTCGTAAAGACCAAATAGAGTCTGATATTAGAGCACGCGAACAACGTAATAACGCGACTGGTGGTGATGCCAAAAGAAGTGATAATGATTTAAAAAGCGAAGTTCGCGGCAAGTTAGAGGCGAATTTACCAGCCAGTCAGTTAACAGTTGATGCTAAAGAGGGTGCTGTAACAGTGGCTGGAACAGTTCCTACACAAGAACAACTCAATAAAATTCCCACTTTGGCACAAGAAATTAAAGGTGTCAAAAGTGTGAAGGTGAATGCAAAAGTTGCTCCAGCAAAACCTTGATCAAATACAAATAACAAACCTCAGTAAGAACTTTTGTTGTTCATAACCTGACGTCAGTATCTACCTAGCAAAAATTTCAAAACGAACGCTCGCATTCTTTAAGCAAATACAAGAATGCGAGCGTTTTCTACACCCCGACTCATCTGAATACACAAACAAAGAATTTAACCTCTAGAACACCGATTCATTAGGTAAAAAACAAGACTAATTAACCCTGTTTTAATGTCTTTTACAACCAAACATTTATTGTTGTAACCGAACTAAACCTAGTTTTTTCGTCATCGTTCCGATTACTGAATCGGTGTTCTAGTTTGTATGCGCCACTGCTTGTGATTAAGTACGTAAAGTACAATGATCAACAACACAAGCGGCGTTATTGTTGTTGGTTCTGGTACCTTCTTCACTTCCAGTCCCGGGGGAGTTACACCATGATTGGGCGGTACTTCAATGATTTGGTTGTTACCACCAGAACCACCACCACCGCCAGAAGGAAGAGAACCACCTCCAGAAGAACCAACTGGAGGTGCACTTGAGACGAGATTTGATCCGTTATTCTGACCAGAAGAACTATCTCCACCACCACCAAAGGCAAGAAGAAGTAAGGCTAACAGAGGAAGCAGCGCAAGCCATTCAGTTGGAAAAGAACTTGCTCCTTCTTGGGGGAATAAAGCAACTTCTGCAAGGCTGGGAGGAACCTCAAGGTTCATGGCTTCTGGATCTAGCGCTACTGGAGTGTCCCAGGAAACGACATCTCCAGCCAGAGTATCTTCACTCAACGAACTAATTGGAGGAATGCCAAGATTTGGACGTCCAAGTTCTGCCCCATCTGGTGAATACGGCATTGAGAGGTCTTTGAGAATTGTCTGTTTAAGAGACTCCTCATTTCCAGATTTCAACACACGCATCGAACTGGAAAGTTTTTCCGAGTAAAATTTGGTGAGTTCTGGCGCTAAACCCAAAGCTTGAATCTGCTGCTGTGCATCGGGAATTTTTGCCACCTCCTCAAGCAAGCGACGTCCATAAGAGTATTTAAAATCCAGTAAGCCATTACGGGGGTCAAGTGAGTTTCCACTTCCTTCAGGTGCCCAGTAAAAGTTTTTGGTAACTTCTCCCAAACCTTCTTGGGAACTTTGATTGACTGTTTGCCCAAGAAGATAGCGATACCCGTCCACGATACTGGGATTGTCGTTCTGCCAGAATGAGGCGTAAGGTATCTGAGTCAGATTAGGGTCATTTGCGTAAAATTTCGCAAAATTCTGGTAGTTTTGTTCCCCGCCAGCTGCTTGCATCAGCAACTGTTCATGGGTTGGTCCACCATTTGACTCAACTAACTTCTGAAACACTGCTCCTGCTTTATTACAAGCGGCACCAAATCCTACACTACATCCAGGAATACCTCGCATTTGGGTCAAATCTCTGCCCGATATCTGGTATTGGAGATAGTTTTGCTCAAGTCCTGGTTGAACACCATAGTTTCCAACTTTCAACTGAGCAGAAGCAGATTGAGATGTATTAACTACAGTTGCTATGGATGATAAAGTGACGGCGACTGTTTTAACTTTTGACTTCAAGGGATTTACCTCCAACAACTAATTTTTTATGCAGCTTATGAGACAGGAGAGGAAGATAAATTCTCAGGTGAGCGGATATTAATGGTGATTGCTGCTCCCTTGAGTTTTCCGCCTGTAACAGAGTGGTACATAACAACTCCACCGCTTGGTTGATCAAAGAGGTAACCACGATTAGAGAGTTGTACTTTTCCTTGTTTCACAAAAGAAAAGAAGGTATCTAGATATCTGCGTATACTTTCACGGTTCCCTTGACTTGCCTTTGTATGCTTTTCTATAAGCATCATGAAGAAGTCTAAGCTGCGGTTGTTTTGGCCTTCCGGGAGAATACCCCCATCTAGAAAAGAACTGGCTACAAGGTTTCCATTGACTTGTTGAACTTTAAAAAGGGTATAGTAACGTCCTTGCTTCCTAGAATCACTAACATAACAAGTCCAAGAACCATCTGAATTTTGTGTAAAACCTTGCTGCCCCAAGTAAGAAAGTGGAGAAGGACTTTCTTGACTGACTGCCGGAGGTAACAAATCTTCAACGGCATCGGAAGAGCAAATTCTCTGCGTCATTTGTTGTTCCGGAACTGTTGGAGTCTGTTGCGCTATTGCAAAGCAAGGTACAACAGCAAGCGCAGATATAGAAAGACTAAATGTAGTAAGTAAACGAGAAATTATATTCATGTTCTTTACATATAAGTTATTGTAAGAAAACTTTTGGTCAGAGGATATGTTTATTTCTTGAGCTGCACCTATATACAATTATTCAGACATTGTTTCCAGATTTAGATAAAGTCCCTATAAATCTTTAAAAAGAATCTATGAAAAAAATTATGAATCAAAATAATTAAATTGATAAATATTTTTTTGTAGAAATATGAGACGATAGCCAATTTTCCCCTTATTGACCTTTTTTTTTGAAAAAAAGACTTTTTGGAATTATTTTCATAAATGAAATTTCACAATTTTGAATGATACTTAAGTGTTTTCACTATTAGTATTGAGTGAAAAAGCCATATTATCAAAGATGATTTATGAAGTAAGTTTGAAGTTTATATAAACTTTCCGGACATTAGATTTTACAGACTTTGGGCTCTCTGGACAATGCCTTCCTTGTTCTAAATGTCTACAGAATATCCGTATATGAGTTATGTTAAAGTGCTCTACAGCTTGAAGATTGGCAGAAAACAGAAATTAGTTCTGTAATTTAAAGAGTCTATAGTTGATTCATGGCAGTTTTAAGTATAGTTACTATTGTTTTATTTGGTTTGCTTTGATAAACTTTTTGAAAAGTATACTAAGCAGATGCGTGTACATTTTGTACTATTCTGCTTTAAGTCAACAGTCTTGAGTTCTTTTAACCATTACCACTAACCTATGGCTTAGGCAGCGGTTGACCCCAAAGGTTTTTAAAGCAGCCTCTTGTGGAAAAGATACGAACAAGTACTCTTTGTTTAATTAACATCAGTGGACTAAGCTGCACGTCTTTGCCGGAAAACCCTAGTCAAACACTGGCTAACTTAAAAGCGGAAGTTGAGCATCTGTGCTTTTAAATGTTGACTCCCCGAATTACCCTTTTCGATCCCCGTTCACCGCTAGGCATTCCCGTAGGGTAGATTGCCGTAAGGCGTGCACCAGAGCAAGGGAGAAGAAATTATATTGGTAATCTTACACTCTTGATGGGAGTAATAAATTTCCAAGTTGTAGGCGTAACAGCTTATTAACTTAGTTATTATAATTTTTTACATAAAAATGTATAAATTAGTGTTGAAAGTTGTTATGATTCTTTTAAATTTGCTGAGAATAACTGTTAGTTAAATTATTTATATCAAGGATATCAAATATCATGCTGTGACCCTAATCACAATTTTACTGTGCACTTTGCATACTCACAAAAGGATGACAATCATTTTAATTTATTCAGTAGAACTATACGCTCAGCACTACTGGGTGAATACAGAAGTTATCAACTAACGAAGAATGAAGAGCGTTCTTCACTGGCTATCTGCTTTCGTTAATTGACTCATACCCTTGTTTTAACACTCCACAGGTATCACTCCAATTCTCCATAAACCTTATGATTGTTCGGTTTTATCTTATAGAACTTGATTTTTTAAAATGTAGAATTTTATGGGATAAACTCATCGTAGCTATGAAAAAAGTTTGGGATTTACCAAAATATTAAGTCAGGAAAAAAGCTCTGACTATTGGAGCAATGGTAGTATTATTATTGTTATATCAAGCAAGAAAAGATTAATTATATTAAGCTTACATACTGCTCAAAGCTTCTACCAATTTCTCAATATGAGTCAAGTTATGAGTTGCCATAATAGAAATTCGTATCCGACTCGTAGGAACAGTAGGGGGACGAATAGCAGGAGCAAAAATACCAGATGATTTGAGGTGTTGTGCAGCTTTGAGCGCATCTGCTGCACTTGATAATTCAAAACAGAGAATGGGTGATGAAGACGGTAACAATTTTAGCTCCGGTAGTTGCTGTTGTATCATCTGTTTGAGTTGGACGACATTCTGCCATAATTGAATGCGGCGTTGTGGTTCTTGCTGTACTATTTTTATGGCAGTCAGTGCTGCTGCCACATCAGCTGGAGAAAGTGCAGTAGTGTAAATCCAAGTTGGTGCGCGATTGCGCAAAAAGTCTATTAAGTTTTTACTTCCAGCTAAATACCCCCCTAGACTACCTAAAGCTTTACTCAAAGTGCCAATTTGAATCAACTGGCTTCCTCTACATCCAAAATGTTCTACACATCCAGCACCAGTGTTTCCGAGTACGCCAGTGGCGTGCGCTTCATCAATCAGCAGCATACAGCTAAATTCGTCCGCTATCTCCAACAGTGCTGGCAAAGGACACAAATCACCGTCCATGCTGAAGACGCTATCAGTGATGATTAAGCAACGTCGATAATTTTGCCTTTGTTGACTTAGCTTGGTTCTTAATGCCTCAACATCACAATGAGGATATTCAATGATCGTCGCACCACTGAGGATTGCCCCATTTTTCAAACTACAATGATTATACTGGTCAGATAAAATCAAATCGCGCTTGCCTACAATAGCACTGATTGCCCCTAAATTCGCTAGATAACCAGAACTAAAAACGAGAGCGTCTTGTGTTTGTTTTAGTAATGCGATCGCCCTTTCTAAATCTCTGTGTAATTCTCTATGTCCGCTGAGTAATCTAGAACCTGTAGCACCTGCACCAAATTCTTCGGTAGCGATCGTTGCTGCTGCAATTAGGCGCTGATCTCCTGCCAATCCTAGATAGTCGTTACTGGCAAAATTTATTACCTCCCGTCCTTCCAAAAAGACTGTTGCTCCTGGAAGACCATTAATTGTTTGTACTGAGCGATACCAGTCAGCACGGTGAATTGTAGCGAGGGATTCTTCTATCCAAGCGTAGGGGTCTGTGGGCACGGTAGAGAAGTGGGGGAGGTTGTTTTTCTTACTTTATACAATTAAGTTATACTTATTAAGTATAAAACAAATTTATAACTAAAAGTCGTACTATTGTGTAAGTTTATCTTTAAACTACTTGTATAGTAGTTCAAACAAAGTTATAAAAAAATGCAAGCCAGTGACTATGACAAAATAATCCACACTGCTTTCATGGTAAGCAAAGCCCGACAGTTCACAGATATTCCTTATGCCAAAGAGTTGGCGCAATTGGTCGAAACGCAAGGATTGGTAGAGCAATCTGAGTCACAAAATCAAGACAAAAGTGCTTTGCTGACTGCACGTGTGGAAGCTCGCTATAAAGCTATCAACCAAGTCATGGCTCAATATCAAATAGGGCAAGTTCTAGAACTAGCATCCGGTTTGCTACCGCGTGGTCTTTTCATGTCTTGTGATCCGAGCATCACATTTATTGAAAGTGACTTGCCTAAAATGATTCGTTGCAAACAGCAACTGATTGAACAACTTGTTAGGGAACGTCCCAATTTGCACTTTCTTTCAATTGATGCGACTAGCCGTCCAAGTCAGTTTTTAAAAAGTGCTGAACTACTAAAAGCGGGACAGCCAATCGTAATTTTGTGTGAGGGGTTGCTGACACATCTGAATATGGCAGAAAAACAACTTGTGTGTGCCAATGTTCGCGAGATGCTTCAACACTACGGTGGCGTCTGGATTACCCCTGACTTTATTCACACAGCTAGTCTAACCCAGTCACAAGAATTTGACCCTTCTTTACAGAAGCTCTTACAAACAGGTACTAACCTTACAGGCAGGTCTTTGGTAGATAATAATTTTGCAACACTTGAGCAGGCGCGTCAGTTCGCTTATGAGCAAGGTTTCTGTGTGGCAGAGTATAGTATGTTGAACGTGATGGATCAGTTAAGCTGCTTGAAAATCTTGGGCATTGACACAGAAGTGGTAAGGAAAATGCTTGCGCTTTGTTCTATCTTTGCGCTAACTCTGGATGTCGGTTGATTTTCAACGAGGTATCTCAGTCATAGACATGGTTTGAAGCAGAGCCACGATTGCATTCGTACCCAACACGTAGCGATTACCACTCATCCCGTAGAGTCCTCTGCATACAGAGTGCATCCCCTCTCCAAGTTAACCGTCCTACCAAGTCGGAGAAATCATAGTTAAGTTTTTGCTTTCCAGATGACGAAACCGGATTCAAAACAACAACAATGTTCACTTCTTGTGCCGCTAACTGCCTTGGAATATTAAGACTCAAATATCCTGATTCGTCAATCATAGCCGTAAATTTTAGAACTTCCATTGCCAATTGCTGACTCAACTGAGCACCTGATCCGCACTTATTTATTGTATTGCATTGTCTTTCTGTGCGGGCATCCGGCTTTTCTAGGACTGGGTAAAACATTGGACGAATGCGCCAAAAAGTACCACGGCTTTTGTCAACGATACAAACCCAAACCAAAACCAGCAAGCAAATCTCACTGGGGTAGTAAGCTGCTGGCTGGTCATAAAATAACCAGGAATAAGGGTAAGCACTTTTCCTCACCTGGTCAGTGTAGTTGACACTTTGGGGACGGTGCCAGGTATCGGAAAGTCCCGAAGTGGCTCAAGTGGTAAAGAAGTTTGTCCAAGCTAATAGAGCGTTTGACCATCGTTGCATTTTGGAGGTAATATAGGGGTTGACTCTACCAACTATCATGGTCGCACCCGCCTTCAATGCTATCGCACGGCGGCCATGCCTCCCCTGAGTGGGTAGGTACCCATCCCTCAGTAGGATCAAATAAACTATCCCTACTACTATATGAGGTACTACTATCGCCCCCCCGGGTAACTATACATTTACCATCTTTGAGCTCTTTAAAAAACAAATACAAAACATAAGCCCCACCAAAAACTAAAATCAAGGGCATAAAAACACCTCTTACTAAATACTATTAACTCTTTATATTATTTCAATGAGAAAGTCGACTCCACTTCACAACGATATAGTCCAAAAGGTATAAGGAAAGACCACGCGCTCCTTCAAATTCCTCACACCACACACTCATTCGCGCAACCGTGTTAGCGTAGCGGGGCGCAACCCCACTGTGCGGAAGTCAAAAAAAGGTCAATAAGTCTTTTTACTTAATCGCCTGCGCACACCTGTGCCATGATTTTTATGATATCATCCATTAAGTGCAAACTTAGCCAAAATCTAATTGGTTAAAAAGACGTAAAAGACCTTCAAAGTTTAATCGCTGTGCAAGATCCCGGTTGAGGCGAATCGCTCGGTCATAATGTCTTTGTCACTGAGCGTGCCCTACATATGGCTACTACTGACTATATTCAGTGCTCAGATGAGTGATCGCCTGTTTTATCCACTCTTCCACAAAAGCATCTTTAGGAAGTCCAATATCTTCACTGACGACATGCAAGGCATGACTCACCTCATTGGCAGTGTAACCCAATGCTAGGAGAGTCATTTGTACTTCTTCGATAATACCTGGTGCTGGACCGCCTGTGGCGACGAAGAAGCCTGCTGTCTTACGCCACTCTACTAACTTGCTTTTGAGTTCCAAACAAATGCGTTCTGCGGTTTTTTTGCCAACACCAGGGGCTTGAACAAGCAATTGAATATTACCTGTGATAATCGTCTGCACTAATTCTGCTAATTCCAAAGTGTCCAACAAGGCGATCGCTATAGCTGCACCAACACCACTAACACCTAACAAGTGGCGAAACACATCTCGTTCTCCTGGTGAACCAAAGCCATAAAGCAATGGTACCTCTTCTCGAATTTGATAATGGGTAAAAATCTGCACTTCACCTCCAGTATTTGGCAACTGCTGTGCCAGTCGTGCAGGGATTTGCAAATCATACCCAATACCATTGACTTCCAAAGTCAGAGTATGGCGGTGAACGCTATTGTCTTGGATAGCAGCAACAATGCCTTTGAGATAGCTAATCATTCTAAGAAACCAAAGTGTTTTAAACCTTCGAGTATTCCACCTGCACAAAAATTTGTTGCCAGGTAACGATAGTCGGCAGGATTTTGGTTATACCATTGAAGTAGCTCTGGGCGAGCATTTCCGACAATAATTCCTCTTTCACTGCCAACAGAGAATAAAGCAATATCATTACCAGAATCGCCACAAACAACCGTTACCTCTGCTACAAATTTCCACTTTTGGCGGAGAAACTGTACTGCCTGTCCTTTATCGCTTCCAGAAGGTACAATGTCAAGGTCTATACCGCTACTATAAATTAACTTTACGTCTAAACCAGATTTTTGCAACTCTGACTCCAGTTGGGGTAAAACCCTTTGTGCAACATCTTCTTGAAGGAGAAAACTCACTTTGAAGGGACGCTGTTCTGAGTCAGGTTGCGGAACTAACTCAGGAAAACCAGTCGTTGTTGATACTAGAAGTTCGCGATTCCAACCAGATGAAAGTTTTTCTGACCATTCTGAATCAGGAGTATCACTGCCGTCAAGATAAATTTCTGTTCCTACAGATAGAATCAGGGCATCGGGTTCTAAAAGATTTTTTTCATCTTTGATCTGTTGGTAAAGAAGAGGCGATCGCCCTGTGGCATAAACAATCTTACTACCGTACTCTTGGCGTGACTGTTCTAAGCGATCCTTGAGATCAAGCAGCGCCTTGTCGTCACCTACAAAAGTATTGTCTAAATCAGTTACGAATAGGAATTTAGCCACAGCAACCTCTTTTATTAGCTTTACCACCAAAAAAAAGTTTATGCTGATTTGGTACCAATCTCATCTGTCTTCAGATTTTAATAGGCAGCAAAGAACTATTGCTCCTTCAAAGTTTCAATTAACAAATCTACTTTTTGCTGTCGATCCTGCAAAAAACCTTCACATTGACGCAAAGACTCAACAGCAGCTGCAAATTGCTCAAACACTTCTTCTAATTCCAAATCACCCGCCTCAATGCGAGCAATAATTCTTTGTATTTCTGCAACCTTAGCTTCGTAATTCCAACCTTGATTCATAAAAAGTCTCCGTATCCTTTTATATTATGGCGATGGGGATAGCTTTGCTGCAGCATAGCGGCAGATCATCGCACAGAGTGCCGGCCCCTTTGGGGCGATCGCACTGTTCAGGGAATTAGAGTCTTCTCAATACGACGGTCGGGAATGAGCCACATGACTGCGACTATTATGTATAACAAACAGGCAAACCATGAGTTGACAAAAGCAAGTGGAATTGCCAGCACATAAAACACCAGTGATATTTTGCCCTTGAAGTCTCGACCGAGTGCGATCGCCAAAGTGGAATCTCTGCCATGATGACCAATCAGAGTACGGGTCAAGATTATGTAAGCTAACGCAGCAAACAACAATACCGTACCATAAAGGGCAACTGGTATAGCGGCGAAATGGTTCTCGCCCATCCACCCACTGACGAACGGGATTAGCGACAACCAAAACAGCAAATGCAGATTAGCCCAAAGGATAGAACCATTTACATGTCTGACTGCTTGTAACAGGTGATGATGGTTGTTCCAATAGATGCCGAGATAAATAAAACTAAGCACATAGCTCATAAATACCGCGATCAGCGGACGCAACGCCTTTAAATCATACCCATGCGGCACTTTCATTTCCAACACCATAATGGTGATGAGGATGGCAATCACGCCATCGCTAAATGCTTCTAACCTCCCTTTCCCCATCTGTGTACGCCCTCCTTTTTTGCTTACATTTCCAAACCGACAGAACTTCCAGAGTGAACTACGACGACGTATTTTGCTGGTTGAATCAATACGCTACTAGGCTCAAAATTTAACTGTTAATTGTTCACTGGTTTTTCCGTAACTTTAACTTTAATATCACCTTGACCCAACTGAATTAACAACTCTTCTCCCACAGCCAACTCAGCAGCAGAACGAGCGATCGCACCATTTTGCTGACGCACCACCGCATAACCGCGTTGTAAAACAGCTTTAGGATCAAGAGTCGTTAACTTTTGGCGCAACATTTCTATATGCTGCGTTGCTTGGTGTAATTGCATTGTTGTCGCACGCACCAATTGCTGACGCTTCCAACTGAGTTCCTGTATTTCCTGCTGTACTTGTCGATCTAACCGTAAGCGCCGCAGACGGTTTCGCTTTTCTTGCAGTTTGTTTTGTGCTGTTTCTAAACAAAAAGATACGCTTCGGTGTAAAGCAACAACTCGTTGCTGATGCTGATTATATAATTCTGCCAGTGCTGGAACAACCAACTCCGCTGCAGCTGTCGGTGTATGCACTGCAGCATCTGCCACCAAATCTACCAAAGACTCATCCCTTTGATGACCAATCCCAGTAATTACCGGAATGGAACAACAAGCAACTGCTCGCACGACTCGTTCATCATTAAAGCAAGCCAATTCCTCAACTGCACCACCACCCCTTGCTAAAAGTAGCACCTCAGCACGTCCATCCATCTCCACTCGTCGAATAGCATTCACTATAGATTCTGGGGCTTGCTCACCTTGGACTGTAGCGGGAGAAAAAAGAACGTATAAACCAGGATACCTTTGTTTGAGAGTTTTTTGAATATCGCCCCAAGCAGCAGCCGTGGGTGAGGTGACAACGGCGATTGTTTGGGGATTATGAGGAAGCGATCGCTTTGTTTGCGAATCAAATAACCCCTCAGCCTGCAACCGTTTTCGCAGTTGCTGATAACGTAGCGCTTGCAAACCAACCCCAGCGGGCAAAGCTTGCCAAACAGAAAGCTGATACTCTCCCCTTTGAGGATAAAGCCTTATACTACCTAAGATAATTAACTGCTCACCTCGAACAGGCATTTGTGCCAGTTTTGTCAATTGACTATTCCACACCACACACTTAATTGCAGCACCACCATCAGGATCTTGTAGCGTAAAAAATAACCCACTGCGATGCTGGCTGGCGCTGGAAACTTCTCCAGTCACCCAAACTCGTTGCAATTGTTCGTCTTGTTCTAGTAAAAAGCGGATATAGTCAGTTAAACCAGCGACTGAGAGGGCTGTTTCAGCAATCTGGTTGGAAGAGTTGTCGGATTTTATCATTGAAGTTTAGATAAAGAATCAAGGATATTCTCATTGTGGGAGAAAGTTGTGTTATATTGAATAAAGGTGAATAACCCGGAGCTAAAAACTCCGCCTTTTTGATACTAAGACCGCTTAGGCAACAAGGAGGTGATGCCCATGATAGAAAGTAGTACAATTATGGGTCATCAAGTTGCAGTTAGCCGGCTGTGTGCCGGGGCTGTTCTCTAGCAGTTAGCTCTAGTCTTTAATTAAGATTTAGATTAACTAATTGGCTAGGCTAGCTTGGAGTCCCTTCCGGCAGTCTGGTTGCAACTTGAAGACCCGCTACACCGCTCTAGTTCTAGGTCAACTGATCTAAAACTAGAGCGGATAGTTTTATGTAGAGTAATTGGAACTCTTCTATAATACTTACCGGGTACGTAATGCAAATTCCCTGAAGTGTAAACTCCAGTTATTCATCATCTTGACGCAAAGTGCCAAACTTTAATCGTCTTATCAAAACTACCACTAACAAGAGTCTTACCATCTGGACTAAACGCCACAGACCAAATTCTATTGGTATGCCCCGTTAGGCTGGCTATTTGCTTTCCCATTGCTACATTCCAAAGTTTAATAGTTTTGTCCCAACTACTGCTGGCAATAATTTTCCCATCTGGACTGACAGCGACAGACAAAACCCTATTAGCATGTCCTACAAGGGTGGTGATTTCTTTTTGTGTAGCAATTTCCCACAATTTGAGCGTCTTGTCCCAACTACCACTTATAAGGGTTTTTCCATCTGGGCTGAAGGTGAGGGAGGAAACAGCTTGAGAGTGACCTCTGAGGGTCTTAGTTGGCTTTCCTGTAGCTACATCCCATAAGTTAATGCTGCTGTCAAAATAGTTACCACTAGCAAGAGTCTTTCCATTTGGGCTAAACGCAACGGTGTTAATTACGTCACAACCACCTTTGAGGGTACGAATGATTTTACCGGTAGCCAATTTCCACAATTTAATACTTTGATCCCAACTGCCACTAGCAAGAGTTGAACCATCAGGGCTAATAGCAACAGTTTGAACTGAAGCTAAATGTCCTGTCAGAGTCCTGATTTGTTTTCCCGTATCCAGATTCCACACCTTGATAGTTCTATCAGCACTTCCACTTACAAGAGTCTTTCCATCAGGACTAAATGCAACTGAATTCACCCAATCAGAATGCCCTACTAGAGTCCGGATTTCCTTACCTGTATGCAGATTCCACAGTTTGATAGTTTTGTCTCCACTGACACTGACAAGTGTGTGTCCATCAGGGCTAACAGCAACAGCTAAAACTGAATCTGAGTGTCCGGGAAGGGTAAAGGCTTCAGAAAATTTTTCCAAGGGTGTTGTTTGAGGTTCACCATAGTGAGAGGATGCACTAATAGCAGTGTGGGAAGATTCAAAATACCAAATACACCCAAATCCTAAAAGTGCGATCGCCACACTCGTCAACACTTTAACTTTTGAATCAGTCATGTTCACAGAACCCTTGCAAGATCTAAAGTTGTGCTGCTCTCATATTGCTACCTTTGTGAAGTAGAGAGCATAATTTTGGTGTGGGAATATGTTTACTTAATGATTGAAGCGATTATATTCCAGATTTATGATCACGCTTTAACTTATTTCCTGTAGTGTTGACACCAGAAAAGCCTTAAAATCAAAAAACTTAAAGAGAGGTTTGCCAAATCCTAATAGTTTTATCGTTACCTCCACTGACAAGAGTTTTTCCATCTGAACTAAACGCCAGAGATTGAATCCCGTCGGAATGACCTTCAAGTGTGCGGATTAGGTGTCCTGTTGCCAAATTCCACAGTTTAATCGTCTGATCAAAACTGCCACTGGCGAGTATTCTACCATCAGGACTAAATGCAATAGAGGTCACTTTGCCAGAATGACCTTCAAGTGTGCGGATTAGGTGTCCTGTTGCCAAATTCCACAGTTTGATCGTCTGATCAAAACTGCCACTAGCAATTATTCTACCATCAGGACTAAATGCAACAGAGGTCACTTTGCCAGAATGACCTTCAAGTGTGCGTATTTCCTGTCCTGTTGCCAAATCCCACAGTTTGATGGTTTTGTCAAAACTACCACTGGCGAGGGTATTATCGTCGGGACTAAAGGCTACAGACCGAACTGAACTAGAATGTCCTTTTAGTGTACGTATTTCATCTGCTGTTGCCAAATTCCAAAGTTTAATGGTTTTGTCATCACTGCCATCGGCAAGTATCTTACTATCATGACTAAAAGCAAGGGTATTGACTGAGTGAGTATGCCCGTACATAGTGCGGATTTGTTGTCCAGTTGCCAGATTCCAAATTTTTATGGTTTTATCTTCACTAGCACTCGCGCTAAAGTATCCGTCTGGACTGAAGCTTATGAAATTAACTCTGTTGGTATGACCGCTAAAAGTGGAAATTTCTTGTCCGGTGACCAAACTCAACAGTTTAATTGTATCATCGCTATTACTAGCAATTGCCTTGTTATCTGGGCTAATAGCGACGGACAAAATTGAGTTGGTATATCCTTTGACCGTTGAAACTAATAAAAAATTTTCTGAAGCAGCCGACTGTGTACTATGAGAAAAAATCATTTCTCGATTTGTTGCGCTAGTGTTTTGCTGATTCCAACTAACGGATCTTGTCATTTCCAAACGATGGAATTGTCGATACCAAAATTCTCCAGAAGCAAATACTATAATCGCACTGCCACCCAACAGCAAATTTCTCAATGATAGATATGGTTTTGATATAGATTGCAGTTGAGTAATTGAGAATTTCCTAATGCGCTTTATTTGAGTTACGGGTGTTGATGGTGATTGTCTTTGGTGCTTGATGAGCAAATCACCAAGAACTTGATGAGCTGATTGATAGCGATGCTCTATGTCTTTTTGCAATAGCTTGTGGAGAACTTCTGTTAATTCTTCAGTGATTGGATATCTCAGGTACTGTTGCCAATCTTTTACCCAGCTATATCCAAGTTCTGTCCATAACTTAAAGGGGGAAACTCCAGTTAGTAAATGAAAGCAAGTAGCCCCAAGAGCGAACAAATCACTAGCTGGATAAGCAGCACCGTCCCTGATTTGTTCAATCGGGGAATAGCCTTGTGAACCAATCGAAGTCCCGATTTTCATCTGTGCTTGTGCTGTTAACTGCTTTGCAGAACCAAAATCAATCAGGACTAGATTTTTGCCTATTCCTGAAACCGCTGTTGTTGAGGATAAAGATGCTTGACGGCGGATAATATTTTGTGGCTTGATATCTCGATGAATCACTCCTTGCTCATGGATAAACTTGAGAACCGGTAGTAAATCTAGCAATATTTTTTTTATTTCACTACAGTTATACTTTTTTTTGTGTTGGAGTTCCGTTAACAAATTTTGACCATCAATAAACTGTTGTACCAAATACAGATATTTATCTTGTTCAAAGTAAGCTAAAAGCGTTGGAATTTGAGAATGTGTTCCAAGTTCTTGTAGCCGCTGAGCTTCTTTTTCAAACAATTCTATTGCTTTTTTTAGTGCCCAAGTTCCCTGGATTCTTGGTGCTAACTGCTTGACAACACATCGTTCATTTAATTTATCTACATCTTCTGCTAAATAAGTTCTACCAAATCCGCCCTCGTCAGAAAGAACTTTAATAATATGGAAGCGATTTCGTAGCAATGCTATCAGTGGAGTGCTGCACGTTCTGCAAAACTTTTTTCCACTGGCATTCACGGGATTTGAACAATCAGGATTAAGGCAGCAGATCATCATTGGTAGGCACGACTGCGTGATAAATTACGCTTCAGTTATTCCTTAAAAATTTCATGATGATTTATCCTTACTCTTATTATACAAAATGTCAATAAAATTCTAATATTTTTTATTATGATAATTTTACGTATTAGTATCAGTACTACGGTGATTTGTGTAAACAAAACTCATCTTTTGTTTCAAAACATAGTTATACGCATATCTACATAGAAAAGTTTATTAATTACTCAAGATCACAAGCTGCAAAGCATCGCAGCTAAGGAATCCGGTTTGATTTTGTGAATTGACTCGTCGAGCTAGGAAACGCTTAACAGTGAACAGTAACAACTGATAACTGCTCGCTGGTAACTGATACAACTTCATATTAAATTAGTATTACTTCAAGTGTACTTATTTTCATCCTTAGTCCTGAACTCAAAGTTCATGATCCACTAAAAACTCCAGTCAAATAATCTTCATCAATCTTTTTTCCTTTTACCCTTTTCTTTGGAATTATGACGCAGGATGAGTTATTGGTACTGATACATTGCGCGATGGCTGAGGGTAGGCGAGAGTTAGACTTGTCGGGACAGAAGTTGAGTGAGTTACCTGTAGAAATTGGTAAGTTCAAGCAGCTTGAGTCTTTGATTTTGGGAAAGAAGGTTGAAGGTTATGAATTCGTAGGAAACCGCCATCTCGAAAAAGTTTTGGGCAACAATTTAAAATTGAGCGATTGATTCCGCTTGCACGTAGTTGTGGTTTTGACATTAATTTTTCCAGGTGCAAGATCTGAGTAAGCATTTCCTCTTAAGCGTTAAGCGTTCCCTACGTCCTAATAGAGTTGGCGATAGCTATAGCAGAAAAAGTTTTACAGATACGCTACACGAACACAAGTGAAAAAAAGGGGTGTAGAGAAACCCCTAAACCCCTTTTTTTTACTTAAGGTAGTTCAATTGGAATCAAAGCATTTTCTGGAAGATAATCGCAGAAATGTCCTTCCTCCGAAAGCACCAAAATCAAGTGTAAGGGAGAATCTGGAGGAATTTGCAAATCTGCCCAAGGAACTGCCAATTCCAAACATTTGTTTAAAGCGACTTGAGCACGACTAGCACGCGGATACCATTGATTCTGCTCGCCAGCTTCTTGAAACTGAATCGATTGCGTTAACAAATTAATCTCCAAATGGTGGTGGAACAGATAATTCATTGGAGATGTATCCGGCACTTGTGCTAAGGGAGCAGGACTGTTGTGCATCGTTTTGTCAGGATAATACCACAGTAAATTCAATTCTGGTGGCACATCCTCCCCTAGTTTAATGGCTGTTTTGAAGTCTAAGCGCAAATAAAAATTCACATGATCCACTCCGTACCAAAGCCGTTGAATAGGACTGCTATTGTGCATTGTTCCGCGTGCGCCGCCAACTTCTATGCGTCCGGCTTTGTCCCAGTCTTGCTCATCGCCTTTGCCATCTATGATTGGATGAATAAAGCTTTTTGGACGAGAATTAGCGCTCGCCTCATGAACTTCTACAGGTTGGCGCAGATAAGGTGGTATCGGTTCATTTAACGCCTTATATATTCCGTACAAGTGCTCTCGAAATAACTGGTCAAACATCGCATCCTGATTAGAGGAATGCCCCGCACCGAACCACCAAAACCAATCAGAACCCTCTGCTGCATATAAAGCTTCCCATGCTTCAGGGTTGTTTTCTTCTGTTGCTTCTGGATGATTGGCTAAAGTTGCTCTGGCTTGGGTTAAGTAATCCCACGCGCGATTTTTAGCAGGATCGCCGATCCAAGTGGTAAAGCTACCATCTACCCAAGAACCACTGTGCAGTTGCTCTCCTGGGATAGTGGCTGTTGGCGGAAACTGTTCAAGAAATTCTGAGACGGTAACGAGTTTTATACGTTGTTCGTTGCTGAGGGTTTGATACAAAGCATCTAAGAAAGGTTTGCCATCTTGAGAATAAAATTCCCAGCAGTTTTCACCATCCAAGGCAATCGTTACTAACCAAGGTTGTTCGCTTTGTCTATCGCGTTGCATTCGGGCGATCGCCTGCAGATGCCCCACAAGATCCGCCGCTGCTTGTTTTGCTGGCATGGAACCGTACGTAAAGCCAATCAAATCTGATAATCTGTGGTCCCGAAAGACAATAGACACATCACCAGCTGGTGTTTGCAATCGGTATGGTTTGTACAGTAATTCCGGGTTTTGGACATTTCCCGCACCATCGCGGTGAAAAAACTGTTTGAGCGTGCTGCCCAACACTGTTTCATCTGAGCAAATCCACTTAAATCCTTGATTAATAATATCCGGCAATATCTCGGGGCTGACGGATTGTTCCGAGGGCCACAAACCACGTGGCGTGGTTCCAAATCTATCAATGTACAAATCCCAAGCTTTTTGCAGATGCCGAGGAATATCTTCTGCCCACTGAAACCGAGATTTTGGTAATGTCATATCAGGCACCGCGACACGACCAGAGTTAGTATCGGCTAGTAAGGGCAAGATGGGGTGAGTGTAGGGCGAAGTTGTAACTTCTAACTGCCCTGTATTCTGCATTGCCTTATGCTGTGGTATGATGCGGCCAAGAATTTCTCGCTGTTTTGAGTAAATTCGCTGGCGATCGCCCAAAGTAAAATTTCGACCCTGCTTTAACCAAGCTGCAATTTCTGGGTCATCCCAAAACATAGGGTCTATCCACGCGAGATTGTGCCAAGCTAACAAATCACTATAATCTTGCTCCTGCCAATTTGTGAAACACCAAGCTTCGCCTTCGTCAAGTCTTGTGTTATACAACTCGGCGTAACGGGGATGGGGGTCAATCAGATTGTGGTGATTACCGTCAAAAAAATGCTCTATGATAAATCGTTTGTGTTGGTCACAAAGCTGCTCAGTTGGTCTGAGGGTAAGTTCCAAATAAGGGTCAAAGGCAGTGCCAGCGATGTAATCTTCAAGCTGCAATATTAGCGATGGTACCAAATTGACTGTTTGGTGCAACCGAGGATAGCGCTCTAAAATCAGTATCAGATCGAGATAGTCCTTTGTACCATGCAAACGCACCCAAGGTAAATGATAATACTGAGAACCTGACTGCGCTTTGGTGGGAGATTTGTACAGCGGTTGATGTTGATGCCAAATGAAAGCGACGTAGAGAGGATGAGACATACTTGTGATCAGTAGATAGAGTGATGGGGAGATAGAGGGAGTGCGGGAATGAGGGAGTCAGACAGCGCGAATGACCGCTTTCCAACGCCAGATACCTGCACCAGGGAAACCCTCCCGCAGTACTGGCTCCTCCGTAGGCGACTGCGTAAGCGCAAGCGCACGCTAAGAGCGTTCGCGCAGCGTCTCCGTAGGAGATACGCGTAGCGTCTGGTGCAGGAGATACCCGAAGCGTCAGGGAAAATTCTCTCTCCCTTCTTTCCCTCGCTCTTGTTATCCCCCCGTCATATATTGTCTACATCACTTGCTCCACTTCTGCAATTTCCGGAATCATTTCTCTTAGACGACGTTCAATCCCCATTCTCAAAGTCATAGTGGAACTGGGACAAGAACCACAAGCACCTTGTAACCGTAGTTTAACAACCGGACCATCAAGTTCTACCAGTTCCACATTACCGCCATCAGATATGAGATAAGGGCGCATTTCATCTAAAACGGTTTCGACATTATCAGGTGTAAGTGCCAAAGTTGACATAGTTGTAAACCTCTTCCCAAAAATTTTGTTTTCCAGTGTCATTAAGACAATCCTAGATCTAATTCCAGTTTGATTGCTGGATTGTCTTTTTGTTTGTTGATGTGAATTCTAAGTTGCTACATTCTTACTTCATTACTGCACCAATTGCCAGGTATATTACCTATTGGTTCTACTCGTCTGCCCAGGTATTTGGCAAGAAACTCTTCTACTTGCGCTAAGAAGTGTCGCCGATTTTGCGGACGTGCAAAACCCTGTCCTCCGTGTGTGTAATGCAGCCCCCACGCATTTGGTCAAGAGTGAACTACCTATACCTACTAGCGTTCTGTTCCCCCCTATCTATGAACCTATCCCACGAATAAAATCCTTTAAATCCATATGTGGATAGTTGCAATGTCAAGAAAGGAATCAAAAGATATTTTGTGGCATTTCCATCGAACACTTAGAACACATATTTTATTTTACACAACAAAGAGTAAAGTTCTTGTTGGAACCTTGGGACTTAAATTTTAATTGATCTGCCTCGATTTTCTCGTTTTTCAGACTCTTTTTAGTATTTGGGGTCTAATTCCTCGTTTGCGTAAAGCAACACGTTTATATGAGTGAATTGTAACTTTTATCAGCCGCTAAGACTTTCACTTTTTTACGTCTTCTTTCTAATTTGAAAGTTTTATATTACTTGTGTAGTAGTGGTAATATTTCTTTTTTCTCGTTTCCATTGGCTGGAGTTGTGCAGTTCGCTAAAGGCATTCCATTACCCTTAGTAACTGGAGTTTAGACTAAAGTTGACTAGATGTTTGTAAGCCAATGTATTGGCCATATGATTATTTTTGACAAAAATAAAGAATAAAAGATGAAGTTTTAAAAACTTTATCCTTTATTCTCCTGAGTTGATGCACAACTGTAATTAAAGATAACTGTTTTGTTTGTGCTAACGGAACATACTACTTACAGAACTATCTTCGTGAATCCGCCAGATAGTTTCCCCAAGTAAGTTAGCTACTGACAGCACAACTAATTGTGGAAAGCGTTCGCCCAGCGACTTACCGGAAGCATCGGTTTCTGGGATTGGAATCGTATTTGTAACAATCACTTCCTCAAATAACCCACTTGAGAGCCGCTCAATTGCTGTTGGTGAAAACACTGCGTGAGTGGCACAAGCATAAACCTGACGCGCCCCTTCTTCACGCAGAAGTTTTGCCCCTGCAGCAATAGTACCAGCAGTGTCTATCATGTCATCCACAAGCACTGCTGTTTTGCCCTTAACATCACCAATGACATTTAAGACTTCGGCAACGTTGTGAGCCTGACGACGTTTATCTATAATCGCCAGTGGTGCATCGTTGAGCTTTTTAGCAAATGCCCTGGCTCGCGCTACACCACCAACATCTGGGGAAACTACCACTAAGTCAGGCAGTTCTTTGCTTGCTAGATAGTCCAGCAAAACTGGAGAACCATAAACATGATCTAGTGGTATGTCGAAATAACCTTGAATCTGAGCGGAGTGCAAATCCATAGCAAGAATACGGTTAGCACCTGCTTCTGTAATGAGATTTGCTACCAATTTGGCGGTGATGGACTCTCTTCCTGCGGTTTTTCGGTCAGCGCGGGCATAACCATAATAGGGAATGACTGCAGTGACTTGCCGTGCAGAAGCACGCCGGCAGGCATCGATTATAATCAGCAATTCCATCAAATTGTCATTGACAGGATTACAACCGGGTTGGATGAGATAAACATCACAACCCCGGATTGATTCTTGGATTTGAATGTATAGTTCTCCATCCGCAAATCGTTTGCGAATCATTGGTCCCAAATCCATGCCCAGGTAACGAGCAACTTCTTGGGACAAAGGTACGTTGGCAGAGCCAGATAACAGCCGCAGGCGAGTATTTTCAGCTAGTCCTGTTGCAATTGGCTGCACTTTTAGTGTTGCAGAAGTGAGCACAGCAGATCCTCGATGTGCATTCATGGCAATCTTATCACCACAGATTAGACAGCTTTAACCGAAAATAGTTATAAAAAATATACATAAGCTTTTGGTATGAGTTTTGTTAAAGCTTTTATCAAAACTTTAAACAAACCTCTATTAAACTACATTTTGTACATTCTCTAGCTCTTGCATAGAGAGACAATTGATAGCTTAACTGAATATTCTGTTTGTAAACCATATCTATCATTTAGATTTTTTGGCATGAATTGAAAAAAATCAACTCAATTGGATGTGTGTTTGGTAGACTTTCCCTTTTAACTACCTTATCAGTTGCTTTGCA
Organism: Brasilonema sennae CENA114; assembly: GCF_006968745.1. Classification (NCBI taxonomy): domain Bacteria; kingdom Bacillati; phylum Cyanobacteriota; class Cyanophyceae; order Nostocales; family Scytonemataceae; genus Brasilonema; species Brasilonema sennae. The sequence goes on along the minus strand of NZ_CP030118.1, from coordinate 3,723,884 downwards.
CAAGCATCAACACTTGGACTGTTGAATCTGAGGAAAGGTAAGCATAAATACTTAATTAATATTCGGTTCAGAGAACGTTAACACTTAATGATACTAGTTTTGATTGCAAAACGCGGAAATTGTTAGGCTTTTTTTAGTTTGTTATCAAACAATATCATTGCGGAGCTTGCGCCTTCCAATTTCCGTGATACTTGACCTGATAACTTTAGAGCACACAGGTAAGTTTAAAGAGTTGGGAAATCTGATAAAAGTTAAAACGGACATACTACTTACAGCAGATGCATGTGATAGGCGATACGCGTGGCATCAAGCGTATGCGCAAAGCGCACGCTGCGCGAACGATTGAGCGCTCACGCCGAAGTCCTCCGGCTTATCGCCTCCTTAAAGAAAGTTCAACCGACTCCCTCTGTCTGGAAACTATCCGTATCATAGTGAAGTCCTCCTCTGTTGCTATAACACTCAATTGATCAACGATGCAAGCACCGATTACAACTGACACTATATTGCAAAACCGTTACCGGATCACTCAAGTTTTGGGTCAGGGTGGATTTGGTAGAACCTATCTGGCACATGACCAGAGGCGCTTTGACGAACTTTGTGCAATTAAGGAATTAATTCCAATAGTCACCGAAGGTTATGCTTGGGAAAAAGCAAAAGAGCTTTTTGAGCGAGAGGCAGCAACTTTATATCAAATACAACACCCCCAGGTGCCTCAATTCCGCGAGAGATTTGAACAAGATCAGCGCTTGTTTTTGGTGCAAGATTACGTTGGCGGAAAAACATATCAGACTTTGTTGGATCAGCGTCAAGCTACAGGGAGTGCATTTACAGAACAAGAAGTATTACAACTTATACGCTCTTTGTTACCAGTCTTAGAATATATTCATAATCAAGGAATTATTCATCGAGATATTTCACCGGATAATATTATTCTGCGAGAAAGCGATCGCCTACCAGTTTTAATCGACTTTGGAGTCGTAAAAGAACTGGTAACGAAATTGAACTCTCCAGATAACGCAACGCCAGCAACCACTGTTGGAAAACATGGTTATGCCCCAACTGAGCAAATGCAAACAGGTCGAACATATCCCAGCAGTGACTTGTATGCACTAGCTGTTACAGCAATTGTATTGTTGACAGGCAAAGAACCCCAAGATTTATTTGATGAACATCAACTAACTTGGAATTGGCAACATTTGGTCACAGTCAATCCACACTTTGCCTCTGTGTTGAATCGAATGTTAAGTCAAAAACTGGGCGATCGCTACTTAAAAGCTCCTGATGTACTACAAGCATTACAAACTCCACAACAACCAAATGTTTTCACTTCAAATGTTTCCAAAGTACAAACAGTAGCCGTTGGTCGCCGCCCTGAACAAGCACAACCATCTGCCCCCAATACATCTAAGCCAGCCATTCCAACACAGGGTAGCCCTTCACTGTTAGATAATCCCTTGGCAGTTTTTGGAATTACTCTTGCTGTGATAATTATAACAGGATTTGGTTCATGGACTGTGGTCAGGTCCATCCGTACTAGCTCACAAGCTACATCAGAAAAAACAAATCCACAAACTTTCCCTTCACCTGTAATTCCCAATGGAACGACCTTAACATCTACACCTACCAACAATGAACCTGTTGTATATAATAAACCCCTAAATTTTGGTACATCTAACACTGCTAACGTTGATAGTATAATTAAAGTCAATGAAGTGGATCAGTATGTTTTTATTGCTGAAAAGGGGCAGCAGTTAACTGTATTGCTTAATCAACAAGGTAGTGTTTTACTCTCAATCTTAGGTGCAAATCAAGAACCAATTGACAATGCTGCTAAAGACTTTTCATTTTACCAAGGAACATTGCCTTTTGCTGGTAAATATACGGTTCAAGTACGTCCTGTGCCAGGACAACCCCAAAGCAATTATAGTTTTAGCCTCGGATTAGAAAATCCAGTCAGACGCAGATCTAGATCCACACCTACAGCCACTCCTACTCCCACACCCACCCCCACTCCTACACCCACTCTCACCCCCACCCCGACAGCCACACCTACTCCCACTCCCACAGCCACACCTACTCCCACCCCCACAGCCACACCCACACCCACTCCCACAGCTACACCTACACCTACAGAACAGCCGTCCACAGCTCCTGCTGTAGAACCACAAGATACGCCGCCTGCTAGTGAACCACCCAACTCTGTTCCTAATGAAACAGCTTTTCCATCAAGGTTGTAGAATTCAATGCAGAATCTGCATGAAAACTATGCAAAATATTTATAGAATAGAATTGTCAGCAATTTATGATAGTAACTGTGAGACATTAGTTGTTGGCTACTCATAACTAATAACTAATGACTGACAAGCTATTAAACACACTATTGATTACAGGAACAGATACAGAAGTTGGCAAAACTGTTTTAACGACAGTATTGGCAGCCTATTGGCAAAAATATCACTCTTCCGCCAGTATGGGAATTATGAAACTCATGCAATCGGGAGAAGGTGATTCCGAGTGGTATCAAAAAATATTTTCCTTAAATCAATCTCCCGAAGAACTCACACCTTTATATTTTCAAGCACCCCTTGCTCCTCCCATTGCTGCAGCAAGGGAAAATAAAACTGTAGATTTAGCAAAAGTGTGGCAAGGTTTTACAGCTTTGCGTTCGCGCCGTGATTTTATCTTTTTAGAAGCTTTAGGAGGATTAGGTTCGCCAGTAACTGATGAATTAACGGTTGCTGACTTGGCAGGAGAATGGCGCTTACCAACAGTGTTAGTTGTTCCAGTTAGATTGGGTGCAATAAGTCAAGCAGTCGCTAATGTGGCTTTAGCACGACAATCACGAATCAATTTAAAAGGTATTGTTTTGAATTGTGTTCAACCTCGAACAAATACAGAAATTGCTGATTGGACACCCATAGAATTGATGAAATCACTCACGCACATTCCAATTTTTGGCTGCTTACCTTATCTAGATAACTTAACTGATTTATCTAAAATGGCACAAGTAGCATCAAATTTAGATTTAGAACGATTGCTATATATCTAAAAAAGTGTGAAGAGTGAGGCAAGAAATACCTTTTGCAAAAGTTTAAAGCGTAAAAATAAAAGTACTTAGCTGTCATTTGAATTTAAAAAATGTAAAACATGGTTTCTACATTCCCGAACTCCTCTTGTGTTGATTTATCTCGTGTTCGACTCTCCATTCGTTCCCTGCAAGCGCAACTTGTGGAATGGCGGCGACAATTGCATCAAAAGCCAGAACTGGGTTTTAAAGAAAAATTAACCTCTCAGTTTGTCTCGCAGAAGTTACAGAAATGGGGAATTGAGCATCAAACTGGCATTGCTCAGACTGGTATTGTAGCTACCATCAAGGGTAACGATACTAGTACTCAAAAAGTGTTGGCAATTCGCGCGGATATGGACGCTTTGCCAATTCAAGAACTCAACGAAGTCTCTTATCGCTCACAACACGATGGGGTGATGCACGCGTGTGGACATGATGGACATACAGCAATTGCCCTAGGGACAGCATACTATCTTCACCAGAATCGAGACACTTTTGCTGGTACTGTCAAAATTATATTCCAGCCAGCAGAAGAAGGACCCGGAGGCGCAAAGCCGATGATAGAAGCTGGGGTATTGAAAAACCCTGATGTTGAGGCGATTATCGGTTTACACCTTTGGAATAATTTACCTTTGGGGACACTAGGTGTCCGCGCTGGTGCATTAATGGCAGCTGTAGAAACATTCAAATGTACAATTATGGGCAAAGGCGGACATGGTGCCATGCCCCATCAAACTGTTGATTCTGTTGTGGTTGCTGCCCAAATTGTCAATGCCTTACAAACAATTGTCGCGCGCAACGTCAACCCTATTGACTCAGCAGTAGTGACAGTGGGTGAACTTCATGCTGGAACCAAGAATAATGTGATAGCTGATACAGCCAGAATGAGTGGTACCGTAAGGTATTTTAATCCAGCATATGAAGGCTTTTTTAAGCAGCGTCTTGAGCAAATTATTGCGGGAGTTTGCCAGAGTCATGGTGCTAGTTATGACTTTAATTGTTGGTCGCTTTACCCACCAGTGATCAATGATGCTACCATAGCGGACTTGGTGCGCTCAGTTGCCGAAGAAGTCGTAGAAACGCCCTTGGGTGTTGTTCCTGAATGCCAAACAATGGGTGGCGAGGATATGTCTTACTTCTTACAAGAGGTTCCTGGTTGCTATTTCTTCCTGGGTTCTGCGAACCCTGATAAAGGATTGGCGTATCCACACCATCATCCTCGATTTGATTTTGACGAAACCATCTTGGCGATGGGTGTGGAAATGTTCGTTCGCTGCGTGGAAAAATTCTGTAATTGATAAAAGTAGATGGGTATTAATAAGTATTGAGTTCGATATCCAAAGATTCATCTCCCATGAAGCCGATCATCAACAGCACTGCGGAATTTCTGGCTGTCGCCCAAAAGCACGGTCTTCGACTGAACGCCGAAAACGTAGAACTCAACGCATCAGGAGTCGATTTCCTCGTTGCGTTCGCCACCGATGAGGACGGCATTCCATGGGTATTACGAGCACCCAGGCGGTCTGATGTCATCGAAAGAGCAGCCAACGAAAACCGGGTGCTGAATCTGCTGCGTAAGCACCTCCCAGTTGCCGTACCGGAATGGCGAGTGAACACAGAAGATCTGATTGCCTATCCCAGACTTGCCGGTACTCCAGCCGCCACCGTGAATCCGGTAGCCAAGAATTACGATTGGTACATCGACCAGCAGTCACCCTCCGTCACCTTTGTTGACTCGTTGGCTGGGGCGATCGCGGGTCTGCACACGATTGACCACGATGCGGCGTGCGAAGCTGGCGTTCGAGTGCTGCAGCCTGTCGAGGTTCGGCAGTCACTCGCCAAGAAGATGGATCAGGCGAAACCTCTGCTGCGAGTCTCGGACTTGGTATGGCAGAGGTGGCAGAACTGGCTCGCTGACGACACGTACTGGCCTAAGCACTCGGCACTGATCCACGGCGACTTGCACCCAGGGCACATGTTGGTTGACCAGGACCATCGGGTAACCGGACTGATCGACTGGACGGAAGCCGAAGTTGCCGATCCAGCGACGGACTTTGCCGCGTACTACGCCATTTTCGGTGAGTCTGCCCTTGCCGATCTGCTTCAACGGTACCAGGACGCTGGAGGTCGGGTGTGGCCTAGGATGCAGGATCATATCGTCGAACTGTATTGCGCTTGCCCTGTCGCGATCGCCATGTTCGTGCTGCTGACGGGTGACGACACCTACCTAGAACCGGCGCAGATGATGCTGTCCGCACATGAACAGCAAATGGCTGGTTTGGGATGAACTTTCTTCTATCGCGCTTGACATCATGGGTATTCTTAGTCAATACACAGTCGGGCGCTTTTTTGTGCTTTTTTCAACCCTGTCGAACTCACGTACTTTTATGTCTACCCATCTACTTAATCAATGAATTCTTCAACGTTAGATCCATCTGTCGCTTCGGCGATCGCAGAATTTGAAACATCCAATGCCCCCAGTGTTTGGTCAAATTTAGATAAAAACCAAGTGCTGACAGACATGAAAACGCGCCTTTTGGACGCCTTTCAAGTCAACCAAGGTCAACAACCGTTTTGTGGTCCTGCATCAATTTTATTTGAACTCGTTCGTAAACAACCCCTGCGCTACGTACAAATTTGTCGTAGTTTATTTGAAACTGGTGGTTTTCAAGGGCGAACTAGACGTATTGAAGCATCAAATAGGTTGCGTCAAAGTCGAGGCAGACTAAGAATGGGGCAAGCTGATTGGATGGTTCTAGCAACGTGCCGAGAATCAGAAAATTTGGTTTTTCCTGTTGAACCAGAAGCGCCCGATATTATCCGCAATATAGCTGGGATGACTAAATCTTGGGAAATGAAAGGATGGGCGCGGGAAGTTTTAGGCTATCGGAATGTCAAATACACCCACACTTATCTTTTTGGCGAAGTCGATGCTTTGAATGAAGCAGAAACAGTGATTTCTGCTGGTGGCGTTGCTTTTGCTTTGATTACCGCACAGGGTTTACTCGGTAACAATCCGCCACCCTTCCCTTATCCCACCCATTGGATCACGCTGTTGGGTAATATCTCGATTAAAAAGGGATTCTTCTGGAAACGCGATAGTGGTCGTATTAGTGTGGATGTTTATACTTGGGGAAGCAAGAGATACATAGATAAAGATGAGGATCGTTTTGAAGCTTATTTTTGGGGTATTGTCATGGGTTCGATGTAATACAACAGCAATTCCTGAGTGGCATACCCGAAGGGCATTGGACATTGCAATGCCCACCCCATACCACATCTGTATTTAAGTGAGTTGAAAAGCGCTATATCTGTTTGATTATCGATGATACGAAGGTGAGTGGTTACACTATACCATGTCTAATTCTCTACTATCTGCTTACGAAATATCCACAGAGTTTGTATCACCTCAGTTAAAGAGTTTTTTCGCGCTTCTTGCACAAATAAAAGGGGAACAACTGCTCCGATTCTGAACACAAAAGATACAACAAAGGCTGCTGGTAAACCACCTAATGAGGGATTTTGTGCAATCAAACCACCTATAGTTGTACCTAAAGCGCCACAAACTCCAGTAACGGCAGCAATTACTCCAAAATAAAGGGATTGTTGTTTGACAGGCGCAATTGCTAGCTGCATATTGTTGTTGCATAAATCAATTGCTGCCCAAATCCCTCCAAGTAACATGTGTAAAAGGGGTAACCACAGCCAAATGCCAAAGAAACTAACATCAATCGCTAGCCAAAATAAAGGTATGAGTGTAAGTACAATCCCCATTAATATCAAGATTGAACGGTTACCTATTTTGTCTGATAACTTGCCCCAGAAAGTCAGCATCACCAGGTTTGCCGCCCCCTGAAAACTGGCGTAGAGTGCCACAACACTCACATCTAAATGTAAATTATTTAACATATAGAGCGGGAAATAAGGAGTACTCAAGTTAATGGCAAACATTTGGAAACTGAAATACAACAGAGACATCAAGAAATTAGAGTTATTTAAAATACCTTTTATCGCACTCGAATCCGGTATAGAATCAGTTGTATTTTCTATAGTTTCTGGCTGTGTATCAGTAGTTTGACTAGAATTATCAGTATCTCCAGAAATAGCATTTTTCACTAAAGAACCGAGGACAGAAGCGTGCTGCATCTGTGGATTGACGTCCACCTGGAAGTACTGACACCCAAGACCTATCAGACCTGATAGAGTCCCGAACACCACAAGCACTGCATAACCTTGTAAAGTTCCACCAGGCCATTTAGAGACAACTAGACCGGCTATTGGTATAAAAGTTAAAACAGTTAGACTGAAAGCACTGTTACGCAACCCAAAATACCTTCCTCGGATCTGTCGAGGGACTAAAGCTGCCATCCAACTCATCCACGATGGATGTCCTAATCCTTGTAACATATTGATTAACAAGATAATCACAAGTGTTAGAACTATCAATTGCTGAGAATTTATATATCCGAAGCTAAGGGCGGCGATCCCAATGGGTAGAAATAACCAGAGTATCCTCGCACTCACGTTTGTAAGGATCGAAAATCGAAAGCGACTGGTTGTGCGTTCTGATAGATACGCACCGAACGGCTGAATCAGATTCACCAGCATTGGAATGGAAGACAGCATTCCAATAATCACTGGACTAGCATTTAATTCCACCAAAAAATTAGAGAGTAAAACACCAGTGACAATGGTCAAGTATATTGATGTGAAGACACCATCTACAGTAGAGGCTCTGAGGCTGATACGAATAGCATTCTTTCTTAAAACTGAAGGGCTGAGTGTTGAGTTAGCAACAACAGTCGGTTCTGAAATTGCTATCTCGGGTATTATGGGGGCTAGAGGCGTAGCGGTTTCTAGCGAAATTGGTTCCATACTTGTCTTCACAGATGGGTCAAGTGGGGACTGTAACTTTTGTTCATAATTATTTAGTTATTGTAACTTGCATATCTCAACAAAAATTTAAATAAAGAAAAAATCAATCCGCAGTTACAGAGTCAAGATCTAAAGTGGCAGAATTTTTACTTGGCTGTGATCCGAACCAACGTGTCGAAATTTTTAAGACTAAAATTTTTAAGATCATTAGTAGCGATCTGCGCGCTGCGCAGCAGCGTTTGCGCAGCGCCCCCTAAGGGGCTAGCTATCGCCCAAAGGACAATACTCCCAAACAGAATTATGCTTTGGGCGGCTCTTTTTGGAAGCATCGCCCTCTTTGTTATTGGTTGTCAAAATCTACCTTTTATGAGCGTTTCCTCTGCACCAACCGCAGTCACTATCAAACTGGGCGGTTGGACAGCAAGTCCAGCAGAACAAAAACTCTTGAAAGAACTATTGCAAGACTTTGAAGCAAACCATCCTAATATTAAAGTCAGGCATGAAGTCATCAACGACCAATACATGGATGTCATAAAAACCCGCTTGGTGGGTGAAGCGGCTCCTGATGTATTCTATTTAGATGCTCTTGAAGCTCCTTTTTTCATGAGCCAGAATGTTTTAGAACCACTTGATGCGTATATAACTCCCGATTTTGAGGTTGCTGACTTTGAGGAAACACTACTCAGTAGCTTCAAATATTCTAAGCATATTTACGGCTTACCTAAGGACTATTCGACACTTGCTCTGTTTTATAACAAAAAAGCTTTTGCAGCCGCAGGCTTAACCATTCCACCATCAACTTGGAATGAACTGCGTGCCTACTCAAAGAAGTTGACCGTAGACCGTAACCGAGATGGCAGAATTGATCAATACGGTTTTGGAGAAATTCCAGAATTAGCGCGTCAGGCTTACAAAATCAAAGCTTTTGGTGGACAACTTGTAAACCAAAATGGTTATGCAGCATTTGCCAGTGATGCCAGCTTGCGAGGATTACAATTGGCGATAGACCAGTATCAAAAAGACCGCTCCTCATCTCAAAAATCTGATGTTGGCACAAATTCTGGCAGTGAAATGTTTGGTCAGGGTAAAGTCGCAATGGTAATTGAGGGGAACTGGGCAATTCCCTACCTCACAGAAACTTTTGCTAATTTAGAGTTTGCTACTGCAGAACTACCTACAATTAATGATAACAAAAATACGATGGTATTCACTGTTGCCTACGTGATGAACAAGCAAACCCAACACAAAGCCGAAGCTTGGGAACTTATTTCTTATCTCACAGGTAAACAAGGTATGACAAAGTGGACGAAAACAGGCTTTGCTCTGCCATCTCGGAAATCTGTTGCTCAGAAATTGGGTTATGATCAAGACCCCGTGAGAACTGCACTTGTGGCAGGAGTAAATTATGCTATACCTTGGCAAGTCGGTGAATATCCAGCAGCGATTGTAAACAATTTTGATAACCAGTTTGTTAGCGCTTTGTTAGGACAGCAACCACTACAACAGGCGATGCAACGAGCACAAGATGAAGCTAATGAACTGATTAAGGCGATAAGCCAGAGGACTTCGGCGTGAGCGCTCAGTCGTTCGCGCAGCGTGCGCTTTGCGCATACGCTTGACGCTCCGCGTATCGCTATGGAGTAAATATGAGTGAGTGGTATATGGCGGTTTGCAATTGGGTAAGGTACACAAAGAAATTATGAACCACTCATGGAACACAGATAAATCTGTACTTGATTTCTTGAGTACTATGCGTTTTGGCTTACGCTTGTGCAAAGTACTCAGTCCTAAAACACCAACCGCGACTATAGCTATTACAACACTTGGTTCAGGGACTTTTGCTTTTGGATCAACCCGCAAAACTTGCCCAACTCCAGGGCGATCGCCTTTATTTGCTACATAAACAGCACTATCAAGACCAATTGTCAAGGCTGTGGCAGATTCTAGTCCATTGCCACTAAGCAAAGTTGTACGAGTGCCATCTGGGGCGATTTGGATAAGAGAAGCATCTGTAACGCCCGACCATTGCGGTGCATTGGAATATTGTACGGTATACAAATTGCCTTGGGGATCAAATTCTAAATCACAGAGTTGGGTAAAGCCGTCAGCGTAGACTGTAACTTCACCATCAGATCCAACTCGAAATATCCGCGCTTTACCGACTGGAAAAGGAAAACCCGTGTATTCGCTGACGTACAAAGCACCATCAGGACCAAATGCGGCACCTGTCGGTACTGATTGAATTTCAACTTCCTCTGGAGTTTGACCTGGTGGTGGCGCGTCAGGAGGTAGCACTTGTCCAGGTCCAGGAGTTGGGAAGACAGGATTTGTTATTGTTTGCTTGGGAAGCACAGTAAAAGTCTTCAAATTACTGCCATCAAGTCCCACAGTTAAAATGTCATTGGCAGCCGCATCAATGACATAAGCAGTATTGCCCTTAATTGCCAGACCATAGGGGTTGCTAGCGATTTCACCGCTTGTATCAAGCACAACTTCCCCAGCAGCATTATTAGCCAATTCATATTTTGCAAAATCGCCAAGACTTGTTAACGAACCCGTGTTGAAATCTACTTTGTAGAGTTGTCCCCAACCGGGGGCATTTTCTGAAAAATCGCGGATGGTGGGATTACCACCATAACCGATGAGAAGGTAAGGATTTCCTGCTGCATCAAATTGTATATCTTGAGGATCTTCACCTGTAGCACCAACGGGTCTTAAGGCAACAGACGGCAACCGTGTAAGTATACGCTCTTGTTTGCCGTCCTTAACTCTTGTCACGGCACCACTTGTACCAATACATGAATCAAGACCTTCCAAACTAGGTCCGGGAATGCATCTGCCATCTCCTCCTACACCCGACTCTGTGATGTAGAGGCTACCATCAGGACCAAAGTTGAGACCCCTGACATTATCAAGACCCTCAGCAACGACACTAAACGATGCAGCTGTTGCTGGTTTAGTTCCAAAAACAACAGCAAAACAAAAAGTAACAGCTGCAAAGCTAAAAGCTGATTTAGAAAGTAGAGATAAACGCATACGGCAATCAGGCGTCAGAATTATATCGAGCTTTTTAACTGACTGAAAAAAACATCTACCGTAAGGATGGCAATGCGTACCAACCTCATATAGAGGCTTATTGTTTGAATATGAAAATCGTGTTTAGAAACTCTGTATTTTTAGTAACAGCGTATAAAATCTTGAAAGCGGAATGCAATGAATAATCTTTTGATAGGCTTGACATTTCTTTAAGTTTTGTTTAAGTCAAGCTTGGTTGAACTGCAACTGAATTGATACACAAGCAGTTACGATAAATAATCATGCATTACCTATCGCTACAGTCGGGATGGTGCCGGATGAGTTGGAGGTACATTTGTGTTTGAAGTCAGAAGGCGACAAACAAAGTCTAGATCGAACATCACACAAGACTTGGCTGGATACTTGTTTATGATGCCAACCATTCTGGTGTTGGGCACATTTGTCGTGCTACCCATTCTCTGGGCTATTTTTCTTTCTCTGCACAAAGTTCAACTTCTTGGCGCTATTAAGTATCAATTTGTAGGCTTTCGCAACTTCACGCGACTCATTGAAGATGAACAGGTTTGGATTGCTTTAAGAAATACAGCCCAATATGTTGCAATTGTTGTCCCGGCTCAAACTGTCTTGGCTTTAATTCTAGCAGTGACGCTCAACTCTGGTATTCGTGCCAAAAATTGGTGGCGTATCCTTTACTTTTTGCCGACAGTCACTTCATCGGCTGTGTTGACGCTGATTTTTATGTGGATTTATAACACGAATGGGTTACTCAATGATTTTCTTGCTTTTGTAGGGCTACCTACTTACAACTGGTTAGGAGATCCAGCCGTTGCCCTCAAAGGTATTATGCTGATGAATATTTGGTCAACAGCACCGTTTTACATGGTGATTTATTTGGCAGCGTTGCAGGATATTCCTCGTTCACTTTATGAGGCTGGATCGCTAGATGGAGCAAATGGCTGGCAGCAGTTTATTCATATCACAATTCCTATACTCAGACCAGTAACCTTTTTTGTAGTCACAATAGGAGTGATTGGCACGTTTCAATTGTTTGACCAATCTTATATTTTTTCTAACGGCACTGGTGGACCGAATAATGCTACTTTGACAATAGTTCTATTGATATATCAAGCTGTCTTTCGTAACTTACAGATGGGATATGCAGCGGCGATCGCCTTTTTACTCGCAGCAGTCATTATTGTTATCACTTTGATTCAACGGCGGTTTTTTGGAGGCTAAAATTTTTAAAGGAAACTTACTGAGCTAAAGCCATTCATGTCAAATAAGTTACACTTCAAAATGGAGGCAAACATGCTATTAAAACTGAAGCAATTAGAAGTTCCACCAGGACAGCGAGTGCTGCTAAAAAATGTTACATGGCAAGAATTTGAAACGATTTTACAAGAATTAGGTGAGCATCGTGCCGCTAGGGTAGCTTATGAAAATGGAATGCTAGAAATTATGACACCACTACCTGAACATGAGCGTAATAAAGAAAATATTAGCGATTTAGTGAAAGTACTCCTTGAGGAGCTAGACATTGAATTTATGTCTTTAGGTTCGACAACTTTCAAAAATGAATTAATGGACAAAGGCATTGAACATGACAACTGTTTTTATATCCAAAATGAACCAGTTGTTCGAGGCAGAGACAGATTAGACTTAACAGTAGATCCGCCTCCAGACTTAGCGTTAAAAATTGATGTCACTTCCCGCACTCACTCTAGTATCTATGAAGCATTAGCAGTACCCGAGTTGTGGCGCTTTGAAAAAGGAAAATTACAAATTAATGTTCTGCAAAATGGTAAATATATTTCGTCTACGTTTAGCCCAATTTTCCCTAATTTTCCTCTCCAGCAAGTCATTCCTGAGTATCTTCAACAGTGTAAAACTGTGGGTAGAAACAAGACTATGAGAGCTTTTAGAGCTTGGGTGCAAGAACTCATTAGCAAAAATATTTCAAGGGTGTAAATGTAGTTTAGAATACTGGTTGTTTTTTTCAGTTACAGAAGCTGATTTAATTCTCAAGTTGAAGAGACTATTTAAGCTGGGTGATGGTGAGGAAAAACTAAACCCTTGATAAAGATATTATCAAAATGAAAATATATAATTTTTTGACTTGGAAGACACTGCTATACATTTTACTAACACTGTATGCAATCATCACGCTCATTCCCTTTTTATGGGCACTATCAGCATCATTTAAGCCGCTATCAGAAATTGTCAGCGGTGAACCTAATTTTGTACCCAAAAACTTTACTCTCGACAACTACAAACAAATTTTTTTCCAAGAACCGCTGTTTCTGCGGTGGGTCTTCAATAGTGTGGTTATAGCTATCAGTGTGACTGTATTAAACTTGTTATTCAACTCAATGGCAGGTTACGCCTTAGCAAGACTGAACTTTACGGGTAAACGCTTCTGGTTCTTCCTGATTTTGACAGTCTTAGCAGTCCCTGCACAGATCACCCTCATTCCCACATTTTTAATTTTAAAAGCTTTGGGCTGGCTGAATTCCTATCAAGGGATGATTGTTCCTAGCATGGTTAATGCTACCTTCATTTTTATGATGCGGCAGTTTTTCGTGAATTTTCCCAAGGAATTAGAAGAAGCTGCTCAATTGGATGGATTGAAGACTTGGGGTATTTTTCAGCATATTGTTTTACCTTTAGCAAAACCAGCTTTAGCAGCACAAGCAGTTTTTGTATTCATGGGAAATTGGAATAATTTCTTGTTACCTCTAGTTATTTTGTTTGATCCAGAAATGTTTACTCTTCCTTTGGGATTGAATACTTTTAAAGGTCAATTCATTAGTTATTGGAACTATATTATGGCGGCTTCTATGGTGTTTACTTTACCGGCTTTGGCGATTTATGCATTTTTTAACAGGTATTTTATTGAGAGTGTAACGTTTACGGGAGGAAAAGGTTAATGTAAGCAACTCAAAACTGAAAATGGACAATTTACGAACAATTCAATAAACGTAGGGGAAATGTAATGGCGCAGATTGTGATTGTGGGTGCAGGCCCGACTGGTGCTACGCTTGCTTTACAGCTTGTAAAACGCGGTATTGCAGTAACATTGATTGAGGCGGCGAAGGATTTCCATCGAGTGTTTCGCGGTGAAGGGTTAATGCCGAGTGGGTTGGATGCACTTGAGCAAATGGGATTATCGGCGATTGTGGAACGTATTCCTCATAGACAACTCGACGCATGGGAGTTCATCATAGGCAAAAAGCAGTTGTTTCGAGTTGAGGAACCAATGGGGGCAGATCAACCTTGTACGTTGGTGTCGCAACCGCCGTTGCTTGAAGCTATCATTACCGAAGCTCAGGCTTATCCTAACTTTGAATTTATACAAGGTTTTGCTGTAAAGGATTTACTATCGATTAATAATCGCGTTGCGGGTGTGAAACTGGGCAGTGGACGTGAAATTTCCGCCGAACTTGTGATTGGGACAGACGGTCGAAACTCGGTTATCCGACAACGGGCAGGGTTGCAATTGGTACGCCAGCCAAAGGATGTGGATATTCTCTGGTTCAAACTTGCTGCCAGTCCCAGGTTTACAGGAGATAATGTGTTTAATTTAATCGTTAATGGTGATCGCGTATTCACCATCTTTCACGGAGCAGAGGAAGGAAAACTGCATCTAGCTTGGGTAATATCTGCAGATGAAAAAACCGATCGCAAACAAGCAGACTGGGCAGAAATTTTTGCATCGCTATCACCCTCATGGATGGCAGAGCATTTCCATAGCTATGCAGACACCATCGAAACTCCGATTAAGCTATCAGTTGTAGTTGGTCGTTGTCCATCCTGGTACGCCCCAGGAGTGTTACTTCTGGGTGATGCTGCACACCCAATGTCTCCCATTCGCGCTCAAGGAATCAATGTCGCATTGCGTGATGTTATTGTCGCTGCTAATCATCTTGTACCGCTGTTTAACGCACAAGCTGGACACAAAGAGATTGACGCAGCACTATCCCGGATTCAAGCGGAACGTGAGCCAGAAATTATCCGCGCCCAACAACTCCAGATGCAGGAAGCAGCACAAGGCGAACTACTACGAAAAAATGCACTGATACGTTGGCTATTGATTCAACTTGCTCCCTTACTTGGTCAAACAATTCGCCACTCTTGGCTGAAGCGACAGTACGAAATGCGTCAGGGTATCACGCAGGTGCATTTGAGTGTCTGAAACTTGATGAGTTGGTTAAAAGTTTAGCGCCATGATCCTTTACTCCTGTTCATCCAAATGTTCAGCAACAGCTTGATAAAGATGCAAAACATGACTGTCATGTAAGCGGTAGAATACATTACGACCTTGCTTGCGGTAACTAACCAAACGCATCGCCCGTAAGTTTCTCAGTTGATGGGAAACAGCAGATTCACTCATTTTTAATACTGCTGCCAAATCACTTACACAAAGTTCTTCTTGAGCTAACAGTGAGAGAATACGCAAACGATTAGCATCGCCTAAAAAGCCAAAAAATTCTGCCATGCGCTGGGCTTTCTCACTGTTGAGAAGCTCATATGACACAGGTTGCACGTTATCACTCTCTACTTGACTGGATATTTGATTGTACTCACTAGTTTCTTTTTGGGAAAGAGAATGAGTGATATTGTCAGCAAAAGTGTCTTTAGTTGACATAGTATTCATGTAGGAAATTTATAGTTATTTTTTTAATAAAAAAGAAATCTTACATACTCAATAGCCTTTTGAAT
The DNA here is from genome assembly GCF_006968745.1 of Brasilonema sennae CENA114. NCBI lineage: Bacteria > Bacillati > Cyanobacteriota > Cyanophyceae > Nostocales > Scytonemataceae > Brasilonema > Brasilonema sennae. Next base: position 3,708,187 of record NZ_CP030118.1, on the reverse strand, counting down.
ATTGTCTTATCAGGCGGGTTGGCAGTAGGCATGATTCTCACTAGCTTAATTCAAGGATATCGCGATAACCTCATGAGCGTACTATTTGGCAAGATTCTCGCTCGTTTGGTGTTGCTATCTGTGATTGTCGGTTCCATAAGCAGTATCGTTGGCATCTTTGTATCAGGTTTTTTCAAGTTTGCTTGCGATCCTAGTATTATTCTTGTTCAGTTTGTGGTATTAATGGCTGTTTTTGGCTGGATTAGCAAAAAAGTTTGCCCAACCCTGATTCATATTCGGGCTAATTCTTCCTTCACCCCTATCCCCTTACACGGTTCGGACGTTCGGACGTTCGGCGAAGCTATCTCCTGAGCCCTGAGTCCCAAAGGGACACGCTGCGCGAACGGGCACGGCTTGAGGCCGAACGGAGACGCTACGCGAACGACGCCGCTCAGCTTCCGCTCAGTCGAACGCTGAAGCCTTAACACCCGCCTCCTTCAGGGCTTGCTCAAGTTGAAAATAAAAGCTGCTGAAATTTTTTTCTGCTAGGTACTTGCAAAATTAATAGAACTTTGCTACATTTATTAATCGTGGGAATCAAAGATTCCACGCCGGGATAGCTCAGTTGGTAGAGCAGAGGACTGAAAATCCTCGTGTCACCAGTTCAAGTCTGGTTCCTGGCATTATCTCAATAAAACCATAAGCTGTAACCCTTGATATTACGTTAATAGCCTATCTGCGCTCAACTCTTTGGCTACAGATGCCCTTACAACTGTAGACATACCTTCATCACTATGTCACTAGAGGCTGGAATACCCATCACTCATGTAGCTAAATGGGTTGGCAACAGCCCCGAGGTAATATTAAGACACTACGCAGGCTGCTTAGGTAACTTAGAAGTACCTCTGGTCTGAATATTGGGTCTATAAAGCTGTCAGGTTAGTCATCATCATCATATTCCTCACAGTCTGCTTCTAAGTCCCTAGCGATAGTCATTTTCTCTTTGATAGTTTCTAGCGCTTTTTTCGCTCGTTCATTTATATACCTATCGTAGTATTCCATTGTAAATATGGCACGACATATCAAGTCTATTTCTTCATTGCTTAGTTCTAATATTTTGAGTTCCATATTATGCCCGTCAGGATAACGACGGTATCTTTTATTGTTTTCAGGGTAAAATACGCCTATTTCTGATACTGGAGCTTGTCTCAGTTTTATTCTGAGACTATCAATAGCCTGAATACCTATATCATTTAAATACTTATCCAAAAATAACCATCTACCCAAGGCACGATAAATAAGCTCCGTTTTTTCTTTATGTAGCTCTAACCTTTTGACTTCCATATAGTAGTTAGTGGTAAACACGTATACAGTATAGCCAAAAACAAACCCGTCCTTGTCGTGGATGCTAACCTAGTATGTGGACAGGTTTAACAGAATGAGGATGGATGGTTTAGATGGCTATCACCGCGATATTAACCGACAGTGAAACTAGGGAAGAGACAATACTGGACTTACAAGATACTTAAGCTTTTGAAGCTATCTGTTATGAAGCCTAAAAAGTATAAAATAACACTCAAAGAGGACTACTCAGAGCTTGAGGATAAAACAGAGGCTAAGGACTTAGTTACCCTGTCTGAATGGCTACTAGAGGAGAATATAGACCGGTCCATTAGTGACAAGCACAGGCTAGCTAGACTCATACCTACTAAAGTACCGACTGGTAGGATTTTCAAGGGTTCTGTCTCAAGTGGCAACGTTGCCAAAATCTAATTTTGAAAAAGACGTGAAAAACCTTCTTTATTGTAAGCTTCTGCAAGATCTGGGTTAAGACGCATGGCTTGCTTGAAATCCTCTATCGCTCCTTTGTCGTCTTTCTCTTGCAAACGCACTAAACCCCGGTTGTTGTAAGCTAAGGCAAGATCTGGCTTGAGGCGAATGGCTTGTGTAAAATCGGCGATCGCCTTTTCGTAGTCTTTGGCATTTTGTGTCTTCTGCAAAGACTCTGGATTGATGTATAACACAGTGGGTATGTTGGAGTTGAGGCGAATAGATTGATTTGCGGGGGCGATAGCCCCTATCTTATCTTCTTGTTGCACACGCACCAAACCCCGGTTGTTGTAAGCTAAAGCGAAATCTGGTTTGAGGCGAATTGCTTCGTTGTAATCTGCGATCGCTCCAGTATAGTCTTTCTGTTCCTGTCGCGCGTTACCCCGCAAGGTGTAGTACAAATGTGCTAATTGAGGAAAAAGACCGATGGCTTTGTTGTAATCTGCAATTGCTCCTTGTTGATCTTTGAGGATAAATCGAGCCTTTCCTCGTTCACTATAAAACCACGCGTTATCAGGCTGGAGTCGCAAAGCGGTGTCGAAATCTTCTGTAAATCCCTGTTGGGAAGCCATCATAGCATTGACAATTCCTCGACCAACATAAGCGGGAGCATAGTTTCGTTCTAGGCGTATTGCTTCGCTATAGTTTTCCATTGCTGTTTTGTAGTCTTTCTGAACAGTCCGCACATCGCCCAGCTTTTTGTAATAAATATAAGCTGATTCCGGAGCAAAGCGAATCGCTGCGGTGTAATCTTCAATAGCACCCTTGTCATCTTGTAAAATAGAATGCGCAATACCGCGCTTATTAAAAATAGCTGCTGAGTCAGGTTCAAGGCGCAGTGCTGTCTCGAAATCTTTGATGAATGCTTTGCGGTTTCCCATCATGGCGTAAACTATGCCGCGATCAACGTAGGCATAGCCATTATCACCTTGAAGAGTGATAGCCTTATTTAAATCCTCAAGTGCTCCTTGATAATTTTCTTCGTTAGACTTGGCGATTCCACGTCGTCGATATGCAAAGGGATTATCAGGTTGAAGCCGCAAAGCTTCGTTAAAATCTTTAATTGCTTGGGTGGTGTCTCCAATAGTAGTTAAAGTTTCACCCCGAAGAATATACTGCAAAGGCTGAGGATTAATTTTAATCGCTTGATCGCAAGCCTTAATCGCTTTTGAGTAATTTCCTAATTCACCCAAAACACTACATAGTCCTCGATAAGCCATGAACTCATCTGGCTTGAGTGAAATCACTTTCTCCAAAGCTTGGCGTGCTTCTTCGTATCGATTCAAGGCAAAAAGCGTATCACCAAGTTCACGCCAAGCTGGATCGTATGTTCGATTATACGCTCTTGCTTTGTTAAAAGATTCAAGTGCGTCTTTATATTTTTGCAGTAGACGTTGTGCGCGTCCCCGTGCATACCAAGCTTGATAAAAGTCTGGCTTGATTTTGATGGCTTTGTCAAAAGCATCTACTGCTTTTTCATACTTTTGCGATCGCAACAATTTATTTCCATAACTAAGCCACTCAAATTCATCCGAATTGTCTTTCGGTGATGCTACATTCAGAGCAGATGAGATTATTGCATCTTGCTGTGGAGCGCTCAATCGCGGTGGCAAAGTCGTGTGTTTCTTAAGATTGAGTTCCAATTTATCTTGTTGTACCAGTGCCAAAAACGTATGAATTGGCACACCCAAACTGTAACCTAGTTGAATTTCCCGTGCGTCACCAGTTTTTTGTTTAATTAAAGTTGGTTCACCTTCTGCTGCTGTATGAATCCCAATGACTCGACCCAAACTATCTAACACTGGGCTACCACTCATACCTTTATCGGTGGAATTAGTATAAACCAGTTCATAACCAAAAGCAAAAGAACGAGAATCTTTAACGCGATCAATTCCCCCACCATAAAGCAAGCCAGCACTAAATTGACGTTTTGCTTGTGTAGTAGGATCCTCAGATGTCGGGATTCCAGACACAAAAACGATTCTGTCTTCATTTTCCAAGTCATAATCAGCCAGAGTCGCCACTTGGTAAGTTTGGTTGCTGGTGAATTCCAACAAAGCTAAATCTGTCCCTTCCCAGGTTTTCACCCCCGTTGTGTTGACTGAATACTGCTGATTATCTGGGGTAACAATTTTCAAGTTGTTCTTGTTTCGCACCACATGACCAGCGGTGAGGACGTAATATGTGTTACCTTGCTTATTAACAATCACTCCCGAGCCATGACTGCTTTCCCAACTAATTAACACCGTAATTTCTTGGGCAATCTTGTCTACCAGACTTGCCACCAAGGGCGTCGAGTTTGGTGCTGCTTGTTTAAGTGTATTTCTTGCTTGAGGGATTTCTGGTGGAATAATTGGGGGGTCGAACTGCGCTAATGTTTCAATGGGGACTCCCCAACTTGAGCGTTTCATCCGTTCACGTAAGGCATCATTAGGTTGAGAGCCATCCTCGTACATATAAGGATCGCCCCACAGAGGTTGAGCATGAATACCATTGACACCAATAACCTTACCTTCATTATTTAACACCGGTCCGCCGCTCATGCCCTTTTCAATTTCATTGGTGTATCCAATCCGGTATCCCCCTTTCAAAGGGCGTTCTAGCAACAGGGAAACACGCCCACTCGTTGTAATCATCTGCCTTGACACAGATGAATTCTCTTCAAAAGGAAACCCTGCAGCTAATAGTTGATCGCCTTCTTGTAAGGTTGAGGAATTTCCTAAGGAGGCTATGGCGTAGTTTCCTGGTGCACGAAGCTGTAATACACTCAAGTCTTTGTTATCATAATTAACATCCTTGAGCAACTGTGCCGGATAATTTCGACCATCGGATGTATAGATCAGATGTTGTTTGCCTGTTTCCAGAACGTGCCGACTGGTGAGAACTGTATACAGTTGACCTTCTTTCTGAATCAAAATCCCAGAACCGCCGTTGTTCCCTGAAATAATTTTGACAGTAATAGATTGAGCAAGTTTCCGCAATTGTTCTTGTGACAATTGTGAGACTTGCTGCTGAGCAAATAGTTTGGCACTAGAAATATTTAGAGGAAGACTTTGTACTGGTAGCATCCATAACGTCCCCATCCAGACAATCAAAGCCAGTAACCGACAATTCATTTGCTCATATCCCAATTAATGTCAATTGATTTATAGGAAAATCTGACCGAAACTATTTTAGATTAAAGAAAAGCCGATTTTAGATTGGGTTAACTCGTAAGACTAGAAGCGATTGAACTCTTTGAAATCCTGAACTTTAGCAAAATTCCTCAATCTCAAATCTCAAATCGCAAATCCAAAATTGATTGACGGACTTTGTTCCGCCTCAAGCTCCGCACTCTTAGCTTGGGCTGAGCGCAGCCGAAGCCGGTGGAGTTAATCCAAAATCTAAAATCCTAAATCCAAAATTGATTGACCACTGTTTTGATCTTGCTATCTCACTAAGCGCGAACCACGAAAGTTTGACGTATCCAAACTAGGATACCTTACTCAGCGTCACTGCGCTCCTCCCTGAGTAATTGATTCATATCAATATAGGTTTGATGAGATTCATCATCAGATTGAACAATCGGACCACTAGCGGTGTAACCCATTTGTCTGAGATTTTCAATCACTTGGCTTGCATCGTCACTTGCTCTGAGTGTGAGTAACAAATAGTTACAAGTTCCACCATATCGACTGGCGGCACATAAAACCTTTTGACCATTCATGGTTCCAGTTGTGAGATAGTTTAGCACACCGTCAACAGAAGCAGTTTGAAATCTCGCAGAAACAGCCTCACAACGTGCTCTTTGGGAAAATTTATTATTCCAATTTCTTTGCCAGCTAATGAGTGGAATTTTTCTCCCTAAGGCGTTGCGAGCGTATGTTGTTGGTACGCCATCCCTATTTACACCACAAAAGTATGTATTAACTTGAGCATAGGTAGGGTGAATTATAGTAGTAAAATAGCCAAGTGCGATCGCACTGGCAGCTAGGATATTTGCAAATAATTTGGCATTCATGGTAGTGCTCTTGTTCCGAAAACGAAGAAGTGATATTAACTACATGCTTGCAATCAATCAATCGTGAGCTTCTCCAAAAGGATGAAAAAATATTCTTAGTTAATATTAATTAGGGCATTTTTATTTTAATACTTAATTATCAAAGGATTAAAATTTCCAAATATTTTTTTACCTATTCCATTGTCAAGAAAGATACATTTTTTTGTAACTGCGAGGCGTGGATTGAACGATCGCGAAACACAGGAAACAGAAAAAGTTGTTAGACGCATGACAACCCTTAACAATGAGAGAAAGAACTAACAACATACTTCTAACATCTACTTATGAGCTTCCGTGACGAATTTAAACTGCTACTACGCGCCCGCTACCCTTTGATTTACATCCCAACATACGAAGAGGAACGGGTTGAAAGCGCTATCCGGGAAGAAGCTGCGAATCAGGGTAACCGTCCAGTGTATACTTGGGATTTTGTGGATGGTTACCAAGGTAATCCGAATGATGCGGGTTTTGGTCGTCGTAACCCTCTACAAGCTTTGGAATTGGTGGAAAAACTGCCAGCTTCTGCGCCTGCGGTGTTTATTTTACGAGATTACCATCGGTTTTTAGAAGATGTGGCGATCGCCCGCAAACTCCGCAACTTCGCCCGACTCCTCAAGTCTCAGCCAAAAAATATCGTCTTACTATCTCCAAAAATTGCGATTCCCGACGACTTAACAGAAGTTCTCACTGTTCTGGAATTTCCCTTACCCGCAGCAGCCGAAATTAAAATAGAAGTCGAACGCTTGTTAGCTGCTACTGGTCACTCTCTTCCTACTAAAGTGTTAGATGACTTGGTGCGCTCCTGTCAAGGACTCTCGATGGAACGCATTCGTCGGGTTTTAGCAAGAGCGATCGCCACTCACGGAGAATTGCAGCCAGAAGATGTAGACTTGGTTTTGGAAGAAAAGCGCCAAACAATTCGCCAAACCCAAATCCTCGACTTTTACCCAGCCACAGAGCAAATTTCTGATATTGGTGGACTAGATAACCTGAAAGATTGGCTTTTGCGTCGGGGTGGTGCATTTACCGAAAGGGCGCGACAATATGGTTTACCGCATCCCCGTGGTTTAATGTTGGTGGGAATTCAGGGGACGGGAAAATCGTTAACAGCCAAGGCGATCGCTCATCACTGGCATTTACCTTTGTTGCGTCTGGATGTGGGAAGATTATTTGGGGGTTTGGTGGGTGAATCTGAATCTCGCACACGACAAATGATACAAGTCGCCGAAGCCCTTGCACCTTGCGTTTTGTGGATAGATGAGATTGACAAAGCCTTTTCCGGACTTGGTAGCAAAGGTGATGCGGGAACCACGAGTCGTGTTTTTGGTACATTTATTACCTGGTTAGCCGAGAAAACCTCACCTGTGTTTGTTGTTGCGACTGCGAACGATATTCAAGCATTACCACCAGAAATGCTGCGAAAAGGACGCTTGGATGAAATTTTCTTTGTTGGTTTACCCAGCCAAGAAGAAAGAAAAGCCATTTTTAATGTACATTTATCTCGACTGCGCGCCCATAACTTTAAAAATTACGATATTGACAGATTAGCTTACGAAACACCCGATTTTTCTGGCGCAGAAATTGAGCAAACTTTGATTGAAGCAATGCACATTGGATTTAGCCAAAATCGCGACTTTACGACCGATGATGTTTTAGAATCTGCCAGTCAGATTATACCACTAGCACGAACTGCCACAGAACAAATTCAGAAATTGCAAGAATGGGCAGCAGCTGGTAGGGCGCGTTTGGCTTCCAAGCATAGTCCTTTAAGCGATCGCATTCAACGCCAGCCCCAATAATAAGTTCGCAGTTATGAATTATGAAGAATCAGAAATTTCATAATTCATAATTTATAGCAGTTGGCAGTTACCAGTTACCAGTTACCAGTTATCAGTTATCAGGTAGGAAACGAACAAAGTCCACCTCTTGTTTACTGTTCACTGTTCCCTATTTCCTGCTATATAATTCAAAATTTGTAGTGTGAGGTTCTGACTATGGTGATTGTGAACGTACTGAAATATACGCTTGGGATTTTATTGGCGATCGCTATTTTAGCTGGGGGCGGATTTGCGACTGCTTTATATGTGATAAATCGAACTACTATAATCCCCCCAAAACCAATTTATGTTAATGATAGCCCCTCTGTGAAAGGAGAAAATCCAAAAACTGTCCCTAAAGGAACCAAAGAAACTTCTACGGTTGCGGTTAAACCTAAAGCCTCAGCCAAACCAACACCCAAGCCTACCCCATCTGCAAAATCATTACCACCTGGAGCTTACCGTGCGCGTATCACCTGGAAGCAAGGCTTAATTTTGCGAGGAGAACCAAAGCAAGAAGCTGAACGTATTGGTGGGGTTGGGTTTAATTCAAAAGTTATCGTTTTGCAAGAAAGCCAAGATAAAGCCTGGCAAAAAATTCGCACTGAAGGTGAAGAAAAAGAAGATGGTAAACAAGAAGGTTGGGTAAAAGCAGGTAACACCCAAAAAGTTGACGAAAGTGATTCACCGCAGAAAGAAAAGCCTGAGCAAAAAAACGATCAATAGTAAATTTTTACATTAAAAGACAAAAATTAACACCATTTTTTCGACATGAAATGTATCTGGAAAGTATCTGCTCGTACGTGAAGTCCTGTGTAAGGAAAGTATTAACTGATAGATATCAAGTTGTGTTCAAAAACCTCACCCTGCCCTGTCGGGCATCCCTCACGCCAGCTGCAACAAGCGCGGCTCGCCTAAGGAGAGGGAAAGATTTTTGCTACGCAAAAACCGAGGGTGAGGTGAAACGTATGAATGCAACGCGCGTATTAACCAGTACCAAACGGGATAGAGATGGCGAGAAATTGTTTGCGAATTCATCATGAGAACGATTCGATTCAACTTTTTTGGCAACTTGGCATCTAAAAAAATCCCTCACCAAAATCGGCAAGGGATAATGTGCATCTTTTTGCTTATATCTAATTAGATGTTGGGGAAATTAACTTATGCAGTTGTGTGGAAGGGATGAAAGCGCTCGCACTAAGAAATTGTCTTTAAGGGATTCCCTGGCGACGCAACCCTGGCGGGCTTTAGGCTTGGCATCTAAAAAATTCCCCCACCAAAATTGGTAAGGGATAATCTGTATCTTTTTTTCTTTTACTAATTAGATGCCAAGGAAATTAACTTATGCAGTTGTGTTGTGCGGAGGGGATGAAGGCGATGGCGATGCTTCCCTGCTGCTTTACTGCAGATAGCACTGAGGGGGATGAACCCCTAACACAAATTAGCCATTTCGTATATAAAACTATATATCTGGGATGCACAAATCTAGCTGGGGTGCATGGATCTAATACATTGAGTGACCTTCACTGTTCGTTTTTGGTTTTTTAGGTTCGTGAAGGTCATTTTTTTTGGTTTATAACAGATGAAAATCCAATAAATAATAACCCAGGTAGTGCACCTTTGTTAACGGGGGTGAGGTAATAGAGCCGCAACTTGGTATTAGAATAATTATTAAAAGGTACTTAACATTTCTTTATATCATGCAGGGAACAACAGCCCCTTCTACAACCCCAATTCCTGGTAAATATTGGCAGTGGCGAGGGCACAGCATTTATTACGTCAAAGCCGGAGAACCAAAAATTCAACGCCCTCCCTTATTATTGGTACACGGTTTTGGTGCATCTACGGATCACTGGCGCAAAAACATCAGCGGATTGTGTAACGATTTTGAAGTTTTTGCGATTGACCTTTTGGGATTTGGGCGTTCTGCGAAACCTAAACTAGAATACAGTGGTGACTTGTGGCGCGACCAACTCAATGACTTTATTACAGAAGTGATTGGTCAAAAGGCAGTCTTAGCAGGTAATTCCCTGGGAGGGTATGCAAGCTTGTGTGTTGCAGCACAACGCCCTGATGCAGCAGCAGGTTTGGTTTTGCTCAACAGTGCAGGTCCTTTTAGCGAAAACCAGCCTTCACCAGAACCAGAGGCTTTACAATCTGAAATTGAGCCTCCCAAGCCAAATGAAAAGCTACAAAAACTCCTGGGTGAAATTGTCAAGTGGATTTTGCAACAGCCTTTAGCCCAGTTTTTCTTATTTCAATACATAAAACAACCTTGGGTGATTCGCCAAACTCTAGAGAAAGTTTATCTTGACAAAAGTGCCATCACAGACCAATTAGTAGAAGAAATTTATCGTCCTGCTTGCGACTCTGGGGCTATGGATGTATTTTTGTCTGTGTTTAGCACTCCTCAAGGGGAAAAAGTTGATACGCTGCTCAAGCAATTAACTTGTCCTCTGTTACAGTTGTGGGGAGAAGCTGATCCTTGGATAAGTGCGAGAGAACGTTCAAACAAGTTTCGGCAATATTATCCTGAACTAACAGAATACTTCTTGCAGGCAGGTCATTGTCCTCATGATGAGATACCAGATGAGGTGAACCGTTTGTTGCGTGATTGGGTTTTGTCTACAGTTATGAGTTCGTCGTGACTCTGCTGTGAGTTACTGTAGGGGAGCCAGTGCGTTGCGGGGGTTCCCCCCGTTGTAGCACCTGGCGTTGTGTTAGGCGCATATTTCAATATGATTTGTAACGAAAAAGAGAAAAGCCCCTAGCGCACCAATGTATAACTTAACTCGTCTTTCAATGGCTCAAGATAAAGCGATCGCATGCTCGTGATTTGATAGGTTTAGGTGGACAGATTAGTGGTAGTTTCATCCAGAGCATCGCTTTTTGTTATGTCATAGCGTTAAGCTAAAATAACCTCAGAATCTTGCCAAGTTTAGACCGATGCAATTAGAAGATTATTTTGACTTTTTGTCACCCGATGATATTCGTCTAAAAGGACATCGCATTGGGATTGATAATGTGCTTGATTATTATTTGGAAGGATACACACCGGAAGAAATTGCAGCTAATCTGCCTACTCTGGGCTTAGAGCAGATTTACGCTACTATTACTTATTATCTGCACAATCGTGCCCAGATGGATGCCTACCTGTCACGTTTGACAAACAGGCGTGAACAGCGTTACCAAGAATGGATTGCTAATCCTTCACCTTTGGTACAACGCTTAAGAGTATTAAAAGCTCAAAGAACTGAACAGCAGGTTAGTGCTTCGTGAAGGTGCGTTTCTTGCTTGATGAAAATTAGTCTCAAGCACTCAACGACGAGTATTTATAGTGCGATTCAATTACCGCACGATCAAAAATATCCCCGCCTCAAGCAAATTGCGTAATTTCTCCGAACCGTCATTGTACATAGATGATCTACTCCTAAGTGTCGCTCACAAATCTCCAACGCTTGTTTGTACAAAGGTTCAGCTTCTGCGTATCTTCCTTGGGAACGGTAGAGTTCTGCCAGGTTGTTGAGGCTTTGTGCGACATCAGGATGTTCATCTCCCAGCAGGCGTCGCGATAGTTCCAAAGCTTGTTGGAACAAAGGTTCAGCTTCTGCGTATCTTCCTTGGGAGTAGTAGATTCCCGCCAGGTTGTTGAGGCTTTGTGGGATATCGGGATGTTCATCTCCCAGCAGGCGTCGCGATAGTTCCAAAGCTTGTTGGAACAAAGGTTCAGCTTCTATGTATCTTCCTTGGGAGTAGTAGATTCCCGCCAGGTTGTTGAGGCTTTGTGCGACAGAGGGATGTTCATCTCCCAGCAGGCGTCGCATTAGTTCCAATGCTTGTTTGTACAAAGGTTCAGCTTCTGCGTATCTTCCTTGGGAACGGTAGAGTTCTGCCAGGTTATTGAGGCTAGTGGCGACAGAGGGATGTTCATCTCCCAGCAGGCGTCGCATTAGTTCCAATGCTTGTTGGTGCAAAGGTTCAGCTTCTGTGTATCTTCCTTGGGAATCGTACAGTAACGCCAGGTTGTTGAGGCTGAGTGCGATATCAGGATGTTCATCTCCCAGCAGGCGTCGCATTAGTTCCAAAGCTTGTTGGAACAAAGGTTCAGCTTCTGCGTATCTTCCTTGGGAGTAGTAGAGTAACGCCAGGTTGTTGAGGCTAGTGGCGACAGAGGGATGTTCTTCTCCCAGCAGGCGTCGCGTGAGTTCCAATGCTTGTTTGTACAACGGTTCAGCTTCTGCGTATCTTCCTTGGGAACGGTAGAGTTCTGCCAGGTTATTGAGGCTTTGTGCGATATCGGGATGTTCATCTCCCAGCAGGCGTCGCCTTAGTTCCAAAGCTTGTAGGTACAAAAGTTTAGCTTCTGCGTATCTTCCTTGGGAAGAGTAGAGTCCCGCCAGGTTGCCGAGGCTAGTTGCGACGGAGGGATGTTCATCTCCCAGCAGGCGTCGCGATAGTTCCAATGCTTGTTGCAACAAAGGTTCAGCTTCTGCGTATCTTCCTTGGGAGTCGTAGAGTCCCGCCAGGTTGTTGAGGCTGAGTGCGACATTGGGATGTTCATCTCCCAGCAGGCGTCGCGATAGTTCCAATGCTTGTTGCAACAAAGGTTCAGCTTCTGCGTATTTTCCTTGGGAGTTGTAGAGTTCTGCCAGGTTGTTGAGGCTGAGTGCGACATGAGGATGTTCATCTCCCAGTAAGCGTCGGTATAGTTCCAATGCTTGTTGGAACAAAGGTTTAGCTTCTGCGTATCTTCCTTGGGAGTTGTAGAGTAACGCCAGGTTGTTGAGGCTGAGTGCGACATGAGGATGTTCATCTCCCAGTAAGCGTCGGTATAGTTCCAATGCTTGTTGGAACAAAGGTTTAGCTTCTGCGTATCTTCCTTGGGAGTTGTAGAGTAACGCCAGGTTGTTGAGGCTGAGTGCGACATGAGGATGTTCATCTCCCAGTAAGCGTCGGTATAGTTCCAATGCTTGTTGGAACAAAGGTTTAGCTTCTGCGTATCTTCCTTGGGAGTTGTAGAGTAACGCCAGGTTGTTGAGGCTGAGTGCGACATGAGGATGTTCATCTCCCAGTAAGCGTCGGTATAGTTCCAATGCTTGTTGGAACAAAGGTTTAGCTTCTGCGTATCTTCCTTGGGAGTTGTAGAGTAACGCCAGGTTGTTGAGGCTGAGTGCGACATGAGGATGTTCATCTCCCAGTAAGCGTCGGTATAGTTCCAATGCTTGTTGGAACAAAGGTTCAGCTTCTGCGTATCTTCCTTGGGAGTTGTAGAGTAACGCCAGGTTGTTGAGGCTACTTGCGACAGAGGAATGTTCATCTCCCAGGAGGCGTCGCGTTAGTTCCAATGCTTGTTGGAACAAAGGTTCAGCTTCTGTGTATCTTCCTTGGGAGTTGTAGAGTAACCCCAGGCTGCTGAGGCTAGTTGCGACAGAGGGATGTTCTTCTCCCAAGCGCTTTTTTGTAACTTCTAAACACTGCTCATACCAAGGTTCTGCTTGATCATACAATCCCTGACTATTGTAGAATGAGGCATTACCGAGGAAAGCCCAGATCAAATCCTCATCGCTGACATATTCAATAAGATTGTTGGCGACTTCTGCTATATGAGGTATGACGGGAGAGATAGCGGTAATTTGTTCACGAGTCAGAGTTTGAGGAATCTCTTTGGCGACTGCTATCATTGCTGTGGCAAAAGCATATTGAAGATTCCCCCAAGTTGCCAGAAAAGCTGGGGCTTTAAGATTCGCTTGAAAAAATTCCCTCAGCAGTGGATGCAATTGATAAATTCCCTTTTCCTTACGCTGTAGCAAATGCAAATTCAGCAGCTTATCATCCCGACTTTCTTCTAACTCTTCTGCATCTACATCGGCTAAGCAAAATTCTATCAACTGCCAAGGTATCGGTGCAGGTGCAAATAAACTCAGCAAACACGCCAGCTGCTTATCCGTGTTGTTTAATTCCTGCCAACTCAACTCAAAGGCGGCTTGCACACCCAGTTGTGCTGTCATGTCGTCTTCTGACTTCACAAGGGCTGGTTGTTCTAATCTCTTTTTCTCCAACCTCCGCAACATATCTTCTAGGGACAAATCTTCTTTCCGTGCGAGATACCGCCCGACTAATTCTAACCCCAAGGGCAAATATCCCAGCCATGCACACAAAGATTCTGCTTGTGCAATTTCTTCATCAACCCGTTCTGCACCAACGAGTGTTCGTAATAACTCCAGCGCCGCTTCTGGTTGCAGCACACCTAATGATAATTTCGGAATTTGCCCAAAGTGTGCTCTTGTTGTCATCAACACCTTAAACCGGGAAGATGATGGTGGGAGATACGGCTTAATTTCTTTGTATTTCGCCACATCATCCAGCACAAGCAGCACTTCACGTTCACGCCATCGCCGCCAGCAGTATGCGACTTGCGCGAGTAAATCAAAATCCGGCGATATTTCTGGTGGGTTTAAGTCAAGGTGAGTACGCGCAAACTGCACCAACTGCACTCCCACATCCGCAGCTTTCGGAAGTAACCAACAAATTCCACCTTGGTAAGCTTCGCGGTGAGTGTTTGCATATTGAAGCGCCAGTTCGGTTTTCCCTACTCCACCCATACCAGAAATGGCGGCTATTGCTACGCAGTCATTTTTCTGCAAGAGTTGATGGAGGTGTTGCAGTTCTTCTTCACGTCCGACGAACTTTGTCGCCCCACTTAAGGGCAAATTCTGCGGTATTCCAGTAGGGGGATTTAACTTTGTCCGTTCCCATTCGGACGACTGCAGTCAGAAATTAAAAGTATTGCCAGAAATACTATTAGTTCCGCCTTTAACGTTTATGCCTTGCCAATTTTCAATAATTGTTTTTGTCAATTGAGGTTGTGCTTCATTTGCCACAGCTGAGACTGCTTGAGCAATTTCAGAGTCTTTTTTTGCCGCTTTCTCGACTTGTTGTCCAATGAGAGAAGCTTTACCATAATCTAAAGGTTGCTTTTGAGCTAATTCTATAGTCTTTGCCGTGTCAGGTTCTTTACGCTTGAGAAGTAATAACAATTTCTCGCCTTCGTTCCAAGCCTTTTCCCCGATGATTTCACCTGTTTTTTCAAAACTTTTAGTGATGACTAAGGTGGCGATCGCCGCTGCTGTGAGTGTTGCAGGTTCCATAAACTAGCCCCGAAACCAAGATGACATTTAGTTATATCTACCACTTTATCTTGGAAGATTTCGGAAAATGACTAATAGGTTTGGAACCTCACCCTGCCCTGTCGGGCATCCCTCTCCTTGTTAAGGAGAGGGAAAGATTTTAGCGTAGCTAAAAGCGAGGGTGAGGTTCATAATTCGGAATATTTTTTATAAAAATCTGCTTTTTGTGGTATAAAAACCGTGCAAAAAGCAGATTTTGTTTCATAGGAAGGTCTTAGTGCAAGTTTTTCCAAACCACAAGTAACTACACCGTGGATAAGTACAGTTCCTGATATCGCAATCCTCTTTTTTTAGACCTTTATTAATGGTGATGCGTACTTAGTTTTCCCTTACACCCCTACAACGCCAGGTGCTTCAAGTCGGGAAACCCGCCCAACGCACTGGCTCCCCTTACCCCCTTACACCCTCCCACAACTGCTGGATCTCGTTGCGTAACTCCTGTATGTCATGCTGACAAGTTTGGCGGTAAAATTATCATCCATCCGGCATTTACCAACCTGTTGACGCCCATGCTTTGCGACTACCTTGTACAAATCCTGACTGCCCGCGTGTACGATGTTGCTCAAGAAACGCCCTTGGATTATGCTCCCAATCTATCCGCACGACTGAATAATAAACTCCTACTCAAGCGGGAAGATATGCAGTCAGTCTTTTCCTTTAAGCTGCGGGGTGCTTATAACAAGATGGCGCAACTACCGCCGGATTTACTGGTACAAGGTGTGATTGCTGCATCTGCGGGAAACCATGCCCAGGGCGTTGCTCTTGCTGCCCGTCACATCGGAACACGAGCAATTATTGTTATGCCGGTAACCACACCTCAGGTGAAGATAGATGCAGTCAGAGCCAGAGGGGGGGAGGTAGTATTGCATGGAGATACTTACGATGATGCCTATGCCTTAGCCCGTCAACTAGAGGTAGAAAAAGGTATGACTTTTATTCATCCCTTTGATGATCCGTATGTGATTGCTGGGCAAGGAACAATCGGGATGGAAATTCTGCGACAATATCAGCAACCCATCGACGCTATTTTTGTGGCAATTGGTGGAGGTGGACTGATTTCTGGGATTGCAGCATATGTGAAACGGTTGCGTCCTGAAATTAAAATAATTGGTGTTGAGCCAGTGGATGCTGATGCCATGCATCAATCGCTGAAAGCAGGGAAGCGGGTACGCTTACCTCAAGTAGGCTTATTTGCTGATGGGGTAGCAGTGCGGGAAGTCGGAGAAGAAACTTTCCGTTTGTGTCAGGAGTATGTGGATGACATCATTTTAGTTGATACAGATCATACTTGTGCTGCGATTAAAGACGTGTTTGAGGATACACGCTCGATTTTGGAACCAGCAGGTGCATTGGCGATCGCCGCTGCAAAAGCCTATGTCGAACGAGAACAAATCCAGGGACAAACGTTAATCGCCGTTGCCTGCGGTGCTAACATGAACTTTGATCGCCTCCGCTTTGTTGCTGAACGAGCAGAATTGGGTGAACGCCGCGAAGCCATTTTTGCTGTCGCGATTCCTGAAGAACGGGGCAGTCTTCGCAAGTTTTGTGAATGTATTGGCAGACGCAATCTAACTGAATTTAGCTATCGCATTGCTGGTGATAAAGAAGCACATATTTTTGTGGGAGTGCAAATTCAAAACCGTGCTGATGCAGCAAAGATGGTTAAAACCTTTGAAGCTAATGGGTTCAAAACCATAGACTTAACCGATGACGAACTGACAAAATTGCACTTGCGGCACATGGTTGGTGGACACTCTCACCTTGCTAAGAATGAGTTGCTCTACCGTTTTGAGTTTCCTGAACGTCCCGGTGCATTGATGAAATTCGTCAGTTCCATGAGTCCCGATTGGAATATCAGCCTCTTTCATTACCGCAACAATGGGGCAGATTACGGGCGAATTGTCGTGGGAATGCAGGTATCTCCCCACGAAATGGAGCAATGGCGAGCATTTCTGAATACGCTGGGTTACCGCTACTGGGATGAAAGCCAGAATCCAGCATACAAGTTGTTTTTAGGATGAGGCAATGCTAATCCTAAGTACATCACGCCCCATAACTAAGGGTTGAATATTAGAACTGTAATCTACTAAAATTAGATGAATCACAGGTAAAATTAACGAAAAATTATCTTAAATATTGTGTAAATAATCGCAAGGGAGTATTGCTATTTAAAAATTAGAAATAGGAGTATATTCGTGGTTTTGTAAGTACTTATTAACATTTAGATTGCTTGTTAATAAAAGGACAATAAACGTATCTGTAACATTGCAAATTATGAACAAGCTCACTTCATTTGTTCTAGCAGCACTTTTGTTTAGTGGTGGTTTGACACAATTGACACAAGCATCCGCTAACAACAAAAAATGGCATACCAATCAGATTAGCATTACGCATATGGAAGATTTGTCGCCGGTTGACACTAAGGCTCCCACTATTGCTGGCAGAATTGTCCGCTATGATTCCCGTATTAACAGTCTTGTTCCCGCTGATGCCAAATTAGAAAAATTGGCGGATGGATTTCGCTGGGCAGAAGGTCCCCTGTGGAATCGAAACGAGAATTATCTGCTGTTTTCGGATGTGCAAACCAATAAAATCTACAAATGGGAACCGGGGAAAGGGATCTCGACTTATTTGAGTCCCAGTGGATATACGGGGGACACTCCCTTTAACGGACTAGAACCCGGTTCTAATGGGTTAACCTTTGATAGCCAGGGGAGACTGGTGCTGTGTGAACATGGCGATCGTCGCGTTGCTCGGTTAGAGGACAGAGAGAACAACATCAAAACTACTCTGGCAGATCGGTATGACAATAAACGGTTGAACAGTCCCAATGACCTGGTTTACAAATCTAATGGGGACCTGTACTTTACCGATCCCCCCTATGGTTTGCCAACCCAAAGATTTGATGATCCACAGAAGGAACTCCCGTTCAGTGGCGTTTACCGCCTATCGTCCGATGGCAAGTTAACGCTATTGACTGATGAGATTCGTTCTCCCAATGGCATTGCATTTTCTCCAGATGAAAAGATTCTCTATATCGCCGATTCAACCACTAAACAATCGAGATGGCTGGCATACGACGTCGCACCGGACGGCACGCTTCAAAATGGTCGCACGTTTGCGGATGCCTGGAGATGGGAACGCAACCGCAAGGGTTTTGCCGATGGAATCAAGGTTGATCAGGCAGGTAATGTGTACGCTGCTGCACCCGAGGCAGTTTTCATTTTTGCTCCCGATGGGACGCTTCTGGGGAGTATTGAAACGGGTGATAAAACAAGCAATTTAGCCTGGGGAGAAGATGGTCATACCCTCTTTATTACAGCCAACACAGCCATCTATCGCATTCGCTTGACTGCCACAGGCAAGGGATACGGGACTTAAGCAACTGGCACAAAGGGCGGGCGTGGCACAATCCCGCCCCACGGTAATTCAAATTACACCAAACACATATAAACGTCTGGACGTTTTAGTTGTTAATCTTAAACACAGATTCAACTGTTGATTTAATCGAATCCCCTGCGTCCTTTAGCCTTTGTACTATGGGCTGCTTACTCTGCAAAAAGACTCGCGCACAGTTGCGTCCTGGCATTCCTGAAATAGAACCGCCGGGATGAGTGCCTGCACCTGTCAAATACAAACCCGAAATAGGTGTTTGGTAGTTGGCAATCTCTGGCAAGGGACGGAAAAATACCATCTGATCTAAAGTCATATCAATATGGTAATAATTTCCTTTATACGCGCCTAATCTTTCTCCTAGTTCCGCTGGACTTTCCACACCACGGGCGATAATTGCGTCCTTCACATTTGGTGCGTAGTCTGCAAGCTTATCAATCACCTTGTCTGCGACTTTGTTTTTTAATTCATCAGTCCACCCTGTACCATTTAAACCAGTACCTTCTGCACCTGCGACTTGATACGGACAGAAAAACTCAATCCATGCGGTATGCTTACCAGGAGGTGCCATTGATGGATCTAGCACTGTTGGCACAACGACATACATTGAGGGGTCAGAATCTGGAATTTCTCCTAAACTACATCTGCTATGAGCCTGTTCTACATGAGTAACAGAATCTGCTATTAAAATAGACCCAATCAGGTATTCGTCCTTGTGTTCGTGGTGTTCAAACCGCAGTGGTTCGTTTAAAGCCAAGTCTATCTTGAGGATAGTTTCGTTGTTGTTGACAATGCGGCGTTCTAATCTTTCCCGTAAACCTGGATCAGCAGCATTTACATCGCTGGTATCCATTAATTGTAAAAATACACGCTTGGCATCAATGTTTGAAATCACTGCGTGCTTAGCACGGTATTCTATGCCATTAGCTACCCGCACACCAACAGCACGATTATCGTCAATCAAAATTTTCTTAACCTGCTGGTCTGTGAGGATAACGCCGCCTTTACTTGTCACCAAGTTTACCAAAGCTTGCGTTAATGCACCAGTACCGCCACGCGGTCTAGTCATCCCTGGATTATGACGCATTGCCATCATAATTGCACCAATACCAAGGGTTTTTTGGGAGGGAGGTGCACCAAGTTCTGATGCAAGTCTTGCCAGAGGTGCTTTGAGAAATTCTGAATCAAACCACTCGTTGACAATATCCTCACCGCTGGTTAGCATATTGCGAATAAAGTCCAGAGCCTTATTGGTAGAACCAATTACCGAAAATAAATCTTTCAGCTTTGTAATGTCGTAGTTGCCAAGAATATCTAAGACAGATTTGGGCGGTGCATTAAATATCGGAATCATTGCACCAATCGCCCGCTGCCAGTATTGTGTAAATTCTAGATATTTTTTGGCATCGCGTTCATTGTAACGCGCAATTTCGGCACTCGTTTTTTCTACTGATTTATGAGCTAAAAAATACTTGCCATCCGGATGCGGACAGAAAACAACAGGATCGCACTCCAGATATTGCAAACCGTATTTTTCCAGCTCTAATTCTTGTACAACTGGTCCTAGATGAATAAACTCGTGGTCAATAGCACACAAGTTAAACTTAAATCCAGGAGCTTCTTGTGGTAAATATTCTTCTGTTGTTGCTCCACCACCAGGAATAGGACGTTTTTCCAATAGTAGCACACTATAGCCAGCCTTGAGCAAATAAGCGGCACAAACTAAGCCGTTGTGTCCTGCTCCGATAATGACAACATCATACTCTTGCATAAATGAAAATTTGTGCCTATATGTTCCTTTACGAGGTTACAAATTATGACATCTAATTCCATCATTCGCCAGTTATAGAAATGCGAGGTAATCAGAGAATAGAAAGAAATTGGCTAACCACTAATTGTAAGAAAGAGGAGACAATTAGTAATTAGCTGTTGTATAATGTGCCCTATACTTTTACGATAGATCGTTATTCATAGAGTTTTTCTCAAGACTCGCTTGAAACCAAAGATTGTGCTTTGTGTGAACCTTTGGTTTCTGGTACCAACATCCAGAAAATAACAGTAGCAACAGCGGCGATCGCAGCCAAGCCCAAAAAAGCAGTATTGTAGCCAGCCTTTTCCACAACAAACCCAGCTATCAGATTACTCAGACCAGCACCTATACCAATAGCAGTATTTAATGCTCCTTGTGTGATATTAAACCGACCTGTGCCCTTAGTTAAATCCGCAACCATGAGTACAGAAAGTACTCCGAAAATACCGCCAGCAACTCCATCTAAAATCTGTACAGAAACCAAAAAATAAGGATTATCCGTTAGAGTATAAAGTACACCACGAATTGGCAACACAGCAAAGGCAAGCAAAAAGACAGGTTTTCTGGCAGTATGGGCCAAACGACCAGCCAAACTAGCAGAAGGAATCATCACCAACTGAGCTACGATCATGCAAGCTGACATATAAAGTGTAGCTCCTGTAGCTTTGCCTTCTGAGAGTCTTTGACCGACGAGTGGTAACATCGCCGCATTGGCAAAGTGAAACAGAATTACTGCAAGACAAAATAAAAGTATGCGGCGATCGCTAAACAACTGCATAAACCCAGAGACTTGATGCCCCTCTTTTTCTGGAGTGTCCTCATCCTCTGCTGCAGCCCCACGCGCTAATTCATGGTCAATTTCCTTTTCACGAATCCTCGAAACGGCGACTGCACTAGCCCCCGCCATTGCTGCAACCAGAAAAAAGATGCCTTTGCGAGTAATAAAATGACCTACCACACCAGCCAAAACTGCTGCAAGTACATTACCCCCATGATTAAACGCCTCATTGCGACCAACTCGGCGATCAAATTTATTATGTCCTACTAGTCCTAAACTAATAGCGGCGATCGCCGGTGGAAACACAGCCGCTGCTAAACCAATTAAAATTTGACCACCAATAACTACCGGAAAACTCGGTAACAGTGCTATTACAATACAACCAATAGATACAAGCGTCGCACCCGCCACAATCAACATTCGTTTTTGACGCAATCTATCTACCAACCCACCTGCTGGTGTCTGTGCAATGACTGTTGCAACAGTTGAAGCGGACATTGCAATTCCAATATCGGCTGGATGCCAATTTTCTGAAGCTTTCAAAAAAATAGCTAAATATGGACCAACGCCATCACGTACATCTGATAGAAAAAGATTTAAGAAATCGAGTGATATTAAACTTTTCTGACTTGGTTCTCTACTTTTTTCATCCATAAATATAACTCGATCAAACCAATCTTATTTCATCATTGAAATTTAGAGCTGTCTATATCTCTAAAAGTACAGTTTTAGGTCTATTTTCCTATGCAGCAGTTAAGCAGATACAGCATATGCAAAGGTATTTACTTTTTACAACTTAGTTGATGTACGTCTTTTTCTGAATCAAAACTTCAAAAATCTCAGAAGGATGGAAGTTTTTTTAAACGAGCATCTACCAAAAGTATCATAATCTCTTTTTGTATTTCCATTTTTCTGATTTGTAACACGATATTTTCATATTTAAAACTTGGTAATTTTACCAATTCTTTCACTTTTTGCATTAACGCAACAACGACTTCAAGTGAAATTCCTTCTCCTTGAGTGCAGTTAAAATATTCTAAAATGATAGGTTTTTCGTCGGTACGTGGGGAATATTGTGCTGTAAAACTTAATGGACGAGTATTTCCATCCTCTGTTAATGTCACTTTTAACGCCACTGTCATTTTGTTATCCTCTAGTAGCTTCATTTGTATCTCCTCTGGATATAAAGATACAGTTTTACCATCGGCATTAAACTTAAAAGTTGGCATCTTGCTACGGATAAACTCGGAAATCATAGCACGGTTAATATCTTTTTCTGTCATGACAACACGAGTAGTGATATTAACTGGTTCATTCAGTTCAACTTGACCAAAGAGAACACTGAATGGATTAACTGCGACGTTATCTATTTGCAGCTTGATTTCCTGTATGCGAATATCTTGTTTGACCAGTCCCTGACCTTCAACAGAAACTCCATCTACCATACCCTGCAATAATTTCAGGAAATCAGTTTGTATATCTACGTCTATTTTGTCTGCTGTATCTAGCTGTTTAGAAAGTTGCTTCTCAGCTTCGCGGGAAAGCATTTTTTCTTCTATACGTTGATCTTCTGACATGAGTGAATGATTTCCTAGTATGGTGTCACTGCTTAATTCTGACGCCAACAACTGAGGAGTGTATCTACATCAGGATATAGAAGATATAAAAAAGCTGAATTTGCTAATTTTCGCTTAGGAGTTGCATTTGTCATCTGACATCAAATTGATATATTAGGAAGCCTGTTTGATTTTGTGAATTGATAAAGTGGAGGTATGCAAGGCTTAACACTTAACAGAAAATGTACCTAATTTTGTCAAAATTAAATATGAGTTCTATAGCAATCCGTCCAGAAGTTGTGAAATTACTCGTTGAGGTAGGAAACACTTAATAGAGAAGAATAATATACAAATGTACTTTCTTCTTTTTACAAGTGAAAGATGACTCATATATTTTTTACCTCAAAAGTTTAAACAAATCTATAATTTTATAGTTATTTAGCTTCAGTTTATACCAGATAATTATGATTGATAAATTCGATTCTAAATCGCCTGACGGGTGGTACTTCATTATCAAAGTAGTCTTCTAAAGGAGAGATAGCATTTAACCCAACAGCATCCTCGGAAAGTTCTGTTTTCGTAAGTGGCCATGGCATTGTACCAGGTGGATTTTCTTCATCGCGTCCACGTGCAACAATTAGTAACCTACCTTGCGGTCGAACAAAACTAGCTATTTTTTCTAGTGCAGATGTACGAATGTCAGGAGGTAAAACTTGTAAAGTATATGCTTCAATAACAAGATCAAACGACTGATTCCACTCAGTTGGAGGTTTAAGTAAATCTGCCGCAACATACTTCACTGATGATAATGGAAAGCGTTGCTGACACCACTTGATAGCCGTCAAAGAAATATCAAACGCAACTACATGACAACCAAGTTCAGCAAATTTTTCTGCATCATCTCCAAGTCCACATCCAACTACAAGAACTTGTAAACCCTGGAAAAAAGACGGTGCTTTTTTATCAATCCAAGCTAGTATATTCGGATTTGGCTTCATATCAGCCCAAGGAATTACATAAGGATTCTCATTAGCAGCTAAATATAGTGCTTCAAACCAACCTAAAGGATCACCACAATCAATGTAAATTTTCGCGAACTGTCTAGCGCTGTTTCTTGTTTCTGAAGGTTGATTATTCATGATGAGCTTAGGTTGGTACAAATCAAGTTAACGATGTTTTGGCAGTCATTAGTCATTTTCCTGGCGTCTTTTGGATTCCTTAACTTTTTTTAAGGAGCAACACCCACACTACGTTCATTCACCTTTAACGTAGTAGCTTTAATAACTTCCCCGTATTTATTGCGAGTACCAAAACCCTGCACTTGTACTTTGTCACCAACTTGAGCCGTATCAACAAGTTGATTGCCAATATGAGGTGGAAACTTCACTTGTACTCCTGAAGAGAGAATCACGCCATTGATTTCTCCTCGATGTCCAACCAACCATTTTTGGGCTTTTCCTTCGGCTGATAAACTGCTGTAATCAGTGGGAGTTGGTGCTGGGGGGGGTGCGTCAGCAATTGCTTTGTTTGTGATTGTCTGTTGGGTTTGACGATTCGTGATTTCCCTTGCTTTGATTTCTTGTCCAAAGGATGTGGACACGCCGGTTTTACCTGTGACGCTAATCTCAGTTCCTAGACTGACTTGTGCAACTAAATTTCTGTTCAGGTGTGGTGGAACTTTCACTTGCAGTCCATTGTTGAGCAATAACCCATCCACTCTACCTTCAGGGTTGAGGAGGTATTGCTGAATTTTACCTGTCAATGTGGTTGCATTATTGTCTAGAGGAACTGGTGGTGAATCTGGGGGCTGTGAAGTACTTGCAGTTAGCTGGTTAGCATTGCGAGGATTTGGTTGTACTGCATTGATTTCAGATGAGGTTGCACTCCAAGCTGGATTTCTAGTCATGGCAGTGTAAGCCCACATACTACTGAGGGCGATCGCCACCCCCACAGCCCCACTACCAAGCATCAGCCGCAGCTTATCCCTTTGCGTCTGGTCTTCCATCTGTTTTGCCTGCATCAATTTTAATGCTTCCTGAAGAGCTTCTGGTGAAATATTTGCTTCTGCTGCTGCCTGCATCAATTCTGCAGTTGAGTAATCTTGATGTCGCTGCGCCTGCAACTTAGCAGCAAGAGCAAATGCATCAGCAGCCGTTTGACTAGATATACGATCATTGGGATGATTCATGGTAAAGTCTCCGTGAATAGATCAGAAGTGATTGTCAGGCATGTATCTGCTACACAATGCCTGGTTCACAATTATGTTGTGCAAAAATCGTGCCAAAGATACAGGCTAGATGCATTTGAGTAAGGCAGGATAAGATATGTGACACTATTGACACAGATCACCCTTCAATGAACCCAATCTTTAATGAAACTCCGACGCTGGACATTGCGGCAACAGCTAACTATTTTAAGTATTCTATTTCTAGGTTTAAGCGGGGTGGCACTATTGCTGTTAGTGCAACTGTTTGAAAGTTTTGAAGGCGCAGTGGTGGCTCGTAATCAGCAAGAACTTGCCAGAGCCAACACGCATTTAATCAAACTGTTTTGGGAATCAGGTCTTTTTGAGATGGGAGTTCCCAAACGAAAAATAAATAGACCTTTACAAGAGCTTTCCACTGAAGTACTAGCGAACTTTGGGCGAGTTGAAGGTGGCTTTTACCTGTTAGAAAGAGATCAACTTCTGGGCTATGCTTATCCCACACACGGTGCACCTGTGCCCAAAAGCGATATTCCACCAGCAGAACGAGACACAATTCTCCAACTGGCACGACAGGCGACAAGTCAAGGATTGCCCCAAGAATTGGTGCTACGTCCTAAGCTAGACGTTGTGCTGGTGCGCGCAGATCCTCTGTCAGCCTGGGGGGCAGTATGGACAATGAAACGGATACCTCGCACAAAAGACAGCCAGCAAAAAATTTTTAGCGTACCAGTTGTCTTGGGAATTTTGGTGGTGGGTTTTTGGACTTTTGCCATTGCGCTCCAATTACAGTGGGGTGTGCAACGGCTACAACAAAGCATTAAGGCAATGGAAGCGAATCAGGCAAATGAAATTCCACCCCTACCTGCTGAGATGGGAATGTTGGGAGCGGCTATCAACACAATGCAGGCCCGTCGTCAAGAGTTGGAGCAGCGTTTGCATCGTGTAGAACGACTGGCTTCACTAGGACAGCTAGTCGCGGGTGTTGCTCACGAAATCCGCAATCCCCTTGCTAGTATGCGTCTCAATTTACAGTACACTGATCGTCAACTGCGAAAGCAAGGCTTAACCACATTGCCTATTGATAGTCTGCTAGAACAAGTAGACCGTCTGGAGCATCTTGTACAGAGACTTTTATATTTTGACAAAAATCAGCAGCAGGAAGCTCTAGTTCTGACATCGCTAGAGGAAATTGTTTTGGAATCCGTCTCGCTGTTGCGTCTCAAAGCCGAAGAACAAGGAGTAGATTTAGTCTACCAAACTCCCACTCACCCAATACGAGAAATTCCCTTGCGTCGCCGCGAACTCGGACAAGTGATGGTCAATTTGATTCTCAATGCCATTCAAGCTAGCCCTGAAGGACAACAAGTAACCGTGGGAGTGGAAAAGGAATCAGACGTTAAAAATCAGCAAAAAGATCGTTACTTTGTCGCTTGGGTAGAAGATAAAGGAGCAGGTTTACCACCAGAAGAGCAAGAACGTATTTTTGATCCATTCTATTCCACCAAACCAGAAGGAACAGGACTGGGACTCTCAATCAGTCATGAAATTGTAACTCGACATGGGGGATACATCCAAGTGGAATCATCTCCTGGAAAAACACGATTTAGTATTTATTTACCTTAAAACTTACGCAAAAACTCTCTCAAACTTTTCTTTCTTTGCGTCCTTTGCGTCCTTCGCGGTTCGTTTTCTCTTCCAAATTTCTCAGCAAAATAGAAAATGGCTAAAATTCTGATTATTGATGATGAAAAAGCACTGCGGCAGGCGATCGCCCAAATTCTTCAAGACGAAGGCTACGAAGTCCTCCAAGCAGCAGATGGAGAACAGGGTTTAAAACTCCTCACTGACAACACAACTCATCCTGATTTAGTCTTCCTAGATTTAAAAATGCCCAAAACCCAAGGAATCACAGTCCTAAAAACTCTAGAACAAAGACTGTTTGAGTTACCTGTCATCGTCATGACTGCTTACGGTACAAGTCGTACAGCAATTGAAGCCATGCAGTTGGGTGCTTACGATTACCTAAGCAAACCTTTTGATTTAGAAGACTTAGTTAATATCACCCAAAAGGCACTTGCGCATCACCAAGAACCTGTGTATAAACTGGGAGAGTCGCACTTGCAGAGTTTGGATCAGTCGGATGAGTTATTGGGGCGATCGCCCGCCATGCAAGAAGTCTTCAAACTCATCGGACGCGTTGCTCCTGGAAACACCACTGTTCTTATCACCGGAGAGTCAGGCACTGGTAAAGAATTAGTCGCTTCCACACTCCATACTACCAGTCCCCGTCGTAAGGGACCATTGGTGAAAGTCAACTGTGCCGCCCTCCCAGAACATTTGCTAGAAGCTGAGTTATTCGGACATGAAAAAGGTGCTTTTACCGGAGCAAATCACCTGCGAATTGGTCGCTTTGAACAAGCAAACTGTGGTACCATTTTTCTAGATGAAGTCGGGGAGCTTAGCCCTGTGATTCAGGGTAAGTTGTTGCGTGTCTTACAAGACCACTCCTTTGAACGGCTCGGAAGTAACCAAACTCGTACTGTAGACGTACGGATTCTCGCCGCTACTAACCGGAATTTAGAGCAGATGGTTAGGCATAACCAATTTCGCGAAGATTTGTACTATCGTTTCAACGTAGTGCGGATTGATATGCCACCATTGCGCGATCGCCCTGAAGATCTGGAACAGCTAACCCAGTACTTTTTGAGCACCATTGCCTTACGTCGAGGACTCAAGCGTTTAGCACTCACAATGGCAGCAATGGAGAAACTCACAAGCTACCATTTTCCCGGAAATGTACGTGAATTGCAAAACACACTGGAACGTGCTGCAGTGCTTTCCGGTGGAAGAACAATATTACCAGATCATCTGATTTTGAGTCAAGAGTCACAACCACAATAGGAGCAGAAAGTCATGTCTGCACTCATATCCACACCTTCGGTAGAAACCCACTTAGAGACTCAAGCAGTCCTTTATCCAAGCTTGCGCTATCTTGTGCAGCTGCTGCCCTTGGATCATCGACGGGTTATTAAGCATGTTAGAAATGAAGTTGAACAAAATCCTTTTTTGCGCAGCACGACGAGTTCTGGCAATAAAGAAACTCTGGTGTCAGATGTTTTACCAGATTGGTACACTCCACCAGCGGCAGAACTTAGTCTTCAAGAACATCTGCAAGGACAAATTTCAGCCCTTAACCTATCTTCTCGGCAGCAAAAAGCCTTACTTTACTTGATTGAATGGTTATCTCCATCTGGCTACTTAGAAGAATCACCGCAAGTTTGGGCGGCGGGTAGTGGATTTTCTATTAGCGAACTAGAAGGGGTGATTCCTGATTTGCAAGGTTTGGATCCGCTGGGGATTGGTGCGCGATCGCTTCAAGAATGTCTCTTATTACAACTTCCAAATCAACCCGAAAATTTAGCAACACTATTAGTCAGGGATTATTTAGAGGAGATAGCAGCTTGTGTCAGCAATTCCACTGAGGCACAATGTCACCGAGATGCGCTACTGCAAAAGCTGCGACAGACAAGATCTAGTCTTGATTCTGAAACACTCAAGAGTGCTATTCGCCAGATTCAAACGCTAGAACCTCGACCAGCCAGGAACTTTAGTCACAGCCCCGCACCAATTGTCACCCCCGATTTGAAAGCAGAACCTCATGCAGGCGGTTGGCAAGTTATGTTAGCTTACGAGGTGAGTCGAGATTTCTACCTGGATGAGGAAGCTGTTGCTGTTCTCAACCGCCCACATCGTAAAACCAAAGAAACTCAACGACTGGAAGTTCTGTTGCAGAAAGCTCGTTCTTTACTCACTGCATTGAACCAATGGCAAGATAATCTCTTGAAAGTGGGAGAGTTTTTGGTTGCTCGTCAGCAAGCTTTTCTTTCCAGTCGAGACGCGTTGGATCTTGTTCCTACACCACAACAAATGGTTGCTCAAGCGGTGGGACTCTCAAATGCAACTATCAGTCGGATTGTGCGCGAGCGATATCTGTTAATTGGTGGACAACCAAGCCAGATTGTACCGTTACAAAAGCTTTGCACACCTGCTCGTGTTGGTGGACACACCCCACAACAAATACAGCAGTTCATTCAGCAACTAATTCAAGAAGAATCTCCTGCAAAGCCTTATAGTGATGACCAATTGGCACAGTGGATTAAGTTGCGGTTTGGTCTACCCATCGCTCGCAGAACCGTGACCAAGTACCGCAAAATGGCAGGTGTTGATTCATCTAGTCGTCGTAAGATGCCCGTAGGGCAGGGTATAAGGGTGTAAGGGTGTAGGGGTCAAAATAGCTATCTGCGTGTCGCTCAGGGCTTGATACAAGGATTGATAGTATATTTTTATGTCCATTTCAGTAATTTCCTACTGAAAAAAAACCTAATTTAACCGGATAACTTGGTTATAATCATGAATAATACGTAGAAATGCGATTATCTTGAATAAATATGATTGCTTATGCGCTCTCAAGAAATTAGCCGTCAACGATTAACTTCTCTTGAAGATATTTTAGAAATTTTATACGAAAAGCTTGGGGAATTTCAAAAGGAACTTGTTGTCACAGCCAGTACCCCTGCTAAAACCGAATTGAAGATGCGAATTAAACGAGAAATCTTACCGGATGTTCGCAAGTATGAGGTTGAATATGGAGAACTCCTTTATCAAAGGGCTGATGCTTATTTTATTTCGGATTTGCAAGCCGAAAATGCTTTGATGCGGGTTATGGAAGCTGTTGAACGTTTAGAAATGCAACGTTCAATTAACTACCCCGATGAGTTGCTGCGTTTGTTAACAGAAATTCGTACCAAGCTTGACGAACCAGGAAAAACGGCAAGTGCAAAGTTAAAAGTAGCTCTACCTATTGTTCCGGCTATTGCATCCTATGAGTTGGAAATGGATACAGAAGCTTTAATGGTTCGGTCATGGCAACAGGTAAAATCGCTGTTTAGAGGTAGAGGATGAAGCAAGAGGAGTTTGCTAGTTTAGAAAAAGCGCTTAATTCTTGGCGGGATAAGCGTGACTTTTTTGAGGTAGAAAAAGTTGAAACGGCAGACCCCGAACAAAAATATTCTCTTCACCGCAAGATTAAAGAATGTAATGAAAATATTAACAGATTAGAAGCAGAAATAAGCGAAAGGCAGAAAAAAGCTAATAATTCAACGTCTCTGCCTTTTCAAATACCTTTTATATTGCCACAAAAAGATGTCTCTAGTTTTACTGGTAGAGATGAAGAATTGCAGCAACTTCAAGAACTGCTGATTCATCGTCAAGGAACCAAACTGTGCAGCATCGCTGGTTTGGCTGGTACTGGGGGTATCGGCAAATCAGCGCTTGCTTGTCACTTCGCTACGTTACACAAAGCAGATTTTCCTGATGGTGTCATTGGTTTGCGGGTTGATGGTAAAGATGCAGACACCATCGCTCGTGATTTTGCTCGACGTTGTGGAGAAGAAGTAGAACCGGAAGATGAGCGAGACGCAAAAACCATCATGCAAGATGTGTTTGCTCATCGTCAGATACTGTTGATTTTCGATAATGCTGAAGATGCCAATATTATTAAGGAATTATATCCAGATGGTGAGAGATGCGCGGTTATTATCACCACACGCGATCGCTTCTTGTCCATTTCGTTAGATATTCCCGATCAAGGTAGGATTGAAGTTAAACCGCTCTCAAAACCAGAATCATTACTCCTGCTGCAAAAGCTATTAGGCGAAAAGCGCATCGCAGCAGAACCTCAAATATCTGAAGAAATTATCGAGTTAGCAGGCTATTTACCCCTAGCATTACAAATTATCGGCGCTGCGCTAAAATCGAACCTAAATCGTCGTCTGGCAGACTATGCGGCTTCATTGCGAGAAGAAAGACGATTGGCAAGATTAAGGGTTCCAAAAGATAAACATTTAGATGTTCGTGCTTGCTTCTCACTTAGTTTAAAAGAACTTCAGCCAGAGCAAATTGATTTTTTTTCTTGTTTAAGTGTTTGTGCTGAGGATGGATTTTCTCGACGTTCTGCAACAGCAACAGGTAATTATAGTGATGAGTATACGGCACAAGATGACCTCGATTGGTTATGTCGGTTTTCACTACTTAACTATGCTGAGGTAGGAGAGAATCGATTTGTTTTTCATCCGTTAATTCGTGCGTTTGCTCATGAGTTGGCAGTTGAACGCGGATTGCGAGATGATGCAGCAACTCGACACGCTGAATTTTTTATCAATTTAGTTAAATCCAGCGATGTTGGTTTTGTTGATAGTGCGATCGCAGAGGATATTAACGGTATTATTTTGGTTGCTGATTGGTTGCAACATCAACAAAGTCCTGACTATGAATTTGCATTTCGGCTGCAAGAATTTTTTGAAAAATATGGCTACTGGAAACAAGCAGTAGCATTCATGTTCCGGTTCCAACTTTTAGCGGAACGATTTGAGGATTGGGAATTGGTAGTTAAATTTCGCATTCAACAAGCAAAGTATCTTTCTCTGGAAAAACAATATTTGAATGCTGAGGTAGTACTTGCCCCTATTTCCGGAATACTGCAAAAAATCGAAATCCAGGCAACCCGTCACCGCTATCATGCAAAGTGGCTTACTACCCTTGGAAGTATACAATGGCGACAACACAAATTAGACCAGGCTGTAGATACTCTCAAACAAGCTTTAGCTATCCAAGAACTATTGGATGAACCAGATGGTTTGTCAATTGTGCTAAATAGCTTAGGAAGTGCTTTGCAAAAGCAAAGCAAACTTGCTGAAGCCGTCGATGCTTTTCATCGTCAAATTGAAATCAGCCAACAATTTGATGATTAACGCCAAGAAGCAAGAGGTTTAAACTGCTTAGCTGGTGTTTTGCAGCAGCAAAACAAACTCGATGAAGCCGTCGATGCTTTTCGCCGCAGTATTAAAATCAGTCAACAACTCGATGATAAACGCCAAGAAGCAAGAGATTTAAACTGCTTAGGTAATGTTTTACAGCAGCAAAACCAACTCGATGAAGCCGTCGATGCTTTTCGCCGTCAAATTGAAATCAGCCAACAACTCGATGACAAACGCCAAGAAGCAATCGGTTTAAACTGCTTAGCTGGTGTTTTACGGCAGCAAAATAAACTCGATCAAGCTGTCGAGGCTTTTCGCTGTCAAATTGAAATCAGCAAAGAACTTGATGATAAAGATTCTGAAGCAAGAGGTTTAAACTGCTTGGGTGGTGTTTTACAGCTGCAAAATAAACTCGATGAAGCTATCGATGCTTTTCATCGTAGTGTTGCCATTCAAGAACAGTTTGGCAACCAACGCGGCTTGACAATTACCCTAACAAGTCTAGCTGCTGTACTGCGTGAACAGGGTGATCTTGAAGAGGCGATAAAAATTCTTGAGCGTATTACTGATATTGAGCAACAGCTAGATAACAAACGTGGCATAGCGATGACACTAACGACTCTGAGTGCGGTACTGCGCGAACAGGGTGAAATTGAAAAAGCTATTTCGACTCTTGAGCGTATTATTGTTATCGAAGAAGAATTAAACAACCAGGAGCGGAAGTCAATAACACTTACCTATTTAGCTGAGATATTGCATCATCAGGGTTACTTCTTGCTCGAACAAAAGCAATTATATAAAGCAAAAGAAGCTTTCAAAAGCAGTTACGACATATCTGAAAAACTAGGAAACCAGAAAAGCTCGGCTATTTCATTGAATAATATAGGGAGAATTCTAGAATTACAATATCAATGGGAAGAAGCTGAACAAATATTAAAACGCAGCCAAGATATTTGTGCCGAATTGGACGATATTAAACCTTTCATCTTTGCCCTTAATACCCTAAGCAGAGTACTAATCAATCAACAAAAATGGAATGAAGCAGAGAAAATTCTCAGACAATGTTATGACTTATCTACAAAAGAGCAAGACCAACGTGGACAAGCAATAATTCTTAACAGTCTGGGTAGAGTATTACACAAACAGGGAGGAGAGAAAAAGTATAAATTAGCGCTGATGTTTTTCCAAGAAAGTATCAAATTAGGCGAGCAATTAGGCGACCAAGAACATCTAGCAAAAGTTTATACTGCAATGGGTCAAACTTTACTTGCACATGAAAACTTAGAAGAAGCTGTTATTCAACTTATAAAAGGTTTTGAAATCGACAAAAATTTAAAAAATGAAACAGGTTTGACCATCGTCACATCAGATTTAACTCGCGCACTGTTGAAACTTGGCAGACTTGATGAAGCAAGAATGTACTGTGAAAAAGCACTTGTGATCGCACCAAACCACCCAACACTACTAAACTTGGCACACCATCTTACCCCGTCACCGAGACAAAACACTAAACCTATCCTAAAACGTTGCCCCGGTTCCCAAGCCCAGCCTGGGAACCACAGGTAAC
This sequence comes from Brasilonema sennae CENA114, assembly GCF_006968745.1. Taxonomy (NCBI): domain Bacteria; kingdom Bacillati; phylum Cyanobacteriota; class Cyanophyceae; order Nostocales; family Scytonemataceae; genus Brasilonema; species Brasilonema sennae. The sequence continues at coordinate 3,675,210 of NZ_CP030118.1, read as the reverse complement.
ACTTCATCAATTACTATTGTGGTGCAGGAGGTGGAGGAGCTGCTTCATTTCCACGTGCAGGAGGTGGAGGGGCTACTTCATTTCCACGTGCAGGAGGTGGGGGCGGAGCATTCCGTCCATCTGGTCTGGGAGCCTTTGCTGGCCCCTGATCTGGGCGAGGACCCTTCTTGTGTGGTCGTTTTCCTGGCTTCTGTGGAGGACGTGGTGCTTGAGCCTCGTAATAACGGTTATATGGAGGTTCCCTAAATATACTTGGTCGAGGATTTTGCACTCTTGGATTAACCTCTGCTGGGGGGACTGGTCGCGCTGCTGGTTCTGGTGGGGGTGGCGAAGAGCTATCTGGTGTAAAAATTTGTATGTCTTGGGGTTGTGGTTGAGCAAATGCGGGAGTTTCCACGGTGATCGCTAAACTACTCACAGCCAGAACTAAGAATACACCTAAACGACCTGACTGATATTTTGCTGGTTGAAACATTACATATTTTCCAACGTGTCTGATAATAATGTTTTGTGCAAAAATCGTGCCAATTTGATTTTTCAGCGTCGTTAAGATTTACTAACGAAAATCAGTCTTTTTAAGCAAAAATATTTAATTTAACTGTGTAACTTATTTAGTATCCACTAGAGTTTAAACAAAAAGTCAGCGATATGCTTTTCATCTTAAAAATTTAGTATATAAGTATACACACAATCTTTTTGTAGTACAAGACTATTTAATCAATATTCAAATTTGATATCAACTTTTCATCGTAGACCTTTGACAATCTAATATCAGAAATCTCAAATTCAGAGTTACTCTACCTCGTGTACCGCACTTGGTAACATCTTTACCTGGTTCTTGTGCGAAAGAGATAGTGGAACGCGATCGCGCTGTCACTTCTTGTTCCTACACCCCCGACTACCCCTTGGTTGTTAATCGAGGTGAGGGGTGTAGCCCGGTTCGCTCGATACACAAAATCCTGATTCATCTAAATATTTAATTACGCGGTACTGTACTAGCAAGTTGCATTAGTTTGATAAGTGGAGCGATCGCTCCACCCACCAAACAACAAAAGTGCTAGTGTTACTCTTCTTCCACTAGCTCTAAGTCCTCATCTTCTTCATCTTCACTTGTCTTGCTCACAGAGTTAGCAGAAACAACAGCTCCCATTTCTAGTTTTTCACGCACCAGCTGCTTAATTTTTTCAGCAAATTCAGGCTTGTCTTCTAGGTACTTAATGGCATTGTCTCGTCCTTGAGAGATGTTTTCACCGTTGTAGCTGTACCAAGCTCCCTTGCGGAGCAAGATACCAGTTTCTTCTGCCAAATCGACAAGACAACCTAAAGTAGAAATACCTTTACCAAAGATAATGTCAAATTCCGCGACTCTAAAAGGTGGTGCTACTTTATTCTTTGCAACTTTGACTTTCACACGGTTACCAAATTCCTCTGTACCTTTTTTCAAGGTTTGAATCCGGCGAATGTCTAAGCGTACTGAAGCATAATACTTGAGAGCGTTACCACCAGTTGTTGTTTCTGGGTTACCGTAGCTGACACCAATTTTTTGGCGCAGCTGGTTGAGAAAAATCACCGAGCAACCAGATTTACCAATATTGCCAGTAATTTTACGTAAAGCTTGACTCATCAATCTCGCTTGAAGACCAACGTGAGCATCTCCCATCTCGCCTTCAATTTCAGCACGGGGCACGAGCGCCGCCACTGAGTCAATAACGACAATGTCTACTGCAGCAGAACGGACAAGTTGATCAACAATTTCTAAAGCAGCTTCCCCAGTGTCAGGTTGCGAAATGAACAGATTTTCAGTGTCAACACCCAACGCTGCAGCGTAGGCGGGATCAAGGGCGTGTTCAGCATCAACGTAGGCAGCTATACCACCATTTTTTTGTATTTCCGCAACTGCGTGCAGTGCTAGTGTGGTCTTACCAGAACTTTCTGGACCATAAATCTCAATCACCCGTCCTTTGGGTAAACCGCCACCTAGCGCCAAATCCAGGGTGAGTGCTCCACTAGAAATTGTCTCTACCCGCATCCGGGTAGCGTCACCCAAGCGCATGATTGTTCCTTTACCAAAAGTACGCTCAATTTGATTGAGTACCATGTTGAGCGCTTTTTGCTTGCCGGCATTATCTGTGGTGTTAACAGCCATTCGATCCCTCTATGTATCTCTATCTATATATTTGTGGATTTGTTTATGGATTTAGAAGTGGGGTTTGGAAGCTTTATAAGTACTAATGTACTATTCATCTATTTAAACACACTTTATGAAGTACCCACCACCAAATCGGACTACCGACTTGGGCTACTTCCCGGCGGCATGGTGAAAAAGGGAAGTGTGACAATATCCTAACGCAAGAGTGGTCTGGTTTGGATAAGTAAAAATAACTATGTAACCTAAGTTACCAGTTCTTCATGTAAGTGACCGATTTGTTTTATTGAGTGGGCGTGATAGTGATATAAACTAGTGATTATACTGAATATTTGGCAATTTTTTTCTCTTATTCATGTAAGCTTAATGCCGAGGGGGTGCATGGGTACGCGCAAGGACGCATGTCGTATGAATCGACGAGTAAAAAACCAGCCGAAATTTCATAACCCAAATTGCGGGCTATGCAGTCACAGCTGATTGCCATAAAAATAGATTTTGTGGACTTCCAAATAAGTCAACCCTTTGGGGCTAGACTTTCGTGACTACTTCACGCACACGATAGATGGGGCGTCCTTGGGATTCATGGTAAGTACGCATCAGTAATTCTGCCAACAAACCGAAGCAAAACAACTGTACCCCCGTTACTAGCAAAAGAACTGCCAGAATTAGTAAAGGGCGATCGCCAATATTTTGATGAAAAGCAAATTTGACAAAGGTCAAGTAAATTCCAATCGCCCCACCACAAGCCATTGAAACCAATCCCCACAACCCAAAAACGTGCATTGGGCGTGTAAGGAACTTTTTCATAAATAAAATTGTTAACAAATCCATCAACACTCGGAACGTCCGCCATATCCCATATTTGCTGCGACCAAAGCGACGGGCATGATGACGCACGGGCATCTCTGTAATTCTAGCTCCTTCAATATACGCTAAAGCCGGAAGAAAGCGGTGCAGTTCTCCATAAAGGTTCATATCTGCCACGAGTTCGGCGCGGTAGGCTTTGAGCGAACAACCATAGTCATGAATATACACACTCGTGCTTCGCCTAATTAACCAGTTGGCAATTTTGGAAGGAAGTAATCGATTCACAGCACCATCTTGGCGATTTTTCCGCCAACCGCTGACCAAATCGTAGCCTTCCTCCAACTTTGCTAATAGCATAGGGATATCAGCAGGATCATTTTGAAGGTCAGCATCTAAAGTGACAATTGCTTTACCAAGTGCGTAGTTAAACCCAGCAGCCATCGCCGCAGTTTGACCATAATTGCGACGCAAAATCACGGCTTTCAAATCGTTGCGGATTTGCGCTTGTTCTCTAAGAAACTCTGCTGAACCATCTGTGGAACCGTCATCTACACAAATGATTTCATAACTCAACTCAGTTGCGGATAAAGTGAAGGCGATCGCCTCAAGCAAATGAGGCAAACTTTCCACTTCATCATGCACAGGCACCACAACCGAAACATCTGGAACAACTGAGGATATCGCCTCATCTTGTCCAGCAAGTCTATCAGAAACCAGTCCACTCCTCATATTTCTCTTTCCCTCAGCGTCTTTGTGGTTCGTAATTCCTGACCACTCTTCCTGCACCGCGCAGTTGCTGATAATATGACTGACTAACCTTCTCTCCTTGTTCCGAAAGACGATCTATGCCAATTCCATTACGTCCTATTTCTTTGCCGGAACTATGGATATAGCAGCCATCTTTCAAATAGAGTCCCACATGAGTCGCTTTTTGGGAAGTTCCGAAGAAAACAAGGTCACCTGGTTGTAATTCTGCCATAGAAATGGCTTGGGTGAAACCTTCCTGCTGATAGGCATCTCTGGGTATACGAATACCTACCGAGGCGAACGCCGCTTGCATCAATCCCGAACAGTCGTAATTTGGTCCTACCGTACCACCCCAGAGGTAATAATTTGGTTGTTGCATAGCTTGTTGGGTAAACCCAATCACCTCTGGCAGGTGTTTTTTTATCTGTGATTCCGAAAATCTTTTCGCTTTATAAGGTACAGTGCATGATTGTAATAAACCCAAATCGGATAGTGATAGCCATCCTGGATAGTCATCTTCGGACAAACACACCTCAACTGCACAATCTTGATAGTTTGATGTTACCCACAAATATCGCCCAGTTGCAGCTTGAGTTGCCAGTCGTTGACAACTAGGAGAATCATATATGTTTACGTTAGTTAGGCACTGGTACTCAGCTGATTTGAGAGTTTGGATTTGAGATTCTAGGTTAAAGGACATTGGTGAAACAACAATGAATTTCTTCTTTAATAAAGACGATCAACTAGAAAAACTTGGGTTAGGCATTTTAGAAGCAACTTGGGCTGCATTTCCAACTTTAGCCCGCAACCAAATTGCTTTGACTTGGATTGTCTACGATCCGCCAGTACTAATGAACACAGGTGGTGCATTAACTCCAGATGATTTTTGGAACTACCCGATTCGTGGTTTCACTTATCGCGGAGTGGAACGAATTTACCCTGCAAGTGTGGTGAAGTTGTTTTACTTGGTCGCAGTCAACGAATGGCTGCACAAAAACATGGTTTCCAATTCTTTAGAAGTGGAAAGAGCTATACGCGATATGATTGTTGATTCTAGCAATGATGCGACAAGTTTAGTTGTAGATATCTTAAGTGGAACTACTTCTGGACCAGAATTATCACTTGGACCATTTGAAACTTGGAAACAGCAGCGCAATATTGTCAACCGCTATTTCCAGTCTTTTGGGTGGTCAGATATGGAAACGATTAATGTTTGCCAAAAACCCTGGTGTGATGGACCTTACGGACGCGAACGGGCTTTTGTAGGAGAGTTGCTAGAGAATCGGAATATGCTGACAACAAATGCTACCGCCAGGTTGCTACACAGTATTATTGGTGGTGTGGCGGTGTCTAGTGGGCGATCGCAATCCATGATGAGTTTGCTCAAACGCAGTCTTAACCCGAATGACTTGCCAAAAGATGTTGAAGAAGACCAAGTGACAGGTTTTTTAGGCGCTGGACTTCCTCAAGAAGCAAAAATTTGGTCAAAAGCAGGTTGGACGAGTCAAGTCCGTCATGATGCTGCTTATATAGAGTTAAACGAAAAACGCCCTTATCTGCTTGTTGTGTTTACTGAAGGCAAAACAAATGCTAAGAACCGCGAAATTTTGCCTTTCGTCTCGAAGCTAGTGAGGGAAGCAGTTGAGGGTTTAGGTTAGTAGGACTTACGCAGAAGAGATCCCCCTACACAGTTAAAAAGGGGGCTTTTAAGATTCCCCCTTTTTAAGGGAAAATCAAGGTTTCGGGTTTTGAGTGCGTAAGTCCTGAATTAATTAAAAACTCATAGTTCTATTGAGACATTTGGCAAATGTTTTTATATCTCTCTAAATTGCTACCATTATTTTTTTATCCTCTGGGACTCGCTTGCTTGTGCTTATTGGTAGCATTTTTTATGTTATGGAAACGACCACGCACAGCAGCACTTGCAATTGCATTCGCGCTGATGCTATTGCTACTTACTAGTAATGGCTGGGTTTCTCGATTACTTGTCCAGTCTTTAGAATGGCAACATCTTCCACTGACTGAAATACCAACGGCAGAAGCTATCGTAGTTTTGGGTGGTGCGACTAAATCAGCTTTGCCACCACGACCATCGGTAGATTTAAATGAAGCAGGCGATCGCGTCATTTACGCTGCTCAACTCTACCGCCAGAAAAAAGCCCCTATAATCATTTTGAGTGGTGGTCGCATTGAATGGAAGGGAGGCGGTTCATCAGAGTCAGCGGATATGGCTAGTATTCTCACTGCTATTGGTATCCCAAAAGAAGCTATTGTACAGGAACCCGATTCCCTCAATACTTACCAAAATGCGGTGAATGTCAATAAAATTCTCAAATCTCGTGGAATTCGCCGTGTTTTGCTAGTTACTTCCGCAATTCATATGCCGCGATCGCTTCTTATCTTCCAACATCAAGGTATTGATGTTATTCCAACGCCTACTGACTTTCTCGTTAGTCGCAGTGATTTGCAAGAACTAACTAGCACCCCAAAAGCAGCGTTGCTAAATGTGTTACCTGATGTTGATAATTTACACATGTTTACGTCAGCTTTGAAAGAATACGTTGGTATTCTCGCTTATCGCTTGCGGGGATGGCTGTAAGTCATAATAAATAAAGATTTGTAAAATAAGTTCGACTTTCAACTTTTAACTTCTAACTTAAATTAGTCAGTATGTCTCAAGAGTTATCGCAAATCATACCTTCTCCTCAATCCGAAGTTGAGGATACATTTTCTGCATACCAAACAACTCATCAGTTTTACACAGAAGTTCAGACGCGCTCAGAGTTCAAGCAATATTGTGAACGTTATTATATTACAGCAGAGCGCAATCGTCAAGATTTAGAAAAAATGCGGGGCGAGCTAAATATCATGCGGTGGTTTCGTAAAACTCGGTAGGCGTATTCTAACGTTTCACTAGTTCTTCCTTTGGGAATAATGTAAGAGTCATTAGATATAGTAAAGTATGGCCTCCTGCCAAAAGGAGGCTACTTATTTTCAAAAATGATACTCACTAAATGCAGTCGTTGACCACAAATAAGTTAGATAACTTCTAACTCTGCTTCACGCAAGTGAGCCTTAAATTTTTTACTAAATTGGACATAAATCGGTAAATTAGCACTGACAGGTCTACCTTGCCATTGATTAATTATACTTATCACTTCACCTTCTGTGCCTTTGATGTCAAAAGGTTGACCGCGATGCTCATTATGATGGTAGACTATGACGGATTCTTTAACGCGGACGCGATCGCCAATTTTCATATTAGTATTTACACTTAGTTTTTGTTCCATAAGTGTCTCCACAGCCATCCCTCACTGAACTTGCTTTTTTGAAAAGTAGACTGCTTGCACATTTTATTGCTGTTGGTAGTTAGTTTGCACCAGACACGCCACATTTACGCCTCTGTAGCTACTAGACAAACAAAGCCTGCCCTTGCAGGCTTTATTATTCAATGATTAGCTATAGTCCTTGCCTGCTTGTCCTTCCAATCAAGAAAGAGATAAACAGGGGTATGGCAACATCAAAGTCGCCTCGGACTTCGGCAAGAGGTCTAATCCTTATTATCTTTACTCTTGGATGTTCCCAAGGTCAACTGCTTGCTTAAGATTCCGAAATCATGACTTTATAAGAGATAGGCTAAAAACCCCCGAGGAACAGTTGCGCAGCAACGTATTCTGTGCTATTTCCGAAGGAGCACGCTACGCGAACAGACCGGAGGATGCGCAATTGTCACAAATCAAATAGGATTGCTATATTTACTGTTCTCGATTCCCTATTCCTTATTCCCGGCGATGCACTGAGCTTGCGCTGCCCTGAGCTTTGTCGTAAAGCCGTGCCGCAGGCTCAGGACTCAGGGTCGAAGTGTTCCCTGTTCCCTCACTAAACCAGATTTTTATATGCACCGGATTTTCCGACTGTAGTAGGGAAAAGTTATGAATTGTAGAGACGCTGCAAATAGTTAGAAATTATGAGTTATCAACAGTATGAATTAACAATTGGTTGGCTGTATCCAAAGCTGATGAGTACGTACGGTGACAGGGGTAATGTCATCTGTATAGAACGGCGAAGTCAATGGCGGGGATACAGTGTCAAAGTTTTACCATTAGATCAAAGCGCGACAGCAGCTGATATTCGTTCAGTAGATGTGATTGTTGGTGGTGGTGCACAAGATCGTCAGCAAGAAATTGTCATGCGCGATTTGCAAGGTGCTAAAGCAGAAGCAATGCGCGAAAAAATTGAAAATGGGACTCCAGGTGTGTTTACCTGTGGTTCACCTCAGTTGTTGGGACATTATTATGAACCAGGTTTTGGACAGCGTATTCAAGGTTTAGGCATATTAGATCTGGTGTCCGTGCATCCAGGGGAAAATGTCCGCCGCTGTATTGGGAATTTGGTCATAGAAGTGACAGCAACTCGTCTGGCGCGGGACTTGGAAGAGATGACAGGTAGCAAACCGTATTTGATTGGTTTTGAAAATCATGGCGGACGCACCAAGCTAGGAAAAGTGGAAGCACTCGGACGCGTGGTGCACGGTTTAGGTAACAATGGCGAGGATGGGACAGAAGGAGCATTTTATCAGAATGCGATCGCGACATATTCTCACGGTCCCCTGTTACCAAAGAACCCCTTTGTCGCTGACTGGCTGATTCAAACAGCGTTGCGGTTGAAATATCAACAGCCGATCACTTTGCCACACATGGATAATACCTTAGCCTTGCAAGCGCGAGAAGCTATGTTTAAGCGGTTGAAGGTTAGTATTCCAACCGTTACGGCTGCGAAAGTTTGAATTTGAGTCAATCGTAGGGTGCGTTAGCGTATGCATAATGCACCACTCATGACATTCCACGTTGGTTTTACCTCACCCCTTAGTCCCCTCCCCTTGGCAAGGGGAGGGGAAATTTTCGCATCACAAATAAATACTACTTTGTAATTTAAAAAGACGAATTAAGTCACCCTAATAAACGCTTTAATCGTTTGTACACATCATCATCATTACGCTTGCCTACTAAAATGATTTCAACTAAATCCTGCTCTGGAAAAAACCTGTAAACAATCCGATACTCACCACTATCGACTCGATAATAACCCTCGTAGCCAGATAACGCTTGACTATCAACAGGTATTGGATCTACATTCAAAGCTAAGACTTTTTTAGCAATTTGAGCGGCGATTTTAGGCTGCAAACCATTGAGAAAATCAAGAACAGTTGCTAAGCCATCAAGTCTCGCCATCTACTAAACGCTCCAGTGCAGATGTAAAAGTCTCTGTACCAACCATTTTTGATTGACTAAGAGCAGTTTTGGCAGCTTGACCTAAAAGCATATCCTCCAATTCTGTCAGTCGATTAATCAATTGATCGTAGCTTTCTGCCGACATAATGACATGGCTAGGTCGTGATTGCTTTGTTAGTAAAACTGGTTCAACAGTCGCCTTGTCAAAAACTTCACCATGTTTGTTGCGAGCATCTGTGAGAGTGTAGATGTGCATAATAAAATTTGTTTTTGACTATTTGAGACATTTTGACTATATTTTAACAGATGCGTAGACGAGTTACCAGCCAGTAGAGGTGAATGCTGCGATCTGCCTTTGGCAGCAAGCTAGCGCCGATAGGCGTAGCCGTGCCGCAGGCATAGGGCGCGCTACGCAAACGCTTATCGCCTAAAGAGCGGCTTCCAAAGGCAGCATCGCGGAGCGTGTCCTATCCCTTCCAGAAAATCCGACTTTTTCTCGTTCCCTGGCTCTTGCATCAATATAATTGAGAGGCAGAGCCTCCTTTTTGGCATTCCCACGCGGAGCATGGGAACCAGAGATCAACCTTCCAGAAAATCCCCTACTCTCTCCATTGGTTGCAAAAAACGAAACCAAAATAAATTTAAGTGACATTACCCATAAAATAACAATAAGTTTTGCAGAATTTATTTGAAGATAACTAAATAATTAGGACTTACGCATTGACAAAAAATCCTATTCATGAATGCTAAGCAGCACAAGTATTGGTAAGATTTTCTACAATATAATCACGCAAGACTAAAGTGAATAAATTTCGTTGCAATCCATACCAATTAGAAATTATATTTTGAGAGCGCATTTTTTCTAAACCAACAAATGCTTGAATCGCACAAAATATGTGTGTTTTGATTGCTTGGGCAACTTAAACCCTTACGGGTTCCCCCCGTTGTAGCGACTGCGAACCCGAAGGGTGGCCGAGCGCTCGCACTCTCGTGTTTTTTAGAGGTATCCTGAACAGCGCTCGGTCAACAACTGGTAGCATCGGTCAATATGGTCGTTTTTCAAAACCTTACGAAGAGCGACTTTTTGGGAACTTTTATCCTTTCTCTTTTTAACAGATGAAATGTGGATTGGTTCTACCTTGATTTGATCACACAATTGAGAGTATTTGTCAATGCGTAAGTCCTATTTACTACTTACCCCCAAACAAGAGTGATTATCATTCTTGTTTGGGTGATTTTATTGCTTGGAAGTCCCTAATCTTGAACACACTCAATCCATGTCTATCTTCATGCCTTTAGAACAACTTTTTTCTCAAAAACCGGATTTGGCTCAACCGGATTTGGCAATTGACCCCAAAGTAGGAGTGCAGATTATCGAAACTCTGATTTCATTTCTGGATAAATATATTTTCCCAGAAGTGGCTCAAAGAATGAAATCCCAGTTCAGGACTCACTTGCAAAATGGAAATTATGCTGACATCACAAGCGCGATCAAATTAGCAGAAGTTTTGACTCAACAAATGCAAACAATTAGCTCTGATCGGCATCTGCAAGTGTTTTACAGCTATAAACCATTGCCTTCGCTTAATGAGCAAGGAAAGCCAACAGCACCAGAGGAGCAACAAAGAAAACGCCGCTATGCCAGATGGCAAAATTTTGGGTTTTATAAAGTTGAACGGTTAGCAGGCAATATTGGCTATCTTGATTTGCGGGCATTTGTCCCACCAGAACTGTCTGGAGAAACGGCGATCGCAGCTATGAATTTTTTGAGTAACACCGAAGCTTTAATCATCGATTTACGACAGAATGGCGGTGGTTCACCCGATACAGTTGCCCTGATTTCAACCTATTTATTCGATCATCAACTTGTGCATCTCAATAATTTACACTGGCGAGAACAAGATGCGAACGGAGTCTATTATGAGCGGGTTCAACAGTACTGGACACTGCCCTATGTTCCTGGACAAAGATATCTCGATAAAGATGTTTATGTGTTGACCAGTTCCTTTAGTTTTTCAGCCGCAGAAGAATTTGCTAATAATTTAAAGCAACTCAAACGCGCCACCATCGTTGGTGAAGTAACAGGTGGAGGAGCGCACCCCGGTGACTTTCTGCTTCTAAGCGATCATTTTGATGTATTTATTCCCACAGGTCGCTCCGTCAATCCAATCACACAAAGAAATTGGGAAGGAACAGGTGTGGAACCCGATATCAAAGTTCCGGGAGAACAAGCCTTGAAAATGGCTCACTTGGCAGCACTGAAGGAACTGCTAACTAAAACAACTGAACCTGAATTTATTAGTGAATTGCAGCAGGCGATGCTCCAGCAGGGAGCCACCCAAAGGGTGATCGCAACTTTAGAGCAAGATTGAGCATCATTACTATCGTATGATCGCTAAAAAATAGCTTTTCAATAACGAGTTACTTTTTATTAACCCCCACGGGTGTATCCCAAGGGGGTTAAGTTTTGAAACGAAAGATTCGTATTGTTTCTTTTATTCCGAGAGAGAAAAGAAAGATTCTTGTATGTAAACCATAAGGGGGGTCTGCCGAGATACCTGTAGTCCGGGGACACCTTGTAAAGTAAAGAAAGCACTAATTTAATTACGTAAGAATCAAAATATATGTAATAAATCTACACACTTATATTGATGTAGCTGGGAGAAGTATAGAATGTTAATTTCCTAAAAATTATCAAACTATGCAATTTCAGCAGAAAAATAAATTAGCAAGATTGATTCTGACAATTTCTCTTTACTGTTTACCCTTATTAGCTTGTAACCAGCCACAACCAATCATTCCAAACAATCAAACACCAAAAGCCACAGAAACCCCAGCAATCCCTACAGCGAAACCTCTATCTCTACAAACATCATTACCACCAGATAAAAATTATTTTCTCGATAATCAAATCTGGGGCAACCCTAGAGATAAACAAAATTTAATTCAAGCCATTGACAATAGTTTAAATTATCTAAAAACTTCAGAAGCCAAAACAGCTTATGAGAACTATACTCCTCCCGAAATTACCAATAAAAGAGTAGAAAAAAGCCTGAAAAGATTTCGAGAATTAGTCAGTAATTCCCAAAATTCCCAAGAATTACAAGCCAGTGTCAACAAAGAATTTGTCTTTTACAAATCTATTGGTACCGATAACCAAGGAACTATTGTTTTCACAGGTTATTACAAACCCATTTACCAGGCAAGTCGCAAGCCAACCGCCGAATATCGTTATCCTATCTACCGCTTACCTGAGGATTTTTCCACCTGGAGTAAACCACATCCCACCCGTTTAGAATTAGAAGGGTCAGACGCTTTACAAGCTGATAAGGGTAAGCTCAAAGGTTTGGAATTATTTTGGTTAAAATCGCGGTTAGATGCTTTTATTGCCCAAGTTCAAGGTTCTGCCGTTTTACAATTTGCAGATGGAACTAAAACCACAATTAACTATGCTGGAAATACCGAACATGATTATGTTAGTTTAGGTAAGGAATTAATTAAAGATGGGAAATTAGATAAAGAAGGAATTACTTTAGAAAAGGTTATTAACTATTTAGAAAAAAATCCCGCCAGCCAAAATATTTACTTACCTCGTAACCCCAGATTTATCTTCTTTAAAGATACAAAAAACGCCCCAACTATTGGCATTCTTAACGTTCCAGTCACCCCCGAAAGGTCAATTGCCACAGATAAATCCTTAATGCCTCCCGGTGCATTAGCTATTATTCGCGCTCCCTTCCCTTTCATCAATCAAGGGAAAATTGAACAGCGTCTTGTCAGTCGTTACGTTCTCGACCAAGATACAGGAGGTGCAATCAAAACTCCGGGTAGAGTTGATTACTATATCGGTGTTGGCAAACAAGCTGGCGAGCGCGCTGGTTCTATTGTTAATAAAGGTGAGCTATATTATCTCCTATTGAAAGATTAATTTAGTCCTCAAAGTATTCAGGGCAAATGCCTAAATACCTTTGCAATCGATTCCCTTTGCCGCATTAACTGAATCAGGAAAATCACCTGCTTCTTCCAATTATCAACCTTTAATCGTCAACCATGAAATAGTCAATCTACCTTCAGCATCAACTATTGCCTTTCATAGACTTGAACTCAAAGGACGCAAAGCCACACCCAAAACCCTCGCCATCTTAGCAGATCCCGTATTCGCCGCAGATGACGATCGCCTGACTGGCAAACCAAAGGGACTCGGTCCTGAACTGGATTTGAGGAGTCAACTACAAGAGTCTGCCCTTAAGCAAGTAGCAAGAAATTTCAACCGCAACGCCTTGAACCGACTTCCAGCTACAGCAGAAGAAGCGAAGGCAATACTGAAACTTGTACCAACATCAAATCACCTGCAAGCTTTTGATTTTGACGCTAACTACAATTGGGCAACTAACAAACAACTCTCGCAATATCGGTTCCTGCATTTTGCTACCCACGGCTTTGCAGATCCCAACAACCCAGAATTGTCAGGAATTATTCTCTCGCTTGTAGACAAAGCTGGTAAACCGATTCAAGGTTATCTGCAGTTGGGTGATATCTTCAACCTCCATTTTTCCGCTGATTTAGTCGTACTGAGTGCCTGCGAAACCTGATTGGGCAAGGATGTCAATGGTGAAGGATTAGTGGGGTTGACAAGAGGCTTGATATATGCAGTAAGTGAAAGGGTGGCTGTGTCTCTGTGGAAAGTTGATGACGAGGGCACATCACAATTGATGCAGGAATTTTATAAGCAAATCTTACAGCAAGGAAAGTCACCTAGTGCTGCTCTACGTGCCGCACAACTGAAGCTGTTGCAAGACTCGAAATGGAATAAACCTTCATATTGGGCGGCGTTCACTTTGCAGGGCGAGTGGAGATGAGGAGTTGATTTTTTTATATGTAATTTTGACATCTTTTTATCTAAATTGCGATGTCTTGAAGTTAGGCGACAAAGACTGAAAACTTTATCTAGTAAGAGTTACAAGACTGAAAAATAACATATGAAACTAAAATTATCGAGTTATAGGCAAGATTTTTCTACCATCTCAAGGGCTATATGATAGTTAGCTAGAGCCATATGGAAAGTTAATCCCAAATTGCTCCTAGTGTTTTGCTCAGGAAACTTGTCAGGGTAAAGGAGAAAGATGTCTTATTTTTTTTTACCCTTTCCCCAACCCACACCCAAGTTTTGGTTGGCAGACTACTAACCTATGGCGTCAAGAACATCCAATGATGAAGGAAAAAATAAATCATGATTGACTTCAGCCTCACTCTTGAACAGCGGATGTTGCAGTCGAAAGCGCTTGAGTTTGCCCAAACAGAGATTAAACCTATTGTTCAAATCATTGAGGAATCTGATAACCCAGAAATAGAACCTTGGGATTTCTGTCAAAGTGTGTTCCGCAAAGGAACTGAACTAGGATTCACGTCATTATTACTCCCAAAAGAGTACGGTGGTTTGGGTGGAAAGTGCGTAGATCTGGTTTTGGTTCTGGAAGAACTAGGTGCAGTTGATGTCAGTATTGCGTCTAGTTACTTTAATCTGACTGCTGCAATGTCCCTTTTCGTGACTAGGGCTGGAACAAGTGAACAGCAAAAGCGAATATTGTCGCATGTTCGTTCCGGGGAACCTCACTTGTATAGTGCTGCAGAAAGTGAGCCAAACGTCGCCACCTCAGATTTGTTTTGTCCAATACCAGATCCTAACATCGGACTTAAGACCTTTGCACAACGCGATGGTGATGCATACATCCTCAACGGGAAAAAGTCATCGTTAGTCACAAATGCTGGGATTGCAGATGCATATTTCATCATTGCACGCACCGCTCTCGATAAGCCTTTGGGCGAGAGTATGTCTATATTCTACATTCCAGCAAATACCCCCGGTCTGAAATTTGGTAACAGAACCGAGATGATTGGTTGGAAACCTTCTCATCATGCAGAAATTCATCTTGACAACGTGCGAGTACCTACAGAGAATCTTCTTGGCAAAGAGGGGGAGGGGGCAAAACTTCTCATGTTGCTTCCTGAAGTGGCTATTGGACTTGCGGCTTGCTACGTTGGTTTGGCTCGCGCTGCATATGAGTATGCTTTAGATTATGCCAAAAAGCGGGTTAGCTGGGGGCGTCCAATTATCCAGCATCAGTCAGTCGCCTTGAAACTTGCTGATATGATGATAAATACCCAGGCTGCGCGATTAACGGTATGGGAGGCAGCAAATACTGCAGACACTAACCTCCAACTCGCTGGAATGGTGAAGGCACCAGCAGCTAAGACTTTTGCTGTGGATGTGGCAATTAAAAACGCCCAAACAGCACTTGAGATTCTTGGTGGCTATGGAGTTACTAAGCAGGCTCAAACAGGTAAGTTTCTTGCCGACGCCTCTATTGGATATTCATGTGACTTCACAAGGGAAGTTCTGCGTCTTGGACTTGTTAACTGTTTGTAGGTTGGTACGGCATTTCACCGTTAGGCTTTTCTTTTCTTGTGCCTGTTGTTCTTGGGGCGAGTAAAAATTGAAATTCAAAATTATTCTTGTTTTTTAAATTATTGTAAGGATTCAGGTCACTCAAGTTTAGACCTGAATCCTTACTTTTCTGTTATATTAAATTACCTTGGCTCAACCTGACTTCTGATCAACCTTTGTACACTCACCAAAGCACGATTCAACTCATAACCCTGCTTCTGGGGATTTTCCAAAACTTTGGGCATGACTTTGGGCAGCTTGGGAAACAACAGACATAAATTGAGACATCCTCGCTATTGTTAGAATGTATCGCAAATTTTCGTAATATTCCCCTTGACTACTTAAGGAGCTTAAAATGATCAGGCACACAAGCTATAAAGTAGTCTAGACGAAACAATTATGCTGTTGAGACAAAAATCTGTATGACAAGCTACCAATCCAATCCAGAAACGCTTGAGAGTGAATCCACATCCACTGATGAACTCATCAATGAGATTATCGAAGAAACAAACGACATTAACTATGTGGAGATCATCGAAAACGTTATCGACACGCTAGAACAAGATGACAGCGCAATGGTGAGTCAGCCTTCAGAAGGTGGTTACCGTTGGAAGTTCAAGTACGGCACAGTGGAAGTGTATGTCCAACTGACTGGAAGAACTGATGAAGATACTTTAACAGTTTGGTCTGCAGTGCTCAAATTACCTGCCAAAGATGAACCTAAGTTAATGCGACAGTTGTTAGAGATGAATGCATCTAGCACCTTTGAATCGCGTTTCGCCTTCATTGAAAACCAAGTTGTCGTACTTGCAACACGCACTCTGGCAGATTTGTCTGCTGGTGAGGCTTCCCGCTTAATTACTATCGTGGCAACGATCGCCGATAACAACGACGAAATATTACAATCTGAATTTGGTGTGGCTTGACTGTAGTGTGGCGATTCATTCCGTTGCTAGAAGCCTCTGGTGATGTGCAGATGGCGATTGACAGCTGGTTGTTAAAACAGCATCAGTCGGGACATCCTCCTGCTTTGCGATTTTACACTTGGTCGCCACCTGCCATTTCTTTAGGCTACCATCAACATAAATATCCTGAACATTGGCAGCATCTGGTTTGGCAAGGTGAGAAAGTGGATTTAGTGCGGCGTCCTACAGGAGGACGTGCAGTGTTACATCAAGGTGATTTAACCTACGCTGTTGTCACATCTGATGTCACATCTGGAATTGTGGGGAGTCGCGTTCAGGTGTACCAAAAAATTTGTGAGTTTTTGATTCAGGGGTGGCGATCGCTCGGCATAGAATTACAATACGGTACAGCTGGACGCGGTTACATCCACAACCCCAACTGTTTTGGCACTGCAACTGGTGCAGATTTAATTTTGCCAGATGGTACTAAACTGATCGGTAGCGCGCAACTGCGACGAGGTGGAGCTATTTTACAACATGGTTCTATGCGTTTGCACCCTTCAGCTGAGTTATTTACTCAAGTATTTGGTACAGAATCTTTTTCTCCTGTCCATTTTCCCCAGAACTTAGATATTGAGAAGATTATTGCCGCTTTAATTGCTGCTGCTGAAGATTGTTTTGGTATGGAGTTAAAAGTGCAACCAATCTCTGAGTCTGAGTGGGAAGCAATTTTGAGCTAGTTAGGCGCTATTGGCTCAAATACCTGTTGGGCAGGGGCAAGCTTCACGAAAACTCCAAGGAATGCGCCACTTTCCTACAACGCTGAGGAACCACTACTAGATGTAAGTCCACCCTTAACATTATAAACCGAGGTAGGGCATTGGACGAAACTGATTTTATACCTACTTCCGTGCGTCAAAAAACATAATTACGAATAATTCTGAATTCTTATCAAAAAATGGTGCCAAAAAATCAGAGAAAGTTTCGTGTCATAGGAATTGCGTTTTTGTCCACAGTTTGTATTTGGTTTTTTGGTTCATACCGGGTGATTGCAAATGAATTTGAAAGTCTGCACTTTCAGACATCACGAATTATAAAAGTTTCCTTAAAACAGCTCAATAATCAACAATTATGTACCCAGTCTCAAAATATAGCTAGGCAACTTGAGCCTATAGGCAATCAAGTATTATCTGGTTCAAAAATATTATTTAAGACTTTTGCAGATGACAAAGTGTTATCAATACCCGCCGAGCCTTTACCAACAATACACCAAGCTGCAAAGAAAGCTAAAGTACCTGTAATTATGTATCACGATATTATCTCAAACAAGAAAGTCATTTATGATATAACACCCCAAGAATTAGAGAAACATTTTGAACTGATTAAATCGACTCAGATGACTCCTATTAGCTTAAATCGACTTTTTGCTCACTTGCGAACAGGAAGCCCATTACCAAAAAAACCTATCTTGTTGACTTTTGATGATGGTTATGGTGGGCACTATGAATATGCTTATCCTCTATTAAAAAAATATGGTTATCCGGCTGTTTTTGCTATTCATACGAGCGGTGTAGGAGTTAATGCTGGTCGTACTCATGTTACTTGGGAACAATTAAGAATTATGGCTAATGACCCACTCATTACAATATCTTCCCACAGCAGAACTCATCCTGCCCTCACAAAAATATCAGATCAACAGCTATATAAAGAAGTTGTGGAATCTAAGCAGATACTTGAAGCTCAATTAAATCGTTCTATTATTTATTTTACTTATCCTTACGGTAACTATGATTCCAGGGTAAAGAAAATAGTTGCAGAAGCCGGATATTTGGCAGCACTTACAATCGGCGATCCAACTGAGATGTTTGCAAACCAGTCAAAGGATTTATTTGCGATCAGTCGTTTTGAGAAATCTCGTCTAGAAAAAGTTATTCCCCAAGCTTGGGGCAGCCCAAATCTGGCACAGTGTAATTCTTGAAGGGGCGTTATACCGCCCCCCTTGTCTTTTTGAGATGTGTCATTTTGCTGGAGTACTTGCAGGAGCATATTTAAGATAACCAGCTGCTATACAATCTTCAATCAGTTGCTGCACAAAAGACCAAAGTTCTGGTGTTCCCGTCTCCACAGGCGCTACCCGTTTCATCACCTGATCGCGTGTAACACTATGAATGCGCCAAGTACCCCCTTGAGTTTGCTGGTTGTGCAGCAAAGGTTGTATGCGATCTAGGGCTGCTGCAAACTTAGCAGTGGGTGTTTGCAGTGTTTCAAACTCTTCCCAAACAGAACGTAACTCACTTGCTTGATCTGCTGGCAAAAGTCCAAATAGACGCAACGCTGCTTGAGCTTCTCGCTCTTGCTTGCTTTCGTTACCCTGCACATCATAACAGAAGGTATCACCTGCATCAATTTCCACCAAATCGTGAATCAGCAGCATCTTGATGGCACGCGATAAGTCAACTCCTTCTGGAGCATATTCTGCTAAGACTACAGCCATTATTGCCAAATGCCAGGAGTGTTCTGCACTATTTTCCCGGCGTGAACCATCAGTCAACAGAGTTTGGCGGAGGATTTGTTTTAGTTTGTCGATTTCGATGATGAATTGTATTTGTTGAGTGAGTCGGGTGATTTGCACTTTCTTGTCCTGCTAAAGAGATTTACAAATATCAGTAGACCGAAAAGTTCTGCTTACTGAAATAGGAAACCACTATAAGTTACACTTTTTCAATCTAAATACGATAGAAACAGTAATCTCAGAAGTAGCGATCGCTCATGGGAGTGCGGCATGACTAAAGGGTGCGATCCTCGAACTGCCCTGCAAGCGCGATCGCCCCTTAGGGGCGGCTCCTCCGGAGTATCGTCTTTACAAAGATTTACAATAAATGTAGAGCCTTTGCGATTCCTCATAGTTCTTCTTGGCTCACTCCTGTTGCTTGCTCCCATTAGAGCCAATTCCCCACTAATACAAAAGGTGCCCAAAAATATGGACTTTTCTGTTGGGCAAAAACAGCTAGTTGAGCACGCTGGAGTGCTTCGGCTTTATTAACTCCTGCTTTCAATTCTTTGTAAAACCAACTCATCAAATTGGCGGTAGCTTCATCATCTACAGACCACAATGTTGCAAGTGTACTACGTGCGCCTGCCTGTACAGCTACTCCAGCAAGTCCCAAAGCGGCTCGCTTGTCTCCAACAGCTGTTTTACAAGCACTCAGCACAAGCAATTCGATAGCACTCGACGTTTTTGTGTCCCTGAATCGCAGTAAGTGATCAAATTCTTTCACCTTAAGTAACTTATCCCAGGTGAGAACAAAAGTTTTTTCTGGATCGGAACTAAACTCACCGTGAGTCGCCAGATGAACTACAGAAAAGGGAGCTGATTGCAATTCTTTTTGGAGATTATGTTCGGTAAACTTTTGATTTAAAAGTTCTTCAGTTTTGGGTACCTCAGACTGGATTTGTTGCAGTTCCTGGGGTACATTTTGGAGCGGAGGAAACTTGCGGTTTTCAATAGTCCGTTCTGCAGCTACTCCAGCAATAATGGTATTTAACTTGACTTTTTGCAATGGTTTGGGATCTAGCAGTTGTAATCCAGGGGCGATCGCGATCGCATACTTTTCAACCAGATATTTCTCATGTTGTTTGTCATAGAGAACTGACATTGGTATGTTACGCAACGCTCCATCTAGGACAAACACTAGGGTTTTGATCCCACTTTTGCTTAACTCTGCTTCAGCAGGTTGAATTAACCAGTCGTATATTTGTTGGGATAGCTGTTTGACTTGAGAAGTTCTGGTGACATCGCGTAAATATTCTGTGAGATTTTCTACAACACGTTCTACCTTATTTTCAGCAATGACAGTTTTGTAGTGCCGCAAGTTCTGATTAGGCAATTTGAGAATAACATCTAAACGGTCTGGTAAAATGATTGGATAGAGAACTGCTGAGCGTGAGTCTTTTTTATCAACAATTAGATCAAGTTTCTGCTTTGCAGTTAAACATGCTGAGCGAAAGAAATTATCTAATTCTGCAATTTGCAGTGCTTCTATTACAAAACGAGCTTGCTGCAGATTTTTTTGGTTTTCTGACTTTTGGCTTTCTTGATGTTGGATACTCTCGTTCTCTGTTTGCAATAGCAATGCGACTAACTCCCGATACACAGGTTCCACACTTTCACGGAAGGAAAACTGAATGTCTGGATTGATAGCAACTAAATCACTACGTAAAGTTTGGAGAGTGTTAAAAGCTTCAGAATAGTAAGCAATTGCAGTTTTTTGATTTCCCTGCTGCTTGTATATACGTCCTAGTTGCCATTGCCATTGATAAACTATATCTAATGCATGAAGATTTTGAGCTATAACTAAAGCTTTCTGAGTGAGCTTTTGGGCATCCGTAAACTGCTGATTGATTTGATACAAATTCCCAAGAGTCCCAAGGGCATAAGATTCTGCTCGGTTGTCTTGTAAACTTTGCGCCTGCTGAACTGCATTAGCTAGTATCTGGGCTGAAGTTTCTAGCACAGAAGGGGATGAGGGAGATGTAGCACGATTCTCCATGAGCAATGTCGCCCGCCCAGAACTGAAGTTCCGGGGTAATAATCCAAGTCCATTAAAATTGACTAAAAACTTTGATGAGTCGGTATTTTGTTCTGTTGAGAAGACTTTTGCTACTCGCGGGGGGTTTCCAACCCTTGGCGGAATCGTCTTACAACTGGTGCAAGAGTTTAGTTTCATCAAACTTTGGGCAAAGTTTATTTTTGCCTCAACTACCATCCGACTTGCCGGCAAGTTGTTGATTTCAGATTGGATTTGGGACGATAATGCTGATGCATCTGCAAATTGCTTTGTCTCAACAAGTAGGCTTAGTCGATTCAGATGTGCCTGAGTACGTGTAGTTGAATCAGTTGAAGCACTTGCAGCTTGCTGGTAATAATCCAATGCCTTTTTTTTATCATGCTGGGCACGGGCAGTGTTTCCCAAGCTAAAGAGAGTTTCAGCGATTATTTGATCAGACGACGTCGCTTTTGCAAGTGCTAAACTTTGCTGCAATACCTGCTGAGATTCCTTTAAATCACCAACGACTTGCATAATGTTGCCAAGACTCAATAGTCCCGATGCTTTTGTTGATGAGTCGCTTTGGTTTTGAAAAGTTTGCGAAACTTCAGTTAAAATTTTCTTTGCTTGACGGTATCGTCCTAAAACTTGTAGAGCTTGAGCCGAGTTAATCTGGTTACGGGTGAATGCAGCAGTGTCTTTGATTTGCTGATAAATCCCAGCAGCTTGTTGCCAAGTGGTCAATGCTGCTTCAGATTGTCCCCGCGATAATTGTAAGCGTCCTTGCACATCGAGGGCTTGTGCTAGGATATTAGAACTTTCTTGGGAATTCTTTAAACTTTTTAATAAATTGAGACTTTGAGCGATCGCTTTTTCAGCTTGGTTCCATAAACTGAGTTGTTGAAAAGCTAAACAGAGATTGCTCAAAGTTACAGCTTCCCCTAAATAATCTCCCTGAGTTCTAAAAGCAGCAGAAGCCTCTTGCAACACTTTAACAGCAAGGGTAAACTGTCCAGCCTCGTAAAGTTTTTTACCCTGTTGCACAAGGTCTTGTGTTTTACCCTCGCTAATTGTAAATTGATGAACAGTAGAATTGACAAGAGGAGCTTGTGCCAACACTGGTGATATGAGCACGCAGACAAACATCGCAATTGCTGCGAGTATTGGTTGAGCTATCCAACTTCTACCTGGGTATTTAAATGAAACAATGGATTTTATAATACGGAAAAATACAGGCTTTTTTCCCGCCATGCTCTTTCCCCTTGATTACAATTCAAAGTCTTCTTTCACCTTTCTATTTTCTCCTAAACTTAACTCAACACTAAAGCGTTTTCCTGATTCCCCTTTGAAAAATTTTAGTTGAATGTAGTTATCTTGCAACCTCGAAGTGACTTCCTGAAGGGTTTTTCCTGCTTTAGACAGCAAAGTCAATTTCAGATCAGGCGGCAAATATCTTTCTCCACCCGTGGGATGTACCTGGATCAAAACACCTAATTTTTCATCGCTTTCCTCTGTGATATTTACCAAAAGAGCCACAGTTTTGTAACCGAGTTGCACCCCCAAGTCAATCAGTTTAGCTTTTTTAGCACCTCTTTGTGTAATTCTAGTACTAAGAGCTAAATTTGCCTCTGGATTTATCAGGGTGTCAATTGTTTGCCAGCTTTGTTCAAACACTCCCTCTAACCATTCACTCAACTTGGTTATGGTATTATTCAAAGACCTCTGGAGTGAGACTAAAGAAGATTGAGCGGAAGTTACAGGTAAAGGAATAGCTAAAGGTTCCGAGAAATAGTAGTAGAACAATAAGTGATTGAGTTCGGTATCAAATAAAGACAGCGGTACTTGGTAATAACCATCCCGAAGCTCTAAATTGAATTGATTACGATAATTCATCAGTTCGTCGTAGCGCAAAACTCCTCTAATAATTACTTGTTCTTCCTCTTCTAACACCTCAACAACGACATAAAAATGAACAGCCGCAGAACTTGGGATTTTAACAACTTCATCCAGCAAATGTTCGATCGCAATTGGACAAATTTTATAATCTCCTAAATGCAGATGATAAATATCCTCAAGAACATTCGTCTCTTTACAAATCACTTTTTGTGGTATGCGTGTACTTAGCCATTTTTCACAACCAATGCTTGCCAGTGTATTTAGATAAGTTTGCCATTGTTGTGCTTCGCTATTTACGAATTTGCTGTTATCGATTGCGTTGTCAAAGTCTTCTAGCTCTAGCCAAATAACTTCTGAGAGCAAAAGTCTTATATCATTTGAATTAACCGGATAATTAAGCATGATTGTATTCCTGATTTGTGTTTTATATTTAAGATTTTCCTGGGTTCACTTCAAGACAAGGATTTGAGGATATGAGCGTAAGTTGTATGCACGTTATTCTATATATTTGCGAATTTGCTGAGCATATAAGCTATTCATCGAACGGCCTTTTCCAACTCTGATTTCTTCTGCCGCTTCTCTAAAGATTTCCTCATCGGCAAAAGCTTCAATCTCTTCGGCTAATTTTTTGACATATTCTGGTTCAGCAGGAATTTTGGTTAAACCTTTTTCCTCAGCCTTGCTTAAAACACTATCAAGAACTTGTTTCACTGTTCTGGTACGTATTTTACTGAGCAATTCTCCTGGATTCAACACTCGTCGAGCTTGATCCCAACTTGTCATTCCCAATTGTGGTGCAATATCCTTAAGAGATAAACTCTGACAGTAATATAACTGTAAACCAGGAATAAATTGTTCAGCGAAAATACTATAATGCTTGCTTTTTTTTAAATAGTTTATGCGATCGCCTATTTCTTGCATAATCGCATTACTCAAGGTTAAGCTAAGTTGATCGTGCAAAAAATCCAAGATTTCCTGCTCTTCTATATCCACTTCATTAAAATTGTTAATGGGTAAATCTGTTCTATATGTATAACCTCCTGTATTAGAATCGTGGACTTCTAAAGATTCTCGACAACTCCATATATCATAGTGTCTGAGTTGTCGAACAACCTGTTTGAGTTCAGTCATTAACTCAAAAGTTGAATTGATAATAATATCTCTTTTTTGCAATTCATTGAGCATTTCTTCCATCTGAGGACTTGATGGTTCTGGACATTTTCTGACTCCCTTTGAATTTTTTTGAACTCTGTCACGACGATAGACAGCATGAAAAACTTCTACCAAGTGGCGATCGCGCTTTGATAAACTTTCCAATTGTTTTACTCTAACTCTATTCAGAAGCGCCCAATCACTGAAGTGCTGAAATCCAAACTCAGCTAAAAAATCTTTTAATTCGGGGTTTTGTGTAGTTTTCAAGAATGCCCAATTGTCTAAGCTCATTTTAGACTTTAGATCGGCATTAAATGTCTGCAAAATTTTGAGCGAAAAAAAGTTGTAACTTCTTGTCCTACTTTCCCCATTCTTATCCAGCTTGAGTTGAGTTTTTCCATCTCCATCTACAATAATTAAAGTTTCTCCATCGTCATCCAAGACAAACCTAAGCAATTCCTGGTAGGTAAAAAACTTGTCACCACTGAATAAATTGTCAATTTTTTGACACGCTCTTAAGATGGGTTCAGAAACATAAGACCGCAAACAAAGTCCTGCTTTGGCGCGACTTGTAACATCAACTACAGAATTTTCACCGCCAAAATAGGATAGCAAATCAGCTTGGATATTAGCTGGAGCGAGATTGTGAATCTGTTGGATAAACTCCTGTGCAGCAGGAACTGAACGATGTTCGTATCCAACTCTTTGACTGGTACTTATTCTATAAATTTTCCAGTATCTAGATAATACATCCATGGCGAGTGCATACTCCAGGATAACCAATCCCATATAGTTGCACTCTATATATAAGTGCCCGTGTTTTTAACTTATGCAGTTCTCCCAGTCTCCTTAACTGTGAATAAACACGCTTAACGCTTAACAGGCAAGAAGGGAGATGGTCTACAATCCTAAATCTACGGCAATGCGATGGGCGCAGGCAAACCCAGAAAACGCCACTGCATTTAAACCCTGACCTGGAAACGTACTATCTCCCACACAATAAAGTCCTGGGATAGATGTTTTATTAAACGGCATCCCCAGCAACCCCCGTAACTTCCGGCGCGGAATCGGTCCGTAAGTTCCATCCTGACGACCTAAAAAGCGGCGATAAGTTAATGGCGTCCCCACCTCCAGATAATCCAACCCCGCATTCAAACCAGGAAAAATCTTCTCCAGACGGTCAATAATTCGCCAAGCTGCTTCTTCCTTCTTCACCTGGTATTCCTTTGCACAGAGTCCTTGCCATTCATCAATCCAGTGAGGTGTAAAGGCGTGAATAATGTGATGTCCTGCTGGCGCTAAATCTGCGTCAAGCAACGTCGGGATAGACACAAATAAAGTCCCTTCCGGTTCTGTTATCTTTTCCCAATCTTCTAACACGATATGATGACACTCCGTCCCCTTTGGCAAAATTTCTGCCTTCACTCCCATGTGTAAACTGAGAAAACTGGGTGATTTTTGATAGCGTTGCTGCCAGTTTGTTTCACCAAAAGAAAATTGTTCTTGAGTGAGTAATTTTTCAAATGTATCCCAACGTGTTGCATTGGACACGATGCGCTTCGCACGGTGCGTCTGACCGTTAGCGAGTTGTACTCCCACAGCTTGTCTGTTTTCTATAATAATTTTTGTTACCCTAGCTTGGTACTGAATCTGACTACCTGCTTTGACAAGCCCCTCTACTAATTTTTGGGCAATTTGTCCGACGCCCCCTTTAGGGTAGTTAACTCCTCCATAGTGCCTGTCAGAAAATACCATTCCAGCATTTATCATTGGTGTCATCTCAGCTGGTACGACCGACCAGCAATAACACTCCATATCTATAAATTTCAACAACTCAGAGTCTTGAATATAGCGTCGGGCTATATCTCCAGCATTTTGGGGCAGATACTTTACCAAACCAAGACATGCCAAAGGATGCTGAAAAAATACACGCATTAAATACCGGGGTTCTTCTAGGGACAGCAAGTCAATGCTGTTAAGACAATCAAAGACTTTCCAGCATTCGTCATAAAATCGACGAATCCCTTGGCTTTCATTAGGAAAATACGCAGTCACATGTTGTAAAAATTTTTCATACACTTTATCAACCTTTAGGTTTAAGCCATTAGGCAGATGATAGTGAATTTGTACTGGATCGGGAATCACTTCTAAGCTAACGTTAACAGCTTGCAAAGCACGAGTGAGTAAGTTGGTGCTACCGTTCTGCCCAAACCCAAAAATCATCGACGCCCCAACATCAAAGCGATAGCCTTGCCGTTGAAAGTAACCCGCACTACCTCCTGGAATCAGATAACGTTCTAGTACGAGTACCTTAGCACCTTTTGCCGCCAGCTGAGTTGCTGTCACTAAGCCACCAATTCCAGATCCAATGACGATAACATCACTCTGCATGCATTTTTTTGTTATTTGTCGCTTGTCCTTTGTTTTAGTAAATCATGATAAGACTCGTATTTGATTTTTGCGAAGCTTCGTACAGTTTATCTTAAAGCGTTAAGCGTTCCCTATAACAAAAAAGAGGGAAAAGCCTGCTACCGCTGGCCAATCCCGTCTGCCGATCCTTAAAGAGAGGAGAACACTGAAAATACAATATAACCTTGATTGAGAATCTATGTCAACTACTATTGAAAAAAAATTTCAATAAATTTTTTCGTGCTAATTATAGCAGTGAGTTGCATACAAAAAAAAGTATTATGATGTTTCAGTTGTTATACCATATAGAAAAAGCCCATTTCTGGCTATGACGCTACAATTGCGTGTTTATGTCCCGCCCCACCCCCTAATCAAGCACTGGTTAGCAGTTGCCCGTGATGCTGCCACACCCTCCGTATTATTTCGCAGTGCGATGACTGAGTTAGGACGTTGGTTGACTTACGAAGCTGCTAGAGAGTGGTTGCCAACTCAAGAAGCGACAGTGCAAACCCCTTTGGATGTCAGCCCAGCAACTTTAATAGATCCAACGGTTCCAATGGCAGTGGTACCGATTCTGCGAGCTGGGCTAGGATTACTAGAGGGAGCACAAACAGTGTTACCTTTGGCGTCGATTTATCATCTTGGTTTAGTGCGAGATGAAAAAACACTCCAACCCTCTACTTACTTAAACAAATTGCCAGAAAAATTCCAACCGCAAACGCGAGTGTTAGTCACCGATCCAATGTTAGCCACTGGAGGGTCGATGATGAATGCAATGGCAGAATTAACACAACGGGGTATTGATCCAGCCCTAACGCGGATTGTATCTGTGGTAGCAGCTCCACCAGCTTTACAAAAACTGAATGATGCTTATCCAGGTTTAATTGTTTACACAGCGACTATTGACGCAACAGTCAACAATCAAGGATTTATCATACCAGGATTAGGAGATGCAGGCGATCGCATCTTTGGAACATAAGCTAATATGCACATTCGACAGCATGAGGTGCAAAAACAACCCAACAGGTGCAGCGTTTCTTCAAGGCAGTAAAATTATGAGTCAGCAAGATAGTTTTGCAAGTGGTTTTTTTGCCGGAGCAATTTTCGGTGGTGTGGTTGGTGGTATTATCGGTACGCTTGTTGCCACAAGACGTGATCCAGAACAAATCCTAGAGGAAGAGCCTCAAACAACCACCAACTTAACAGAAGCTAAAAAAGCAGCCAAAAGACGTCAGATGAGAGCTTCGGAAAATGAGAATATGGAAATGGAAGTGGCACGGCGATCACTTGAAGATAAAATCGCCCAGCTCAATGCCACAATAGACGAAGTCCGACAGCAGCTAGGGAATGTGAATGCCAATTCAGAGCAGCTGATTCACGAACGTTCTTCGTCGCGTAGCCAGGAGTTACGCTAATTAGCGAGCATTAGCAGATCGCAAATGCTAACTACAAATGGTGAGAAACCGCAGAGTATTTATCATGGAGACATGCAGAATCTGCAACCGCCATTTGACTTAGCCTCATTTAAAATCGAAGATAAGACCGCTTTTGACACTTCGTAGGAAATTAACCAATCCATGGATTTACTGATTGACACACTGAGCAAATTCATACAAATTTATAGTCTTCTACTGATTATTAGAGTCCTGTTAACATGGTTTCCCAGCATCAACTGGTATAATCAACCGTTTGCAGCGTTAAGCCAAATAAGCGACCCCTATCTGAATCTGTTCCGTTCAATTATTCCCCCATTGGGCGGTATTGATGTTTCACCGATATTGGCTTTTCTATTACTCAACGTATTAGGCGGTTTGCTCTCTTATCTAAGCGCCAATCCATTAGTTGGTTAAGTCTAAAGTTGAGAAATATGAACCTTTGTAGAGACGGAGGTTGACAACGTCTCTACATATTCATATTGTTCAACTACTTACGGACTTGAGCGCTAAATCCAGCCGCCTTGAACTTCTTCAACTTCAAAGGTTCAGGCTGGTTTGCTGCTACAGAAATCCTCAATTCAAAATCACTAACACCCGGTGGAATTTCCTTGATAGAACCAAGACGGTTACGGTTTTCCATGGCAGAATTATTGTTAGCATCATAAATGCGCCCAAAAATATCTGCATCGTAGACAGTTTTGTTCGTGCCATTTTGAGCTTTGCCTGTGACTATAAAGCAATTTGCTGCCATAGTCGTACCACTTGTCACAGATCCTTTTCCTATTTCTGATGGACATTTGTGATAGGAAAGCTCAGAGAGTTTTATCTGTGTCAGCGCTAGAGCACTTGGCGTAAACACCCACGATACAATTCCTATGACACAGGAAACCAAAATCACCTTCAAGACTATTGAGTACTGAATCCTCAATCTTGAGTAATTCTTTGTAAATAAGGGCACAGAATTTAAGAACGATACTAAGCTATTTTTCTTTTGCATATCTCCAACAACAAGAATAACAAAACAATGCACCGATAAAAAGGCTGCGACTAACTCAGCACAGATAAAAAGCACCATTGCGGTATATTTCAACCTCAGCTTACCTGAAATTAGCTCTCAAGCGATTGGATAGTTGTTTTGAAGTTTTGTAATAATTATGATAGATAATACTCTTAATTGCTATATAGCGTATGAGTCCAGATGAGATAAAAGCAGTTTTGCAAGCAGCGTTTGATCGTTGTGATGTCGCAAGCTGTCCCCTCTGTGATATGCAGAAAGGAATATTACTGCAAATCTTAGAGCAAATCAAGGGGTCTCAAACTGGTGTGTCTGATAGCGCTAATCCTCTAGACGAACTAACAAAACAAGAATTGCAAGCATTTTTAGAGTTCTTCAAAGCACAAGAACAACAAGACGGCTCATGGAAAGCGCAATTGCTCAACGACTGGCTAAATCAAAATGACTCCGGTGCAGTACAATTCATTCGCGATCGCTACGGGTTATCCTGGCTAAATCGTATTGAGCCATATCACTTTGACAAGTACTTTACTAAAGATGTCCTCAAGCTGAAAGTGGGCGATGCTCCAGCAGGGAGCCTTACGATTGGTGATCGCATTGAAATTTGCAACGCTCTTTGGGAATGGGTACAAGATAATGGTCCTTGCACCCCAGAATGGTATCCCTGTATTGTCATTAATGTTAATGAAATAAGCGATGGCGATTCTTCCTCAACCGACTGCATCGTCCGCTTCTACAACGGTGCTGAATTTGAAATTCAAGGTATGTACGAGTGGAATCGCGTTCATTGGCGAAGAGGGAGTTAATAGACATCTCCGGAAATTAATGATGCGTTACCTGAAACCCTTGTAGAGACGTTACATGTAACGTCTCTACATTCTTTTTCGGAGATGTCTAATAACAATTCAAAATTCAAAATTCATGGTTGCTGAGCGCAGTCGAAGCAAAATTCAAAATTTGGAATCTCCCCCACATCACCTCATCACCCCATTAATCTTCTAAACCCAAATGCTGTCTCAAAGCTTGGCGCATCACGTCTACGGGAACAGTATCTTGTTGTAACCAGATTTTTAATGCTGCTGCGCCTTGTTGAACAAGCATTTCCAGTCCATCAATGGCAATAGCGCCCACCTGCTGCGCTTGTTTGAGAAATTTTGTTGGGTTGGGGGTGTATATCAAATCGTAGGCGATCGCCCCTACAGGTAAATTCCCCATTTCCTCTGCACTTAAAGGTGATTCTTCAACCTTGGGATACATCCCGATCGGGGTTGTGTTTACTAATAGGTTTGCTTGTGGAATAAGTTTTGGTAAAGAATCCCAAGTGTGGACGTGTAAATTATGCGACTCCTGAAAATCACCCCAACTCTTCTGGAATTCTTCTAACTTTTGGGCGTTGCGCCCAACAACATAAATCTTCTCACAACCTAATTCCGCACAACCTGCAACAACTGCTCTTGCTGCACCACCATTGCCTAAAATCACAGCTACTGTTTGGCTCCAATGCTGATGATATGTTGTTCGCAAAGGAGCGAGAAACCCTTCACAGTCAGTGTTTGTACCAATCCATTTGTTCTCTTTACGACTTACTGTATTGACTGCTCCTATAGCTTTGGCGATCGGTGAAACTTCGCAGAGCAAAGGCAATATTGTCTGTTTATGGGGAATTGTAATGCTAAAACCGACAAC
This sequence comes from Brasilonema sennae CENA114, assembly GCF_006968745.1. Taxonomy (NCBI): domain Bacteria; kingdom Bacillati; phylum Cyanobacteriota; class Cyanophyceae; order Nostocales; family Scytonemataceae; genus Brasilonema; species Brasilonema sennae. Next base: position 3,644,788 of record NZ_CP030118.1, on the reverse strand, counting down.
ACCTACAGCAGCAAAGCCTTGAACAGCGATTTCTAAATTCTGTGGTTCTATTGGAAAAGGAACATAGACGTAATTGAGTCCCAAGTGGGTAAGTGCAGCATTGTGCATCACTGGTGAGAGTGAATGTTCCACCGGATATCCAATCACTCCAAGTAGTTTAGTTTTGCCTGTAATCATGAGTTTGTCATCGGTTATTTATTATTAGTCATTATTAACTTTCATGACCAAGAAAGGAGTGTACGGTTTTGCGGGTGTAAGGGTGTAGAATGCCACTGGAGAATTTTCCAGCGTTGTACCTACACCCCTAAACAAACGGCAACCCGGTCCCCACGCTTATCTTTGATGAGCTTGGTCAATAAAATGGTGGTCGATCCTGTGCCCTCACCAATTACTGCCCCTACATCCTTACACCCCTAATTATTGACACCCATGAAAGCAAACGAATATAAATCTACACACGTTTTTTGAACTGTTCCTCAGAAACCCAAGCACCGTGGAACCCATAAGGTATACGCTGAGGAATCATCACTCGTGCTATTGGTTCATCAGTGATATCCTCAGCACTAACTACCACGAATTCAGAAGTTTCCTCTACGGTGTCGTAAACATAAGTCACAAGCCAGCCGTCATCTTCTGCTTTTGCATTAGGACGTGGTACAAACACAGCTTCACCACCATAACGTCCTTTTCCAAATTCATGGGTTTCGGACTTGCCACTGTTCAAGTCATACTTAATCAAACCATCGAACACAGGCATGGAACTTTTCGCCATTTTCGCAGTGTAGCCGTATCGTGTTTTTTGCCCCAAGAAATTCTCATTCACACGAGGAAATTCAGAAGGGACATCATCCAGCATCTCTTCGCTGACTTTGCCCGTTTTCAAGTTAAACCGCCAGCGATGCAAACGAGGGATATCTCCTTGAGAATCGACGTGTGTGTCTTGCGGCACATCCAAAACAGTGGTGGAATTCATCCGACAAGCAATCAGAACTACCTCATCTCCTTCCTCGTAAGCGTTGAGAGTGTGGAAGACGTAGCAAGCGGGAGTCTCAAACCATACAATGTTACTGTTATTGCCATAACGTGGAACAATACCAAAGCGACTCGGTTTGTCGTGCTCAAACTTCATCATAGGTTCGCCGCGTTTTTGCCTTTCCATATTGAAAGTCAGCGGCAAATCCATAAAAATTGTGTAGTCTTCAGTGATGGCAAAATCATGCATCATCACGCCTGTTGGTATGTCAATAGGTTCCGTCTGCAAAAGTTCGCCTTGTGGTGAAACCACACTGTATTGCAGATAGGGCGGTGCGAAGCTGTAACCAAAAAACATCATCTCACCCGTCACTGGATCTACTTTGGGATGAGCAGTCACGGGTGAGACAAGTTTACCATTGTAAGTATGTTCACCCAGAGTCTTTAACTCAGGAAGTTTGATAGCGTGAGGCGCACCTCCTTCCCACAAGGCCAAAAGTTGACCTGCATGCCACACAAGAGCAGTATTCGCTGTATTCTTGCTTAGTCCGTGAGGATTGTCCATTTGTGGTGGTTCTAGGAACCCACTCCAGACAGCTTTACCTGCTTCGTTCTCAATTTTCCATGCTTTTGTGCGCACATAGCGGTTGCGATAGGCAGCTTTACCGTTAATAATTCGCACCCCATGCAACATTCCATCCCCATCAAACCAATGGTACTCCCCAATCGGCTTCCATTGAGGATTAGGACCATTGCGCACGAACATTCCTGATAAGTCATGAGGGAGTTCACCTATGACTTTTAGGGAGTTTGTGGAGATTTCCTCGCGTATTGGCGCAAAGTTACCATCGAGATAAGGGTTGACTTGTGTTATTGCCATAATTCCTGTCCCAAGCACAAATAGAATATGTTATCGGCACTTCGTTATCTTAGCCATAGCCTCTAATATAGATAACAATCACAGAGACTTGAAACAGAGAATATATTTGTAGGGATATCAGTACGAACTGGTGTGGAGGTGTAAAGGTGTAATACCCTTTCACAAAAATCCTGGTACATTTGACTCCCCCTACTCCCCCTACTTCCCTACACCCTGTCTTTAGGGCATTGACTAATGACTGGTAACTAGTGACTAATGACTAGTGAGCAATCTAAAATCCCAATTGGTATTGGAATTTGGTATTGGAATTATGAGTCTAACTGTTTATTTGCTCCGTCACGGACAGACAGAATACAGCCGCAGTAATTTTTTCTGTGGTTCGCTAGATCCAGAACTTACCACAGATGGCTTGGAGATGGCAAAAGCTTTTGCGACTGCATACAGTTCTAAACCTTGGACGGCAATTTTTTGTAGTCCAATGGGACGAACCATAGCTACCGCAAAACCCTTATGTGACGAAATCGGTATCCAACCAGAATTGCGGGATGGCTTAAAGGAAATTAACTATGGCAAATGGGAAGGCAAAACACCAGAGACGGTGAATCTAGAGTTTCATGATGATCATATCCGCTGGCTAGCAGATCCGGCTTGGTATGCACCTAGTGGAGGGGAAATGGCGATCGCCATAGCATCTCGTGCTACCCAAGTTATTGAAGAAATCAAGCATCGTTACAGCAGTGGCAATGTCTTAATTGTTTCCCATAAAGCAACCATTAGAATTATGCTGTGCAGCTTGTTGGGAATTGATGTCGGGCGTTTTCGTTATCGTTTAGGATGCCCTGTCGGTTCGGTAAGTATTGTAGAATTTAGCTCACATGGTCCTTTACTTAAGGCATTAGCTGACCGTATTCATCTGGACGAGCGGTTACGTAATTTACCAGGAACTTAACAGTTACCAGTGAACAGTGAACAGTTATCAGTTGTTACTGTTCACTGTTAAGCGTTCGCTGCGCTGACTTTGTTAGTTCACCAAATTAAACCGGATTCCTATAGGTAAGCATCTTGTTTGTCCGATAGCATAAAGATTAATATCATTTTTATTTGGAATTACTTATGCTGCCGGTTGTTTCTACTATTCCTCTGCGTCACATGGCTTCAGGTGATGTCTTATCCCTGCAAGTCTACAAATTCATTGGCGCTCAACCGGGCAAAAAAGTTTACATTCAATCTAATTTACATGGTGCGGAAATTGCTGGTAATGGTGTTATTTATCAACTGATTGAATTTTTGCAGACGATAAATGATACAGACTTATTTGGCGAAATTTGGTTAGTTCCTGTTTGTAACCCAATGTCAACCAATGAGCGATCGCACATTTTTTCCTCTGGACAATACTGTAGTTATGAAGGAAAAGATTGGAATCGTATATTTTGGGACTACGAAAAGCACGCTGACGATTTATTGGAATTTGCCAAATCTCAAATCAATTTTGAACCAGAGGTGGTCAGAAAAAACTACCTGGCTAAAATTCAGCAAAGTTTTGTTAAAAATTTAGAAAAAATCAACTCACCTAGTGGAGTTCCTTACACGGAACGATTTAGCTACAGACTGCAATCTCTAAGTTTAGATGCAGATTATTTAATTGACTTACATAGTCACGCTAATCAAGCATTAAACTACCTTTATCTCTACCGTAATAGAGAAGAAAGTGCAAAATATTTTTTACTCCCATTTGGAATTAAATTTGTTGAATTTAGATGCGATGAAGATGGTTTTGATAAAACCTTTATCCAACCTTGGTTAGCTTTGGAAGAGCATTTCAAACAGCTTGGTAGAGAAATTAGGTTTGATATAGAGGCTTGGACACTTGAACTTGGTACAGGAATGCAAATGAACCCAGATTCAGTGGAGAAAGGTCTTCGAGGTGTGAAAAACTATTTAGCATACAAAGGGGTTTTGCAAATCTCTGGGTTTCCTCTCAAGGGAAGCGAATCTCATAACATGAATTTGAAACTAAGAACTCAAATGAAAAGATATTATGCCCCAACAGGTGGAATGATTCAATCAAGAGTAGAATTGGGAAGTTATGTAAAAACTGGAGAGCGAATTTATCAAATTTTGAGTTTTCATAAGGACGGTACATTACCAACTGTGATTGATGTGAGTGCAGAACAAGATGGATTAGTTTTTGATGTCTCAAGCAATCAGGCAGTTAACGAAGGTGAGGTTGTGTTAGGAATTATTGGAGAACTTGTTCTAACTTCAAATTCAAAATGAATAACATCAAAGGGAGCATCCCTATTTTGCGAAAACGTGTTTATCCGCAGGTGTAGCCGTAAATTTTAAATGAGCTAATTACTTATGCTTCCTGTTGTATCTACCATTCCTCTGCGTCACATGGCTTCAGGTGATGTCTTATCCCTGCAAGTCTACAAATTCATTGGCGCTCAACCGGGCAAAAAAGTTTACATCCAATCCAATTTACATGGTGCGGAAATTGCTGGCAATGGTGTTATTTATGAACTGATTGAATTTTTGCAGACGATAAATGATACAGACTTATTTGGCGAAATTTGGTTAGTTCCTGTTTGTAACCCAATGTCAACCAATCAGCGGTCGCACATTTTTTCCTCAGGACGATTCTGTAGTTACGAAGGAAAAGATTGGAACCGTATTTTTTGGGACTACGAAAAGCACGCTGACAATTTATTGGAATTTGCAAAATCTCAAATAAATTTTGAACTAGAGGTTGTCAGAAAGAATTACCTTAATGTTATTATACAAAAATTTGCTCAGATTTTAGAAAAGATTAATTCTTCAAGTGGAATTCCTTACACTGAACTATTTAGCTATAAACTACAATCTCTGAGTTTAGATGCAGATTATTTGATTGACTTACACAGTCACACATCTCAAGGATTAAACTACCTTTATGTCTTTCGTAACCGAGAAGAAAGTGCAAAATCTTTCTTGCTCGACTTCGGAATTCGATTTGATAAATATGATGGTGATGCTTTTGATGAGGCTTTTATCAAACCTTGGCTCGCTTTGGAAGATTGCTTCAAACAACTTGGTAGAGAAATTAGGTTTGACGTCGAGGCTTGGACACTGGAACTTGGTACAGGCATGCAAATGAATCCAGTTTCAGTGGAGAAAGGTCTTCGAGGCGTGAAAAACTATTTGGCAGAAAAAGAAGTTTTGCGAATTGATGAATTTCCTCTAAATAAAAATACATTGAATCAAATGAGTTTTAAACGAAGAAGTATGAGCAAAAAATATTTTGCTCCAACAGGTGGAATGATTCAAAAACGAGTAGAGTTAGGAAGTGTTGTGAAAGCTGGAGAACGAATTTATAAAATTTTGAAATTTAATAAAGAAGGTAAGTTACCGAGCGTGATTGATGTGATAGCAGAACAAGATGGATTAGTTTATGATATCTCAAGCAATCAGGCAGTCAATGAAGGTGAGTTGGTGCTACGAATTATTGGATAGTCTGTTCTGACTTTAGTATAGGACTCGTATGTTATTTTTGCGAAGCTAGGTACACTTTTATCAGTTCTCAGTTATCAGTTACCAGTGATCAATTGTTCACTGTTCACTGTTAAGCGTCTCTACTTTGTGATTCACCAAAGAAAATCGGATTGCGATAGATGGTACGTAAGCGAAATCAGCTATAGTAGTAATTTCAGGGTAGTTTTCTATTTGATTTGTGTTTGTACAAAAAGTTACTTAATCCTAAAAGTAAAATATGACGGTAGAGCCAGGGGTAAATAGTAGTCAAAATGATGTCTTCTCTCTTTCAGGAGAAGTGGTAATTCCGCAGGCTCCTCCTGAATATAAGTCAGGTTTTGTCGGCATTATTGGTCGTCCAAATGTCGGTAAATCTACGTTAATGAATCAATTAGTTGGACAAAAAATTGCGATAACATCACCAGTAGCACAAACAACACGCAATCGGTTACGAGGTATTCTCACCACTCCAGAAGCGCAGATGATTTTTGTGGATACGCCAGGAATTCATAAACCTCATCATCAATTGGGGGAAGTGCTGGTGAAAAATGCCAAACTAGCCATTGAATCGGTAGATATGGTGTTGTTTGTGGTGGATGGATCGACGAATTGTGGGACAGGCGATCGCTATGTTGCTGATTTACTTGCTCACAGCACAACACCAGTTATTTTAGGCTTAAACAAAATTGACGAACAGCCTTCAAATTTCCAGACAATAGACAATAGTTACACCGAATTGGCAAGGGAACATAGGTGGCAAACAAGAAAATTTTCTGCCAAAACTGGTGTCGGATTACCTGAACTGCAACAATCATTAATTGAACAGTTAGAACTAGGACCATTATATTATCCACCAGACTTAGTAACAGACCAGCCAGAACGCTTTATTATGGGCGAATTGATTCGAGAACAGATTTTGCTGTTAACTCGTGAAGAAGTACCCCATTCAGTTGCGATCGCCATTGACTTGGTGGAAGAAACACCAGCTATTACCCGTGTACTTGCGACTATACACGTTGAGCGCGATTCCCAAAAAGGAATTCTCATCGGTAAAGGCGGGGCAATGTTAAAAGCTGTTGGTAGTGCAGCGCGCGAACAAATGCAAAAGTTGATTGCAGGAAAAGTTTACTTGGAATTGTTCGTCAAAGTGCAACCAAAATGGCGTCAGTCTCGGACACGTTTGGCAGAGTTGGGGTATCGCGTGGAAGAATAGAATAATGTTTCAAAATAATACCTTGCGCTTAAATCTACCAGCTAATATTTCTGTGCTGCGCATTTTAATTGTAGAAGATGATCCGATGATGCAACTGGGATTGGAACAGTCATTAATGGCTCATCCCCAGTTGGAAATTGTCGGACAAGCAGAAGATGGCTACTTGGGTGTGCAAGCAGCACTGAAATTAAAACCGGATTTGGTAGTGATGGATATTGGGTTACCCCGGTTGGATGGAATTGCTGCAACACAGCAAATTAAAGCAGCATTACCAGAAACTCACGTTGTGATGCTGACATCGCATCAAACAGATACAGAAATTATTGCGGCGTTGTCTAGCGGTGCAGATGCATATTGTATCAAAGGGGCGAGTGTAGAGCGACTGTTGAGTGCGATCGCCGCCGCAGTTGAAGGTGCAACCTACCTCGATCCCCAAGTTGCCAGACGAGTGATTGATAATCTCAAACCTCCTTCTCCCAGTGGAAACGCCGCAAATTTATCTGGGCGCGAGTTAGAAGTTTTGAAACTGATGGTAGAAGGCTTAAGCAATCCAGAAATTGCACAAAAGCTTTATTTGAGTCCCAATACTGTCAAAACTCATGTTCGGGGGATTATGAATAAGTTATCTGTTGACGATCGCGTGCAAGCTGCAGTTGTCGCGCTGCGTTCTGGATTGGTGTGAAAAACCAAGCGAGTACCAAAAAATAAATTATCCATTATGTAGGGTGGGTTAGGCGCACGACAGTTGAGGTTTTACATGATAATTAAAGTGCGCCGTAGCCCACCATTGTTTCCTGCGTCACTAGAAATTAGTGTTACTTGCCTAATCGCCTCTGACTCTTGTTTGCCAATACATTCATTTCAGCGATTGGCAAAACAAGTTTATCTGCTCAAGTATTCTGCAAGTTTCTCGTGATTTCAACAATCACTGCTTTTAAAGGTGGCAATCCTTCATGAACCGTTGCCCAGACAACATTTACATCAATTCCCCAATACTCATGCACTAACACATCTCGCATACCAGCCAACGCTTTCCAAGGAATTTGAGGGTACTGGCTGCGGATGTCGTCGGGAATTCGCTTGACTGCCTCTCCTAAGATTTCGATTGACTTCACAACAGCTAAAATTTTCTCACGGTTAACTCGAAATGTCTCAAAATCAATCCCGTCTGTAAACGCTTCAATGTCCGCAATAGCATCCAATATGTCTTGGAGAAATTCTGAAAGTTGTCGCTTAGTCATATATAAACGACTTCCGATAACACTCGCTCCCGGATTCTTGGCTTTAAACCGTTTTGCGTTACTATATCAACCTTCATACCGATCGCATTACTGAGATAGTCGCGTAGCTCTACCAGCTTAAATAAGGTAGGCGCTCGATCATAGTCAATGAGTACATCAACATCGCTCTCCTGTGTCTGTTCACCACGAGCGTAAGAACCAAAGATGCCTAGCTGCGTGATCTGATACTGCTCCTGCAACAGCGGTTTACTCTGTCTGAGAATTTGCTTAATTTCCTCCAACGTTTTCATCTTCAAAAGTTTTACTCCAAAGTTATCAAAAGTTGTGTTCAGATCAATTTTGCTGATGGGGATTAAATCAAGAAGTCTTTTTATGTTCTAGCAAATTAGGTTGAATGGATGAAGTAGAATTGTAAATGTTGAGGGCTGGTTTATCAACGTTAACGAATTTACTGCTGTCGCTGGATATTAGCAGGATTATTCACGCTAGGTGAAACTGTGAAGCGAACTAAAGCAAAGATGCATAGCCCTAAGAACAAGTACAAAGCAACTTGCCACCAACGATATTGAGCAGATCTCATTGCTGATTTCATATTAGAGCGAGGATGCCAAGCTTGATAAAAATCTGAGTAGGACATATTTTGGGCGCAATGCCAGATGACTTTGTAACGCTCTTTGTTTGGTTTGGAGTTATCCCTCAAGGCAGTGACAACTTTCGCCATCTGATCTGTTGTCAAAATCTTTTCTAAGCTTTCTGCCGCTTGCCTACGGGTGAATTCATCCTGAGAGGTGTCGATTAACTTTACCAAAGCTGCGATCGCACTTTCGTTGCCAACAGCTATTTTCCCTAAGCTATCTGCCACTAGCCAACGGGTGTATTCATCCTGTGAGGTGTCGATTAACTTTACCAAAGCTGCGATCGCACTTTCGTTGCCAACAGCTATTTTCCCTAAGCTATATGCCGCATCCCTACGGGTGTCTTCATCCTGTGAGGTGTTGATTAACTTTACCAAAGCTGCGATGGCTTTTGCGCGATGCGTCTGTTGCAGTGCTGTATTTGCTCCTTCTTCAACGGGATCTGCAAATGTCTGCCACTGCTTTGTTTGCGTATTGAAGTAACCAAAACCCCATTTAACAATTTGCTCTACGATGTCATCAGCTTTAGAACAATCTCCAAACTCAACAATTCCCATTGCTGCTAAGAAATAAGCTCTATACTGATAAAATTGTCCGCACCCGTCGTTAAACTCCACTAAAGCTTTTATAAACTCTTCTTTCTTCTGGCTTTCCAAATCCAAATTCTCTCGCCCCAGCCACAGCAAAATCACTTCTTTCCATTGCGGCTCAAAAATTTGATATGGCTTAGGTTTACCTGTATCTTTATCTTTTACAGGTTTATTTTTGTGTTCGCGAGGTAAGAAAAAGTCCCAATCATCAATTGTTAGCGCTGCGAAATATTCCTCAAATGTAGCATGAAAGAAAGCATAAACTTTTTCTTGTGATTGAGATTCCGCTGCAATTCCGACATGATTCAACCAGCCAAGTTGCAGTGCTTTGTAAAATGAAGACTTCTCATCATCTGGATCATCTAGTTGCTCTTTAATGAAACTTTCCAGCAACCGGAATCGAGAACCACCCTCTTGAATATCCCGTAGCGCCAAACGTCCCAATGCATTGTTTAATTTCTGTTGTTCTTCAGTGCTGATGGGGAAACGGTTTTTTTTCCATGTGTAAATTTGCTGGACAAACTGCTGGTAAAGTCCCGCCTTTGTCTGTGGTAAATTTCCTTCCTCACTCTGCCAAATGCTACACAAAAGCGTCAACCGCAGAGGATTTTGTACCAAGTCTCGCAAGCGTCCCCGTTCCGCGTTATCCAATTCTGCCTTCAACCGTTCCGCCTTACTCTTCCTCTCCTCACTTTTATCACTCCCCCTCTCCTCGCTTTTATCACTCCCCCTCCCCTCGCTTTTATCACTCCCCCTCTCCTTAATAAGGAGAGGGGGCTGGGGGGTGAGGTTCCTCTGGGAAGTGAGGTTCCCAAACCAATTATCAATAAACTCATGCACCTGCTTAGGATAATCAAAATCCAGTAGGCGATAAGTTTCAAAAGTTTCTAACGCATTGTAATCCGCTTGCCAGACATTCAGCCGACAAGTTAACACCACCCGCGACTGGGCGATCCATCCTGTGAGTTGTTGCGCGATCGCCTGCAACGTCTGCACACCGAACACAGCCACCTCATCCACCCCATCCAACAACAACCAAACTCGCCCTTGCTGAATTTGTGTTGTCAACTCCTCTTTCGCCTGAGTCAACTGTGTTGGTGGAACAGCAAAAGAAAGCCAATTGTTGAATAAATAACTTTGTAAATCCGTCAAAGTGCCACTTCGCCCCAGATCTGCCAGCGAAATCCAAATTGAGAAACCCAAGTTTTTCTCTAACACCCAAAACGCGATGGATTGCAGCAGAGTTGTTTTCCCTGCACCTGCTTCGCCAATTAAGGCGATGTGCTTACCCTTAGTTTTGCCTTCTGCTTTTTCCAAGATTTGAGTCAAGAAAGCTTCATGCTCAAATCGCTGCTTTTCCTCATACTGCGGTTCATACAAGCGCGTTCCCTCTTCTGGGGAAACGTCGTCCTTGTCGCGTTTCTCAGGTTTTGTCCGCTGCACCAGTGCTAGGGGAACATAAATCTGCTCCCTTTGCAATTTGGCAGATTCATCTTGCATCAAGGGATTACTGGTTAGCCGCCGCTGGGATTCCAGTAATTGGCGGCAAATTTCATGCCAGTTGATGGGAGTCGCACCAGAATCATCAGAAACACCAATGTTCTGATTGTGTATGTTCACTATGCTGTTTTGAGCATAAACCCCTATTTTTTCGGCAAACTTACCAGCGTCTTCAGGCATAGTCAGCTAAACCGCAATCAAAATGACTGGTTTTGAATCGAACCCGTACCACCGATCACAACTTGCCCAATTTTTTCTGCTAACTTTTGTAAGTTTGGCATTGTTGGCTGTTGAGAGCTAAGTGTATTTGCTACTTCTTCCACTTGTGGAGCTAGTTTTGGATCACCTTTCGCTGCTGCTTCTACTTCCACAACTCCTTGAGCAATTTCCGTATCTTTGTCTGCCGCTGCTTTGAGTTCCAGCACAGCTTGCCCATAATCTAATCGCTGCTGTTCGTTTGCTTGTGCAGTATTGGTGAGCAATGGTAACTTATTCTTATCACGAAGCTGTTCGATTAACTTGCGACTTTGCTCCCATGCAGCATCTCCAAGATTTTCGCCAGTTTTCTCTAGTGCTTTTGTTAGAAGAAGGGTTGCGATAGCTGTAGCCACAGCCGTTAAAGTAACTGGTTCCATAAATCATTTCATAGTAGATTCTTCTGTATTATTTATACCGCAGCATTCACTAATTTTTCGGAATGACACCTTGCACCGTTTCAGAAATTAGTCTGCACATATCACCTATCATTTCCGGAACTGGCTATTTTGACAAGAATTAGTTAAACTCACATGATTAAATTTGAGACTCAGGGCTACAAATTAGCAACACTCACTAAGATTAGGGTACTGGTGTGGGAAACAAAATTCAACTGATAGACAGGATACGACTGGCTTTTGCTGTGTCAGTCGCAAAAAGCGTTACTTTCACAGTGCGATCGCTGCGCTTGGGTGCAGCGAGTGTTTTACCAGGTTCTCTGGCGCGTCGCATTGAACCCCGATTGTTGCAGTTATTAACTCAACAAGTCAAAAACGGAGTCATCTTAATTGCTGGTACTAATGGCAAAACAACCACATCGCTGCTCTTATGCTCAATTCTAGAACGCAAAGGGTATCGTGTTGCTCACAACTCTACAGGCGCAAATCTAGAAAATGGGTTGATGACAGCACTGCTGGAAAACACTAACTTAGTCGGCGGACTAGATGTTGATTACGCGATTTTAGAAGTCGATGAAAATATTCTACCGAAGATTCTCGCACCAATTCAACCTAAGATAATCCTGTGTTTAAACCTGTTCCGCGATCAACTCGATAGGTATGGAGAAGTTGACACAATTAGCAAGCGTTGGACAAAAGTCATTTCTACTCTTCCAACAGAAACAGTTGTCATTCCGAATGCTGATGATCCAACTTTATCTTATCTTGGTCAGCAGTTACCCCAGCGGGTGTTATTCTTTGGCTTGAATGAACCCGAAAATTATTTAGATGAAATTCCTCACGCCGTCGATTCTATATTTTGTCCTAATTGCGGACACTCACTAGATTACAAAGGAGTTTACTTGTCTCATTTAGGAGATTTTCACTGTCCTAAGTGTGGCTTTAATAAAAGTCAACCCGCGTTTGATAGCAGCGAATTTCCACAAATTCTTGTAGGTTTATACAACAAATATAATACTTTGGCAGCCGCTACCGCTGCGATAGAATTAGGAGTTGATGAAGCAACTATCCTGGATACAATTAACAACTTCCAAGCTGCATTTGGTCGTGCTGAAGAATTAGAAGTTAATGGTAAACGGGTACGAATATTGTTATCAAAAAATCCTGTAGGGACGAATGAAACAATTCGCGTCGTGACTCAAAGTCTTGACAAAACGACGCTGCTTGTGCTGAATGACAGAACACCCGATGGAACTGATGTATCTTGGATTTGGGATGTCGATACAGAGAAATTGGTAGAACGGGGAGGGACTTTAATTGTGAGTGGCGATCGCCTCTATGACATGGCGCTACGTCTGCGTTACAGCGAAAAGACTCCTGAAAGTGACTTCAATTTAATTGTCGAAGAAGATTTACGGCAAGCAATTGCAACCGCCTTAGAACACACACCAGAAAATGAAACCTTGCACATATTACCCACCTATTCTGCCATGCTGGAAGTGCGAGAAGTGCTAACAGGCAGAAAAATTCTCTAAATTGGTTATAGGCTTGTAGTGAGTACTTGAGCACTTATACCAATTCTCCATGAAGATGTACTTAATATTTATTAAACGAACCGCCAAGACGAGCCAGCGCTGCAGGAGGGTCTCCCTCCGTAGGCGACTGGCGTCGCCAAGAACGCCAAGGGTGGAAGAGGTAAGTATTTAGTGCAAGTTTACAGAGAATTGGTATTACTACGAGCCTGTTATGATTTGGAATTTTGAATTGCTTATGCTCATCCAACACTTTCAAATGCTTGCAAATTATAACACCATTACAAATCGAAAACTGTATGAGGTTTGTTCCCAACTTTCGGATGTAGAACGCAAGCGAATTAGACAAGCTTTTTTCAAAAGTATTCATGGAACGCTGAATCATATTATGGTGGGCGATAGGATTTGGATGGGACGCTTTGAAGGCAAACAAATGCCCTCTACCAATCTCGATGCTATCCTGTATGAGGACTTTGATGAGTTGCGCTCAGTTCGTGTCTTAGAAGATGAGCGCATAGAAGCTTTTATGTCTAAGTTAAGTCAGGATTTCTTGACTAAAACAATCAGCTACGTGAATAATTAGGGTAAGCTTTATACTGATCCGCCTAACTTATTGCTAGCACATTTTTTTAACCACCAAACACACCATCGCGGTCAAATTCACGATATGCTAACCCAAACCGAAATTGCTCCACCAGTTTTGGATATGCACCGGATTCTCCAGCCGTAGTTGAGGAAAACGATGAATTGTTGTGAAAGTTATTGAGTAATTTGGCTATCTTTTTCTGGTAAAAGGTATATTACTCCAGAAATGATTGTGAAAACAACAGAAATCCAGAAGGCAATTATGGAAGGTAATTGCCATACTTGGGGTAGAGGTGCAATCAGAAGTGCGATCGCCACAATTTGACTCACTGTTTTGAGTTTCCCCCAAATATTCGCCCCCGTAATCTTGGTTTTACTGACGCGCCAACCTGCAATAGCCAACTCTCGTCCCAAGATCAGAAACACTCCCCAAGCAGGGACTTTTCCAAGCTCAATTAAAGCTAGTAACGGCGCAAGTACCAGCAATTTATCAACTAAGGGGTCAAGAAATTTACCCAAGTCGCTGATTTGGTTAAGCTTCCGCGCCAAATAGCCGTCTAACCAATCAGTCAGGGAGGCGACAAGAAAAATTGCCAAACAAATCCATCTGGCTTGGGGCGTAGGGTTATACAAGCCATAAAGTAGAAATGGTATCCCTAGAAGGCGAGAGAAGGTAATCCAGTTAGGTAAAGTCATAAGGACAAAAAGACAAGGGGAATATAAACTCTTGATGAATGATTAGTTTAAAAAAATAGCATGACTCAACAAATAGATTCTCAAGTGAGAATAGAACGCGATTCGATGGGCGATCGCCAACTACTTAGTACCACTTACTACGGGATTCAAACACTACGAGCCACAGAAAACTTCCCAATTAGCGGCATTAAACCTTTAGCTACTTACGTAAATGCTGGCGTCACTATTAAAAAAGCGACAGCTATTGTAAATGGTGAACTCGGCTGTATTCCCGAAGATGTCAGTCAAGCAATTATACAAGCGGCTGATGAAGTCCTTGCTGGAAAGTTTCGCGACCAATTTGTGGTAGACGTCTACCAGGCTGGTGCTGGCACTTCTCACCATATGAATATTAACGAAGTCTTGGCAAATCGCGCGTTAGAAATTCTTGGCGAAGAAAAAGGCAATTACAAGCGCGTTAGTCCCAACGACCACGTCAACTATGGACAGTCTACCAATGATGTTATTCCTACAGCAATTCGTATTGGTGGCTTATTGGCACTTTCAAAAACCTTACATCCGGCTTTAGAAAAGGCGATAGCAGCACTAGAAGAAAAAGCTGAAGAATTTCAAAATATCGTCAGATCTGGCAGAACCCATATGCAAGATGCTGTACCCGTGCGTTTGGGTGAGAATTTTCGCGCTTGGGCATACATTCTGACAGAACACCAAAACCGCATTTATACAGCTTCTTCTGATTTGATGGTGCTAGGTTTAGGAGGAAGTGCAGCAGGTACGGGGTTAAATACTCATCCTCAGTATCGCGCCCGTGTGGTAGAAACAATCTCAGATTTGATAAATCTCCCTTTGGAACCTGCACCTCACCTGATGGCTGCAATGCAGAGTATGGCACCATTTGTTCATGTTTCGGGTGGTTTACGTAACTTAGCTCAAGATTTAGTCAAAATATCTCATGACTTGCGTCTAATGGATTCAGGACCAAAAACTGGCTTAAAAGAAATTCAACTACCACCCGTGCAACCGGGTTCCTCGATTATGCCAGGAAAGTACAACCCAGTGATGGCCGAGATGACATCAATGGTGTGTTTTCAGGTGATGGGTTATGATAGTGCGATCGCCCTTGCCGCCCAAGCAGGACAATTAGAACTAAATGTGATGATGCCTCTGATAGCTTATAACCTGATTCACAGCATCGAAATTCTTGGTAACACCATCGCCGCACTCACCGAACGCTGTATTAAGGGCATTACCCCCAATCAGGAACGTTGTTTAGCATACGCCGAAGGCAGTTTAGCCTTGGTGACAGCATTAAATCCTCACATCGGTTATTTGAATGCAGCTGCTGTGGCGAAAGAATCTTTAGAAACTGGTAAGTCTTTGCGGCAGATTGTCACCGAACACGGTTTCATGAGTGAAGCAGAATTAGCCCAAGTCTTAAACTTGGAACAAATGAGTGCAATTATGCCTCTAAATATACTAGACGGCACATCGGATTAGAGAACAAAGAAGGAAGATAAAATAAACACCTCTTCCTTCTTTAGTTTTTCTTATTCGTTCTTGATTTCACTATGCAAACTCAAACACCATCCGTCAGCTTAATTCGCGCCACTTCTTACGAACGGGAAGCACTCCGGGAATCTTTAGAAACACTGCTGGAACCTTTGGGAGGAATGGCGGCGTTTGTCAAAAGCGGAAACCGTGTCTTACTTAAACCCAACCTGCTAACAGGCGCACGTCCTGGTAAAGAATGTACAACTCGTCCAGAACTGGTTTATGCAGTCGCCCAGATGGTTATAGAAGCAGGGGGTAAACCATTTTTGGGGGATAGTCCCGCTTTTGGTAGCGCCAAGGGAGTCGCACTCGCAAATGGCTATCAGCCTATTTTAGAAGAACTGAATCTTCCCATCATCGATTTTCACGGGAAGCGCTACCAAAGCGTCAGCGAAGACTTTGATCATCTGCTACTGTGCAAAGAGGCGATGGAAGCGGATGTTGTGATTAACCTACCCAAAGTAAAATCTCATGTCCAATTGGTACTAACTTTAGGAGTCAAAAACCTGTTCGGTTGTGTTCCAGGCAAAATGAAAGCTTGGTGGCACATGGAAGCAGGAAAAGACGCAAATCGTTTTGGTAAAATGTTGGTGGAAACCGCCAGGACAATTGATCCCGACTTAACTATACTTGATGGCATTATTGGTCATGAAGGCAATGGTCCAAGTGGTGGTGAACCCCGTCCACTCGGCATTTTAGCCGCATCACCAAATGTATTTGCCTTAGATCGTGCAATGGTAGAAATCCTCAATGTTTCACCAGAACAAGTACCCACTGTCGCTGCATCAATCCGGCTGGGGTTGGTTGGTGAACTGAACAATATCAACTTTCCTCACCTAGATCCCGACTTAGTAAAAATAGATGATTGGCGGCTACCAGACAAGTTCGTACCCATCGATTTTGGAATGCCCCGCGTCATCAAGTCTACGTTCAAACATCTTTACATAAGATTTATCAAAGAACCTATGAAAGCATATGCCAAACGGTAGTTGCATTTCGCGCATCTTATAAAGAACAAGTGCAAACTCTGTTACAACAATTTTATGCATTGGCAGAGTAAGCTGTAAATACCCTCCGATTGCTTAACCAAACCGCCCTGATTAAGTGGCGGTTTTTTTATTGCTTAGGGATTCGTTATCAAAAGTCAAGCACTTTGAAATAACACATTTTCAGTTGTGTTTGAATCTGGAATCATTCTTTGGGTTGAGATTAAAATAACTAGAAGAAATTATTAAATTTTCCTTATACACAGTAATTTTACACAAAAAAATTGTCCAATGATTAACTCATAAATGTTTGCGTAGTGAATAATTACTCCTGTGCCACCACTTATTTAACGTTCGCCCAAGCCAAGTGTCGCAGGCATACGTGACTGCGTGCGCCAAGAATGCATACCCCCAAAACTACTCAAACGTACGGTGAATATGGGTATGAAGAATAATAATTTTTTGACTTTATAGGCATTAACGTCAGCGCAAAGCCCATACAGGATCGGCGTACTGTAAATAGAAGAGATAGAAAATACCCAAATGACGTAACTTTGAATACTTTTTTCAGTGTATTCCTAAACTTTTTACGAAATTAAGTTAAATTAGCCTGTGAAATTCATCACCAAGTAAAACGTACATATTTTAACTTCCGTTTTGTCTCAAGTGTTTTATTTACAAAAATCAGTATAGATAGCTTAAGAAATGATTGATATTATTTATTGATAGATAGTATAATATTGGAAAATAGCTAAAATACAAGTAAGACTCTTTACAAAAGAGTCAACACAAATAATAAGTGTAAAAAACTTCAACTTTTTATGCATTCAAATACCCAATCTGCTGACCCTGCCAGTACATGTTCCCATACGTTGGCAGATATTGTAGGAACTGTGATCGGTCTTTTGACTCTAACTTTACCCTTGTTTGTTATTGGTCACTACTCTTCAAACAGTGCTCAGGATCACCAGCAACCAATTACCTACAATATAAAGACAGATGTAGATTAGAGAAAACTTGACTCTTAAATGGCAGTTGCATCACTGTCGGCAGAGCCGTCGGCAGTTTGCACTTCACAAGGAGGCTTTGGGATTTGCTCAAGGGATAATATATAAGGAATATGAAAAACACAAAACCATGCTATATACTACAACGGAGGTGACCTCTCTGTGCGTATATCCTTTGAACATGCTCACTAACTTTGCGACACGCTCTTGCAATCCCAAGTTTCTCTCTCAAACACAGGCGTGTGCTTACGGCACGCTTTGCACTTACACCAGTCGCTAAGCACAGGAAACCCTTTAAAGATAGCGTACTGCGCTCATTCTTTTGGGGTTTTTTCTGCATCTTATCTCCAGTCACACTCACCTTGCCTTCAGGTTAGCTTGGCGCAGTATTGAAGTCACTGCGCTAGCTCACAAGCAACAAATTGGTTCCTCAAGGGTTCACTGGCTACTGTTGACAAGAATTTTGAGAATTTAGGCGAAATAGGACGGGTGTAAGTAGTTTCGTGCTGTCTAATCCCACTTTGGAGTTTATGGGGCCTTACGGGATTTCCCTATAGTCCAAAAGTTACAACAAGTGAACAAGAAATGTAATAAGGTACAACGTTTATATAAATTTTACAAAGTTTAAAGGCAAAAGCGTACCAGTGTATGGGTGACAATCCGACACTACTTGCAACGATCAAGTCAGCTCATTCAAAATTAGAAATTCAAAATTAATTTTGAATTTCTAATGGATATAATTTGAATCTTTGAGTGATGGTGTGGGAAATTCCAGCTGTGGTGATGTTAAAATTAGTGTGCTCTGATGGCTTACCAAAAATCTAATTCACTTTTTGTAGTGGAAATGTGAAAGAACAGTAGCCCATTTTCATCTAAAATTATACACTGGGAGCTAAGCATAAAGTACCCCTAATTCACTGTTAGCTGAGGAGTTTTGTTGTGGATTTATCCCGTATTCCTGCCCAACCGAAACCAGGTCTGATTAACGTTCTGATCGAAATTCCAGGCGGGAGTAAGAACAAATACGAATATGATAAAGAACTTCAAGCTTTCGCCCTAGACAGGGTACTATACTCGTCGGTACAATATCCATACGACTACGGCTTTGTACCCAACACATTGGCAGATGACGGGGATCCTTTGGATGGTATGGTCATTATAGATGAGCCAAGCTTTCCAGGATGTGTCATTGCAGCAAGACCAATTGGTATGCTAGAAATGATAGACGGTGGCGATCGCGATGAAAAAATCCTTTGTGTTCCTGATAAAGACCCACGTTACACTTCCGTAAGATCTTTAAAAGATGTTGCACCACATCGACTTCAAGAAATAGCTGAATTTTTCCGCACATATAAAAATTTAGAAAAAAAAGTGACGGAAATTCTCGGGTGGCAAGATGTTGATCACGTGTTGCCTTTAGTAGAAAAGTGTATTAGAGCGGGTAGGGGAAAAAGTTAAGAATCGGATTTACAAGTAACTTGAAACATGAACAATAGCCCAGAGCTAGTCAATAATGAACAGCAATCTGTTGGTTATTGTTTCAACTCATAACTGGTAACCTCAAGTTTAACAGGAGGCTTGCGGTGACTACGAGCGCGTCTTCGGAGGATATCCACTAGACGCGCTTGTCGCAAAGCGATACGCTGCTTTGTATGCCTGCGATTCACTTTGCGCTTACACTAACGCCAGTTCTTTGTGTGGATAAACCGTTCGGCTGAGATCACGGTCGAAGCCCTCACTTGATCGCCAGTCTCGCTAGTGGTCTAGGGAGAGAGACCTTTTCAAGAGCACTGTTTCACTGATAACTGATAAACTGAAACCCAATGCAGCGCACGCTTCTTTTGGCAAAAATTCATAACTGCACGCTCACAGCAACAAATATTAACTATGTAGGAAGTATCAGCGTAGACCAAGTTCTGTTGGATAAAGCGGGTATCTTATGGTATGAGCAGGTGCACGTAGTGAATGTTTCCAATGGCGAGCGGTTTATCACTTATACAATTCCAGCTCCACCCAATTCAGGAGCAATTGAGCTGAATGGGGCAGCAGCACGTCTAGGTATAAGTGGCGATCGCTTGATTATAATGTCCTACGCACAGTTTAATTCGGAAGAGTTAAAAATATACTCTCCTACAGTTGTCATTGTGGACAGCAAAAACCAACTGTTAGAAGTGCGGCGCTACGATGACCTGCTTAGTCAGACCTAGTTTTGAGCCAATATGTCAAATTTTAAGCAGTCGCCTTCCCAGAAGCAGCAAACTCCAGAACCACTGCTACCCCAGATTCTAAGTCAAGGCTTAGAATTTGTGGTGCAATTTTGGGGTGTACGGGGTTTAATTCCCACACCAGATAACCACACCATCCACTATGGTGGTAATACTGCTTGTGTGGAAATGCAAATAGGTGGAAAACGCTTGGTTTTTGATGGCGGTACTGGTTTACGCCTACTTGGAAAAAATTGGCTGCAACTGCAATCACCCTTAAATGCCCATTTATTTTTTACCAACTCCCAATCAAATCGTATCCAAGGATTTCCTTTTTTTGCTCCCGCATTCAAGAGCGAAAATTGCTTCCATATTTATGGAACAGCCGCTTTAAATGGAGCATCTATTAAGCAATGTTTGTGTGATCAAATGCTTCAGCCTCACTTTCCTTACCCTTTACAGTTTATGCAATCTGAATTAAACTTCCATAATTTGACATCAGGTAAGGTGGTGAAGATAGATGATGTTATCATCACAGCTGCAATCATTAATCACGAGCAAAAATCAATCGGTTATAGAGTGAGTTGGAAAAACTACAGTGTTGCCTATCTAACAGATTTATCTAAGATCGCAAATGAAGTGGATCGAAAATGCGTAGCGCAGCTCGCAAAAAACGTTAATGTGCTAATTGCTAATGCCACTTATACTTCTCCTGCAGCACCCAATCATAATGAACCTGACTTTCACTGGGGCACTGCTGTCAATTTGGCTAAAACTGCTAAGGTGAACCAGTTAGTTATTTCTCATCATCGTCCAGATGACCACGATGATTTTCTCGACCAAGTTCAGATTGAAGTAAAATCTGTCTTTCCTGAAACATTACTAGCTAAAGAAGGTTTAGTTTTACCTGTTATGTAGTTAATTATTTATCTAAAAAAAATATCTCAATTTTTGTAACAACACAGAAAACTATAGGACTCCTATTTGATTTTTGTTGGCATAGCCTGCGCTCTGCGCTTAAAAAACTCAGTATACCTTTGTTGTTTTTTCCCTGTTAAGCGTTAAGCGTTCCCTGTTCTCTGCCCTGACGAGTTGTTCAGAAATCAAACCGGATTTCTATAATCTTTTCCAAACTGATATTGATTTTTCCTAAATAATGCGACAGATACTTCAATTAGGGAGATTCGCGCAGGTAGGCTTTTTGTAGCAAAAACTCTGAATTGATATTCCAGCGACTGCCATCATGCACCAACAGTTTCAAGTCAGAAGCAGCAAACTCAAAGTGCAGCTGTCGCTTCTCAAATTCAGACCAAGCTGCCTTAAAGTTTTGCTTGCTCAAGTCTCTAAATGCAACTGTCATATGGGGAGCAAAGGGACGAGTTTTTCCAACCTTGTCAATTATTCCCAAGTTACTTTCCAAATGTAGCATCAAATCAGTATGTAAAGTCAGCAGTTCTAAACTTCTGACAACATTGATGTATATCACACGAGGAGCAAAAGCACCAAATCCACTCAGTGTAATGGGCACAGACTCTCGACGACTGGCAAAATCTTTCAGGCATTCTTCTAGCTTTGGTACCTCAGCATCTGTCCATTGAAAGGGGGGTTGGAGAGTGATGTGCGGTGGAGATTTTTGTGCGTGACGACTGCTATAGTTATCACTAAAGTACTGCTTAATTTGATTAGCGTAGTCTTGAATTTCCTGCGGTGGCAAGAGGGCTATAAAATAAAGTCTCTGTGATTGCAGCATTTATGAAAGAGTGATCAGATGAATGCCCAATTTAGCTAAAAATATAAAAAGCCCCGCTGCAATGTGCGGAGCAATTCTTGATATGCACAAAATGTTCTAAATATTGTCAAGTATCTAGAAAGTGAACGTTGTTCTTAAAGTTCCAATGAACGCATCAGGGTTATTGCTATTCTGACCAGGAGACATCTGATAAATCACTCCAGGAGTAATCGAGACATTATCACTGACGCGATACTTGTAAAAGCCCTCGATCTGATATGGGATCGCGTTAGCACCAGCTATTCTACCAAGGGCATAAGGTTGAGCACCTCCGAAAACACCTAAGACGTTACCTTTCTTTCCAAAGTCAGGTAAGGCAACTCCCAATCCGTAGCTCCAAGCTTCATAGTCATCATTGGGACCAAAGCCTGTGACGTCGTGATAGGAAACGAAGCCACTAACAGAGAGTTTGTCACTCGGTCTAAACGCTGCTGACAAACCATAGGAGTTGCTGGAAGATGCATTCAATGAACTCAGAGCGTTAGCTTGCGAAGTACCTACAACAGGGAGATTTGCTCCCTGGAATCCACCTGCATCAAATAAAGCACCACCAGCACCATGATAACCGTGAACGTAGGTAGCTGCTAACGCTATCCGCTGACCAAGATTAAAGTTTAATTGTCCTAAAGCAGCATAGTTACCGTTGAATATACCTGAACCGATACCTGGATCATTCGGTTCTGAGCCTAAGTAACCCACTGTGAGTGAACTTGGTTTGAGAATACCGCCACCTTTACCAAAGTTCAGATTAAGCGCTGCACCTGCACCGCCACCAATCCGATAGATGGGGTTTTCGGAAGCGAAGGTGGATAAAGCACCATTACCGCCATCATAGTCATCAAAGTAGGGGTTATTTGTAGCAGCATAATCGCTGTGAATACCACCAGTAGCTACAACGTAAAGTTGGGCAGGTCCTATGGGGACGTAGTAACCTAACCAATCGAGGACAATGTCATTGCTGTTGCTAGTATCTCCACTAAGGTTAAAGGTTTGAAAGCCTCCAGCATTTTGCTCAGCGGTATCTATCACTCCATTTCCATTAACGTCTACATCACCACCCGTGTTTAATCTTCTGGCGTTACCAGTTGCTAAACGTGTATGCAGAACGTCCTTACCTGTGAAGCTGGTTTGGAAGTCTAAACGTACTCTGTTTTGGAAGACAGTGTTATTGTTTCTACCTGCTGTATCGCCGAAAGCATCACTGAGAGCGAAGATTGCTTCACCAACGAGTTTGGTAGTTGTTGAGAATTGGTTGGCTTCTAATTCTGCTGTGCGCGCTTCTAATGTGTCTACTCGACCGCGTAGAGTTGCCAATTCTGCAGAAAATTCTTCTTGTAAGCGCTGCAGAGTCGCCAGATCTTCTTTTCTTACTAAGTCAGATGTTGCTGTCGCAATCAGTTCGTTCACCCGATCCAGACATGCATTTAAACCTGCAGCAAATTCATAACGAGTCAAAGCACGGTTACCACGGTACGTTCCATTGGGATAACCAGCAATACAACCATAACGTTCAACTAAAGACTGTAGCGCTTGGAAAGCCCAATCTGTTGGCTGTACGTCGGAGAACTGGGAAACTGATGTCACTTGGGACTGAGAACTATTGTTTCCCTCCTTGGTGTAGCTGCTGACTTGCTGCAAAACGTTGACTTGTGTTTGTTGTGCTTGAGTCAACGTCTCTGGCTTGGGGGAAACTTCAGTCGCAGTTGTTGTTGAAGTTGTTGAGACTGAACTAGAAGCTTGTTGATTATTGCTTGTTTGTGAAACTTCTGTTGTAACAACTTGATTGTTGATGTTCTTTGGAGCTGCGATCGCCGCTGTAGATACCAACAACGTTGCTCCCAAAACTGCTGGACTGATGACTAAAGATTTCCGCAAGATATTAGACATCTTTCCTGTTCTCCTCACACCTTTGTATAGATCACTTTTTGCTGCAACTATTCTCAAAGTTGCAAGATTTATTGAGACTTGTGGATTAGACAAACTTGCCCAATACACTGCTTTAGTTTTTGCCAAGCTAAATAAACAGTTAGTTTTAGCTAAATAAATAATCCAATTAACTTATGCAAAAACATATTTCTATTTACTTGCAATTGTAATTTAGGAAAAATAAATGACAAGGTCGAAGCGATCGCCTTCTAAACTGTCACACATCTCATTGTCTCACTAAGGGAGACGCAGCTTTGAATATTAGATACCTAGTAGTACTGGTTCATTAGACCAATAGCCAAAAACCACTTTTGCCCATTGATGGGAAAAGGTTAAAGGTTAAATGGGAAAAGGAAAAAACCAACATTTCCCTTTTCCCCTTGCTCTTTATCCCCATAGGGAACCCCACCTTTCCCTTTCCCGATAACTGCCACGAAGTCTATTACTTGCACACTCATCATTCTCAATCGTGGCTTCTGACTACTTCTTGAGTCATTTTTTTATCAAAATAGCTATAAAAGCAAATCGGTTAACTTAATTAATTTCCGAAATGACCTTTGCTAAATCAAAGTCTTTCTGTGTTAACCCACCTGCGTCATGGGTTGTGAGTGAAATATTGACTTTGTTGTAAGAAATTTCAATATCTGGATGATGTTGTGCTGACTCAGCAGGTTCAACAAGCTTATTTACAAATTCTATAGCCTGGATAAAGTCTTTAAATTTGCGTGTACATTTTAACGTTGACGCTTCCACTGTCCAATTAGGCAAATGGCTTGCCTTTTGTTGAATTTCTTCCTCAGTAAGTAGCTGTGTCATATTAACAAATCTCAAATTGATTTCAATACTAATCTAATGTTCAGTCGTTGATTGGCTCTCAGGTGCCACGACTTAACGAGGCACTTGCCAAATCTTGATGATCTTATCAGCACTGCCGCCACTAGCAATCATCTTTCCATCTGGACTAACGCGCTACAGAATAAATATAGCCTGAATCCAGTTGACAGTTTTTTAGCAGGATTTTAAACTGGCGTAAATAGAGGCGGCTACAGAGGAGGGGGTTGGGGCTGAGGTTCTGTAACTGTATGTTGCATTAAATACAACTTAGACAAGTTTTCGCTGATTTGCTATTTTAATACAATAAACAAAAAGATTCGCAGAATTATAAATGGACTGGATTACCTTACTGCGATCGCTACAATCTGATTTCATCAAGAGGTTAACATCTAGTTGTCTGCTGCATTGTGAAACAGAAGGGCAATATAGCGAGTTAACAGTTATCTCAGGCGAGAGGTTAAAAGCACTACGGGAATTTTGCTGGCAGATGGCTGAGAAATATAAGCGCACTTCACCAGTCCGTGATGTTTTTATCAGTAATTTGAAAGGCAAATTAGGTGAAGAAGTTGTTAAAGAACGTTTAGCTGCTTTTGTGACTGAAGTAGATTATGAGAAACGATTTGGTGTCGGCGATGGCAAAGTTGATTTTACGCTGACTTTTGACCCCTCAGTTGGCATTGCCGTTAAATCACGTCATGGCAGTCTTAATAAAGTCAGATGGTCAATTAATTCAGAAGAAGTTCAAAAAAATGCCGTTGTTGTCTGCATATTTATTCAGGAGGAAGTCAATGAGGCACAACCTGAATATCATCTCTTCTTTGCTGGTTTTCTTCCTACCCAAATGATTAAGCTAAAGACTGGAAATATTTTATTTGGGATAGAACAATTACTCTATGGCAGTGGTTTACGGTGCTATTTAGAACAGTTAGAATCTTTAACACCAGCAAACTCTCATCAAACATCTCAACTAGGTAAATATAACCTTAAGCACGAACACCGCTATCAGCAAGAAAAGCAACACTTGCCTAAAACAAACTTTTCTTCTCAACAACAGCAACAATCTGTCAAAAAAAACTTTTCTCCGGATCAAAATGATTATCTCCGTTTCCATAATGGAGACATGAATTTGCTTTCTGTCAAACTAGGTGATGAATGCTTTGAGAAAGAACAGTACAATGCTGCCATTAATAACTACAATCAAGCTTTAAAGCTGAACTCTCAAGATGCTGAAACTTTTTATAAGCGTGGTTTTGCTCATTCTCATATAGGAGATTACAAGGCAGCAATTGCTGATTACGTTCAAGCAATAGAAATTAATCCTTATTACGGTAAAGTTTACACTAAACTTGGCTTAGCTCGATATCATCAGGGAGACTACGAGGGAGCAATTGCAGATTATACTCAGGCAATTAAAATGAATCCTAATGATGCAGTGGCTTACAAAAGTCGTGCTGATATTCGTTATCAGTTAAGAGATTATCAGGGTGCAATTGAGGATTATAATCAGGCACTCAAAATTAATCCAAATAATTCTCATTTGGTAAACTCAAAAGAAGCTATTGAGCTTTTTACTCAGTCCAGAGAAGTAAAACCTAATGACATTAATGGTTACAAAAATCGTGGAGATTATCGTTTTGATTTAGGAGATTATCAGGGAGCAATTGAAGATTACACACAGGTGATTAAAAAAAGTTCTCATGATATTGATGCATATTATAACCGTGGTCAGGCTCGTTGTGACTTAGGAGATTATCAGGGGGCGATTGAAGATTACACACAGGTGATTAAGACACATCCTAACGATGCAGACGCATATTACAATCGTGGTCATGCTCGTTACAAGCTAGGAGATAGGCAAGGAGTTATTGATGATTTTCAAAAAGCAGCAGACCTTTATCGAAAAGAAGGTAAATTAGAGGAGCATAAAAATACACGGGAAAGAATTTTAGATTTAGAAATAGAAGAATCCTTAGATATTTTACATTTTTAAAAATCTCTAGCAGGAGTTGAGGATTAAGCAAAAAGAAGGAAAATAAATCGAACAACAACGCGAATAGTTTGATGAGTCATTAATCACAAGTCATTTGTTTTCTTTTCCTACTTTTTCTCTTCCACTTCAATCCCTCTCTTCCCCTACACCCCAAACACCCACACCTCTGGCTGCGACCATATAGCGGAAAATGTATTCCACTAACTCAATATAATTACGGGCAGTTTTGGCAGAAGGTGCCCAAATGGTAACACCGTGGTCACGGATAAGTAAAGCGCTTAGTTGTGGAGGAATTGTTCTAAAGCGCTCTTTAATCTCATCTACAATGCAGGAAACCTGTAAATGGTTGTCAAAGATCGACATAGCGCAATCAGGATTCTCTTCCCAGACTCCCAGTCCTTTGAGCATCTCCAACGGTGGTAGAGGCAAGGTATCTCCTTTCACAAAACGAGAAACCAAATTTGCTTCTACTGAGTGAACATGGTAGCAGCTTGTAGCTTCAGGGAATAGAGCATAAAGAACTTGGTGAATGGCAGTTTCAGCTGAAGGCTTCACATCAGGCGAGGGTTTTTCTACCCTTCGACTACCCTCAGGGCAAGCCGTGCCATTTGGATAGATACGTACAAAATCACCAAGTTCTAATTCTCCTTTACACTGACCACTAGCTGTAATCCAAAAGCTGTGATCAGGTAAACGAACTGAGAGATTTCCTGAAGTCCCCACCATCCATCCTTGTTGGTAGAAGTGACGGGCAGCACAGATGAGTTCAAGGCGAGGATCAATCAGCTTTGGGCTATTCATTGCGTCTTCATTTATACTTTAGTGACAACCTGACGAGTGTGAATTTCTCTCCCTGTATATTCGGGAGTCCAACCTTGACTTCCAGTGAAATAACGCACTGCTTTAACTCGCCGTGCTGGGGTTAGATAAAACCAGTGTTCGGTCTTTGCAGGCACATTGATGTACTCTTGGGGTTGTATTGTCAGTTCTACTTGGCTATCATCCGGTCGGACAAAACCAAAAATGGCTTCTCCATCAATGATGTAACGAACTTCGTCTTCTGAATGGGTATGGATTTTGTCAAACTTTGTCATCATGGCATCAAGGTTCGGCATTCCTGGATGCAGGACAATTAAGTCGCGGGTTTGATAGCCTGCTGTTTGTTGCAGTTGGTGGAAATATTTATCCAGAGATTTTAAGACTTGTTCTTTTTCATCTTCATTGAGGCTATCTTGTGATATAAGTTCACGCAAGTGTTGACTTTCTCCGACAGCCCAACGATTAAGTTGAATATTTAGGGGTGCTAATTCGCGGGATATATCTTGCAAATCAGTGTATCGTGTCCCATCTTCTAATTGTAGAATCGCCATTTCTCACCTCGCGCAAAGATATATCTTCTACGGTATCTTATGAGGGACGGAGCGCGTCCGTTTGCCCTAAATGGGAGATTTAGGGAGAGGGTTTTCTCCACAAAACTCTCCGGCGAACAAGGCGATCGCCAATAAACTTCTATTCATGTTTAACTGTGTTGCCAAGATAGTTTATCTGTAAAAATTGGAGCTTAACTATTAAAATCCCTAAGAATCACTTATCTTTGCACTTTTTCTAGCGTTTTTCTTATTTCTATCCGAAAGTGCATAAGTTGATTCTGTTTACATCTAATAAGTCACAGCAAAGTTTTCCCTGGTTAACTTTCCTTACACAAATCAAGTAGGACTACGGCAGGTAATGACATTTTTGTCAATACCTAAGTCCGGGTTAAATCTAAAAACAAGGAGTTTATTTGAGTTATGCCTTTAATTGATGATGTTAAAAGAGTGTGCGATCGCCTAGCTCCTCTTGGCTGGCGCGACTTACTTCTCGCTCATGGACTTGATATCACCGCAGCCAATCTTAAGCAAGAATTAGCAAAGGAACTGCCAAATATCAACAGAACTATTAAAGGATTTGAAGATTTTGCTTTTGAAGGAAAAAGGGGAATAGAGCCAGGAAGTGCGGCTCGGAGTTTACTATTTCACGCTTTTGCTTCACACAATGTTGTCAGTGAAAACCTGAGGGAATATCCAACGCTGGCGGAATTTGAAGTTATTGAAAATTATGTTTACGGCGTGCAGCCGCCTTCATTGGAAGATTTGCGAGCTCGGGCACAAGGGGAACTTTTAGCGATAGTTGTCTTTGCTAGTGAGTATCGTCCTGCATCGGAAACTGTTCAGCGCAAGCATGCTGATTTGTGTTTTTCGCGTACTGGTGTGGCGCGTGTAGGAACAGCAGAAGCACAGTATAACGGCAAACTTCGTGGATTTTTACCCTTTGTTCAGGAAGATTCACAAGCTTTTCGCGTTTTACCAGCTCGCTATTCTGCCTATATTGCTGTTCAACGTAGAGGTGATCGAGCTACCTTTGTTCCCATGCGTTTTCAGGTTCAAAATAACAATGTTAATCTTCCACAAGGTGATGACAGAAGACGAGCAGGAGACGATAGCAGACTTTTCTGGGTTCCTCTGCACAAGCTGTTCAACGGCAAAGAATGTATTCGCAATTTAGATTTGCAGGTGACACTTAATGCTCGCCATATCAATGAAAAATTGCGGCGGATTCACTTAGTTTTGAAAAATGCAGGATGGGGTGAACCAGACATTAGTAATCCGCCATTCATTTTTTCAGATGGCATTGCTGAATTGACAACAAAGCCGGAATTTGGTCGTGGACTTCTAGTTCCAGTGGTTCATAAGAATCTAATTGAAGCTGCGAATTATCAAGGCAAACCACTGACTTTTAAAGTTCCAGCAGGTAGTAGGACTTTATCTTCCAGCTTAATGATTCCTGCAACTACAGGAGCAAGACGTGCTCCAGAATATGTTCACGCCCGTCACAAACTCTCCAACGGTCAAATCGACAATCTCAATAATCTCGCAAATGTCACACAAGCTGTACAAAAAGGTGGTTATGATGCCCTTCACTACCTTGATTTCACAGGTGATGGATCGATTGAAGCAGTTTGTCCACAGTTAGCAGTGGCAATTCCACGCCGTATTCCTGCTTATTCCCTTGTAACAGCACCAGATTTCTTTCCCAACTGCGATCAGCGAGAGCTATTGGAATGGACTGAGCAGTCGGTACCTGCTGCACTTAGACAGAATCTTTGGGAAGTTAGCCCAGAAACGCTATCCGACAGTCGCCTCGCTCCTAACCTGCAGTTAAAGAACGCTAATTTTCGTCCAGAAGATAAAACCGTCACTGCAATTGTCTGTTTACCCGTGAGTGGTTCAGTCAGACAAATGCCGTTAAGCGCTTCCCCTACAATGCGACATGCTTATCTTCCAGATGGAGCAGCTGGAATATTTGCCCCTGGTTGGGATGTGAGTTTTGATCGCGCCAACGGAGTAGATCATTTAGCAGCTTATGGGTTAGGCAGTCCTTTCCCAGAAGATTCTAAATTGTGTGCAGCACTCAGTACATTTTGGCCTGCAGTCGCTCCCGATGCTGCACGGACATTTCAGCCAAGCCAAGGACCGACTGTCAGCCCTTTGACTGATGAAGAAATTGGTCAGATTGGTAGTTCACCTTGGGATGGTATTCCTGGTCCAAAGCGAGTTACAAAGAATGGCAAAAACTTTATTGAGTATGCAGATTATGACCATGCAGATTATGTAGAAAGTTCTTTGCAGAAGAAATTCTCGTTGTCGCTAACAGGTAAAGTTGATGTGCGTGAATATGAAGCTAGAGTTTTGGCAATGGCAAATGTTTACCGCGTCATCCCTGAAGCGAGAGGTCAATGGAGGTTATTTTCGTTCCGTCAAGTGCAGCCAACTGATTCAGAATTACAACAGGCACAAACTCAAGCAACAACTACACTTGCTGGTATAATCTATCGGTTTGAAATCTATCGTCCTGGAGATCCATCGGCAAATCCAAATTCAGATGATTTTCGCAAACAATTGGTTCCAATTCAAGAAACCGCAACGCTTTTTGTCACACCCCTCAACATTTTGTTGAAACGTAACAATAATGCTTGGACACGTGTCTCATTGTGATGTACTGATTATAGGTAGCGGACCTGCAGGGTCTGCTGCTGCGATTGCATCGGCTCAAAAAGGTTTACGAGTTGTCCTGATTGAGCGGGAGCAATTTCCACGTTACCACCCCGGTGAAACTCTACACCCAGGTGTAGAGCCGCTTTTGAAGCAGTTAGGCGTGATCGAGCCAGTGCTAGCTGCTGGCTTTCTACGCCACACTGGAAACTGGGTGCAGTGGGAAGCCGAGAGGCATTTTGTCCCCTTTGGAGAAGATAATTCGGGCGCATGGCTGGGATTTCAAGCCTGGAGAGCCGATTTTGATACAATTTTGCTGAATCAAGCCAAAGCTTTGGGTGTTGAGGTTTTGCAGCCATGCCAAGCTTTGCATGTACTTGTGGATGAGGATAAAGTCGTTGGTGTTGAGACAAGCCTAGGAATTTTCAGGGCATCTAAAGTTGTTGATGCAACAGGAAGTCATCATTGGTTAGCTCGACAATTAGAACTGCAAATCAACTATCATTCTCCGCGTAGGATTGTATACTATGGCTATGCTTCTGGAGAATGTCCAATCCGGGATGATGCTCCAGCGATAGTTGCAGACTCTGGTGGGTGGACGTGGACTGCAAGAGTGCAACCTCAACTTTACCAGTGGACGCGTCTATGGTTAGTTGATCAGAAAATCCCAAAAGACTGGCTCCCGGATGAATTCCACGGACTCAAGACTCATGGGAAAATGCAGGCGGCTGATGTCACTTGGCGGATTGTTTCCCAGCCTGCGGGTTCTGGTTACTTCATGGTTGGGGATGCGGCGATGGTTCTTGATCCCGCATCCAGTCATGGGGTGCTCAAAGCAATCATGTCTGGGATCATGGCAGGGCATTTGATTGCAGGGGAATTCTTGGGTAGTCTTAACGCTACACAAGCAATTGGGCACTATTGCCAGTGGATTTATGATTGGTTTGAGCACGATGTAGAGAAGCTGAGCAAGCTTTATGCCATGCTGCCATAGTTTCCAAGCGTTTTATATATAGCAGTCGTCAGATAGATTAGGACAGGAACGAATGAGAAAACACGCTCACCAAGAGACTTGAAAGTGTGTTTCCTGTTAAGCGTTGCTTGTTCCCTGCTATATTAACCGAAACGTCCGCTAATATACTCTGCAGCTTCCTGAGTTGTAGGAGTGCTAAACATTTCTTCGGTAGGACTGAATTCGACTAATCTTCCTCTGCGTTTACCATGCTCGCTGATTTCGGTGTTGAAGAAAGCAGTCCAGTCTGCAACTCGCGAAGCCTGCTGCATATTGTGGGTTACCATGATGATGGTGTATTGCTCTTTGAGTTGCAGGCAAAGTTCTTCAACTTGACGAGTGGAAATAGGGTCTAATGCAGAGCAAGGTTCATCCATCAATAGGACATCTGGCTTCATGGCGATCGCCCTTGCAATGCAAAGACGTTGCTGTTGTCCTCCAGATAATGCTGTACCTTTGTCCTTGAGTTTGTCTTTCACCTCATTCCAAAGAGCAGCTTGTCGTAATGATTGCTCTACGAGTTCATCAATATTACCTTTATAACCGTTTGTACGTGGTGCAAACGAGATGTTTTCGTAAATAGATTTTGGAAAAGGATTTGGTCTTTGGAAAACCATTCCTACTTGACGCCGCAATTTCACAGAATTAATTTTAGGATCATAAATATTCTTATTGCGGTAATGCAGCCGACCTTCAACCTTCGCTCCTGGAATTAAATCGTTCATACGATTAAAGCAGCGTAACAGGGTACTTTTGCCACAGCCTGAAGGTCCAATAAAAGCAACAATTTTCTTCTCAGGGATTTCTATATAAACATCCTGAAGCGCGATCAATCCATTGTAGTAAACTTTAATCCCTTCAACATTGAAAACCGTACTGTCATGTTCACTTTGGGTGGCGCTACTTAATTTCCCTTTGGCGTTGTTATAAGTCATTTTTAATCTTTCCAATCTGTGATTTACTGTAAATGTTTGTTGAAATTTTGGAAACTCTTTTATTTAGATAGCGAGTAGCGTTGTCTAATGAAAATCGCCACGCCATTCAGAGCCAAAATTAAAAGAAGCAAGACAAGAATTGTCGCTGCTGCTGCATTGGAAAAACCTGGCTCTGGACGAGAGATGTAGGAGTAAATTTGGATGGGCAATGCCATGAATCGCTGAAACAAACCAGGGCTGAATGTTAAGAAACTAACAGCACCAACTACAATCAGACACGCTGCATCACCAATGGCACGAGAGACTGAAATAATCACTCCTGTGAGAATACCAGGGATGGCATAAGGTAAAACATGATTACTGATGGTTTGCCACTTGGTTATGCCTAAGCCGTAAGAAGCATTTCTTAGAGAATCTGGAACCGCTCGAATTGCTTCTCTGGCTGTCACAATAATCACTGGTAAAGACAGTAAGGACAAAGTTAGTCCTCCAGAAATCAAAGCTGAACCGAAACCCAAAAAATAATTGAAAACTCCTAAACCCAGTAAGCCATAGACAATAGAAGGGACTCCAGCGAGATTGCTAATGTTAATCTCAATCAGATCAGCCCACCAGTTTTTTGGTGCATATTCTTCGAGATACAAAGCTGCTCCTACGCCGATTGGTACAGAAACCAAAATGGTGATGAGTCCTAACATAAGGCTGCTGACAATAGCAGGAAGGATGCCACCTTGATTAGGAAAACGGGAAGGTGTTTCCGTTATAAAACCAGGTGTAAAAAATCTAACTAATCCGTCTTTACAAATGTCAAAAACCAGGAGTGCCAGGACAAACAAACCAATGAGCAATCCAAGTAAAAAAATGACTTCAAAAAATTTTCCAAGTTTTTCTCTATTGTCTATATTGTCGGTAAAATCTTCACTTTCTTGTTGAAAATTGTCGGAGTTAATCGAACTAGCCATATCTCTTACTCGTATTTTTCTTTGAAGCGTTTAGCAATCCAATTACTAAAAATATTTAAAGCCAAAGTTATCAAAAATAGAACTGCTCCCACAGCGTACAAAGTCTTGTAGTTGAGACTGCCACGAGGACTATCTCCACCAGAAATCTGAGCCATGTAAGCTGTCATTGTTTGTACTGACTCCATGATATTAACAGTCAGTCTTGGTTGTTGTCCTGCGGCTATGAGCACAGTCATTGTTTCACCAACAGCTCGAGAAATTCCCAAAATAATCGAGGCGATAATTCCAGAAAGAGCAGCAGGCAGAACAACTCGAAATATAGCTTCGAGTTTAGTTAATCCCAATGCAGAAGCTCCTTCTCGCAAAGAGCGTGGCACAGCTTGTATAGCATCCAGACTAATAGAGCCAACAGTGGGGGTAATCATTACTCCCATCATCAAACCAGCACTCAAAGCGTTGAAGATTTCCAGTGGAAGAATATTGCGCAGCAACGGTGTGACAAATAAAAGTGCAAAGTAACCGTAAACAACTGTAGGCACTCCTGCTAGTAATTCTACTGCTGGACGTAAAATTGCTGCTACTTTAGGTTGGGCATATTCGCTCAAGTAGATGGCAGAACATAAACCCAGAGGAATGGCAACAGACATCGCGATCGCCGTAGTCATAAAAGTGCCATTTATAAGGGGCCAAATTCCAAAATGTCGCTCTGCAAACAAAGGAGTCCACTGAGTATCGAGAAAGAACTGAGCAAACGAAACTTCTTGGAAAAACTCAAATGTCACTTGAAAGATAATGAAGACAATTCCAATCGTCGTCAGGATGGAAACCAAAGCACAGCAAAATAAAATCACTTCGACAATTTTGTCTTGGATATCGTCAGATGGTTGTCTTTCCAGCGTTCTTCTCGGTTCCTGATTGAAATCGTTCTGATAATTACCACTCTGCATAATAACTATAAACAGGTCTATCAAGGGTTTGTCATCAAGCCTATTTGTAGGCCTATTCGCATTTTTTGGATTTTCAGATTTTCTCAGAAGGAATCTCCGAAATCCAAAAAGTTTTAAATATACTTTGTTACTGGTTCGCCTGGTTTTGCATCTTTGAACTTAGAACCCGTTTTCTCAGAAACAAATCTTTGTTTAGCCTTAGCATAAGCCTCATCAGTTAGTTCAACATAGCCAGACTGTCTCACCCACTTTTTGGAATTGTCTAAGTAGAAACTAACAAAATCCTTCACTGCTGGCTTGCTGTCTAAATTCGTCTTGTTAACATAAATCAACAGAGGACGAGATAAAGGTTTGTAGATGTTGTTAGCAACTTTTTCCGGGGGATCTGGCGTTTCACATTTTCCTTCAGGAGTTTGTACACCGACCAGTTGCAGCTTATCCCTGTTTGCTAAGTAATAAGAAATTCCCACATATCCTAGTGCAGCATCATCACCTGCAATTCCATTCACAAGAACGTTTTGATTCTGAGTAGCAGTGTAGTCTGTACGGCTAGCTTTGCCTTTTTTATTGATTGCTTGTGTGAAATAATCAAATGTCCCAGTATCAGAAGCAGGGGCATAAAGCCTCAAAGGTTTGTTGGGAAATTTGGAGTTCACTTGATTCCAGTTTTTGACTTTATTTGTTGCTTTTGGACTCCAAATCTTGTTTAATTCCTTGATAGATAAGCAGCTAGCAAAGTTATTTTTTCGGTTGGCGATTACAGCAATTCCATCAAGAGCAATCGGCAGTTCTACGAATTCAATACCTTGCTTTTTACATTTTGTAATTTCTTCTTTCTTAATAGGGCGTGAAGCACCAACAACATCAATTTGACCAGAACAAAACTTACTCATCCCACCACCAGTGCCACTAGCTGCAACACTAATTTGGGCATCACTTTTAACCTTTTTAAATTCCTCCGCAACTGCTTGATGGAGAGGATAACCTACAAGTCCACCATCGATACTCACCTGCCTCTTCTTCTCTTCAGCACTGCTGCATGAAGTCAGGCTCCAGGCAATAACTAATAGTAATGTTGGAATAACTTGACTACGATCTAGCATTTTTCCAAAAACTAAAGTTCAAAAAAAATAGCACCATTAAGTACGTAAACCTTACAAAACGTAACATAGAGTTTTGGCGATTATTTCGCTTCACTCAACAAAAGATTGAAAATGGATATTTAGTGTTTGATACAATTAACGAGTAACAATTCTAAATTCATCTATTTGAAGATAATTCTGATTATTAGCGATCAGTAAGTGCATGAGTTTCCTCAAATTATTGATCAAGTGATATAAGAATATGAAATCTTAAGATAAATAGCTTTTCTATCTCCCTTTTCATATTGTACTATTTTCTTGTCCGTTTACCGTAGTTGTTAATTATGATTAGACAATATCATAGTTCGGGTATCACATGATATAACTTATGTCATATTTTGATGACATAAATCTAACTTAATACATAAATGCTCTTTGCTGTTGTGTACACACAGGTATATTGCTCTTTTTCATCCGTACTTGAGAAAAAAAGATATAGTTGATACTTAAGATGAACAAGTATTAAGATTGCGTAATATATTCTGTTATTTAAAATGTATAAAAACTCTCTAACTCTTTATAAATCTTATTATGCCGTATTTTGTACGTCAGTTATTCTATTTCTAACTTACGAGATCTGAAATTTTGCTATAAGCAGCTAAGAATTGGCGAAAACCCTTTATAGCTATAGAAGGAATTTTCAACATTACATTGGCTTTAGGGCGATAAAGCAGTAAGTTAAAGAAGCTACTCTAGGAATCGCCAACCTCAACGGCAGGGTAGGTTGGGGACGATATTAAATCTACATATTTACACTAAAAGTCAACTCTTAGGCGATCGCCCTTATTTGCCCAGCCACTCTTCAACTGGCTTCCTCCATAAATTAATTTGCGGAAGCCAATTCTTTGACATTGGGTTGCAAACTCTTGACAGATTGTGCAAACTCATTCAGAGCTTCTTTCAATCTCTGATCAATTTCCTGATCAAATTGAAGACTGCCATCTTGTTGTATTTGCAGTTGTTTGTCTACTGCATAAACGCCGCCCAAGATGAATCGTGCTTTTAACTCTGACAATACGGGTTTGAGGGCATAATCAATTGCCAACAAATGAGCTAAAGTCCCACCAGTGGCGATCGGTAACACGACTTTGCCTGACAACGCTCTTTGAGGTAGCAAGTCTAAAAACGCTTTGAGAACTCCCGTGTAGGCTGCTTTGTAAATCGGAGTGCCAATAATAACACCATCTGCCTTTTCTATGAGTCCTTTTGGTTGTTCTAAAGCTGGGCTATCGTAACGTCCATAGGCTAAAACTTCAGCAGGGACATCGCGAACAGAGATAATATCCGTTTGAAAGCCCTCTTGCTGCAAAATTTTAGTGGAGTGTTCCAGAAGCGTGTAGGTTCTGGAAGGATGAGATGGACTGCCAGCAATTGCTATGATGTTAGGCATATTTTTTGAACCGATACTTTTTCGCTAAACTTTGTCAACAAACTATGTGAACTTACCACAAAAAACTGAGTATAGTTATGGTGCGGGGCGAGGGCGCGAAGGAGCTAAGAAACTGCGTATCTCGTATTTATACTACGGCAATTATATCAAAGAACCGTAATTGTTTTAATTTTAAGATAAAATTGCTGCACGTCCTCTCAAGTCTAGCAAGACTCTTTTATGAAAAATAGGTTTGTATCTCAAATCCGGGTGCAACAGGACATTTTTTCCTTGTTGGGGCGATCGCTGATACTTAATATTGAATATGTAGAGTCTTTTGTCATTCCTAAACGTGCTTTCATCTGAGTTACCAACTATCAACGCCCTCAAAACACCCACAAGTTTTGCTTGGGTGGAACAAGCAATCTCTAACCTAGACACCATTCTCCTCGATCACTCTCAATGCGAACGCAAAGCCGCAGGGGTCGCTTTGAACATGATATTTCGCTACCCTTCCAATGCAAAAATGGTACGGGAGCTAACCAAAATTGCTCGTGAAGAACTAGAACATTTTGAATTGGTCAATCAATGGCTGGACCGTCGAAATATTCCTTTGCGTCCCTTACAGCCACCTCCCTATGGTGCTGGTTTAAAGGCGCAAATTCGACCCAAGGAACCTGAACGGTTTTTAGATTCCCTGCTAGTGAGTGGTTTGATTGAAGCTCGTAGTCACGAACGCCTTGGATTGTTAGCGGCTCATTGTCCAGAACCTGAGTTAGCTAAATTTTATCATGGCTTGATGGCATCTGAGGCACGGCACTATGGTATTTATTGGGTTCTTAGTGATACCTACTTTAACCGTGAAATTGTCAGACAACGGTTGGATGAGTTAGCGGTAGTTGAAAGTCAATTGCTAGCAAATCTACATTCAGAACCTCGCATTCACAGTTAGAAGATATTGGAAATGAAAAATTACTATAAGAAATGTCTCATTCGTGACTGGGAGTTTGGGGTTTAGGACAAGGAAAAAAAATATTTGCTACAACCATTAGAAGCAGCGCTAGCATTCCGTGGTTTTCAGTAAATTTGGATTGAAACCGCCAGTGTTTTGAGCGAAGCTGTCAAACTATACGAAAGCAGTGGGTATCAAAAGGCAACGGGTGTAGAAACAGCTCGTTGTGATACAGTTTATGTAAAGTCCCTAGGCTCTGGTCATTAGTTATAGCTATAGCCAACTCTATTAGGACGTAGGGAACGCTTAACGCTTAACAGGGTTTCAAATCTCGTGATGTCCGTATTTTCTGATTAGTTCATGTCCTAATCTACCTGGCAACGGCTATATTTGAACTTTTTTAAGTGCGTACTCGTACGCCAAATTTTGAATGGCTTAATTTGAGCATAGCAAGTGGGACTGAACCGTCACCCAGAATGCACCAACTGTGAGTCCTTAGCTTTCTTTATACTTTGTCTTTACGCCTCTTTTGCCAAAAAAGTCAAGTTTCAAAACGAGACAAAATTGCTATTTTTATTTTTAAACATTTATGATCAAAACTCTATACTTAGACAAAAGTATTAATAGTAACTAATAAATGATTTCAGACCTGATTTGTGATTCTTGCTTCACCTATGGAGTATGGAAAAACATTAAACTAAGTGAAAATAGGGATAAAAAAATCTCTCTTGAGACGGTTGCATTATTTATCATACTAAATTAATAATAAGTATTTTAAACCAATTTCAGGGATAGTCATCAGACAACTGTTTGTAAAAGAATGGAACCACTATAGGCTGCCATTGATTTTGAAAAACAAGCTGCTGCATTTACCTAGTTTTGTCAGACGTGGAAAACTACTAAACACATGTTATACTCTTTTCTCCTGTACTCTACTTAAAAATTGTGTGTTTTGAGGGACACAACCATTATGTCTGCGAACAAGACAGACGTACTCAAAAATTGGTTGATAGTTGTAGCACTTACGTCTATTTTATCACCAATAGTATTTTTCATCACATTTACCAAAATGGAGGAGTTGTCAAATCAACCAAAAATCGAAAATAGAACTCAAGTATTCTCAACAACAGCTACCCTTTTGCTAGGATTAGCAGTGATGATTCATGCATACGTGGCAGCAAAACGCGCCCAAGCTCTTCAAGAAAGTGCGATCGCAGCGCATAAGAGTAATGAGATTGCAATCAAGAATGTCCGTATCGCCCAAGAAAGGCTGATTACAGAACGCTTTATGACTGCAATTACCCAGCTTGGGCATCAAAGTGCTGCGACACGGACGGGTGCAATTTATTCTTTGGAAAGAATTGCTCAAGATTCTCCTCAGCAATACTGGACAATTATGGAAATTCTGACAGCTTTTGTGCGAGAGAATGCTGCTGGAAAACTGCAAAACGAGCAAATTCAACAAACTGCAAGAACTCCTACAGATATTCAAGCAGCCTTGAATGTCATCGCCAGACGTCAGATCCAAAAAGACCAGCCAAATCAGAAAATTGATTTGCGATATGCTGATATGAGCACAGCAGACTTGCATAAAGCCAACTTCCAGCAAGCAGATTTGCGGGGAGCTAACCTCTGTCAAGCCAATTTACACGGAGCGAACTTGTGTGAGGCAAATTTGGAAGGTGCTAAACTCTCTGGGTCAATTCTATATCAGGCCAACTTGCAATCAACCAACTTAACTGATGCTGACCTTTGTGGAGCAAACCTTAATTGTGCTCAAGCCTCTGGGGCAAATTTACGTGCAGCAAATCTTACAGGAGCAAGTTTGCGTGGAGCTAATCTACGAAGAGCTAATTTATACAAAGCCAATTTGCAAGGGTCTAATTTAAAAGCTGCGAACTTACAAGAGGCAAAGCTGTTTTTAGCTAATTTGCAAGGAGCAAAGTTGGGTAAAGCCAACTTACAAGGAACGGGTTTGATTGGAGCAAATTTACAACAAGCAAACCTGAATGGAGCCAATTTGCAACAAGCAAACCTGAATGCAGCCAAACTGCAAAACACAGAAATGTTTTTTGCCAATTTTTCTGAAGCAAGCCTCAGAGAAACTGACCTCTGCGGAGCAAACCTTATGGGAACGAACCTACAAATGGCAATTCTCCATGAAGCAAACCTCTGTGGGGCAAACCTCATGGGAGCCAACCTTAACATGACAAATCTAAGTCATGTAAAACTGGAAGGGGCAATTTTAACAGGAGCCAAAAACCTGAAACTGCATCAAATGACATTTACACAAGACGATGTTACAACTCACCTGACAGATAATGTTCCATCATAGCGCGGATCGCACGCCGATTAGTTAACTAACAGTAAGTTGGAAGCACAATTAACTGACTGATAATTCATTTACATTTGATATGCAAACAGGGTGCGTCCCTACTTTTCAATACACCCAAACTGACTGACCTGAATAAAATTCTTTTGCAGCTACCAATTATATCGTGTCGGGTTGAAGACTTAATCACCACACTCCATAGGGAAATCCAAATTTTCGATTTTTGTAAGCAGGGTAAGCGCATCTTGTAAATAAGAACGTCTCAGAGTCAATCAAGCCGAAAATCGTCGCAGTAATTCTTGTTTATTGATAATGTTTTTGGCGATTGCAAAAAAGCAACACACGCCTCAGCCCAAAGCGCATGCTGCGGGAAGACGTATCGCTTTGACCCTTGGGAAACATACAAAACGAGAAACTGTGATGATTCATTGACACACAAACACATGTTTTTGTCAACACTAATTTAGATGCGCTTACCCTGTTTTGCAAAAAGTCTAATGTTCGAGAAGCAATGATTACTCAACAGCGCTAGAACTCAAACTTCTTGTCTCCCAAACCACCATATTATTATGGGTTGACGTTGGTGCAGGTGGCTGGTGTAAGGCAATCAACTGTGCTAATGTTCGTTTTAGCTGAGTACGAGGAACAATCTCATCCACAAAGCCGTGCTTGAGTAAATCTTCCGCAGTTTGAAACTCCTCTGGAAGTTTTTCCCGTAAGGTTTGTTCGATCACTCGCCGCCCAGCAAAACCGATAGTAGCCTTTGGTTCTGCTATGATGATATCGCCCAACATCGCAAAACTAGCAGTTACACCACCTGTGGTGGGATTTGTCAAAACGGGAATGTACAGCAACCGCGCTTCTTGATGACGCTCCAAAGCTGCAGAGATTTTCGCCATCTGCATGAGGGAAAGCATTCCTTCTTGCATCCTCGCTCCACCAGAGGTACAAACAATAACCACAGGATATCGTCGTTGAGTGGCTTGCTCAATCAGGCGCGTCAGTTTTTCTCCGACAACAGAACCCATACTTCCTCCCATAAACCGGAAGTCCATAACGCCAAGAGCAATGGATAAACCATTTATTTGACCAAAACCAGTTTTAACGGCGTCTATTAACTTCAGTTTGTCCTGGGTTTCCCGCAGGCGATCAATATAAGGTTTGCGATCGCGAAACTGTAGTGGATCGGTAGGACACAAATGCTCATCTATCGACCTCCAACTATTCACATCAATCAATTGACGGATGCGCTCATCACTATCAACTCGATTATGATGTCCACACTCAACACAAACCATTTGGTTGGCTCTTAGATCTTTGGCATATGTCAACACTCCACAGTTAGAACATTTATGCCACAGTCCATCAGCAATCTCACGCTCTTGGGGTTCTAGGATGGTAGATCCTGATTTCCGTCGATTTGCAAACCAATCTAATAAAGACTTTAAACCGCGTGATTCTTCGTTGTTCGCCATTTGTATCTTATCTTACGTGGATAGTATGTTGATAAAAGATCAAACCAATGCTGTCAAAATCTTAGTTTTTTATCATGACTCCTTTGTCCATACTAAGGATGAATGACTCATAACTAATGACAACATATTCAAAATTGTCTTGTAAGCTATAGGAGACCATATTTTAGATCTTTGGTTGCCAGCTTAACGAAAATACGTAAACCAATTCAAGTCTCTTGCTCGCCTTCTGGGAAACTTAAAAAGTAGTAAAGCAGTCCATTGCTGTTGTAACGGTACCTACAAAGCTCCACTAAGCCCCTGTCCCAAATAGGATTTCACCCCCTAAATCAATAATATTTGTTGGTATGTTATGAGAGGCAAGCAATTGCTGCATCAATTTTTCTTGTCAAAAGGGTACCCGTTATTAAGAGGATCATCCAACTCACGCTTAGGGTCTGTCTGTGGCTAAGGCTACAGCTTTTGGATCAGCGTACGCGCAGTCTCTTTGGAGGAGGTACGACACAGTTATGGCGATGCGATACGCAAAGCGTCAAGCCGGAGGCTTATCGCTCCCAAGTTCTGTGGAAGCTTGCGCGA
The DNA here is from genome assembly GCF_006968745.1 of Brasilonema sennae CENA114. Classification (NCBI taxonomy): domain Bacteria; kingdom Bacillati; phylum Cyanobacteriota; class Cyanophyceae; order Nostocales; family Scytonemataceae; genus Brasilonema; species Brasilonema sennae. Next base: position 3,602,761 of record NZ_CP030118.1, on the reverse strand, counting down.
ACAAACAAGCGTGTTGTACAGGAAATACGCACACGCTACTTTAGGTGGTGAATATCACTCTACAGGGTGTGGAAAACCAGACTGCAGGGCTGAATTCACAAGATGATGTTATCAAAAGCTTAAAGATAGTAGTGGTGATTAAATCTACAGTTCTAGTGTATCTCCAAGTAGAGATAGACACTGCAAGGGCTTGCTGGAGAAACCAAGAATCTCCAGGAGTATCCCAAATATGTAAATTTATTTTATTTTGTAGTGCGCACAGAAGCGCGTTGTAGCGACTTCGGGGCCGGACAGCCCGCTTTCAATAGAAGTAGGGAGCAAGATGCTCCGACTACGATCTTTTATGCAAAATTGGATGTTCTCGAATCTCCTCGCATGAGGCTAGGATACAGTAAAATTCTATTCTTCAACTAATTGGAAAAAATAATCGTAAATAAAAAGACAAAATCGCCTCGCCGCCAAATAGAGCAATAACTGCCCCGCAAGCAAGAAAAGGACCAAAAGGTATCTTTTGCCCCCATTTTTGAGACAGCGCTGTGCGACTGCTGTGCTGTGATAGTATGATTTTGCCGCCAGCGACTATTACTCCAATAAGACTTCCAAGAAAACTAGCAAGCAATAAATACTTCCATCCTAGCCATGCTCCGATCATGGCTGCTAATTTGGTGTCTCCTCTACCCATAGCAGTTTTGCCGCATATAATTGAACCAATTATGGCGATCGCATCAAATAGCCATAAGCCCACCACTGCTCCTCCTATCGCCATTTTCAGATGATGTACCAATCCGATCCAACTCGCTTGTGGTAGAAAGCCACAAATTATGTGAAAAACAATTCCTACTAACAAACCCGACTTAGTCAGTGAGTTCGGTAGTGTCATTGTATCTAAATCAATCAGCGATAGTGCCAATAACCAACTGCAAAACGCCCAGTTACCTACTGTATAGAGCGAATACTTCTGTATCCAAAAAACTAACAAAAAAATAATACCCGTCACCCCCTCTACCACAGGATAACGGATAGAAATTTTTCTTTTGCAATAACGACAGCGTCCTCTTAACCATAGCCATCCCAACAGCGGTACATTATCGTAGGGTTTGAGTTGGTTTAAGCAATGGGGACAACCAGAGGGTGGAAAAAGAATCGAAAGTCCAATTGGTAACCGATAGACTATTACATTAATAAAGCTGCCAATAGATGTGCCTAAAGCAAAGACGATGAAACTTGTCTGGACTATTGTCAAGATGAACATTCGAGTCAATTGTGAGTTAGTGCGTTATTTGGGGCTTCGCCCATGAACAGCGGGTTCACCCAAACAGAGGGTTATTGCCATTTGCTCAAAAGTTATAACCTTAACTCACGACTGATGACTCATCACCAGTCTTTATGACTTAATACATATACGACTCAATTTGATTCAAAGGCACAAAGCATTCTTCAGGCAAGAGAATTGGTTGGTGAGTAAAAATCACTTTACCTCGGTGATTAGACCGATTAATTGCGACTCCTGAAGCTTGTCCAGTGATTTCGGGATGTACCTCACAGTAAGTGTGGTAAATCTGTCCAGCAGCTCTGATCACGGCAGGATCAATCAAAGCTGGCTGGTTCTTCTGATTGGTATAGTTTTCCTGTCCTTTTTTTAAAGCGTACACCACTCGCGAAGTATTGTTGTAGGTTTGTGTTAATAGTTTATCCGAAAATTTTCTTTAAAGTTGCCAAAATTTCCACTTTGAGCATATGCACTCATTTTGCTTCCAGAACTTGGATCAGTGCTTGGCCCATAGCGCGACAACCCAAAAGGTTCATATCTGGGGAAATTATATCTCCTGTGCGATCGCCTCTTTGTAACACTTCTAACACTCCTTGTTCAATGTGATCTGCTGCAGTTGATTCGTTTAAACCATAACGAAGCATCATAGCAGCACTTAAAACCTGTGCCAAAGGATTTGCTTTATCTTGCCCTGCTATATCTGGGGCAGAACCGTGGACAGGTTCAAAAACTCCTGGATTAGAAGCACCCAAACTTGCAGAGGGTAACATCCCAATACTCCCAGTTAGCATAGCAGCTGCATCTGAAAGAATATCACCAAACAAGTTGCCTGTGACAATAGTATCGAACTGCTTGGGAGCGCGTAACAACTGCATGGCTGCATTATCTACATACATATGAGAGAGTTCCACATCCGGATACTCTTGGGCAAGTTTGGTGATGCGATCGCGCCACAGTTGAGAAACTTCCAACACATTCGCCTTATCCACTGAACAGAGTTTCCCTCGCCGTTTTTGTGCAGCTTCAAACGCCACCCGCCCAATGCGCTCAATTTCTGATTCGGTGTAAGCCATTGTATTCACGCCGCGCTTTTCACCCGTTTCTGTTTCAAAAATTCCTTTAGGCTTGCCAAAGTAAATTCCTCCGGTGAGTTCGCGGACTACCAAAATATCAACGCCTTCGACAACCTCCCGTTTCAAAGAAGAAGCATCTATCAACTGAGGCAATATTTTCGCAGGGCGCAAATTGGCAAATAATCCCAACCCTGCACGCAGTCCTAACAAACCTGCTTCTGGACGTAAATGGGATGCTAAGGAGTCCCACTTGTAACCGCCAATAGCTGCTAGTAACACAGCATCGCTATTGCGACACGTATCCAAGCTGGATCCTGGAAGGGGTTCGCCTGTAGCATCAATTGCTGCACCACCGATGAGTGCTTCTTGGAATTCAAACTGAATATCAAACTTTTTCCCTACGACTTTCAGCACGTCTACCGCAACTGCCATAATTTCGGGTCCGATGCCATCGCCAGGGAGTAGGGTAATGCGGTAGTTGTGGGTCATACTTCGTTTTGGTGGTAGGTAAATGTTTAATCGCGCAGAATTTCTTGCAGATCAAATATCATACCTAGCAAGTGTACGCCCATGAGTAGCAATCGAGCAAAAAACTGGGTAAAGCCTATAATCCTTATTTGGTGTTGACATCGCTATTACCGCACGCCGCAAAGCGGCGTGCGGTAATTTTATTATTATGTGATTGAAAGAACTTGATATAAAAGATTAAGGAACGCCAAGGAAATGAGTGAACACCTGGGTGATAATCTAGACTCGCCTGAGCAAAAAAGGCAACAGGAGGCGGCCGAGTGGAAAGCTCAGGCTCGACACCAACAGGTTCAGGAGGAGCAACGCCAAATCTCAGAAGAGCAGCGGCAGTCTGCTGAAGAAGACAGGCAGTTACAGGAGAAGAGGCGAGAAGCTGCAGAAGAAATCAGGCGGGCTACTGAGCAAGCGCGAGAGTCTGCAGAAGAAATCAGGCAGGCTGGTGAGCAAGCGCGACTGGCTGCTGAACAAGCGCGACTGGCTACTGAACAAGCGCGACTGGCTCTACTGGAGCAAGAGGAGATTTTGAAGCAGATGCAGCAGTCTGCCGAACAAGCGCGACACACTCGTAGTAAAACCGATTAGTGCACCGAAGCGAATAGCAGTCCTAAATGATTTGTAAATATTGATTTAATGTTGGAGTTGAGGCGAATAGATTGATTGGCTGGGACGAAGTCTCCGATATAATCTTCTTGTTGCACAAGCACGCTCACCCCAGTTGTTGTAAGAAGACAGCAAAATCTGGTTTCAGGCGAATTGCTTTGTGTCAGAGAGCGATCGCTCCTTTGTCCCCTTATCCGCACCCCAGTTTGCTACATTCAGCACAAACAAGAAAAAAATATAGATGTTAAAAGGTTCTTTTTGATGAATTGTATAAAGTGGCGCTTTTTACTGAGTTTGATTCCAAACTGGCGGCGGTTGTTTTCCTTATCTGTGCTGCTGACTTGCTTGTTATTGACAAATGTACAGTCAGCGTTTGCTGATCTTAATAACGACAGATACGATGGCAATATTTTTGTGGTTTATGCGGGGAATGGTTCACTGGTTCCTCCAAAGGCGACTCTAGCAAAAGCTTTAGCAGACCATAAACCAACGCTGTTAGCATTTTATTTGGATGACAGCAGCGATTGTAAGAAATATGCCATTGTTGTTTCAACGATACAAGAATATTACGGTCGAGTAGCAGAAATTATTCCAGTTAATGTTGATAGCATTTTAGATGGAAAAACTTATAACTCTACAGAACCAGCTTATTACTACTCTGGGGTTGTTCCCCAAGTTGTAGTATTTAATCAATCCGGTGAGGTTGTTTTGAATAAAAAGGGCCAAGTCCCCTTTGAGAAAATGGACGATAAATTTAGAGAACTGTTTGATTTATTACCTCGTTCAGAATCAGTACCATTGAAGCGCCGAGCATTTAATGAGTTAAGCAGCGAGTTAGCGAAGTAAGTTGTGGGGCAGACAAAATTTGTCTGCCTTGTTTTTTCGTGTTATTAGATACTGCAAAGCTATTGATTCAAAGGGATAATGTATACGAATAATCTTTAAAAATTGTTGAGAACTGAGGAGTTAGGAAGTCAAGATCAAGTAAGTGAATAAATAATGACTATTGACCAATTGACTTTGACTTATAAAGTGTGCCCTGATGTCAAAGGTTTACACCACCGAGCAGTTAATTCAAATTTTACGTTCTGAACGCCAAGCTTGCCTCAAGGGAAACCGCCTGAAGTTAGCAGTCACTGTCTCTGGCAATCCTGTCATAGACCAGTTTATCAGAACCGATGGGCTACAACAGTTTACAGCATATCAAGATTTTAAAGCCACCATTCACGAATACCAAAACGAACATCAAGTTTCAGGTATTGTCTGGCGTGAGGTGACTATCAAAGGAAAAATGTTACGCTATCCAGAAGTAGATGCTCAGTTAATTGCTTTAGCCAGTGACATAAAAATATTAAAAGCAGCCAACAATTCCATAGTGCAATTTTGGAATGAAGTCACTGTAGGGATGGACTTGTACTTAAGTTTTAGTCATGGCAAACAGCATCGACAGATAGAAAGAATTGATGTAGATAGAATTGCTCAAAGAACAGAATGGACAAGTTTGTCCAAATGTGAAAATACTAATTTTTTGGAAGTGATTTTACACTTAGGATGGGGTCAACCAGAGGAAGCCTGTTATAAACGAGGGTTTCCAACTTCTGGAAGTGAGTGTATTCATGCTGTCAATCCAGGAAATCGTCCAATTGGGTAACGAATGGGTTTGAGTGCTATCGCTTTGCTCATTGCTGTCTTCCGGAATTAGACCGCAGTGATATCAATATTCAAACAACCTTATTGGGTAAGAATCTTGGTGCACTACTTCTGATTTCTTCCATGACAGGAGGGACAGAACTGGCGCGGCTAGTCAACACTCGGCTTGCAAGTGTTGCTCAACGTTACCGATTAGCAATGGGAATTGGTTCGCAACGAATTGCTTTAGAGATGCCCCACCTAGTACAGCACGGCGTAAGTTAACCAGGTATTACTGTGGGAGAATGAGTAATTAGATTAAAAGTAGTTTTTGCTGAGAAGCGGAGAATTAGGATGTGGCAGGATTAGCTCCAAAACAATTAAACTTAAGCGATGGCGATCGCTCAGAACTGCAAGAGTTGGTAAACCGACACAATACAGGGCAACAAATAGTACTACGTGCAAAAATAATTCTTCTAGCGTCAGAGGGGAAAAATAATGGCGAAATTGCTCGAACATTAAATATAAGTCTGGATATGGCTCGTTTATGGCGAAACCGATGGTTTAAAACTAGCGATAAAAAGTTGCCTACTTTTGAGAGACTACGAGATTCGGAGCGTATTGGGGCACCAGTAAAATTTAGTATGGAGCAAGTAATCAAACTGTTTGCCCTTGCATGTTCAAAACCCGAAGACTACGGACGACCAATAAGTCATTGGACACCAAGAGAACTAGCAGACGAAATTATAAAGCAAGGGATTATTGAAAGCATATCTGTCCGCCATGTTGGAAGATTACTAGAAGAGGCAGAACTTAAACCCCACCAGAGTAGTTACTGGTTAACCCCCCCCTAAGGACGAAGAATTTGACGTAAAAGTTGAAGATATTACTGGTTTATACATAAGTGCGATTGAACGTTATCAAAACGCAGAGCGTACAATATCAATTGATGAAATGACGGGTATTCAAGCTACAGAGCGTCTAGAAAAAGATTTACCGATGCGACCTGGTAAAGTTGAAAGAAGGGAGTTTGAGTATATTCGTCACGGTACACAGAGTTTAATTGCTAATTTTGATGTCGCTACTGGTAAGATTATCGAGCCTACTTGTGGAGATTCTCGAACAGAAGTTGATTTTGTTCTCAATATTCGTCGAATCATTGAAAGTGAACCCAATGCTAAAAAATGGCATCTAATCATGGATTGTCTGAATACGCATCAGTCTGAATCGCTGGTTCGTTTGGTTGCAGAAAAAGAAGGTTTGAATATCGATCTGGGTATTAAAGGAAAAAGGGGAATACTCAAATCCATGAAATCCCGTGCTGCTTTTTTAAGTGACAAAACACATCGAATTGTTTTCCATTACACCCCTAAACACTCTTCTTGGCTCAACCAGATTGAAATTTGGTTCAGTATTTTGGTTCGTAAGTTACTTCAGCGTGCTAGCTTCAAGAGTCAGGATGACCTAAAAACCCGAATTCTTGAATTTATCGACTACTTTAATAAAACAATGGCTAAACCTTTTCAGTGGACATATAAGGGTAAAGTGTTAGCTGTCTAATACTTGGTTTATTTACGCCGTGCTGTACTAGGGCGTCGGTCAAGTAATAATGGTTGACAAAATAGATGTAATATGGGTGGGTATTGACCAAAATCAGTTCGCATTAGAGGGTGGTGTAATTTATGCGTCCTTCCTAGTGGAATCCTCCCATCGAATTATCGCCCGTCAGAGCGAAGCATCATCTCTGGGATTAACAGAGCTAAACTATTTATCTTTTTACGCCACAACCGTCATCTTCTGTTTAAGGCACAGTTTCAAGCAGAACTGACTACTATGTTTAAAGACAGCACGGTTGGTCATTGTCCTGTGCCGCCTGCACAACTAGCGTTAGCATTAATTCTACAAGCCTACACTGGAGTTAGTGATGATCAAGTGATTGAAGCATTGGTAATGGATAGACGTTGGCAGTTAGTACTCGAGTGTCACGATTGCCAAAACGCCCCTTTTAGTAAAGGAACTTTGGTAAATTTTCGACAAGCGATGATCGACTTTGAAGTTGACCGGAGATTAATTGAGCGTACAGTAGAAATATCAAAGGAGCAAGGTGGATTTGGTTCCAGTAACTTGAGAGCTGCATTGGACTCCTCACCGTTATGGGGGGCGGCAAAAGTAGAAGATACTTATAATCTGTTAGGTCACGCGCTGCGTAAAGCTGTAAGGTTAATGGCGCAAACGTCGGGGCAGTCAGTTGCAGAGCTTGCACACGAAACACAACTAGATGATCTACTCACACGAACTTCGCTCAAAGCCGTCTTAGATATGAACTGGGATAACCCAACTGAGCGTTCAATAGCCCTAGAAACCATTCTCAACGCTCTAGATCAAGTAGAGTCTGAGTTACAAAAAAAAAATGAATATCAGGAGCTAAAGGATGCCCAAAAAGCACTGTCCGTGGCACGACAGATTCAATCCCAAGATGTAACTATTGATTCTAGTGGGAAACCAACACTGGTTAAGGGTGTAGCCAAAGACCGCCGAATTTCTATTGAAGATTCAGATATGCGTCATGGACGTAAAGTCTGCCGGGGGAAGCAACCCAAGCGGCAAGCTTTACGTAAAAGCCGCTCACAACGTTTTGATGGTTATAAACGTCATGTGCTACGGGATTTGGATATCGGGGTGGTGCGTTCCGTCGGTTTGACGAGTGCTAACGTTCCAGAAGCTCAAGTTACTGAAGCAATGGATGCAGATTTGAAACATCACAAAGTTAAGATGGTAGAGCTGCACATTGATCGAGCCTACTTAAGTAGTCATTGGGTTAAACAACGTTCCCAAGACTTAACTATTTTCTGTAAAGCTTGGCCTGTACGTAATGGCGATTGCCGGAGGCGCAGCTAGCTTAACGCTTGATCAAGACGGACTTTGTACTTGACTGGAACCAAGGTCTAATTCGTTGTCCTAATCATGTCAGCATCCCCTTTGAGTCTGGAAAAACTGTTCACTTTCCCGCCTCTGAGTGTAGTGTTTGTCCTTTACGTGAACATTGTACTACTTCTATTAGAGGTCGCAATGTCTCAATTCATGAGGCAGTGCGTTGCGCGGGTTCCCCGCGTTGTAGCAACTGCCGTCCGGATGAAGCTTTTATGCAGGAATTGCGTGAGCGCCAAGACACTGAATCCGCAACAGCTAAACTCCCAGAACGTTCTATTGTGGAGCATACCTTGGCTCATCTCGGGCAATGGCAAGGCGACCGTGCCCGTTATACTGGCTTGCGCAAGAACTTATTTGACTTACGGCGTGTAGCAGTTGTACATAATCTCCATGTAATTGCACGGTTGCTATCTGGCGCTTCAAACCAACAAGTCTTTTAAATCCCCTAGTTAATGATACGCCCTTGGCGTCTGCCCTTTGGGCAATCGCATCCTTATTCTTCCTGCTTTTCCAGACACATATTATCTCTTTTTTGTCAATCATTATTACTTGACCGACGCCCTAGAACCCCTTACTCTTACCGCTTGTCAATTAACCATCGGCGGGGTTTTATCTCTAGCCAAGGTCAGGGTTTTTTTTGTTATGCCCTGCTAGCTAATAAGTTGCTTTTTTAGATTCTGTTTCACCTTGTACACTCCCTTTTAGCGCAAAGCTCGCCGGGAGGAGTATCCCCCCGGCAGACTTTGCGCCAGTGCCAGCCCATAACAGCCGTCTGATTACGCCCTGTGCCCAGCTTTGGTCTCTAGGATTGCGAGCCTACTTGCCGTGGGCAGATAAGGAGTCACCTCTGAGTTTGAGGGGAAGGGTTTTCACCTTCATTCCCTCCGAAGTTCAACCTTTTGATCGCTCTCAAGGCTGGTTAGCTTATACTTGGACTGATTGCCAAGGTTTGGCTAACAACGAATCGCACTAGTTGTTTAGCTTCTTGACGACTTAGGACGAACTTTGTTAAGTGTTAAGCGTATTTCCATCGAAAACCTCCCACTCCAAAAACTTTCTCATCTCCCCTTTGACTTGCTCCAAGGTTACCTGTACCCTCGTATGATGAAAATATAAGAAAGTAGCCAAATCATAACGGCATCACATGGGCAGTATTTGGGAACTTGATTTTTACTCGCGTCCGATTCTGGACGAAAATCAGAAAAAGGTTTGGGAAGTTTTGGTATGCGAAACTCCTTTGGAAACCCGAACTAAAATTGATTCTGTCTTTCGCTTTGCGAAATATTGCCCCAGTACTGAGGTGAATTCAGTGTGGCTGCGGACTGCGCTGGAAGAAGCAATCAGCGAAGCAGGAAAAGCACCAATCAGAATACGCTTTTTCCGCCGCCAAATGAGCAACATGATTACCAAAGCTTCCAGAGATTTGGGTATTTCCGCCCAGCCAAGTCGCCGCACTTTGCTGCTTAACCAATGGCTGGAACAGCGGATGGAGGAAGTTTATCCTCAAGAACCTGGGTATCAAGCAGGAACAAATCCATCTGTACGTCTAGAGAATCCTCCACCCCTACGCTTACCAGACGCTTTAGAAGGAAAGCAGTGGATATTTGTGACTTTACAACAATCGGAATTCACCCAAATGCACGACTGGGAAATAGGTTTTGGTGAAGCTTTCCCCTTTGAATTGGCACAAATTTCCCCTGAAACCCCTATTCCTGGTATTCTGATTTTCTCACCAAGAGCATTGCCGATCGCAGGCTGGATATCCGGTTTAGAGTTAGCTTGGTTGAAATTAGATGATAAGGAAGAGCCGAGATTGGTTTTAGAAACCGGTGCAACTGAAAGCTGGATTTTGGCAAATCTCAAAAACTCTCAAACCTTAGCAGAAGCCAAAAGCTTTGAAGAAGCAAAGCAAAAAGCTAATGGGGTGCATTTTATCGCAGTACAGTCCAATCCTCAAGAAGAATCTTTTGCGGGGTTTTGGCTGTTGCAAGAGGTCAATGTGCCGTAAATTTGATAGAGGTACTGCCACGCCTTTAGCTGTAGCGGGAATCAACTCATAAACTAATTAGATGGATAAAGGTTGGTGGGGAGTGGTTCATTGTTAGTCATCAACAATTGATAACTAACAACTAACAACCATCCATTTCCTATTGCCAATTTCTAAGTCCACAGCCAAAACAACATGGTGTATAAAGAATTACCAAATAATTTTCTGGTGGAAGAACTGCTGGAACTCTCGATAAAATCGGGTGCGGAAGCAGCTGAAGTCTATCAGTCAAAATCACTGTCTCGACCTGTGTTTTTTGAGGCAAATCGCCTCAAGCAGCTCGAAAGTAGCCAATCAGAAGGCACAGCACTGCGGCTGTGGCGCAATGGATGTCCCGGATTAGCCGTGGCTTACGGTCCAGTCGAACCACAAGCATTGGTGGAACGTGCTTTAGCCCTAAGTCAACTCAATCAACCTGAAGCAGTGGAATTAAATGGTGATTCTAAGCCTTCTTACCCAAACCTGGGTGAAGATGTACCCATAGAAAAGTTGGTGGAGTGGGGGAAAGAAGCGATCGCTATCATCCGCGACGCATATCCAGATGTTATTTGTACAAGTGAGTGGGAATGCGATGTTGAAACCACCAGACTTGTCAACACCAAAGGTTTAGATTGCCATTACAGCGACACCACCCTAAGTTGCTATGTAGAAGCAGAGTGGGTACGAGGTGACGACTTTTTGAGCGTTTCTGATGGTCAAACCAAAAGAGGTAACCTTCAGCCAGACAGAGTTGCTCACCAAATTTTACAACGGTTGGCTTGGGCAAAAGAAAACGTTACACCTCCCAACGGTCGCGTTCCAGTTTTGTTTACTTCTAAAGCTGCTGATATGCTTTGGGGAACTGTACAAGCAGCTTTAAATGCCAAGCGAGTTTTAGAAAAAGCTTCTCCCTGGGTAGAACGTATTGGTACACCAGTGATGTCTCCAATTCTCACCCTCTACCAAGATCCCAAAGCAGGACCTTACAGTTGTCCGTTTGATGATGAAGGTATCCCAACCCAATCTTTAGTATTTATCCAAAATGGTGTATTGCAGCATTTTTACTGCGATCGCACCACCGGACGCCAGTTAAACATGGCTTCCACAGGTAACGGTTTTCGCCCCGGTTTAGGCAGTTATCCTACTCCTGGTTTATTTAATTTCCTCATCCAGCCTGGAGGTGAATCGCTACAACAATTGATTCAATATCTGGATGATGGGTTAATTGTGGATCAAATCCTGGGAAGTAACGGCGGCATTTCTGGTGACTTTTCCATCAACGTTGATTTGGGATATCGTGTCCAAAATGGTCACATTATTGGGCGCGTCAAAGATACGATGGTGGCTGGAAACGTCTATACAGTTCTTAAACAATTAGTTAAACTGGGTGACGATGCTGACTGGAACGGTTCTTGTTACACTCCATCTTTATTAGTAGAAGGGTTATCTAGCACTGGCAAGCAAAATTGAAATGAGTGACATACTCCCCACCGCATGGCGGATGGGGCTTCTCAACCAATCCAGCTATTGCTATCTCCTTTGGAGACGCTACGCGAACGGAGGCGTTGAGCTTTGTTTAGACAGAACGGGATGCCCCTCCGCTCTGTTTTTTATGTTGATTGCTGCATTCCAATCACGATCCATTTGACAACCACATTGACACTTGTGCCAACGCTCATGCAGTTTCTTCGGAACCTTGACGCCACAACTTGAACATATCTGAGATGTGTTGTGTGGATTGACTGGCACTACCAACAAACCAGCTTTTTGGTAGAGTCGATGTCAGGTAGTCGGGTAAGGTTCGAGCGTCACCGCTCTCCCCTCCCCTAAGAACGCAGCATGAGACTTTCGCACTCACTGCGCTCAAGCCTTACTTCAAGCGAGTTGACTTGGATTTTGTGTGTACCTGCTTATGACACGCTTTGTGTAGATGCTGAAGGTTTTTTACGTCATCAAGTCCACCTTGAGCAACAGGTACGATGTGATGGGTTTCTATTTCCTCTCCATTGAATAATGGTTCACCACAGGTACATTTCCAGTCTTGGTTTTGAGCGATTTTATAATTCCGAGAGTTTTTCTCCCAGTAGCTCTTACCATATTTTTGGTGGCGTTTTTCCCAATATTCTTTGAGTGAGGGGTCATCCGGTGATGCTTCCCCCTTGACCTTTACATGGCGTTCGATGGGCGTGTACGCTATCGGGTATAGGATTAAATCCTTTTGTTTGCCTCGGCGGTCGCTAGTAGATGTAGCGAACGTCCATTTCTTGCGATTTCTGGTCTGAAAGTAACGTTTCCGTACCCATTTTGTGTTCTTGTTGGGATGGCGACGTTTAGCCCAACGCCAGAGGTATTGCCATATTCTACTTTTGACATATTCAAAGGTTTCTTTACTAACCACACCTCTGTAATAATTAGCAAAACCTCGGAGAATTGGGTTCAGTCTTTTGATGACTACCTCTTGTTCACATCCGTTCATTGCTTTTATTTCTTGACCGATTCGTTTACAAAAGTCTAAGACTTTCTTTTTCGAGGGTTTGATAAGCAGTTTGCCATTATAATGGCGGTGATTGAAGCCGAGGAAGTCAAAACCATCTGCCATTGACGTTATGAACGTTTTCTCCGTACTGAGATTCAAACCTCTTTCTGACAGCCATTGCTGAATCTGGATTTGGGCATTTTCGAGGCTTCCTTTGTCTCTAGCTGTGACTATAAAATCATCAGCGTACCTAACCACTCCAAGTTTTGGATTGGTGGATTTTATAAAGGTTTCTAATCCATGCAATCCGATATTGGCTAGGAGCGGGGAGCAAACCCCTCCTTGTGGTGTACCCGTTTCTGTCGGGCTGTATATCCCTTCAAAGATAAATCCAGCTTTTAACCATCCTTTGATTAGGTTTTTGTTTGGGAAATTACCTAGTTGTCTAAGGATAGATTCATGGGCAATATTGTCGAAGAATCCTTGAATATCAGCTTCTAAAACCCAGTTATTTCTAGCATTTGGACTTGCATTTAATCTTATCCAATTTTGTGCTATGGCATCATGACAGCTTCTACCGCACCTGAATCCATAGGAGTTTGGTTCAAATACGGCTTCCCATTCGGGTTCTAGTGAATTGACTATTATTGCCTGTTCGATTCTGTCGCGCACGGTTGGGATTCCGAGCGGTCGTTTCTTACCGTTGGCTTTGGGGATCATTACCCGTTTTGTAGGATCTTGATTTCCTCCACTCCAGTTGTTTACCAGCTTCACTCGCTGCTTTGGGGTATTGATTATTTCTTTGTCAATTCCTGCCGTTGCTTTACCCTTATTGGTCTGAGTGATTTTCCGAACAGAGAGTAATAGGTTGGCGTAGCTTCTTTGCATTAACTTTTGGAGGTTTCTCAACTTCCGCCAGTTACCAAGTTTTCTCGCGAGAAAGATTCTTTGACGCAGATTCCTAACCGCTTTGTTGATTTTTCGCCAGTTGATTTGGCTCCAATCTTCTAGTGGTTTTCTTAGTCCGTTTGTTGTACCGAGGTACGACATCTAACTTGTCCTTGAATTAAGTTTCTTTGTGAGTTTCTCTTTCTCATAAGACCCAGAGTAAGTCTGCTATTCCTTTCGGTCAGGGGCAAAGTTTGAACCCCTATCTCGTTCATTACAAACGGGCTTTTGCTTTTTACTCCATCCTTTACCCTCCAGAGGATTCTGCTTTCCTTGCGGTTAGCTTACTATTGGTATCGACATCCTATAGACTCTATGGGGTTTACCTTGTTGTTTCGCTTAGTGTATATTCTCCTTTAGATGTTGACTTTCCTGCGGTGGGAGTTATATTCACACGATTTATAGAGCATAAAACCATAAATCTACCCACTTACCTTTTGGTTGGAACCTGTCAGCCTGATTTGGCTCCCTGTGCGATGACGCAGTTTAAACATCAATTTACTTTTGTTCATCTTGGGAGAACTCCCTCTTGCTCCTTACCACTTTGGGCTAGTAGTTAAGGTTACGTTTGTGGTCTGCATTCCGCCTGTTTCGTTACCTACTTGGGCGTGACCGGACTCCGGAAAGTCTTTTACATTAGGGTAGAGAGTGTGAATTCTCTAGGAGAGTCGGCTCTCCGTTCTAAACGACCTTTCAAGTCGCGCTTATGCCTCGCCCCTCTCTGTTAGAACCGGACGTGCGCTTTTCAGTGCATCCGGCTCCCGATATTCTTAAGGGATAACCCTTTTGCTCATGTGGATATAATCGTGACAGGATTCGTGTACAGCAATCAGATTCTTGGTTTTCCAATTGTTGTGGTTCCCGTCTGCGTGGTGCAAATGTACTCGTTCTTCGCTTGTACATTTTAAGCCACAATATCCACATGTATGGTTTTGCTTTTTAAGAGCTTTAGAGGTTTCCCCATCATAGAACTTACTATTACGTTCGCTCCAGTATGTTAAATCTCCGTCGTAGGGTGATTTATTCCCTTTGACATTGATGTGGGCATTTTCGGAGTAAGAGACTTTAGGAAAAGCTTTTTCTAGCAATTTCTTGCTAGAGTGGCGATTCTGTTTAGCTTCTTTGTTGAATACCTTTATTGTTCTGCTTTGAATGTGATACAGGGAGAACCGTGACCCGTCCATTTTGCAGAATTTGTGGTAATTTCTCCATCCTCTAACTATTGGTGCTAGCTTTTCGGCTTTTACCTTAGAACCATAATTCGAGTTGTTAACGATAGCTTTTACCTTCTGACGAAATTTCAAGAAATTCTCCGCTGAGGGAGTACTTCTAAATTTTCCGTTACTTTGCACTTTAAAATGCCAGCCAAGGAAGTCAAATCCATCTGTCGCGGCGGTTATCTTTGTCTTTTTCTCACTTACTTTCATTCCTCTTTGGGCTAGAAATTGGCTAATTCTTTCAAGTATCTCGTTCGCATCGTCTGAGGGTCGAAGTATTATTAACATGTCATCCGCATAACGGATTGATGGTTCTATTATGCCCCTCGTTCCTTTGTACTGGTGAATACTTTCAATTCCATTTAAGGCGATGTTTGCTAATAAAGGACTCACTACGCCACCTTGGGGGGTTCCTTGTTCCGGAAAGCCAGGGTTAGTTCCTGCTTTTAGGCAGCGGTATATTCCTGTCTGTATGCCTTTGGGGGCTATAAGGTTTTCCATTATGGCGTTGTGTGAGATCCTGTCGTTCGCGCAGCGTGTCCCCTTGGGACTCAGCACTTCTCGATATCGAGTTCTATAACTCTTTTATCTTTTCCCTTGCAAGTGTCGCGTAGGTTGTTGAATAGATATCTTTGGGCATCATGTGCCGAGCGACCTGTTCTGAACCCGTAACTTCTCGCATGGAATGTTGCTTCGTGTGCTGGTTCTATTACATATTTTGCTAGGCATTGCCAAGCCCTATCCGCAATAGTTGGAATTTTTAGCATTCTAGTACTACCGTCCTTTTTGGGAATGGGAATACTGCGTAACTTTTGGTGTTTCCAATTGTTACTGGATGCTTTTAGCAGTTCTTCTAATTCAAAACGTTCCTTAAATGTAAGAGACTTTTTGCCGTCGATTCCTGCTGTTTTCTTCCCAGCATTTAGCTGTGATACTTGACGGATTGCCAATAATCTAGCCGCAGTGGATTTCAGAATAAGTTTTTGAAGTGACATTGCTTTACGCTTGTTTCCTTCTCGAACTGCTTTGAATACTCTCTTTTGTAGGCGAAATACGTCTCGGCGAAATTTCTTCCACGGTAACGTCTTCCAAGATTCGCTATAGTTGTCTATGCGTCCAATCATGCTCTGACTCCAAAAAGTATTTTCTGAATACCTTGCGAAAATTACTTCGCATCCTACCCGAATCAAAAGGGTTCCGTATCTCGTCTTACCTACCTGGGGTTCGACCGCCCCAGGACTTTTGATTCGTTTTTATTCGTTCCCTTAGATGATTGTTGTGTTCCGTTAGGTGTAGCCAATTTAACCATCAGAAACCCTGGATTCATGCTGCTATTAAGCCGACAATGCAGCGGGTTTTAGCTCTGATAAAGTCAAGGTTTTTAGGTTATGCCTTGCTTCAAACTAGGTCACTTTTTTAGGCTCAGTTTCACCATTGGAACTCCCTGTTAGCACCAGTGTCAGCCCATAACAGCCGTCTGATTGTGCCCTGTTCCTCGCTTCACTCTACAAGAATCGAGCTTGTTCGGTGGAGGCAGATAAGGAGTCACGCTTGAATCTGGCGGGTAGGACTTTCACCTACATCGATCTAAGAGTTCAACCTCAGTAGTCGTCTACATTGGTTGGTTAGTGTATGTACGGGCTGGCTACCGTGATTCCACTAACAACGAATCGCACCGGCTCTGTTTGCCAGTATTGAAAGAAAACTTGACCAGCCAGCATCGTGAATTGATTTAGCTAGATTGGACTTTCCCAATCCCTTTACGTTCAAGTCGTCGTGAGCTACCACATCATGCCGATTGAATAAGCGTTTAGCAGTCTTGAAGTGAAAGTCTTTACGCTTGTCAGTTACTTTTTTGTGCTGTCTGGCAAGTTGCTTGACTGCTTTATTCCTGCGGTTACTACCTTTCTTGCGACGCGAAATACGTTTTTGTAGACGCTTCAATCGCTTTTCCGCTTTCCGGTAATATTGCGGGATGGGTGCTTGGAATCCTTCTGAAGTAGTAAGAAAGTGCTTCAATCCCACATCAATACCAACAATCAAATCAGGATTGATATCTGGTTTGGTAGTCGGGACTGTAGGATCTTCCAGCGATAAGGTTACGTATCTCTTCATACCAATTGAATCTATCAGCCAACAGATAGTTGTATTGCGCTCCCAACATAGATAGCCATCTATCAATGTCAGCAGCTTGTTGTTTGGTTGGTCGTAGTCGAAACTGGTATGAAGTTCTCATTTGCTTTGCCCTCCTTGTCATCTATGTTAGCATGAATGTAGTGACAACGACATGATTATGAAAAACAATTTCTTACAAATAAGACTCAGTGATCGTCGAATGAGCAAATTACGCGAGTACTCAGCAATTGAAGATAAGACTATGACTCGCGTACTTGAGGACTTCATTGACTCGTTACCCACTAGGAGTGTGGGAACTCCTCACGCAGCCAACAATCCCGTTGATCAAGAACAACATTGATTGTGGCTGCAATCGTCATTCCCCGGCTATCCATCCCCACCGCACGCCGGACTCTTGAATTCCGGCGAACTTCGTTAAAAAATAATTTAGTGACTTTTTCTTTGTTCAAGTGATAACCTTGATAGGTTTGTTGCAAAAATCTGGTTTTAGGAGATTTAGAACCACAGATGGACACAGATGTACATAGATAATTTATCTGCGTCCAAAGCTTGTGCATCTGCGGTTTCATATTTATTTTTGAATTTTGAACTTTGAATTTTGAATTAATATGTTACCTCTTGTGATCACTCAGAGCTTTCGCACTTTGTGGCAGCCTAGAAGAGGTTTAGCGATCGCAGAAGCATCGGTTATCGGGGTCGTCGCTGCTCTATCAGCTGTATTCTTTAAATTTAGTGTTGGATGGTTAGGATCATGGCGAGTTCATTGTTCCTACTTATTTCCTGCGTGGCTTGTCTTACCAGTAATTGGTGTTTGCTTTGGATTTTTAGCTGGGTTACTTGTGCAGAGGTTGGCACCTGAGGCGTCTGGTGGAGGAATTCCACAAGTCAAAGCCTCTCTTGGGAATGTGCCAGTCAGACTGTCGTGGCGTGTGGCAGCTGTAAAGTTATTAAGTTCTATTATCGCTTTGGGGTCGGGTTTGACATTAGGGCGGCAAGGTCCTACTGTTCATATTGGGGCGGCTTTGGCGGCGGGGATGAGTCGTTGGGTTCCTACCTCCCCAGATCATCGACGTCAGATGATCGCTGCTGGTGCAGGTGCTGGGTTGTCAGCAGCTTTCAACGCCCCGATTGCGGGCATGATTTTTGTTGTCGAGGAATTACTTCAAGATTTATCAGGATTAACTTTAGGAACTGCTATTATTGCTTCATTTATTGGTGGTGTTGTCTCACGACTGTTAGGTGGTCGTAGTCTACAACTTGACTTGGCAGCAACTCATTATTCCAGCAGCTTTTCAATCACAGAAATTCCCTTTTACCTAATTTTAGGAGTCCTCGCGGGGTTACTGGCGGCATTATTCAATCGTGGATTGATCGCTAGTCAAAGAATTTACCGTAATTTACACATTAGCTTGCCGTTACGAGTGGCATTGGCTGGATTTATTTCTGGTGTTATGGTTGCTTTGCTACCACCTTCTTTCCGCAATAATAGTGAGTTACGGGAGTTTGTAATCACTGGTGAAGTTGATCCTTCCATCGCAGCGCTTGCCTTTGTCGCTCAGTTTATCCTTACCTTGGTCGCATTTGGCTCAGGAGCGCCAGGAGGATTATTTGCTCCCAGTCTAATCTTAGGTTCTTGTTTAGGATATATTATCGGTGTCTTCCAGGAACATGCCTTGGGACTGGGAAATCCCACAACTTATGCACTGGCAGGAATGGGCGCCTTTTTTAGTGGTGTTTCTAAAGTCCCATTTACGGCAATTGTGATTGTGTTTGAGATCACCACAGATTTCAATTTGGTGCTACCTTTGATGATTGGCTCTGTGACATCGTACTTAATTGCCGAAAAGATAGTCCCTGGGTCATTGTATGACAAACTTCTACAATTAAGTGGCATCACTATCCAAAAACAAGCTCCTATTGAAGGACTACTGACAAAGTTAACAGCAACAGATGTGATGCAAAGACGGGTAGATACTCTAGAGGTAGAAACGTCTCTGGATGAAACAGTAGAGGCTTTTTCACGTTCTGACCATCGGGGTTTTCCGATAGTATTAGATGGTAAATTAGTAGGAATAGTGACACAAAGTGATTTGCGGAAAATAGGCGATCGCAACCTCCCGAAAAATGCGAGTCTAACGGAAATAATGACTAGCAATCCTTTAACGGTCACTCCCGTGCATAGCCTCAGCGATGTACTGTATTTATTAGATCGCTATCAAATTAGTCGCTTACCAGTAGTCGAGGGGCGTAGACTGATTGGGATCATTACCCGTGCAGATATTATTCGCGCAGAAGCAAACCATATCAACTGTGAAAACAAGCAATCTAAGTCGCGATCAGAACCTTCTTATGTTGTTTATCAAACGCGTTCTCCGAGTACTGGTAGAGGAAGAATATTAGTACCGATAGCGAATCCGGAAACAGCAGTGACACTATTGGAGATGGCTGCTGCGATTGCTCGCGATCGCCATTATGAAATAGAGTGCATACAAATTATGCCTATCTCCCGCCACAGTTCCCCAACAGAAACACCAGTCAGAACAACGAAAAGTCGTCGCTTGTTAAGATTGGCAGAAGCTTTAGGCAAAAAGCGCAAAATCCCCGTGCATACCCAAATTCGGGTTGCTCATGATCCAGCCCAGGCAATTTTAGAGACAATAAAAGAAAGACACATCGATTTGCTTTTGATGGGGTGGAAAGGTAGCACTTCTACTCCTGGTCGTATTTTTGGGGATATTGTAGACACTATCATTCGTCGTGCCAGTTGCGATGTGGTACTAGTGAAGTTGGGACAAGACAATTCTAAATCGCGAAAAACACTTAACCAACCAAAGGATCTGATTCAAAATTCCAAACTACTGACTCCCAACTCAGCACTCAGCAACCCTAATCACCAAGAAAATCTCCCCACGCCCCAAACTCCTCAGTACTCCTTTAACCGTTGGCTTGTTCCAATGGCTGGTGGTCCTAATGCGTCGGTAGCGATTAAATTGTTACCTGCTTTAGTCACATTGGGAAATGATCCAAAAGTTCGCCTGACTAGAATATTCAAGCCATCAGAAATAGAGCCAGATATGAGAATTTTGGAAGAAGCTATTCGCCAACTGATTCGTCGCCGCAAATTGAGTAGTACTGTATTCGCCTCAGCCATTAAATCCGACTCAGTTGCTCAAGGTGTAATTAATTTGGTCAAAGAAGAACAATACGATGTTGTGATTTTAGGCGCTTCGCGCGAAGGGATGTTGCAACACGCAATTACAGGTAATATTCCAGAGGCGATCGCTTCTGGTGTTGATAGTACAGTCATTTTAGTCAGAGGAGCGTTAACCGCTTCAGCCTAAAAACTAGATCATTTTGAATCCTTTTTTCCATTCCCGTTAAGGGGAAGGTTTTTGCAGATCTTTGGTAATTACTTCAGTCAGGAAAGATCTGCAAAAATTTCTATCTTGGTTACACGAATAAGTCATCGAAAGAGATTCTGCACCATCTGGCAGAGCATAGCTAGTAGATTTTTATTTCTCTGGCTAGTTAATGTTTGCAAAATTTGCTGGTTTGGGGCATTGTATTTGCAAAGCAATTTACATTTAAAAACCATTCGAGATTATGAATCCCTATTACAGTAGCGATGACTGATATTAGAGTTACCAGCCAAATAGTCCAAGGCTTTATGTCGCGCATATATATTGTCCAATATTTTGTGATTTACTGATTTCCTCTATCACTGAATCTCTGCCTTAACATTCAACAAATAAGACAGTAGGGCAATTGGTTGTCACTACGTTATATTACTGTGTTAAAGTTATACTAACTTAATTTTTAGATTTTAGATTTACTGATTGTGAAAGAATCATTGGTAATCCTTTTTAAGGTTCAATCCGTCGCATTCTTTTTTCAATTTTGTATTAGATTGTGCTGTCAAATTATCTTAGTAATTCTATTGAGATTATAGTCTTAATTTGTTTGTAGCTTGATTTTAACAGCTTTATAAAAAAATGTATACAAAAATTACTTAAATTCCAACAGGAAAATGTAAATTTTACGTATATCCATAAGTAGCGACACCTGTAGCGTCAACCCTCCGGCTTATCGCCTTTGCCTGCAGCGCTTACGCGATCGCCTAATCTTGTAGGGTGTACAAAAAAACAATTTTCTTTCCCCTTACATACGCCCTTCGGGTTCGCCCTATGGCGTAAGCCATAGGGCAGTGGCTCCCCTACACTCCTACACCCCTACACCCTCATCGCCTTCTTTACCAATTCTGGTATCTCAGAAGGACGTTCTGCAACTGGAACTCTGGCAAAGGAAAAGGCAGCTAACTTATTTTTTGCTGTGCCAAAATCGGGATCGCGTCCGATGACAGCCGCCAAAGTTCCAGTTTGACGCCAATGTTTTGCAGGTGGTGCTTCTCTACCTGCAACATAAGCAACAACTGGTTTATCAATTGCTTCGGCAATATATCGTGCTGCGGCTTCTTCGCGATCGCCACCGGGTTGTCCAACTAAAACTATTGCCTTTGTGGCTTCATCTTCATCCAATATTTGCAACCATTGCAGAAAAGACGAACCAACGATCGCATCACTTCCAATGCTGACACTCATCGACTGTCCCAAGCCAGCATCAGTTAATTCCCTAGCTATTTCGTAGGTGAGAGTCGTGCTTCGACTTAGTATTCCTACTTTTCCTTCAGTATAAAATTCACTAGGTTGAGTTCCTAAAAGGATTTTTCCTGGTATGATGATCCCAGGACTATTTGGTCCTACTATCAGGGTTTCTTTTGCTTCGGCTTTACGAAGTAGTTGTACCATATCCAACGGTGGTACACCAGGAGAGATGATAATGATTTGGCGGATATTAGATGCGATCGCTTCTAGTGCTGCATCTAGAACTTGGTAAGGATGTACGCAGATAATTGTAGTATCAATAACTCCAAATTTATCCACGACTTCCTCTACAAGGTCGAAGACTGGCAGACTGTAGATCTGTTGTCCACCCCATCCAGGATTAACCCCAGCGACCAAATTTGTACCATTGGCTTTCATTTGAGCAACATGATTTGCTGTAATGTACTCAGAAAAGCCTTGGATTAACACTTTGCTATATGGTGTTAAATTCATACTATAGAATTTGTGAAATTATTTGTGTAGGCACAGGGAACAGGGAACAGGGAACAGTGAACAGTGAACAGTGAACAGTGAACAGTGAACAGTGAACAGTGAACAGAGTCAGCGATTTGTTGACTCCCCTTAACTTGGTAACTGATAACTGATAACTGTACCAAGCTTCGCAAAAATCAAATAGTAGTCTTATAGGTGAATTAATTAAAACCTTCTATATGCTGTTGATTTAGCCAAACGGATTGCTTCTGCTACGCCCTTATCTAAATTTTCCACTACCGTTATTGACGTGTCAGTTGGAGTTTTCAGTGCTGCTATATCAGCTCTTGCTGTATCGAATTCAGAACCAGCAAGACGCACGACTAAGCGGGGAAAACTGTTCTCTCGACGTTTACCGCCATTTGACTTAGCCATAAATAATTGAGTTTCATTCATACTATTTTCTACGAACTCACCAATGACTTGAGAAACTTCGCTACCTTGAGAAATGCTACCTAGGAAATTAATGAGTATTACCTGAATACTTTTATCAGTAGCTATATTTTTTAAAGCTTTTTCCAAGCGACTCTTAAAGGTAGTTGGTGAAGCATCAGTAACAGACGCATGGCGGAGGTTCAAACATACCCCAGGTTTCCCACCACTATTAATCACCAAGTCTAAAGTTGCCATTACCAATCCAGCACCATTGCCCAAAATGGCAATTTTACCGTTCATTTCTACTACATCCCAGTTGCCCAAATTCCTGATTGTATCGCTACTGGTATCATTATTTTCCATGGCTTGTGCCATATCAGCGATATTTGGATGGCGACCAATTGCTCGTTCGTTAACGCTGACGTTACCATTAAGCGCCATAACTTGACCAGAGGCACTTACACCTAAAGGATTGATTTCCACCAAGTCCAAGTCTTTTTCTACAAATAAGTGGTACATCTTCTCAACAACAGTGCTCACTGACTGTATCAATGCACCTTGCAAGCCCATTTTCAACGCCAGTTGTCGAGCATAAAATGGGGAAAACTCTTGTTCAACAACCACGTAGTGCATTTTTTCGTCTGCGGATTCCCAATCTATGTCCTCTGCTTCAGTACAACCTAAAAGTATAGGACGGCAGACAGCTGTATCCAATACCACAGCAAGATAAAATTCTTGATCAGTTTCGTACTTAGTTTCTGCCAGTAACACTTCTGGCAATTGTCCTAAAATTGGCAAATTAAAGATACTTCGTGCTGCGGCGATCGCATCAATTGTCGTTCCTACAAACCTGACTCCACCTACTTTTGCTCGTTCCACCGCATTGACTTGAGATTTCAGAACAATTGGGTAGCGAATTTTTAAACGTTTTAAATCCGTGGGATGGTCAATTCGTTGCGAAGGCAATACAGGAATGCCTATGTTCGCAAACCATTCTTTGACTTGGTATTCTAATAAATCCATTGACACACACCTTTTTGCCACATTATAAGGGTGGCTAGAGTGAATCACGAAAACATTCACGCTGCCCCCTTATTGCAGGATAAAGCTTTTTTTGACTAGAAATCTTTCTGTTTTTTTATCAATTTTATTTAGTTTCTTAAATCGATAAGATACATTTATTGATTTTTATCATAAATTAGTTTTTTACTAAAATATAATATCATTACTTACCTCTGTAATTTTGCTATATTTTTTCAATATCTTCTGTAACAATAGAAACATTTAAATTGTTGGCATTTCTCATAAGTCAGTAATCTTGTTGTTGATCAATGATTTAGGATTGCTATAGTACGTATGATAACAAATATATTTGTTAATAATTTGATACAAATGTACAAGGTAAAGTCTGTGCAAGCAGAAAAATCGGTTATGTTAGCTATAAAATTAGTTAAATCCCGAAAGGAAACTAACAATAGTCACATAACTAGTCATGTCAGCACAACAAAACAAAGAAATCGCCCGACAATTCTGTGAACAAACATGGGGAAAGGGAAATTTGGCAGTAGTAGAGGAACTTGCTAGCCATGACTTCAAGGTTTACTACCCTATACTTCCTGGAAGACTTGATTGTGAGGGTTTTAAATCATGGGTCGCTGACATTCACACAGGTTTCCCCAATCTACAGTTTACAATTACAGATGCAATTGCTGAAGGGGACAAAGTTGCGATTAGCTGGACTGCTCAAGGCACTCATAAGGGAGATATAAAGTTTCTAAACCTCCCTCCAACAAAAAAGTCAGTATCGTGGACAGGAATTATAATTTACCGCATTGTCGAAGGCAAAATCACCGAAGAGCGAGGGCAAGAAGATGCTTTGGGTGTTCTTCAGCAACTCGGTTTAATTCCAAAGCTGTAGCTTTGGTTATCTCATATAGGTGAAGACAAAAATAGACCCCATCTAGGACGTGCTAAACGGGGTTTTTTGTTATTTTGAATAGTATGCATGAGATCAACTAAATAGCCAGAAATAAATCTATTCCGAAAAACAAAATCTTGCGCAAAGTAGCTATTGAGTACTGTTGCACGAGTAAAGAGGATACCGCAAGTTCCTCGGCTAGCCATTGCGTGATTCCCAAACTAATTTCTTGCGTTATTACTTGCAATACTAATGCTAGTACCACCGTTAATGCTACGGCAGTTTTAGCGATATGCTGGTGATTTTTGGCATCGGGTTGAGAATCAATCTCTTTTTCAACAATCTGAGGTTGCATAGCTTTTAGCGATTATATGTAGATGACCCAAGGTGTGTGAATACAAGATTAAATTTATCCTAGCGAGAAAAAATAAATAAAGGTCTCTTTCTTATGACTGATTAGAATATATATCGCTAGGTACACACAAGTAAGTCAACTAAGCTCGAAAGTACTGCCCAAACATCCAAGTGAGAATACAATTTGGTATAAGTTACGGTGCATTGATATCAAACAGCCTACGCCTTTATCTCACCAGCTGGGCGGTGGAAGTAAAATATTGACGACATATTCCCCGTGTGACTAACAATATTGTCAGCAAATTGGCAAAAGCAACCATAAACATAATCAAAATTTGGTAAGATGCAGCTTCGCGAGCATTAATGCCACTGAGCAACTGACCAGTGATAATTCCTGGTAGCGTCACCATAGCAATAATCATCATCTGATTAAGAGTAGGAATCAATCCAGCGCGAACAGCATCTTTACGGTATTGTGCGATCGCCTGTTGTGGAGTTGCACCCAAGCTTAAATGAGTTTCTATTTCTAAGTGAGTTGCATTCATAATACTAACAAGACGTTCTCCAGCCAGCGCAGCGGCGTTCATGGCATTACCTAATACTATTCCTCCTAGAGAAATCACATACTGTGGCTCAAACCATCGGTCTGGTTGAAGAATCAGTATATTAGTATAAACCAGTGTTATGGTTGTACTGATCAAAATTGATCCCCACACCAAGGGCAACATCTGCGGTATTTTTTGAGTAATACGATTTCGTGCGACAATTGCTGAAATTGTCAGCATAACTGCTAATATCGCCAAAACTGCCCAAGGATTATCTAAAGCAAAGATGAACTCCAAAACATATCCCAATACGGCTAATTGTAGGAAAGTTCTGCCTGTTGCGAGGGCTAAATTGAACTCTAATCCTATTCGTTCCCACGCGGATAAAGCTATGGCTGCGCCCATTAATCCAACAGCAAAAGCCAAATCGACGAAATCTAGCTTGATCAGCTCCTGCATTGGTTTTCTACCTCTTGTACATATACGTTATAAGCTATAGATTACAGGTAACAGGTAATAGCTTGCACTATGCGTGCTCTGTCCTTTATTCCCTGTTCCTCTAAAAGTACTCACCGGGAACTTTCATATTCGGTATTGGTTCTTGGTGGATATACAATTCCTTGCACCCTAGAAGATAGTAACCTTTTTGAAAAAAACCTCCGTGAAAACTCTTGGAATTTTGTGAATTTGAGGAAGAAGACTTTCACGAGCTTTTTGATTCAAAACGATCAGGGGCACCAAATCTAACGTCAGTATCTATCTTGAATTTAAGATAAAATCTCATGGTTCAAAGTCTAAATCATTCCGTACCAGCTTTTGATATTAAGCAACAATACACCATTATAGAAGCAGAAGTCAGCGCAGCTGTCTTAGAGGTTCTTGCTTCTGGTCGTTATATTGGCGGTCCTATAGTAGCAGGCTTTGAGCAACAGTTCGCTGCATATATTGGCGTCACTGAATGTGTAACATGCAACTCAGGTACTGATGCTCTTTTTTTAGCACTTAAAGCTTTAAACATTGGTGCAGGCGATGAAGTGATTACGACACCATTTACTTTTATCGCCACTGCTGAGGTTATCAGTGCTGTGGGTGCGAAACCAGTGTTTGTTGATATCGATGAGACTACGTTTAATCTAGATGTAAACCAAGTCGCAGCTGCAATAACGCGCCAAACCAAAGCAGTTATCCCAGTTCACTTGTTTGGTCAACCTGTGGATATGGCTGCATTGATGAATGTAGCAAAAGCACACAATTTAGTCGTGATAGAAGATTGTGCTCAGTCTACAGGGGCAAACTGGGTCGGGCAAAAGGTAGGAAGTATTGGACACATCGGTTGCTTTAGTTTTTACCCTACCAAAAATCTCGGTGCATGCGGTGACGGTGGAGCAATAACAACTAACGATCCCGAAATCGCAGCCCGGTTACGATTCTTAAAAGAGCACGGTCAAAAAAATCGATACCTTTGTGAGGAAATTGGTGTCAACAGCCGTTTGGATGCGATGCAAGCCGCTATTCTTCAAATTAAGCTGCGATATTTAGATTTTTGGAATAATCAGCGGCGGCAAGTTGCCGTTCGTTATCACCAGTACCTGAATCAAATTCCTGGTCTGATTGTACCCCAAGAATTGGCTGGAGGTATGGGAGTTTGGAATCAGTACACCATTCGCGTACAAGACAACAAAAGGGACTCGATTCAGAGTTTATTACAACAGCGGGGTGTAAACACAATGATTTACTATCCCCGCCCTTTAGACTTACAGCCAGTTTATGAAAATCTGGGATACAAAGACGGACAATTACCAGTAGCACAGCAAGCTAGCCAGGAAGTTTTATCCTTGCCTATGTTCCCAGAATTATCAGAAGAACAGCAAAATCACGTGATTTATAGCCTCAAGGATTGTTTGGCGTAGAGGGATAAAGGACAAGGAAACGAGGGGAAAAGGGGAAGATTTTTCTCCGTGTTTCCCCCTCACAGTGTCGCCTTGTTCTGTTTTAGGCGTCTGCGCGGAGCGCAATCGCACCAAAACTGACAGTTCCCAACGCTTCCACCAAACCACGTACAGCAGCAATCATGGCGACTTCGCTATTGAGTTGGTTGATAGCAGAACCGACACCAACACCCGCTGCACCAGCAGCAACAGCAAGAGGTGCTGTAACGCTGGAAATACCAGAAGCACACAACACTGGAACTGACACCGCACGAGAAATTTCATAAGCTGCTGCTAAAGTAGGAGCAGCTTTTTCAACGAGTCCCAAAGTTCCAGGGTGAGTTGGGTTGCTACTAGTTCCACCTTCGGTTTGGATGATATCTGCGCCAGCTTTTACCAGATCCTCTGCCAACTGTACCTGTTGATCTAGTGTCAAAATATGGGGAACAGTCACAGAAAGGGTGATTTCAGGAAGGAGAACGCGGGTTTGGTGAGTCAGTGCTAAAACTTCCTCAGCCTCAAATTTGCGTCCTTGAGCATAAAAAGAATCAAAATTACCAATTTCAATTAAATCTGCACCTGCTGCAACAGCTTGGACAAATTTCTCTGGTTCTACGGTTGAAACACAAACTGGTACATTTGTCAACTCTTTTGCCATTTGTACCAAAGCAGGATCAGCTGCGATATCAACAAAAGTAGCACCACCGTGATGGGCTGCTTTGACGATTGCTTGCACTGTATCGCGATCGAAGTTATTCAAGCCGCTGATAACTTTGAGAGCGCGGCGGTTGGCAAATGCACGTTGGATAGTAGGATGCATTGTCATATTTCGTCTTTTGAAGCTTGGAAAATTAGGTTTATTCTATCGTCTCCTCGTTACCTAATAGGGTTAACACTACCTTTCATGACACGATTATGTTAAAAAACAGCCAAAATATAAAGAAAAAATAATTCCTTATCATCTCCCAAAGTATAAAAATTTTGATTAGGGCTGTTTCATTATTAAACGACATCTTTATACGAAAGTAATGACGATGTTCCATGAGCCAGCACCACATAATTTGGGGGAAAGGTGAGGCAGATGAATTGTAGTTTATGCTACAAAAAACAAGTTTCATCCATCGAAAATCAGATAAACTTAGGCTATTCCAGTGTTTGTTCCTTTCACTTATGCAAAGAGCCGACACAACAACTAAGGAGAACTGGTGTGGATGAAGAACTGCAAAGCCTCATAAATGAGGTTTGTCAGTACCCAGAGCAAACTCCAGAGCGGCAGAAAGCTTTACATCAGTTGCTCATAGCCGTTCAAAAATTACCTGGTATTCTGAGGTCTAACCATCAAGACTATCTTCTGGCTTTAAATAAAACTTGGGAATGGGTTTGCCGTAATATCTGTACGTTTGAGCCACGTTCGCCTTCACTACAAGAGAGCTTGATTAGCTGGATTAATGGCTACCTCAGATTCCGAATTAAAGATATATTATCTCCAGACAATCATTATGTCATCAGCTTAGACCAACCTTGGAGTAACAATGATGGGCCGCAAGTCACTTTGAGTGAGTTATTGCCTGACTCTGAAAGTAAGGACTTAGACTTGCTGGAGCGCAAGATTGCCCAACTTCAGGAAAAAAAGCTCCAACGTATTGGTCAAAAAGTAAGACAACAAATGGTCGAAGATAAACAGAGAAAGCTCAGAGCTTGTCATCCGCGAAAATATCCAGAATGCCATTGTCAGCTATTGGCTCAGCGCTTAGTTTTACAGGAACCTCCCGATAGAATTGCTGACATTGCTAGGGAGTTCAACATCAATAACCAAGGCCTTTACGCACACTGGAAGAGAAAGTGCCTTCCACTACTACAAAACATTGCCAGAAATAGCGGATACGAACAATGAGCAGTACATCCCAATATATTAGCGTTCCTCTTGACAAAAATGCCCATTGCTATGCTGAAGAATTTGCTGCTGAACAAGCTACACCCGAAAAAGGCAAACAAGTTTATCTCAACACTCTAGCTGTTTACGCTGTTCATAGTTATTTGAAATGCTTGGGGATAGAAACAGACCTCACTGGTAGCGACAGTTGGCATCCAGGCTTAAGAGCACTTTTGAATGTAGCTGATTTGGTTTTACCAAATGTAGGCAAATTGGAATGTCGTCCGGTACTACCTGGTGAGAGGACTTTAAAAATTCCTCTAGAGGTGACACAAGATGGGCTAGGTTATGTAGCTGTTGAGTTTCATGACTCCTTAAATTCAGTACAGTTGTTAGGATTTGCACCAACTATGACTTCTGATGAGCCTCCCGAAGAACCTGATCTGGAACAATTACAATCTCTGGTAACACTCATTGAGACTATTCACATGGTTAACTTACGCCAATGGCTTGAGGGAATCTTTAAGCAAAATTGGCAAGCCCCGGAATTAGTCCTGGCTGGTAACTCGAAAAGAACTCTGAACTTTAAAAGCATTCAAATAAACAACTCTACGAGTCGAGCGAAGGTGATGACTTTAGCAGGTCATCCTCTTGTACTGGTAGTACAACTAACTCCTAAAAATACAGAAGAAATTAATATTCGCCTGCGTCTTTATCCAGGTAATAATGTTAGTTATCTACCTCAAGATTTACAAATCATTCTTTTCGACCAAGCTGGGACTGCCTGCATGGAAGCACAAACCAGAAGTACTAATGACTGCATACAATTGGAATTTGGTTGCCAACTAGGAGAAAAGTTTAGTATCAATGTGATATTAAAAAAGACCAGCCTGACTGAAAAGTTTGTTATTTGAATATCAAACAGTAGGAGACAACAATGGCGATCGTCAAACTAAAACTTAGAGAAGGCTCAAAAAAAGGATTCCAAGTTACTCTGAAAGAAACAAATCGCGATGATGAGATAGAAGGCCATCTACTGCCGCTTCCACAAGAAATAGATCCAACACAAGAAACATCAGCTTTCTGTCGATGGCAATTAGGCTATCGAGAAGAAGAAGATGTGCGCTCATCATATACACGCATTACACCTATAGGTATCAAACATAGTTCTCCCGAAGAATACGCTAAATACGCTGAAGACGTCAAAACCTACCTCAATCAATGGCTCAACTCTGGAGATAATGAATGGTTGCGAATCCGGGATGCGTTAGTCGCGATTTGCTCGCGATTGAATAGTGCAAGTGACGAAGTTGGCATACTTCTTGATGTAAAAGATATTAACTTGTGCCGCCTTCCTTTACAAGAGTGGAACTTTATTGAAAACCATTGTCCGCAAGCGGAAATAGCCTTCAGGCTTCCCAAGAGCAAAGACGGCAAACCTAGTATTCATCCCCTCAGCAGTTCCAAAATCAGAATTCTAGTGGTTGTAGGTTGGAACAATGACATCAATACTGATCAGGACTTAAAAGAAATTCAGCGTTTAGAAGAACTTGGGGCAGAAGTTAAGTATTTAGAGCAACCAAAGCATGACGTTTTGTGTGATGCTTTGTGGGATCAACAGGGATATCACATATTTGTCTATATTGGACACAGCATTAGTAAAGAAGATGGACAAATTGGTTGGATAAAAGTGAATGAGCAAGAAGATTTAAGTATTGAGGATGTTAAGAATGCCTTAAAAGAAGCGATTAACAAAGGATTACAGTTAGCGATTTTTAATTCTTGCGATGGCTTGGGATTAGCTAACCAACTTGCCCACTTACACTTGCCACAAAGCATAGTGATGCGGGAACCCGTACCAGATCAAGTGGCTGTGAAGTTTTTGAAATACTTTTTTAAAGAATTTACTCATGGTAAATCTCTCTTTGCTGCTGTACACAGATCTCGCAAACGTCTAGAAGATGTTTTCAAATCTCGTTATCCTGGTGTCCATTGGTTGCCTGTTATTTGTGTAAGTCATAGTGTCAAAAAGCCGCTTACCTGGCAAGATCTTATTAAAAGTTGCTCAGCAAATGATGTTTTAAAAAAATCACCCAAAAAACCTCAGACAACATCCAAATTAAAACAGAATTGGATTGCTGTTAGCTTACTACTTCTATTTCTCAGTGGTGGGGTAGTTATCTGGTGGGTAACCAACCAAAAACAAGCACAAATGGTAGTTAGGACATCGCAAATAAACTTCATAGATGTTAGTGGTATTCCTCAAGGAAAGTGGTTATTTAATGGAAGTACAAGTTGGGAAGAGATTATTAAAAAAGTACACCCCAAGATTCAACAGGAATTACGGCAAATTACGTTAAGCCTCCGTCCCCATCCTACCTCGCAACGAGGTTCACAAATAGGAATTAATATGCTGAAGAATGGTGAGATTTAGTTTGCTCTGTCTTCACGACATCTCAAGCCAGATGAGCAGCAGGATCTTCTTGGAAACAAGCTACAACAAAATCCTGTGGCGGATGATATCATTGCAATTGTAGTTAATCGTAATTTGGGCATTTCCAATCTAACTGTAGAACAACTTAAAGGAATTTACACTGGTACATTTCTTAACTGGAAAGATGTTGGTGGATCAGATGTCCCAATCACACCCTACTCTCGTCCACTTGAAGCAAGTGGTACTACTGAATTCTTTAAAGAAAACGTTTTACAAGGTCAGAATTTTGGAAAAAATGTTCAATTCCAGCCTACTACCTCCCGTATTCAAAAAATAATTGGAGAATCAAATTTAGGTGGCATTTACTATCTTACTTCGTCCGAGATTAGTAAGAGTCTTGTTAAGTCTTTACGTATCAATGGTACCGATCATAAAGAAATAGAAAAATATCCTATTATTAGGCGTCTATTTGTAATTACAAAGCAGGATAGTAGACAAGATGAACAGATAGGAAATTCTTACGTTAAACTATTGAAAACAGAGGAAGGACAAAAGTTAATTAAAGAAGCATTACACGAAGCCCAGTAATTGACTATACTGTTATGTATATTGTCGTACAAATACATGAAATACAAAAAAGAGTACGCAATTTTACCGAAAAATCAGCGTGCTTTTTTTGTATTTATAGTGAGTTTTATAATTTTTTATTGCTTGACTAAAAAGTAGATACACAAAACCAAAAATATTGGGCTTAGCTTGAATCTGTGAAGCTTGCCACAGATTTAGTTCTTATCGACTTACGAGGTTTAGGATATGAAAACAGGAACTAACTTTATTTAATACAAGAAAATACACACGGATTGTTAATAATTCCTTCCTCAAGACTAGCTTGTTACTCTTACGTGTGAAATTCGGCTTATTTACTGTAGTCCTGAACCTATTCCTTATGTTGGCAGTTTACTCTAAAGCTACAGCCCAAAAAAATATTTGCCCTTAGTAATAACTTTTATCATCTATTGATATAGTCAAAAGGGAGGCGAGTTATTAATTATAGGTGGTGCATCAAATAAAATCAACCCGCAGAGTGATTGCACAATGGCTCTCAACATCTTGGATCCAGAGTTTGATCATTCTCGTTACCATCACACTTGTCGGTATTCCTTTTCCTGTAATTGCATCGAAAGAGGACTTAAATGGCAGCAATGAACCTGAACCCCTTCAAACTGAGATCACACAAAAGGATCTCAACATTATTGAGCAGTTAGTTCTCATTGCCCAGCGCAACTCCGCTCAAGTACAGGAGACAAAAGCTGAAATGGGACTAAGTGCTTTTTCGGATATTGTGAGCGTAGAATTATCCCCGTCTCAAACCACAACAAATTTAACCTTACCTGAGGTTTCATCTGTCAGCGAGGACAGTTTTTCCCTCACCGTCACATTCGATCCAATTAAGCTTGTGAGCACGATTAAAAAACTACCTGTTATACAGGCTCGTTGGAATGAAGCCAAGCTCCAGAAACGAGTGGCGATCGTAAAAAACTATGTTGCATATCTCCAAGCCCGTCAAGCCTGGAAAATTGCCGCTTACCGAATGCAAAAGCTGAGTGCGAATCGTCTCAATTCCCAAACAACCTCTCCTGGGAGCGTTGATGATCTTGCAAATGCGGACTATGTCACAGCCGTCACTCAAATGCTGAGTACGAGTACAAACGAGCGAGTAGCATTGGAAGAACTAGCAGCTAGTGTCGGTTTATCCTTGCAAAAAACGCTCGCCATTATCAATGGTCAATAGCTATTATGGGTTAAGGAACTGGCCAAATCTTGATAGTCTTGTCCTTACTTCCACTTACCAAAGTTTTACCATCTGGACTGAAAGCGACAGCAAAAACTTCGCTTGTATGTGCGTTAAAGGAGGTTATTTCCTGCCCTGTACTCAGGTTCAAGATTTTAACTATACCGTCATCGCTACCACTTGCAATTGTTTCGCCATCTGGGTTGAAAGCGATCGCACTCACATCAGCTGCATACCCTTCAAAAGTACGTATTTCTCTTCCTGTATTCAAATCCCATACTTGAACAGTTTTATCATCGCTGCCACTCACTAACAATTGACCATTCGGGCTAATGGCAAGGGCATTCACATCACCTTCATGACCTTTGAGGTTGAGTATAACTTTTCCTGTATTCAGATTCCACACTTTGATAGTTCTGTCTGCACTGGCGCTAGCAAGCTTGTGATTATCTGGACTCATCGCGACAGAAAGAACTGCTCCTGTATGCCCTTCAAAAGTGCGGATTTCCTGTCCCGTCTTCAAGTTCCAGACTTTGATTGTATTATCATAACTACCACTGGCAATTTTTTCACCATCTGGGCTGATAGCAACAGAATTAATTAGACCGGAATGTCCTTTAAGAGTGCGAATTTCCTGCCCTGTCTTCAAATTCCAGACTTTGATTGTGTTATCCTGACTACCACTGACAAGAGTTTGACCATTTCGGCTAATGGCGACACAATAAATAATACCTTTATGTCCCTTAAGAGTGCGAATTTCTTTTCTTCTGTTGAAGTTCCAAATTTTGATAGTTTTGTCATCACTACCACTAGCAAGAGTAGTACCTTTAAGGTTGAATGCTAGAGAATTCACTTCACCTGAATGTCCAGTTAGGACTGAAGTTTTCCCAAAAAGTTGCCAGTAAGAAACCAGCCCGCCTAAACCGAAAAGTGTAATCAAACCTCCAATCAGCAAAGATTTCTTCCACTGAGAGCTTGGTTGAATAACAGTGGTTGGAAATCTAGGAAAAACTGATGATAGGGAGGGAAGTTGTGAAGGCGATCGCGTTGCACTCATATCTGGTGGAATGACTTCTAGTTGTCGTTTTTGATGTAAGTCTTGCAAAACTTCATCAGCGGACTGGTAACGAGGCTCGATATCTTTTTGTAATAACTTGTCTAACACCTGATCCAGTTTTGGAGATATGGGAGACTTGAGAAATTGCCGCCAATTCATCACCCAACCATAGCCATGTTCCATGTAAAGCCCAGATGGGTGAATTCCTGTTAATAGATGAAAGCAAGTTACACCTAAACTAAACAAATCGCTCGCTGGATATGCGCTGCCATGTTTCATTTGTTCCATTGGTGCATAGCCATAGGAACCAATAACTGTACCCGTATGATCTAGAGAAGTTACTGTTAACTGCTTGGCAACACCAAAATCAATTAGCACTAAATCTTTTCTACCATCTTCGGAGAAACGACGAATAAGATTTTCTGGTTTTATATCCCGATGAATCACTTGATGTTCGTGAACAAATTTGAGCACAGGTAATAGTTCATGCAACAGTTCCCAAATCTTTTCCTCACCGAACAGTCCCTGTTGTCTCAACTCCTCTCGCAAAGTTTGCCCTTGAATAAACTGCTGCACCAAATACAAGTAGTTATCATCCCTAAAATAGGCATACAAAGTTGGAATTTGCCGATGTTCTCCAAGTTGTTGCAGACGCCGCGCTTCTTCTTGAAAAAGTTCGGTTGCTTTATGCAGGGCGCTGGTTCCTTGGACTTGCGGTGCAAGTTGTTTGACAACACAATCTTCATTCAGCTTATCTTCATCTTCTGCCAAAAAAGTTCTGCCAAATCCCCCACCTCCCAATGGTTGGATAATGCGATAGCGGTTTCGCAACTGAGGTATCAACTCCATACCGCAACTTTGGCAGAAATGTGCACCATCTGGATTTTGGGGCTTCTCGCAACTGGGATTGAGGCAGTAGATCATAGTTAGGCGTCGCTCAGCCGTTATCATCTAATATAATCCCCTGAAACGTCTGAATCACCAATTTTATTAAGTTTTGCTATCTCAGGGGGCGATCGCCCATTATGGAAGATGTTAGATTCAAGGCAGCACTCCTCTACGTAGACCAGTATACCTATGGATTTAGTTACTCTAATAACCATTTTCGGGGGCTTAATCGGTATTGTTGCTGGCACAGTGCAAGTGCTGGACTATGTAGAAAAGAAGCGACGCGAGCAGCCAACACCAATTGAACTAGTACAAAAAGAAACACCAAATCAACAACCTTTATCTACATCTTCGCAACTGCAAGTTGCACCAGTAAATAAACTCCGTCAAGATTGGGGAGAAGCTGTCGATGTATCAGTTTTCTATGGACGTACTGAAGAACTTGCCAAGTTAGAACAGTGGATAACACAAGATGGCTGTCGCTTGGTGGCGCTGTTAGGAATGGGAGGAATTGGTAAGACTTCCTTATCTATCAAACTCGCACAACAAATTCAGGATAAGTTTGAGTACGTTATCTGGCGCAGTCTTCGCAACGCTCCACCAATACAAGAAATCCTAGCAGACTTTATGAAGTTCCTCTCTAACCAACAAGCAACAGATTTACCCGAAGAAGTCGGCGCTAGAATTTCGTTGCTAATTGAATATCTCCGCGCCTCACGTTGTCTCTTGGTTCTGGATAATGCTGAGTCCATTTTACAAGGAGGGGACAAAGCTGGAGAATATCGAGAGGGCTATGAAGAATATGGTGAATTATTCAGGCGCGTTGGTGGAGTCTCTCATCAAAGCTGCTTGATAATCACAAGTCGAGAAAAACCTCAAGAAATTGCTTCATCAGAAGGAGAAACGCTCCCAGTTCGGTCTTTGCAGCTAACTGGTTTAAAAACACGAGATGGAGAAGAAATTTTTCTTTTAAAGGGGCTTTCTGGCACAGAAGATGAGCAAGAAAGACTCATTGACTTTTATCAAGGTAATCCCCTGGCATTAAAGATAATTTCTACGACTATAAAAGAATTATTTGACGGTAGTATTTTGGAATTTTTAGCACAAGAATCTATCGTTTTTGGGAGGATTCGTGATGTTTTAGACCAACAGTTTAATCGCTTGTCGGATTTGGAGCGAGAAGTCATGTACTGGTTGGCGATTAATCGC
The DNA here is from genome assembly GCF_006968745.1 of Brasilonema sennae CENA114. Lineage (NCBI taxonomy): Bacteria > Bacillati > Cyanobacteriota > Cyanophyceae > Nostocales > Scytonemataceae > Brasilonema > Brasilonema sennae. The sequence continues at coordinate 3,566,401 of NZ_CP030118.1, read as the reverse complement.
GAACCTGTTGGGCTATCTGAATTACGAGAGGACATTGCATCACTGGAATCGCCGCCTAAATTGATAGAAGCGCTGGAATCTTTGGTCAGGCGTTCTTTAATTGAAAAAGTTGCGAGAAGTTTCACATTACAAAACGTTGTCATGGAGTACATGACAGACAGATTGATACAACAAGTTAGCGAAGAGATTAGAAAGGGACAATTTGAACTTTTTAACAGTCATGCTCTCATTAAAGCAACAGCAAAAGATTATGTTAGGGAATCTCAAATTTGTCTTATCCTCAAACCACTTGCTGATAGATTAAACCGTGAACAGACGCAAAAGATAATATCTATACTGCTAAATAAGTCGGAAATTTATACAGGTTATGCAGCCGGAAACATTATCAATCTGCTAGTTCACCTTAAGATTGATTTGAACGGTTATGACTTTTGCCATCAAGTCATAAAGCAGGCATATCTTCAGGATGTCACTTTGCAGGGAGTAAATTTCGCTGATTCTGAAATAACCAAGTCAGTTTTTACTGAAACCTTCGGTAGTATCGAGGCGGTGGCATTTAGTCCTAATGGAAAGCTTTTAGCTGTGGGTGACACAAATGGTCAGATTCGCGTATGGCAAGTTGCAAATGGAAAAGAAATTTTCAACTTTCAAGCACATACTAGTTGGATAGTGTCAATTGCTTTCAGTTGTGATGGAGTCACTTTTGTTAGTGGTAGCAAAGACCGAACTATTCGTCTGTGGGACGTCAGGACAGGTGAATGCTTGAAAATCTTGCAGGAACATAGCAGTGTAGTAACGTCAGTCGTCTTCAGTCCAGATGGACAAACCCTTGCTAGTGGTAGTGCGGATCAAACTATTCGTCTGTGGGATGTTAGAACAGGTGAATGCTTGAAAACCTTGCAGGAACATAGCAATGTAGTAAGGTCAGTCATCTTCAGTCCAGATGGACAAACCCTTGCTAGTGGTAGTACTGACCAAACTGTACGCTTATGGAATGTCAGGACGGGTGAATGCTTGAAAATTTTGCAGGGACATACTAATCGGGTACGGTCAGTTGCTTTTTGTCCTTCTGGTGTGACGCTTGCCAGTGGTAGTTATGATGGAACCATACGCATATGGGATGTTAGGACAGGTAAATGTCTGAAAGTTTTGCAGGAACATAATAATCAAATACAGTCAGTTACCTTCAGTCCTAATGGTCAACTTCTTGCAAGTGCTGGTTATGATAAAACCATTAGGTTATGGGATGTTGATGCAAGTGAATGTCTGACAACTTTGCAAGGGCATAGCCATCCAGTTGAATCAGTTGTCTTCAGTCCAGATAACAAAATCCTTGTCAGCGTTAGTCATGATCAAACGGTAAGATTATGGGATGTTAGCAGAGGTGAATCCCTGAAAATTTTTCAGGGATATACTAGTTGGGTAACATCTGTTGCATTCAGTCCTGATAGCCAAATTCTTGCCAGTGGAAATCATTTTTTCGCTAGTTTATGGCATCTCAGTACAGGTTCTTGCCTAAGAACTTTCCAAGGACATAGTAATTGGGTATGGTCGGTCACTTTCAGTCCTGATGGGAAAATTCTTGCTACGGGCAGTCAGGACAGAACAATTAAACTATGGGATGTTAACACAGGTGAATGCCTTAAAACTCTTATCGGACATACTGCTAGAGTTCGGTCTATTTGCTTCAGTCCCAATGGCAAAATCCTTGCCAGTGTCGGTTCTGATCGAATGGTAAAGCTATGGAATATTACTGACGGAAACTGTGTACAAACGCTCCAAGGGCACGCTCAAGCAGTATCGTCAGTTGCCTTTAGTCCTAATGGTGAAATCATTGTTACTGGAAGTTATGATTTTACGATGAGGTTATGGGATCTCAGGACAGGTGAATGCATCAAAATTTTGCAGGGAGACACTGCTTTGGTGTATTCAGTTGTTTTTAGTCCTAATGGTGAAATTATCGCCAGTGCTAGTCATGACAAGACAATAAAGCTTTGGTCACTCAGAACAGAAGAATGCATCAACACTTTACAAGGACACTCCTTTGCAGTAAGGTCAGTTGCTTTTGGTTCTGACGGAAAAACCTTGGTAAGTTGTGGTTTTGACCAGACGGTGAAGATATGGGATGTTAGTACAGGTGAGTGTTTGAAAACTTTACAGGGACATACTAGAGGAGTGCTGTCTGTTGCGGTCAGCCCTTCGACTCCGCTCAGGGTAAACCCTCAAGGTACGACCATTGCCAGTGGTAGCTATGATGAGACAATCAAGTTGTGGGATTTTAACACAGGTGAGTGTCTAAAAACCCTCAGAGCAGCAAGACCCTACGAAAGCATGAACATCGCGGGCGTGACAGGTTTAACAGATGCGCAAAAAGGAACCCTCAAAGCGCTGGGTGCAGTGGAGTGCGTTGGGCGGGTTTCCCGACAGTAGCGCAACTGCCGTTGCAAGAGCGTCTCCGGAGGAGATACCCGAAGGGTGAGTAAGCGCGTCCTTGCTAGGGCTTCCCGTAGAGTACTTAAGTTCAAGGCGTACTCATCACTCTCGGTGCAAGATGTTATTCCGAAAAACGGCTAGATGCTACGGTATAAATAATACAAAAGAATCTACTATAAAATGATTTATGGAACCAGTCACTTTGACAGCTGTGGCTACGGCGATGCTCCCAGAGAGAGCCGCCCAAAGGGCGATCGCCATCCTAGCAGCAGCAGACAAAGATCCAGAAATTGCTCAACGAGTAAAGGAAGTAGCATTATATACGGTTTTTTGCCGTTATTCATGCTACAAATAATCGCACCGGTACTCCTAATCAAGCTGGGAAGATGTCAACTGAGATACTTATCGCACCAGTTCACCATCTCCCAAAGTGCATGAGCAACTCCTTCACGAGAGCGATAGCCGTGGTCTTCTAAAGGTAATACTACCAAGCGAACAGTTGCTCCCAGCCCCTTAAGCGCTTCATACAGTCGTTCCGTTTGTAGTGGATAAGTGCCAGGATTGGTATCTTTTTCCCCATGAATCAGTAAAAGTGGTGCTTTGATTTTAGCTGCATGAGTAAAAGGAGACATATGAATGTAAGTCTGTTGTGCCTCCCAGAAATTGCGTTGCTCTCCTTGAAAACCAAAAGGAGTGAGAGTTCGGTTATAAGCCCCACTCCTAGCAATACCTATGCGGAATAAATCAGTATGTATTAGTAAATTTACTGTTGTAAACGCACCATAAGAATGTCCACTAATACCAATACGTTTGGGGTCGGCAATACCACGCTCTACCACATAGTCTACTGCTGCTTGTGCTCCCGCAATCAACTGCTCTACATAAGTATCATTTGGCTCTAGATCACCTTCGCCAATAATCGGTAAAGTCGGACCAGAAAGAACTGCATAACGTTGAGTGAGAAGAAATAAAACAGAAGCACGGCTGGGACGGCTGAAAGTGTTTTCAGATTTCGTAATCTGTCCTGCGAATTCCTTATCTTTAAATTCTTCTGGATAAACCCAAAATAACATCGGCAGAGGACCATCACGCTTAGCATCATAACCAGGAGGCAGATACAGTTTTGCTGAGAGTTGCACACCATCAGCCCGCTGATATTTTACCAATTCGCCATAAACTCCAGCCAACTGAGGAGCAGGATCTTGATAATGAGTTAGGGCGATAGGACTTTGGTTCTCGTGACGGTTTAACAGAAAATAGTTGGGTGGTTCAGTTTGAGATTGGCGACGAATAATCACAGTTTGTGCTTCATCATCCAACACACAAGCGATTTCCTCAAGATATGGATCTTGACATTGCCATAAGCGTTGCTTGTGTCCTGTTTCCAAATCGAACCAATCTAAAAACGGATACGCTCCATTGGGTGAAGCTCCTTGCCCACTAAGGTAAATGATATTGCCTTGTGGTGCAAAGCGCAGAACTCTATACCTGTAAGATCCCACAGTCATCAAGGCTGAACCAGGATCTGTGTATTTATCTTCATAACTGCGGTCAAAGAGTAATTGCGGCGGTGTTTCAGGCGCTTGGGGATATATGCGCCAGATTCGTTCTTTACGGGTATCGTACCATCGTTCCGAAACCAAAGCGACATCTTCTTTACCCCAAGCAAGGTTCGCAAAGCGGTACTCAGATTCCCAGAGTTGCTTTGGTGTATCTGTAAAAGGAGCATCCAATTCAAATAAAGCATCCCGTTTGGGAACATCACGTGTTGGATCACCTTCGTCTAAAGCTTCTAACCAAGATAATGTTGCTTTTACATCGCTGCGCCAAGAGATTCCCCTGCGCCCTGTGCGGACTTCATCAAATTTAGTTGTACGACGGACAACAAGAGGTACATCAGCAACCTGATAAACCCATTTTCCTGTATCTTCAATAACTTCAATTTTCTTGGGAAAATACGAGATTGGAACTTGATAAGAAAACGGTCGATGCAGCGTGGTGAGTAGAATAAATTTGCTATCAGGCGAAGGTATGGCTTCATGAATGAGACTGCTAGACACTAACAAAGTACGTTGACCATGTAGCGTTACTTTCTCCAAGGTCGAGGTTAAGTAGTATTCAAGTAGCGCCTCATCGTGAGGATTTTGCAGTAGATTTGTGTAGGTGCGAGTTGGGCTTTTACCCTTAAGATTTTCTTGAATAAGCGGTCCTGGTGGAACGGCTGGTTCAGAGGGAGGCTTGGGGCGTTCGCCTAAAATGAACTTGCAAATAAGCGTCTCATCTGACAGCCAACGATACGGTTTTCCATACGCAGCGTTGAGAACTGGCTGTGTTAACTGCTTGGGAATAAAATCTGCAACATCCACAAACCATAATTCCAGTCCTGTTGCTTGAGTCAGAGTAAAAGCAAGTTTTCGGCTATCAGGTGACCACTTTAGGTAACCAATCTGGGCGTTGTCAGGAAGGGCCACGGTTTTGCTCATCTCTAAGAAAGGGAACCCCCGAATTCTCATGGTTTGAAAAGGGTTAGGATGAGCAGGTGCATTCGTTTTGGGATTGATCAAAAGACCTGCCAGAGGAACTTCCGTTTCTGCAAGCAAGGAAATGGGAACCAACAATGGTCTTTCCAACTCTACCATCCATTCTCTGTTGGGAGACAGCAAAATAGCAGGTGGCGATGGAGCATCCAGAATTTGGTTAATCGGTTCTGGAGGAGATTGCCAGAGTTGTTCAATAATGGGGTGATTTATAGAGAGATTGTCCATTTTGAGTGGGATGTTGGCAAGTTCATATTCCAAATTACCAACACCTGACTTAGAATACATCCTGAAAAGCTCACTTTGCTACTTAGTGTGTTGAAATTTCTACATTGCTTTTGATAAACAGAGCAACTTTTTTCAAACGTAAAATGTCCGCCGCGAGGGAAAGCTAGTCAGTAAGGAATGTAGATTTAATCAACAGCAAGTTTTGTAGGGTGCGTGAGGACTCTATTTTAGATTTTTCAATCTTCACTGACTGAAGCATGAGTATTTTTAGATACTCCATGTTTCAAGTGAGAACTATTTTGACTCAACAATTTCTGACAAACTTATAATCTCAGCCATAATTACAACATCTTTTTTTACAGATTTATGCGGAGTATTTTCAAGCTAGGTAGGAATCAAGAGAACTACGAAGAGATAATGAGTTGTTACGGAACACTAATGACAACTAAAACGAGTTAACTTTATTTGTACTGGCTGACTTATTCCTTAAGGTTTTTAAACTTATTTCTTATGAAAGATGACTAAAAATATTGCAGTGTTAGACTTAATATTAACTCCAACAAAAATGGAAGGAACTTAACAAATGAACATCATCGCGTGGGTGGTCTTAGGTCTTCTAGCAGGTGCAATTGCTAAAGCTATCTATCCTGGTTATCAAGGTGGTGGAATCCTTGCTACTATCGTGTTGGGAATAGTAGGTGCTTTTATAGGTGGAACTTTAGGAGTTCTACTCACTACTGGAAAATTAGCCCTAGCGACTCCTACCTTTAGCATCCCTGGTTTAGGTTTAGCTGTTATTGGCGCACTAATTGCTATTTTCATTTGGTATTCGTTTGCTCGCAGAACTGTTTAATGCAAGTTAACAATTTATTATTAGTGATTCGTAATTATGAATACAATTACGAATCATCTATTATTTAGAAGGTAAATCTTTTTTGTATTAATATTGTATTTTTAAGTAGGCAAGTAGAAATAAACACCAGCTACTTAAGAAGTATAAAAACGCCGAAAACGTTATTTTAACAAGCTACTTAATTATTGATTGCTACTTGGTATTAGACGAAATTCTATTTCTTAGGCTACAACTCTTGTATAGCAAGCATTTTAGAGATAGGAATCATAAACCGGTTAGAAATTGAGAAAGGCAGTTTGGATAAGAGTTTGACGGTTTTAGAGCCAAAATTAGTCTAAACTCCAATAAATAACCACTACACTACTAGTAGCCCAACTGGAAAAACGCAAAATATAGAAGGCGTATGATTGAAATAATCACAATGCCCGCTTTACTTAGAATCCAACTGATACTAGAAGAATACTTAAGCCAAAGGTAGGAAAAAACGAAACGTGCTGCCCGATCCTAGCTGACTTTCTACTAAAATCTCACCCCCTTGTAGTTCGACTAAACGACGGGAGATGGTTAAACCAATACCTGTTCCTCCAGAATGGCGATCGCGAGATTTGTCAGCGCGCCAGAACCGCTCAAAAACATACGGTAAATCTTCTTTGGCAATTCCCGTCCCTGTATCCGTAACTGCAATCCATAATTCAGAGGCTTCAGCCCAAGCACGAAGAGTAATTGAACCTTTTGTGGTGTGACGCACTGCATTACCAAGCAGATTGACTAGCACCTGTTCTGTACGGTCAATATCAGCCAATACCAAGGGGAGTTTCGATGGACATTCTAAGCGCAAAACTGGTCCATCATCTAGCAGTTGGTCAGCAAATTTCTCAACTAAAGACTCTAATAAAGGACGTAGATTGACTGACTGTGTCTTTATCGGAAGATAACCCGCTTCTGCCTTAGAGAGTTCTTGCAAATCGTTAACCAATCGCTCTAAACGCCTTGTTTCTTTTGCCAGTCGTAAATAAATTTCGGGAGTTGGTTCAATAGTTCCATCAGCAAGTTCTTCTAAGTAACCGCGTACGACTGTCAATGGCGTTCGTAGCTCATGGGTCATATCTCCAATTAGTTCCCGCCGTCGCGCTTCTATCCCTTCTATACTTATTGCCATACGGTTGAAACTAGCACCAAATCGATTCAATTCTGGAATATCTGATAAAGGTAGTCTTGCATCGAATTCACCAGTTGCGAACTTTTGGGTGATTTGTTCCATCTGTGTCAACCGCTGCATGATCAATCTAGACACCCAGTAACTCAGTCCTCCAGCCGCCGTAGCACCAGTCAACACCGACCATACAGTGCTTCGTCTCCAAGCAAATTCAAAGCTGTTAACTAACTCAGTACGAACATCAAATAAGTCATATCCTCTTTTTTCCAATCGTTCCAAATGCAGAACGAAAAAGCGAGGGGAAGAGACTTTGCTGATAATGACGAAGCTAGCGACTCCTACTATCATCACCAGTAAGTGGGAGATAAATAGGCGTGATGCCAAAGGTAATGACTTTGCCCAACGCCACCCCGTTTTTGTCATAAAATAACAGAAGAATCTTCAAACTTATAGCCAACTCCAACAACAGTTTTCACAAAAGTTGGATTAGTAGGGTCTGGCTCAATTTTTTTTCGCAACCGAGCAATGTGAGTATCCACCACGCGCTCATCACCAAAAAAGTTATCTCCCCAAAGTTTGTCAATAAGTTGGGTGCGATCCCAAACTCGACCAGGATTGCTAATAAAGGTGCTTAACAAATTGAATTCTAGGGTAGTTAAATCTAGCACTTCTGGTTCCTGAGAATTCATTTGACGACTTATCGTCCGCTGCTCTATATCCACAATAAAGTGTTTAGTACGGTACACCTGATTTTGTGAACCGTGGCGGAGACTACGCCGCAATAGCGCTCTTACTCTAGCAATCAACTCTCTGGGGCTAAAGGGTTTGACCATGTAATCGTCAGCGCCTGTAGATAAGCCAATAACGCGATCAATTTCCTCACCTTTAGCCGTAAGCATCAAAATATACGGGTCTTTTGCACCAGGTTTGTGCCGAATTCTTGCACAGACTTCCAAACCATCTAAACCAGGAATCATTAAATCTAAAATAATTAAATCTGGTGATTGCTCCTGAAACATTCGTAAGGCGTTCAAACCGTCGCTGCTAATGCGACAGGAAAAACCTTCTTTTTCTAGAGACATTTGGATTAACTGAGCAATTTCGGGTTCATCTTCAACGATGAGAATGTCCATACTAAATTATCGGCAAGCAAAATGCACAAGGTCATTTCGAATGGTTGCTATTGTAACCGATATTTTCTGATCAATATCAGGGTTGGCAGAGAAATCATAGTCAAATTTTTTACAATTTATTATGTTTCTTTTATTGGTAGCTAAGTTTATAGTAAGGTCATTTGATTTTAAGGTTGATAGATATCGGTAAGTAGTTCTTCCTCTAACGAGATAGAAGGATAGGGGAAACGAATTTTATCAAGATGTTGGTGAAATAATATAAGCCGTCCCTAAAAACTTTGTCTTCTATAAACTAGAATTCGACAAAGGTCGGTAGTTGTAGCAGGAATGCGAATCTTTTTGAATGTATTGTTTGATTGTCTCTATATCAACGAAATAATCAGTAACATCAATCAAACTGTCGCTCGTCATTGAGCGTATGCTGACAACTTCAACTCGAACTCCTTGATAGGAAAGAGCGTTAACTGCATACGCTAAATCTCCATCACCACTTACTAACACTGCAGTATCGTAGTAAGGAGCTAAATTGATCATATCTACAGCAATTTCTACATCTAAATTGGCTTTTTTAGAGCCATCTGGAAACTGTACTAAATCTTTGCTCACAACACGATAGCCATTCCGACGCATCCACAGCAAAAAACCCTGTTGCTTTTCATTTGTACGATCTACTCCAGTGTAAAAGAAAGCACGTAAAAGCTTTGCTTTCTCGGTTAAACAACAAAGAAGTTTGGCGTAGTCAATTTCAAGACCGAGTTGTAAACCGGCATGAAATAAATTAGCTCCATCTATGAAAATGGCTACTCGACCACGATTCAAATTACCGAAAATAGATTGCTCAATTTTAGTCACTGACATTTTTCTGTCTTTATCTTGGTCAATAGTCTCTGTGTGGCATTCTTCTTGCCAATGTGATTGCTCTTTGACTAATTTATATTGATTTTTTTCTTTGTTAAAACCAGCAAGATTCATTAATACCTCTGAATTTCAAATTTGGCAAGTCTTTTTGAGTCAATTGACAAAAGATAACTTATAGTAGATTATCACCTTGACAAAAAATAGTCTAATGTCAATAATGTTAGATATACTCAACTTATCCTAATGTTCAAAAGTACAAATCTCAAAAAATGTTTTTATTTTATACTTTTAACTCTTGATTTCAACATAGGCACGTGCTCAGCTATAAGCAGCATATTTATTGATTAGCATAATTTGAGTTATCTATCAACATTAACTTTATTGTAACTAGGCGTGCAACTCATCTACATATAACATCATATTGTATTGATAAATTTTCTGATAAAAATTCAAAAAAGTACCAAAATATGAAGACTGGTTATTTTGGAGATGGATACCACGCTATTTCTTGATAAAAAATAAAAAGAGTGCAAAAAAGTACATAAGTCATTACGTTATCGAGGACAGTGCCGAGATGAGGTAAGCCGTTTTTAGTCAGGTAGCGCAGACAGCACATGCCTCTGGCGTCGGCAGAGGCATGTGGCGTGGTTTCCCCGATCAGCGACGGGCGTTCCCCGAAAAAGTGAATCCAGTGCTGTGTAGGCGCGTTTGCCACGCCCAAGCGATCAGTGAATCCAGTTATATACCGAGGTTTCCCACACCCCTTAACTGGTGTTCGTTTTTCAAGCATATCCTCCCTTGCATACCCGTTGGGCGAGATTAGCAGTGCCATGAGAGGCAGGCATAGGGTCAGTTGTGGATATTATAATCTGGAGTGACAGAAGTTAGTTTTTCGTAACAAAAGATTTAAGCTTGACAGTCGGCTTTTTATCTTCTGACAATTGGTAACTGGAACACTGGTGTCAAGGCTTGAAATACACAATAGGGTTGTCTTTCCCTGAGTTGCACAGCAAAAAGTGAACTATTATACAAATTCAACATCCGATGGTGTTAATAAAAGAGTCTGTTAATGTCTGCATTTGTTTATGAGACAGTCCTTCAATTGTCTTTATTTCAGCCAAGATTTATCCTTCTTTTTTAAAATTATTTTTTTGTGAAACATCGATTGTGATTTGAGTTTCTTCGGGAGAACTAATGACAATTGCTTTTTGCTGCCGATAATCGTCTCTAGAAATAAATTGCCAAGTCGAGTCTTGTAAAAGTTCCAGAACCCATTGATGATAATTAAACAGACTCTCCCGATGTCCAACACTGATAAACGTTGTTTTTGTTTGTTGTAACTGTTGATATAAATTACCTTCGTTTTTCAAATCTAAAGCACTTGTTGCTTCATCTAATATGGTGAAGCTAGGACGAGTAATTAATAGTCGCGCAAAAGCAAGACGTTGTTGTTCTCCTAACGACAATATATTTTCCCAAGGAACTTCTGTATCAAAGCCATCTACCCGGTTCAGTAAGTGTTGGAGGTTAACTTGTTGCAACACACCTTCGAGTTCTTTGTCGCTCATTTGCCGAGTCGTATGAGGATAGAGTAACTGTTCGCGCAAAGTTCCTAAAATTATATAAGGGCGTTGGGGCAAAAACAACATTTCTTCTAAGGGAGGTCGAACCAGACGACCACTTCCTGCGTTCCATAAACCAGCGATCGCCCTCAACAAAGAACTTTTACCCCTACCACTCGGACCAACTATTAATAACCCTTCTCCTGGTTGAACAGACAATGACAAGTCTTCGACGATCACCTGCTCATAGTTAGGGGTTTGCAAGGTGACATTCTCAAAAGCCAAACGCTTATCTTCTATTGCTTTAATAGTACTAACATTCTCTGGTTGTTTGATAACAGCTTCTAACGCATCTGAAAACTCAGCTAAACGCTCAACATAACTAGAAAAGCGCCCGGAAGTCCCAAATTCACCTATTAATTCTCCCAAAGCATTAGAAAATAGAAAGCAAGCTAAACTAACTTGATTAATTTCTCCGTAATCAATTTGATCTTGAAGAAATAAAGGTGTAAGTATGAACATCGAAAATACAGTGACGGCAGACTGATATCCTCTGTTAAAAACATCCTGACCTCTCTCCCAATTCAGCCTGCGTTCAGCGCTTTTCAGAACATTATTAAATCTCTTTTGAATGATGTTTAATTCTTCGTTTTCTCCCTGAAAAAAAGCTATCGATTCAGCGTGATTGCGAACATGAGTCAGGCAATAAGCGAAGTCAGCTTTAAACTCAAGTTCTTCTTGATTAATTTCGTTCAGTTTTTGATTTAAGTAAACAGCAATCAAATTACCTATAATAGTATAAATAACCAGATAAATTGCAATCTCTGAAGAAATTGTCCAGAGGATTATTAAAAAACTTATCATTTCCAGCGTTTTTTCTAGGAAAGTAGCTGAAAATCTCAAAACACTGCTGGTAATCGGTTCAATTTCTTGAGATATGCGTTGATCTGGATTACCAATATCGGATTTAAAATTGATTTTATAATATGCTTGATGATTGAAATATTTTTCTAAAGTGTGATTATTTAGCCATTTATACCAATCAATAGCAATTTTTTTTCTGAGATATCTAGACAACGCTACCAAGAGCGTTACCACCACAATAAAAAGGGTGGAAACCCATAATGTACTTGTATACCTAGAAAGGTCTCTCTCTTCAATAACTATATCTATTACGTAGCGATTCCAGTAACTACTTAAAGCATTTACGCCTACAAGCGCGGCTATTAATAATATTAGGAGAATTAGCATTCCCCATGAGCGAATAACATCTGAAAATGCTCTTGAACCTGCCTCTGTTGGATACCAGTAAGGTTGAGCAACTATTTTGACATCCTGCCAAAACTGAGTCAAAATCGAAAAAGGATTCGTTATGGTTTTATCACGAACAACTTGAGTTTGCATATTTCAAAATATAGTCATTTGAGAGAATTAATACGCATTTACAGAAAGCTGACTCTATGGTTTAAAACCACGAGCCACTTGAAGAAATAAATTTCTCGCTTTATTTATACCAGTTTTCAATCAACTCTGCACTCTGTTGTTGGGTTTTTTTGTTTGCTACACTCCGAAACGCGTCTCTTACTCTCTTGCGATCGCTTAACATTCAAGACAACCACTACAAATTCTGATATAGCTATAGCCAACTCTATTAGGACGCTCTTAAGAGGGAATAGGGAATAGGGAAAGTGATAACTGGTAACTGGTAACTGATAACTGGTATTAGTTCATGTCCTAAGCTACCTGGCAACGGCTATACAAATTCAGATTCGATAATTTATTTTTTGGTAGTTAGTAGAATTTCCGCAATTGCTTGGGAAATCGGGAAGTGTGGTGAAAACACCTCCATCCAAAAAAACTCCCCAACTGGGTTAACCTCAAGGAATACGTGCCGACCATCCGGTGTAACAATAATATCTATTGCCCCATAGTTTAAGCCAAAAGAAGCCATGAGTTTGAGAAGTTTTTTCTCAACGTCTTCCGGCAAATCGTAGGGTTTCCAAGCGTTACTCAACGCCCTTCCCTCTTTGCGCCAATCAAAAGCAGATCCCTCCAAACTTTGCGAGTCTACTGCAGCTGTAAATACACGGTGTCCCACAATAGTTGTTCGCAACTCCAGCGCCTTTGGCACATTTTCTTGAAATGTCATCGGACAGAAACGCAGTCCTTCCAGATTCTCCAGATCATCATCTGTAACTGGATTGGTGAAAACAACCATTTCTTCTCCCTTCTCACCATAGATGGCAAAAGAAGAAAGCATTTTTGTGATGATACCCTGCTCTTTACACTCTTGGGCAAATAGCTTCACAGCTTCTGGATTGTTTGTAGTCAGGGTACGCGGAGTCAAAAGACCAACTTCTCGTGCAACTTGCAGTTGTAATTGCTTATTATTGGTAACATCAACATTTGACATTTTGTCGAAGTGGAATCCCTTGATGCTGGCAATCATACCCCTAACAGTGCGGCGAGTTTCCTCAATTGAAGCGTCTCTAAATTGCTTGTCCATCGTGTCAGGAATTTTTTGCCCGTAGCGCATCCGTCGGTACCAAACTGAAGACACTTCACTCAAATCAAGCTTCTGTTCGCCATCAGTAATAATGATTCGCTCAGAATCACCCTGATAAATATCTAGCTGCACTTCAGTGGGAAATCTGTCTGTGTCAAAACGAAATGCTTTTTCTCCTTTAGCCTCAATCGCTTTGATCACCAGAGGAATACTCTCGTTGTCTTTGCTAAAAGTAATGATTAAAACTGTCATTTTATTTTAGATTTTATCTTGATACCACTAGTCGGGTGGCTTCAGCCTAACGCACCATATTGTATCGCGGTACGTTGGGCGCTATGCTCATGTTTTGGGTGACAAATCATTTCAAATGATGCGCCTAACATACCCTACAGTAACTGTTTAGCCTTCATCGTTTTTTTGAAGTAGGGCATCTGCGATCACACTCGAAATCGGCAAGTCCAAATCTCGTTCCAGCATTCCCCACTCTCCTACGGGGTTAACTTCCAAAAACACATATTCACCTGATGGCGTGACAATGAAATCTAACGCCCCAAACAAAAGCCCAAATTTACCCATAAAAGTTTTGAGACGGCTGACGACTTCATCAGGAAGTTCATGGTGTTGCCATGCGCCAACATCAACACCAGGTTTACGCCAATCAACTTTAGCTGCTGAATAAACATCTGCATCTAGTGCCCCCACAAAGACATTGCCATTCACATACACCACCCGCAATTCCGACTGCTTAGGAATTTGCTCTTGAAAAACCATTGGGCAATAGCGCAGTGACTCAGCATCAAGCAAGTCTTCCTCTTTTACAGTGCTGGTGTAAAGGAAGAAAGAGTTGGTAACTTGCATACCGTAGGAAAGAGGAGTTAATAGCTTACTCACCATTTTTCCGTTGACTTGTTGGAAAAACTCCCGTGCGGCTTCAGCTTTGTTGGTGACAAGAGTCTGGGGGATAGTAAAACCTACTTCAGACGCAACCCGCAGTTGACGCAGTTTATTTTGTCCAGCATTTATGCATTCCAAATCATCTACCCAACGGGCTTCTTTAAGGCTGTCCCAAAAACCATCCAAAGTTGCTTGTGATTCTCTAATACAGGCATCTCGGAACTGTGGAGCCAATTCTTTACTCAGTTCTGGTTCCCAAATGCGTCGCATCCAAACAGCTTGCACCTGCTGTGTACTGATAGAGCGTGTACCATACTTCAACGTGTGATAGCTTTTGGATTTTTCAAAGTGTGCTGTCAATTGAACTTCTAGCGGAAACTTATCAGTGTCAAGGCGGAATGGTTGCGCCCCTTTTTTTGACAAAGCTTCTGCCACTCTATCTATTGTGAAGAAATCACCACTGTGAGTGATTAATAAAATAACGTCACGCGACGAGTGCATAAAACATTTGCTTTAAGAGTTTTACGACGAATATATTAAAGACTACCAAAAAATGAATGATCCAATCTTAATTTAGTCTTGCTACACCAATAGGATGCGTTATGCCTTCTCGCTAACGCACCACAATATCCTACTTGTATTTGGGAAAAACTTATTACTTTTCTTTGATTGGTAAAGCATGCTCATTACCATTTAATGGTACCGTTAATATGGTAATGAGCACGCCTTAATAAAGAGTTTTCAGTTATTTAATAACTCCAACTGCCTTCATTTTAGTTGAACAACACGCTTATTTAACGATCTTCCCAATCGGAAGGATACTTAAAAGTGAAGGGAGGAGGAGTCTGTGGCTTATCCTCATCTGACTGTTGAACTCCTTGTTCTTCCAAAAAGCGGGCGAAGAAAGGTGCCGCTTTTACATCCGATGGTTTTATGATCGTATTTTCAGACATGGGATTTTCTCTCGAACTTGGTTGATAGCAATCAGGAGTTTTTAGTTATTTAACAACTGCAACTGCCTTAATTTTAGATTAAGCTCACACTTATTTAGTAATCTTCCCAATCAGAAGGATACTTTAAAGTCTGGACTGGAGCAGTATTTGACTCTTGAGATGCTTGTTCCTCCAAAAAGCGGGCGAAGAAAGGTACCGCTTTCACATCCGATGGTTTGACGACTGTATTTTTAGACATGATATTTTCTCCTTGGGACTTTTTTGTTACCCAATTAACGTATAGCAGGTATCCGGTTATAAATGCAAGGACAGTTAAGACAGTTAAGAAATAATGATATAGCAATCTTAAATAATTCCTGAGCACAGAGGAACCGAGTTCCTTTGAGAAACAGGGTTTGGTGGTATTGGAAATTTTTACAAATCAAATGGGATTGGTATAAGAAATTGAAAATAAGACAGTTAAGACACTTAAGACAGTTAAGACACTTAAAAGGGTTGACAAAAGAGTCATCATGTAGTATATGGAGATTATAAAATGTGGGCCAAAAAAGCTTGATTTGGAACCATCGCAATTTTGCAAGACGGGTTTTGGGAGCCGGAAAACTCCTTACTTGATTACCGAAGCGGGCTGTGCAACTCGTACTGCAAAATAAAATAAATCCTTTCATCAACACCAGAGACAATCACTACTTCGCGAGCGATAGTTCAGCAGACTGAACAACCTGTAATTGGTAACTCTCGAAAGGAACTTTTTGCTGCTCATTCTCCCCTTGGGCAGAACTCACCGACTGATAGGTCACCAGTTCATAGTGAAGCCGATTACTTTGTCGCTCATATTGTGTATTGAGTAATCTATTTTTGACTCTGAATTGACTGTAGAGTCTGTCCCCAACCCACCACGCATCAATGAGAGTTCCATCTTTCTCGTCAATCACAAAATGACTAGCACCCTGATCCTTAGCAACTAACTCATAATTACGTACCAGCTTTTTCGCCCCCGTTCCGTAAGTGATTTGCCAACTGTAGCGCATGGGATTGTTAGAGATTGGCTGAATTCGGAGTGTCATTGGTACAGTTTGAGACCGCCCTTGTACAGGGCTATTGAACATTGTGCCGCTCCATGTGCCTTGCCAGTTCTGAGGAAAGGAATTACTCGACGATGCAGGAGTTTGCACAATCGTCATGCTTATAAGTATCAAAAAAGACATGAACGTGACAATGAGGAGGTTTCGCTTCAGCATAATAATAATTAATCGTTTCATATGACTGTCTCTTCATAGTTAAATTGTGTCGTTAAATGTAGAAATATTGCATATTAAGATGTTTGTTGTAGAAAAGAAGGATAACAATGCCAGACCAAAAAATGGTTTGCACTTGTTTGCCATAGCAGAGTAATGTATTCATGCTAGAAGATAAAACAATCCTCATCACAGGAGCCACAAAAGGCATCGGCAAAGCGCTGGTGTCGAGGCTTGAAACACATAATACGGTTCGCTTTGCGTTAGTTGCTCGCTCAAGTGAACTCTTAGGTGAACTCAAAGCACACCTACAAAAGCAGGGACATGAATGTGAAGTCTTTGCCGGGGACGTTGCCGCAGAACCTTTTGTTGTCTCTACCGTTCAACACTGCCTTGAACGTTTCGGTTCCATTGATATTCTTGTGAACAATGCAGGCATAGGAAAATTTGGCGAAGTTGAACAGTATTCTCTTGGGGAATGGCAGCAGCTTTTTGATACTAATGTCACAGGTACCTTTTTGTTTTCGCGTGAGGTTGTGCCGCATATGAAGCGGCAAGGAAACGGACACATTGTGATGGTTGCATCCGATGTATCAAAACGGGTGTTTGACGGAGGAACTGCCTACTGTGCGACAAAATTCGCTCAAGATGCCTTCTCGATGGCTTTACGCAAAGAGGTTCGACGATTTGGCATTAAGGTAAGCACTATCTTTCCAGGTTTGGTTGACACATCATTCCATGCACAACCTCAGGGAGATTCCGCACATCAAGGATGGCTGAGCGCATACGACGTTGCTGATGCCATTATTTATACGCTCAGTGCACCGTCACATGTAGTCATTGATGAACTGATGCTTCATCCACTAATACAGGAGTATTAGATTGTGGTTGAAAAAACCCAGGACTTACGCACGAGTTACGAAAGAACAAGACTGTAGTTACGACTTACGTCGCAATGACGTAACTACGTTATTTTTGCGTAAGTCCTGAAACTCTTTGTTCACTTTTTCACTAAAATATATGCCGTAGCATATTCAGGTAGTTGCCTAGTATACTGCCCAAAATCTTGTCTACCTTGAAAAATACCTGCCAAAAAATCGAGTTGATGGAGATTAGGTAAAAATGCCCCACCTGTATCTGCAAGGACTCCTAGTTGTAGTTGTTTGCGTCCACCTTTAGGATACTCAAGAACAATCACTCTACCTAAACCAATATTTAAGACATCTCCTGCAAAAGTCACTCCTGGTTTGATAGAAATTTTTGCATCTATCTTATATCCATAACCTTTGATATCATCCACTTGTCTAAAATACCAATAGCGCTTTTGTGATGTAGCTGTGACTCCTCGAAGATAAGGCATTTCATTACTTCTATCTACATTAAAAAGCGCTTTAGAACCATCCGTAAAATTAAGAAGTATTGTTCCCTCCATCAGCGCTTCTTCAAAACCTTCTCGGGTTAAGTAAGCAAGAGGTTCCACTTTTCCATATTCTTTCCCACCTTGTTCATAAATACCTGATAACACATCCTGCTTTGTATATTTTGTATAGAACTTTTCAGATGTTGAGTTATCTTTTAAGCTATAAAGTGGTATGTTATATTTAGAAGTTTTTTTGTGAGAAGCTGAATGAGTAAAAACAGCATATTTTGTAATTCTTAATTGCTTTTTACTAGAGTTTGGAGAGTGATAAGCAGACCATTTAATAACACGAAAGTTAGTGTTAATAAAATTAGAATCTTGTAAACGAGTTGCTCGATTATTAGCAATATCTTCTTGCAAAACACTAATCATGAAGTCTAAGGTTTTAAGAATGTCTTCTACAGTCACTCCTTGAGTCGCAAGTACTCCCGTGCGTAGAACATTTTGGTCTTCGGAAGCGTAATTTTGATAATACTTTCTAGTGTTAACCAGAACTGTTAGTAAGTCTGATTGATTGAAATTAACTTTCGTTGTTGGTAACTTTCCAGAAGTGAACACCTGATTTCCGTGAACACTAAATTTATATTTTTTTAACTCGTCTATAACTTGATAATATGTTGATGTTGCTGCTGACTTTTGCTCAGAGGGACGAGTGTTTTGTTTCTCTAAATTCTGAGATGAGGTTTGTTGAACCAAAAGAGTCTTTTTTTGACTTGAGTCTAAGGGATTTTGCTGTTGAGGTGGGACAGAATTTTCCCACTGTTTGGTTTTTGACTGAGCAGACAGATTACTATTGGCTAAACCGATAAATAATGAGGTAGCAAAAGTGACTGTGAGTCCGAGTTTTTGATGAAATGGAATACTCATAAATTTGAGAATTAATGCAACTGGTCAATAATACACGACTGATGCAAACAAACGAAAAGTCAGGAAAAAGGGGTGTAAGGGGGTAAGGCTATAGGGGTGTAGGGGTATAGGGGTGTAGAAGAAATGCGGCGTTTCGTTGCTGAGGACTCGCAATCGAGTTTTGATGAACAAACTTTGTAGATCAAGTCATACTAAAGTTGAAAAAAATGCAAAATTTCTCAGAATTCTAGTCTCTGTAAGGCTTTTGAGCTTCGCGACCTTTACTTAACTATCAAATGAGGTAATTCTCCAAAATTCGTTATATGTAAAGAATTTGACGTTTTATGCTGAAAATTAGTCTAAAGTCCGGAGCACTAATTACGTCTAGTCTCAGGTTTTGGGAACACTTCCAACTGCATAAGTTAATTTCACTGGTATTTATATAATCATTAGGCAGTTTAGTGCCTAGATTCACTACAGCCCTTTCCCCCTGCCCGCGAGCGAGGGGGTTTTTTTATTTTGCCACACACAAAACAGATCCGGTGCCGATAAAATCAGAACGCTTGTGCAAAGGAGGTTCATGAAGAACTCAGAACACAGTAGTCAGAATATCCCCAGACATCTCCAGAAATTTGTTGTGCGTTGTCTACAACTTTTGTAGAGACGTTACACGTAACGTCTCTACATTATTTTCACCAGACGCCTAAACTGTAACCCAGCTTCTCACCACAATTCTGATATCGCTTGATAGTGACCCAGAGCTAATAAAGGAAAATATTGTTGATAGAGGTGATACTTCAGATAAAAATGACAAGGAAACCCTGTCCCTGTAAAATCTGCCTCGTACCAAGTCCCATCAGACTGCTGAGTTTCCAACAGGTAGTTAATTCCCTTCTCCATAGCAAGCTTTGCAAACTTGCTAGTTGCTTGACCTGCTGCTATTAAGCCTATTATTGCCCAAGCTGTTTGAGAAGCAGTACTGGGACCTTGTCCTTTGAGGGCTGGATCATTGTAACTGCGGCAAGTTTCGCCCCAGCCACCATCTGAGTTTTGACACCCAACTAACCAAGCAGCACCTCGTTCGATACTGACTTGCGTCTTTTCTGGCGCAATTAACGATAAAGCCGAAAGTACTCCACTGGTTCCATAAATGTAATTTACTCCCCAGCGACCAAACCAGCAACCCTCAGTTTCTTGCTCGCGTATGAGATAGCTAATTGCCCGTTCTTGGTTACGTGTGTCTATTGACAAATTGCCACTGCCTAACATTTCTAAAACTCTAGCGGTGACATCAGCGGTGTTTGGATCAATCATGGCTTTGAGATCACCATAGGGAACTAGGTTGAGCCACTCTTGATTATTGTCCAAATCAAATGCTGCCCAACCTCCGGGCTGACACTGCATAGATGCAGTCCAGTTGACAGCACGGGCGATCGCCGCTTGCTTCAATTTTTCATTCGGCAGTTTCACCTGATTCAAAGCCATGACAACAACAGCAGTGTCGTCTACATCTGGATAAAAGCGGTTGTCAAACTCAAACGCCCAAGCCCCCGGTTTTCCTTTTTTATTTTTAATCGCCCAATCACCGTAGTCTAGAATCTGCTTGCTTAACAACCATTCTCCAGCCTGAACGACAGCTGGATGATCTGGTGTTAAACCTGACTCTATTAAAGCTCGCATTGCCCACGCAGTATCCCATACTGGGGAAATACAAGGCTGCACTGTGTAGGTATCCGCAGTTTCAATGGCAAAATTGTCAACTGCTCGTAGTCCTCGCTCTACAATGGGGTCGGCTGGGTTATAATCCAGAGCGCGCAAAGCTAGCAGTGAATTCAGCATGGCAGGAATAATACCACCCCAATCGCCCGTTGCTTCTTGCCGTTCTAAAATCCAACGTTCTGCAGCTTGAATACCTTCTTCACGAAAAGGAACCAGATTTAGAGTTTCTGCTAACTTAAAAGTTTTATCAAGAGTAATAAATAAATCTGTCCAATCACCATTGCTGGGCAACTCGTATTTGACCTGCTCGAGACCTTCAGCATACAGTTCGTCCAGGGTGATAGCTGGATTAATTTTAAAAACAGGTTTACGGTCAATAACAATCAGCAGAGGAACAGTACTTGACCTTGCCCAGCTCGACATTTCGTAGATATTAAACACGAAATTATCGGGCAACAACATCACCCAAGGTGGCAAAGAAGGAATACCTTGCCAGCTGTAGCATCCAATCAGGGCTAGGTGTAACTTGGTAAAAATGCGAGTTTTACTGATACCACCACGTTCTAAAATAAACTTCCGCGCCTTCACCATTGCGGCATCTGTTTCTGGTACACCAAGCAACTTCAACGCCATGTATGCTTCAACCGAAGTGCTCAGTTCTCCTCCATCTCCGTAGAAAAGTTCCCATCCTCCGTGATCCCGTTGTTGAGAACGTAGGTATGCTTCAACTTTGTGTAATGGTCTTTCTCGGTCTGTTCCCCAAATTTTATGAAGGAGGACAACCTCAGCAGTGATGGTAACATTAGATTCTAGCTCCGCCCACCAGTATCCATCAGGATATTGAATGGAAAGAAGATAGTTCTGATTTTTGGCGATAGCATCCTTAACACGGGAAACTGTCTGTTTATCTTGAATTTGCATCCGTTTCCGTTACTCCTCAACCACATCTGCTTCTTGTTAGCTGTAACAAGAAAAATCTTTGCTTCTCTAATCGTGACATTGTAATGTGTTTTCTATGTGAAAAAAAGAAAACACAATGAGCGGTGAAATTGGACTATGGCTTTCTGTTCTATCTTTAGTAATTTGGGTGATTTTACTAGGTTTTTGGGGTCAATTTTGGCGCTGTGACCAACGATTAACAAGACAGGAAACAAATTTACAAAAGTTCCCTGCCATTTGTGCGGTAGTTCCTGCCAGAAATGAGGCTGAATTACTACCTGTTAGTTTGCGATCGCTTCTCACCCAAAACTATCCTGGTTCTTTCACTGTCGTTTTGGTAGACGATAACAGTACTGATGGAACAGCAAATATTGCCTCTAGTGTTGCCCAAGAATTAAACAGGACTCAGCAATTACACGTCCTTTCTGGACAACCTTTGCCTGCTGAATGGACGGGCAAATTATGGGCGTTACACCAAGGTATCGAATATGTAGAAACCCTGACACTGCCACCCGACTATATTCTTCTGACAGATGCCGATATTGAACATGATGCTCAAAATCTCCGTTCCTTGGTAACAAAGGCGCAACAAGAAAATTTAGAACTTGTTTCTCTCATGGTGCTGTTGAGGTGTGAAAGTTTTTGGGAAAAAGTTCTCATTCCAGCATTTGTCTTTTTCTTTCAAAAGCTTTACCCCTTTCCCTGGGTGAATGATTCTACAAAGCCAACAGCCGCCGCCGCCGGTGGTTGTATTTTAATTGCGAGTCAAGCTTTAACCCGGATTGGTGGTATTCAAGTCGTCCGTAATGCACTCATTGATGATTGTGCCTTAGGGCAAGCAGTAAAGTCTAGCCGTTTTACCAAACTTCCCCATGAGGCGATTGAGAAAGCACCAGAAGCAGAAGAAAATATTCCCTCCCTCACTCCTTCACTCCTTCCCTCCCTCTCCTCGTCTCACAAAATTTGGCTAGGATTAGACGACTTAACCCACAGCTTGCGATCTTACCCCTCGCTGTCAACAGTTTGGGACATGGTAGCCCGAACTGCCTTTACGCAGTTACATTATTCTTTAGGGCTGTTAATTTTAGCAGTCATCGGGATGATACTTGTTTACATAGTTCCACCTGTGAGTGCAATCTTCGGTTTGCTCACCGGAACTTGGCTTGTCGCGTGTGTTGGCTTATTAAGCTGGCTACTTATGAGTTGCGCTTACTTGCCTACCATCCGATTTTATAGGTGTTCACCCTGGTTTGCACTCTGTCTTCCAGGAATTGCGCTCCTATATACGCTTATGACTATAGACTCGGCTGTGCGTCATTGGCAAAAGCGAGGAGGAACTTGGAAAGGAAGAGTATATTCTAAAACTTAAGGTACTAGTTAGCCCAGTGAGTAATTAGTAGCACAACTAATGACCAATGACCAATGACTAATGACTAAATTCATTTTATGGCTTCAATTGCTCGTAAGAATTTACTGGAAGACATTCCTCGCTTTTTGGTGGCGCAGGCGGGAATTTTATTTGCTGTTAGCTTAGTTACGATTCAAACAGGTTTGCAATATGGATTTGCTCGTTCTTCTTCCCAATTAATTGATCAATCTCGTGCTGATATTTGGGTGTCTTCAAAAAATATGCAGCATTTAGGGCTAACTCTACCAATTCCTTATGAACGAGTTACCAAAGCGAGCAAAGTTAAAGGTGTTGCCAAAGCTGAAGCTGTGATTATTGATGGTGGACTTTGGCATGAACTTGCAACAGATAAGATTAATTCTATTACGCTGGTTGGTGCAGATCCACAAGGGATGTTATTTGATAGGTCAAATATTGTTGAAGGTCGTTTCAATGACTTTAAACAATCGTTCCGTTTTATGATTGACAAAACTAACCTGAATTCTATTGATCTCAAAAGGTTGGGTGAAGTAGGAGAAATTAATAACATTCCTGCAAAGTTAGTGGGTTTCACTCAAGGAACTCAATCAATTGTCTTCGGAACTTTAATGTTCACGTCTTTAGAGACTGCCAATACTTATAGAAATTACGGTACTCAGACAACAGCTTCTCCAAATAACGTCGGTTCCTCTGCGAAAAAACCAGTATCAAAAGACCAAATTAGCTTCGTTTTGGTGAAGGCAAAACGAGGTCAAAGCATTGCGAAACTGAAGCGGGATTTGGAACAGGCTTTGCCAGATACACGTGCTTACACTCGCCAAGAAATGTCTAAAATCACACAAGATTTTTGGCAGGTTCGCTCTGGAATTGGATTTATTCTCGGTCTTGGTGCGGTAGTAGGCGTTGTTGTTGGGGCAGTTGTAGTGAGTCAAATTCTCTATGCTTCTGTCACAGATCATATAAAAGAATTTGGCACCCTCAAAGCGATGGGGGCATCTGACTGGTTTATTTATAATGTGATTATTGAGCAAGCAATCTGGATGGCAATTTTAGGCTATCTACCAGGAATCGCTCTTTGTGTAGGAGTAGCAGCTTGGACATCAACAACACAGGGAATTGTCATTTTAATTACACCAGTATCAGCACTCGTTGTTTTCGGAATTACAGTCTTGATGTGCGTCGGTTCTGCTGTTTTTGCAATTCAAAAAGTTACACGCGTTGATCCAGCAATTGTCTTTAAAGGATAGTTTTATTGGTACTTATTAAGTTTACAAAAAATTAGTGTCAATTATGACAAAATCAAAAAAATAAGTTTAAAGTCTAGTCGAAATCACTCAACAAATATCAACTAATAATTAAAAACTATATATGACAAAAGAATTTGAGGAGATGGCTGATTATAAAAAGAAATTTGAGAAGTTTGCTCAGAGCAAATATCAAATCAATTTCACCACAAGAGGGGCAATAATTGCCAAAAACGTGGGAATGGTTATCAATTCTAAGCAGCAGCAGCTTCAAATTTTGAAAAAAGTTTACTGGGAGATCCAAAAAGGTGATATAGAAATTCTGATGGGACCTTCTGGTTCAGGGAAAACAACTTTGCTGTCTATTTTAGCGGGACTTTTGACTCCGACGGCTGGCAATGTTTATTTACTTGGGCAAGAAATTACGAGAATGTCTCGAACTCAACTAGCTAAGTTCCGAAGACAAAATATTGGCTTTATTTTTCAAGATTTTAACTTGTTTCCAGCACTAACGGCTATTGAGAATATAGAAACAGCCTTGAACGTTAAAGGGATTCGTGGAAGATCAGCACGCAAGGAAGCCCAAGCTTTGTTGGAACAAGTTGGACTGGCTGATAAAGCAAAGCTGCTTCCGCGTGATTTGTCGGGAGGACAAAAACAAAGAGTAGCGATCGCCCGTGCTTTAACTGGTTCTCCACAGATCATTATGGCGGATGAACCAACGGCTGCTTTAGACTCTCACAGCGGACATCTGGTTATGGAGTTATTGCGTGGACTAGCAAAAGAACAAGGTTGCACAGTACTCATTGTGACTCATGACCCCCGGATTTTAGATTTAGCTGACCGAGTAGCGCATATGGAAGATGGAGTACTGAAATAATAAACAAAAAATCGCTCTTGTCCTATCAAGAGCTATTAGAACATGCGTACTAATAAGATGTACCGTTGAATATTATATTTAGGTTGCTAATACACATCTTTCAGAGTTATTTATGCACAACCTCTTCCAAGTTTTAAAGAAATTTACAAATAAGCAAGAAGTACCAGTAGCCGAGAATTTGTATTCTGTCGTGGGGCAAGAATACTAAAGTTGTCTAATATGCGTGAATTTAAACTATATAACTGCAATTATGTCAATGCATAAATTTTACAATTGTGAGAGAATCCCACTTTTTTCACGCTTGTTTACCTGTGCAAGATAGAATAGAGCATAGTCTTGGTGTCACCTCTTATTCATAAAAATACAAAAACTTAATCTAAAAAAAACAAGTATGTATTAATGTATACATTATAAAAGAGTAAAAACTTGTATCAAATAAAAGTTAACAGCATCTAGCCATATGACTTCCCAGATTCGCTTTTTAATCTGTCCTCCTCACTACTACGATGTAGACTATGTGATTAACCCCTGGATGGAAGGGAACATTCACAAGTCATCGCAAGAGCGTGCCGTAGAACAGTGGGACAAACTGCATCACATCCTCAAAGAACACGCAATTGTTGACATAGTACCACCCCAAAAAGGCTGGCCTGATATGGTATTTACGGCAAATGCCGGTTTGGTACTAGGAAAAACAGTGGTACTGAGTCGCTTTTTACATAAAGAGCGTCAGGGTGAAGAGCCTTATTTTAACCAGTGGTTTGAAGAAAACGGTTACACTGTCCACGAATTGCCAAAAGACTTACCTTTTGAAGGTGCAGGAGACGCACTACTGGATCGGGAAGGACGCTGGCTTTGGGCTGGATACGGTTTCCGTACAGAATTAGATTCTCACCCTTACCTTGCAAAATGGCTGGATATTGAGGTGTTGTCGTTGCGACTGATTGATGAGCGTTTCTACCACCTAGATACTTGCTTCTGTCCGCTGGCTAATGGTTATCTGCTATACTATCCACCTGCGTTTGATTCCTACTCCAATCGCTTAATTGAAATGCGGGTATCGCAAGAAAAGCGGATAGCTATTACAGAAGCTGATGCGGTAAACTTTGCCTGCAATGCGGTGAATATCGAGAGCATTGTTGTGATGAATAAGGCGAGCGAACCACTGAAAGCACGCCTTGCAGAAGTTGGTTTTCGAGTTATTGAAACACCACTGACTGAATTTCTCAAAGCTGGTGGTGCGGCTAAATGCTTGACGCTACGAGTAACCGAACCGGTACGGGAAGAACTTCACGCCAATGTGTCGGTGGAGAGTCGCGTCTTTAACCTAGAAGGACACTTGCTTGACTCTGGCTTGATTAACCGCGCTTTGGATTTGATTGTCGATAACGGCGGTAGTTTCCAAGTGCTGAATTTTTCACTGGGAGAACAGCGGCAAAGTACATCAGCAGCTAAGGTAAAAGTATCAGCGCCTTCCCATGAGGTGATGGAAAGCATCATATCGCATCTGATTGATTTGGGTGCGGTGGACTTGCCTCAAGATGAGCGCGATGCCAAATTAGAGCCGGTTACCCAAGCAGGGGTAGCTCCTGATGATTTTTACGTTAGCACGATTTATCCCACCGAAGTGCGGATTAACGGTGAATGGGTGAAGGTAGAGAATCAGCGGATGGATGGGGCGATCGCCATCACTCGAACATCCAAACGCATAGTGGCACAGTGTAAACTACTACGCGACGTTGAAGTCGGCGAAGAAGTCGTTGTGGATGTGCTAGGTATTCGCACCGTCCGCAAAACAGAATCACGGGAAAGACGCAATGCAGAAGAATTCAGCTTCATGTCGTCGGGGGTTTCCAGCGAGAGACGCGTGGAACTCGTCGTTGAGCAAGTGGCTTGGGAATTACGTAAAATCAGGGATGGTGGTGGTAAAGTAGTTGTCACGGCGGGACCTGTGGTGATTCACACTGGAGGCGGTGAACATCTGGCGCAATTGATCAGAGAAGGTTACGTGCAGGCGTTACTGGGTGGAAATGCGATCGCCATCCACGACATTGAGCAAGCGATCATGGGAACTTCTCTCGGTGTGGATATGAAACGGGGTGTGGCTGTACGCGGTGGACACCGCCATCACTTAAAAGTCATTAATACCATTCGCCGTTATGGTAGCATTGCCAAAGCTGTTGAAGCTGGGATCATTGAGAGTGGTGTCATGTATGAATGCGTTAGTAATGGAGTTCCATTCAGTCTGGCTGGCTCGATTCGCGATGATGGTCCTTTGCCCGATACCGAGATGAATTTGATCAAAGCCCAAACCGAATACGCCCGACTGCTCAAAGGTGCAGATATGATTTTGATGCTGTCGAGTATGCTGCACTCAATAGGTGTGGGGAATATGACTCCGGCTGGTGTGAAGATGGTTTGTGTGGATATTAATCCAGCGGTGGTGACAAAGTTGAGTGACAGAGGTTCTATAGAATCAGTTGGTGTGGTGACAGATGTTGGGTTGTTCCTGAGTTTGTTGCTACAGCAATTGCAGAAGTTAACTAGTCCGTATACTGCTAAAGTAAGTTAAGAAAGTAGAAAGTAGGGTGGGTAGCAATGCTCCCCACCTTATAAAAACGAAAGAGAAAGAAATGTTGCCAGGATTAGTTTTTAAAAAAAGTTCTTCTACTCAGCATTTTCAAATTCGTTGGGTGAGTGCAATCGCTGATTTTTTATTGGCTGGGATGGTGGTAGGACCACTTGTAGCTCCATTTCTTGCTGCGTCTGGGTTGCCGATATTACCCGTAATTGCAAATATTATTTATTTTATGGGCGTTCATGTTTGTCCGCAGCCGGATATGGGCGTAGCATTGTCACCACCGTATATTATGGCTGTGTGTATGCGTTGTTACGGTACTGTGACAGGGTTGTTGATAACGCGTCTGTTATATGGAGTTACAGGTGGCAAAGGTTTTTACTGGTTAAGTCAGTATGGTTGGAGTGGTGCGGCGCTTGCTAGTGTGTTAATGATGGCTTATCCACTGGAATTGGCAGCAGAGGTTTTGGGTTGGTGGAATTTTCATAATTACGTTGTTACACCTTTTGGGTTGATCACTGGTTTGGCATGGGGTTTATTTACTATGCCAATATTGCACGAGTGGCGGCGAGTACCAATTCATGAGAAGTTTTGAGCCTCAGAGCAAGCGAATTTGTTCAAAATTCAAACAGTGAACACTGAATAGTTATCAGTTAACAGGTTACATACGGGGATTTTCAATCAGTGAACGGTGAACAGTAAAAACTGATATAGCAGTCATCAGGTAGATTAGGACACCAACTAATGAGAAAACACGGTCACCAAAAGACTTTCAAGTCTGTTAAGAGCGATGCACTGCGCCACCGTGAGCTTTGTCGTAAGCGCAAGCGCAGTCCGTTCGCGAAGCGTGTCCGGAGGACATAGGACTCAGAGTCGAAGTGTTCCCTGTTAAGCGTTCCCTGCTATAACTGATAAAAACTCGTAGGCGTGGTAAACGCTTACCACATTTACCACGCCTGCAAACGAATTGAATCACACAGTCAATCTACTGCTATATAAAACCTAGACAAGTCTAGACATTACTTCTTTCTTCATAGGGAGCATGGGAGCGGTTAGCCCTCGGAAAGCATTCACGCCAAAGCCCTGCGCGATACGCCACTTGCACTGTCCTTGGGAACCCCGGTAACGAACGCAGTGGCTCAAGTTTATGGCTCTTATCCAACCGTTCCAGCTGGGAAGGAAGTTGGGGAGATGATTTCCCAGGCATTACCACCAGTTTTGGGGAGTGCGCTCGCCTGTGCTAAGTTAGTACCATTCATCTGCCAAATAGCAGTTTCGTCAGTACCAGAGTTGCGCCAGAGAATGTCTACGTTACCATCGTTTGTAAAGTTTGCCAGCCCTGCGACTTGCCAACCAATATCTAGTTTGTTGAGCGCGATCGCTTGTTGTGGATTTGTACCATCCATCGGCAAAATAGCGTTGTCACCTGTGCGGTAGTTACGCCAGAGAATGTCAACCTTACCATCACCTGTAAAGTCTGCCTGACCGGCAATATCCCAAGAAGTATCTCCTGCATATGCACTCAGTGGTGTAGACTGTTTTAGACTAGTACCATCCAACTGCCAGATTGCATTCTCGCCTGTAGTCTTATTGCGCCAGAGAATTTCGTCTTTGCCGTCACCTGTAAAGTCTGCTAGACCTTTGATTTCCCAGGAAATATCTGCTGAAGTCAGCAAGGTAGATTTTTTTAGAGTGGTGCCATCCATTTCCCAGATGCCATTTTCACCTGTTTTTTTATTGCGCCACAAGAGATCTTGTTTACCATCACCAGTAAAGTCTGATACACCTTTAATTTCCCAATTAAGATCAGCAACTGGGGTACTTATGATTGCCTTTTCCAAGGTGCTGCCATTCATTTGCCAGAAACCAGTCTCACCAGTAGCATAGTTGCGCCACACGACGTCTGTTTTGCCATCCCCTGTAAAATCTGCCTGACCTTGGATTTTCCAGTCAGGATTTAGAGTTTTTGGAAGTGAGTACGCCTGTTTTAATGTGGTACCATCAAGTTCCCAAATAGCAGTCTCATCAGTTTTATAGTTCCGCCACAGAATGTCTGGTTTGCCGTCTCCAGTGAAATCAAATTTAGCGGGATTTTTCACATTAGCTGAAGCATTTCCAGTCACATTAACTGTGACGCTACCGGTCAGTTGTACAGTTGGATCGCCTGGTAAGCCACCATACTCTACGATATAACCCTGAGGTATGTACTCTCCAGTTTCCACGTTGTCGGAAAGGTCATTCCATTTACCTATTAGAGTTTGACCAATGGCGGAGTTACCAATAAGGTGGGCGTATTTTTCGCTGCCAAAAAGGTTGTTCGGTTCACCAGGTGCCCAGTTGCTATATTGACCATTAACTGGATTACCAGTTGCATCTCCAATCCAAAACGCTGTTCCAGTCTCTGGTCCTGTCACCCAACGCCAGTCTCCCTCAACGGCACCATCACTGCCTCCTGTCCAGCCGTTTCCTTGAAGTTTGCCTTGAATGAAGTTTTGTTCTTTGTCAGAGGTGATAGTTGCTAGGTAACCTTTGAGTCCCAAGTATTCACGACTAGCAGCTACAGACTGAGCTTCCGTCCAAGTAATTTTGGGAGCAGAGACAAACTCGTAGAAGTGGTTGTTGTCTGCACTTCCTAAGGTTGTTCCCAAACTAAATTCAATGCTACGCGGTGTTGTAGTGGGGGTCTGACTGTTATTACTGTAAGTAACTTGGCGTAGCGCATCCTGGTAAGCTTGGTTGGAAGCTGTACCAGTTATGCTTAGAATCCCTGTTGTTGTGTTGTAGTTCCAGTTCAGACCATTGATAGTGCCATTAGTACCGTTCTGTCCGTTAATCCCAAGCTGGTCTTGATCTTTGTTGAAGTTAGAGTTGATAATGACCGATACACCATTTAAATTGCCATTATCGGCGGGGTCAGAAATAGTTAAATTGGCGGCAACAATTTGGGGAGTAGCGGCAGCCGTATAGTTGGTTGTTCCAGAAACGTTTAAAGTCTGTACCATGGCTCATCCTTTGTTAAGAAAAAAGTATTTTGAGAAAGATGTGAGTGGAATACATAGTGATATAAACTACCTATGTTGTAGATGCTACTGATCTAGCAATTTGATTTGCTAAAATATTGTATAAACTAATACGAATGATAGTCAACTGACTTTACTATAAAATTAAATTACGTATGATCAATTACATCAAAAAAGAAGAAGACAATACCAAGTATAGTGTCACAAATGATTATTTTACCTACATTGTGGCTTCTTAATTCCAAAAATCATTTAAATAATAACTGAAACTTTGGTATAAGAAAACTTTAAGAACTAAGAGCATGCACGTCTACCTTGCATATTTTATGACACAACGTATGATTTGTATAAATTACAAATCACATAATAGCCACACAACATTGTTGTGTGTTCTATCTAATTGAATACTACTCTCAGACTGTCATCAGTATTAAATCATAAATAACCAATAACAACCCTGTTATTGAACGTTCTACATACAGCAATTTGCTAGTAAGTAAAGTACACCCCTGCCTAACCCTCACGCGCGATAGGGCGGATGGGGTATTTTTGTACCTCACGAACTTTAAATCTGCTGTATTTAGCCGAAGCATCACCGGACACTACGAAACCACTCAGTAATTCCATCACTTATGACTTTTGCCAACTTCTTTTGTTCCTGAACATTCGTCACCCACTCAAATTCATTAGGATTACTCATAAAACCCAATTCCAGCAAAACTGAAGGTGCACTTGCTGGACGTGTCAGTGCTAAATTATCCCAAAAGACCCCATAGGATGGTCGTCCTAATTTGCTAACAATATACTTTTGCATAAAGACTGCAAAGCTGTGAGCTTGGGGATGATACCAAAAGACTCCCATTCCCTTAATTTTTTCAGCATCACCTTCATCGGGTAGGGAGTTGTAATGTATAGAAATGGCGATCGCTGGTTCTTCTTTATCGATCATTGCCACACGATCGCTTAGCGATACTTCCTTATCATCTTGCCGTGTCATCACCACTTTCGCCCCTCGCTTCACCAACTCATCGCGCACTAACTTAGAAACCACCAGATTCACATCTTTTTCCAAATAACCTGTTGGTCCCGATGCACCAGATTCTTTTCCTCCATGTCCTGGGTCGAGTAGAATCTTGATTCCAGATAACGGCTTTTGTATGGCGAACATCCCGCGTCTTTCCCTAGTATTAGCAGAGGAGATGAAAGGAGAGTGACGTAAAGATAGCACCAGACTTGTGTTATCGTACCTCAGCTTATACCCCCACTGTTGAGCTTTTTTGAGGTTAAATGTGTACTGTACTCCTGGCTGTCCGCCTGGGACAGTGGGTGGTAATTGTTGCCAATCTAAGCGAGAGATCAAAGGATCATCATCTAAGCGGATTATATCTGTCTGAGCAGTAGTGTTATGAAGAGTGAGAGTAAAAGTTTGGTCATCTTGCTGCACACTCACTGGAACAGGAACTTGCAGTGGGAAAACCATTTCTGTCACACTAGGAAGTCTACGATAGCCAACACTGCGGATGATACTGTGTGGAGGAATTGCTCCTTGTAAAGGACGAGTTTCCTTACCATTGATCCAAGCACCATAGTCCAAACGCAACCACTCACCTTCACGTCCTGTAACTGCTGCTCGTGTGCCTTTGGGTAGAGGTGTTAGTCTAGAATAATCTGTACTCGGACCAGTGCGCGCAACTCCAGAATCTGCTATAATCTCCACCACTTCCAACTGTGCAGGTGAGAGGATGCTGATTTTTCCAGTTCCTAGTTGAGTTATTGTTTTACCATTCAGGGTGAGTTGGAATTCTGGTTTACCCAAATCTATATTTTTGGTCTGGTTCTCGGCAATAGCAGCAGAGACAATGTTGTTGGTATACAGTGAAGGATTAAACTGAGGAACTGTCGCACAACCCTGATACTTGCCCGCGTTAGACTGGGTTGAGGGTTGGTTTTGCCCTGTTAAGGCGGCAGAATTTGCTGGTAGTTGTGCTTGTTGAGGTTGCGGTAAAAGGGAAATAGTTTGATTTCCCAATTTTACAGAAACAGTCGTCGCATTCGGTGCGGCGAGACTCCCAGAGGGAGTCGCCCAAGGGGCGATAGCACTAAAACAAATTTGTTCTCCTGGAAGTTTGGCTATATCCACCGCTGGTGTGAGAGAATTTTTGGCAAAGCCTAACCCCTGTGGGACTTCCGGTTGAGTAGAAACTCTTGTCACCCGAATCTGGATTTGTTGATTTTGGTAGCGGACAGTAAAAAGATTTTCTCCCAACTGTAAGGGGAAACTTGGGGCAAAATGACCAGACTTACTACGAGTTACTGGCTGATCATTGATCAGAACCTCTCCACTTGCTGGTGCTGTCCCAAGAAAGAAAATTTTCTGTGCAGAAGTCTGGTAGTTTGTTTTCGGAAAAACAACCTTCAGGGATTGTTCTTGAGCCAAAGCGATAGAGGGGGTGACTATAGAGCTTAATAAGATTAATCCTAAAAGTGATCTCACGTCAAAATAAAAGAATAATTGATAACAAGAGCGGAGTTAAGCACCTCCCCCTAAAAGTATGGGGGTTGAATTCAAAAATAAATTTAAAATTATAAATTTATAATTTTAAATTTATAATTTTGAATTTTGAATTCTCGAAGGGGGTGACTGTGGCACAATGGCGAGGTGTGTTTCTAGAAGTTGCGCAAAATTAAAGATAGTATGACTAAGTTTGTATTTGTAACTGGTGGTGTTGTTTCTAGTATTGGTAAGGGAATTGTAGCAGCAAGTCTGGGGCGATTGCTCAAGTCAAGAAATTATTCGGTCTCAATTCTCAAACTCGACCCCTATATTAATGTTGATCCAGGAACCATGAGTCCTTTTCAGCATGGGGAAGTATTTGTGACTCAAGATGGTGCTGAGACAGATTTAGATTTGGGACATTACGAACGTTTTACTGATACCTCTATGTCCCGGTTGAATAGTGTGACGACTGGTTCAATTTATCAAGCCGTCATTAATAAGGAGCGTCGTGGTGATTATAATGGCGGCACAGTCCAAGTTATTCCCCACATTACAAATGAAATAAAAGAACGGATTATTAGGGTTGCTAAAGATACAAATCCAGATGTTGTTATTACAGAAATTGGTGGGACAGTAGGAGATATTGAATCACTACCATTTATGGAAGCAATTCGTCAATTCCGAAAAGATGTAGGACGGCAAAATGTCGTGTATATGCATGTCACTTTGATACCGTGGATTGCCTCAGCGGGTGAGATGAAAACTAAGCCAACACAGCACTCGGTGAAAGAACTCAGATCAATTGGTATTCAACCGGATATTTTAATTTGTCGGTGCGATCGCCCACTGCCAACATCGTTAAAAAACAAATTATCTGAATTTTGCGATGTACCAGTAGAATGCGTGATCCCATCTCAAGATGCTAAGAGTATCTATGAAGTTCCCCTGAATTTAGAACGAGAAGGACTAGCACAGCAAACACTAGAATTGCTGAACATGGAACAACACCAACCTCATTTGGTGCAGTGGCAAACATTAGTAGAAAAATTATACAGTCCCAGCCATCGAGTGGAAATTGCGATTGTCGGTAAGTACGTGCAGCTAAGTGATGCCTATCTTTCGGTTGTGGAAGCGCTACGTCACGCAGCAATTGCAATGAGTAGTGAACTGCACCTGCGTTGGGTGAATTCAGAACAATTGGAAACTGAAGCAGCCGAAACCTATCTCGAAGGTGTGGATGGAATAGTAGTCCCAGGAGGTTTTGGCGTCCGGGGGGTAGATGGCAAAATTGCTGCAATTAGATACGCTCGAAGACGCGAAATCCCATTCTTAGGTTTGTGCTTAGGAATGCAATGCTCAATCATAGAATGGGGACGAGACGTAGCCGGATTACAAGATGCTAACAGCGCCGAATTTGACCCACATACACAAAACCCAGTCATTAATTTATTGCCAGAACAACAGGATGTAATGGATTTGGGTGGAACAATGCGCTTAGGTTTATATCCTTGTCGCTTACTTCCTAACTCTTTGGCTTTCAAACTTTACCAAGAAGAAGTTATTTATGAACGCCATCGACATCGCTACGAGTTTAATAACTCTTACCGCAACGTCTTTATAGACTCTGGTTATCTTATTAGTGGGACTTCTCCCGACGGACGCCTAGTAGAAATTATCGAAATTCCTAATCACCCGTTTTTTATAGCTTGCCAATTTCATCCAGAATTTCAATCATCTCCCAGTGCACCTCATCCTTTATTTAAAGGTTTGATCGAAGCGACAATTGCTCGTTATTACCCTTCTTCTGAGGTACATACACCACTGGAAGTTTTTTAAAGAGTCATTATAGCAAGTCTATTTGATTTGCGTGAAAGTGCTTGCGCTTTGTGTATAAGTGGCACATGCTCAGATTCCCGACTTCTTTTAGAACTCGGGAATTTTCTTGTTCACCAATGATTTAGGATTGCTATACCTCGATTGCTAAGTAGGTAGGCGTAATTAAATGTAAAACGATCATTGCGAGTGAAACGTATTCACGATCAAGCCTGATACAAATGATTGGTCTTTTATTCTTTCCCTCTGCTCGCTGCTGTCTATTTGTATCAACCTTAAAGTGAAACGCTATTAGTGGTGCGGTGTCCACTGATTTATAAACAAGAATAAGGCACAAGAAAACCCACCTGTGTAAACTATAACTATCATGAATATAGCGTGGACAGTAGTTCTAAACTCGTGGTATCGAATCGCCTGTGTAATAAGTAATTCAACTTCGGTTTGTGTTATGGCTTTATCGTTGTTAGGCAGCACTAAGTCTGTGACGCTAGCCATACTCTGAGGCATGTCAACTGACTGGGGACTGCCTTTTTTAGAGGTGGATAGTGTTGTAGCTGGTACTGAGAACGGTGACACAAGCATAAGCGGCGAAATCTTGCGATGAAGCATGGAAATTAGACTCTCTAGTAGTTGAGTGCGTGAAGTACCCCATCTTACCTATGCCTGACGGCACGCTGCGCGAACGGTTGAAGATGGGGCTTCCCCCTAAATCCAACTAGCATAAGGACGGTCTTATTCGTCTTTTGGGCTTCCCGCTTCATCCGTCGTCGCCACGTTAGGTATCTGAGGAGTAAGCGGATTGTTGTAGGAGTTAGCGACACGAGCGCTGGGTGATGGAACCGGAAGAGATGGAAGCGGAGGAATCTGAGCATCAGCTGTTTGAACTAATACGGGGATCCCTGACAGAAGTAAACACATCGAGATAATCTGGCGATGAAACATGAAATCCCCCTGTTTGTATGATTTTTTACTTTTTGTATTCTTTATGTTGTTACGCACAAGCTAAGCGTAATTCACACTTCCTCCGTAGGAAGCATGCTCAAATTTACTCAAATTCAAACTTAGAATTTTGAATGTTGAATTACCCCGTTATCGCATAGTGTGAGCGAAGAATATAGGATTTAGGGAGTTGATTGTGCTGAAATTCCGCTATGTTTATACACTAGAAAATTGTCAATGCCAAGTGACGCAGGATAACAGATGCCTCACCTTCCATGAATTGAGCTTTTTGCGGGTTAAATGATGCATAATATTTTTCCAGTATCAGTTGCTGTATGAGAGCAGTAAACAGTCTTTCCTTGTCTTGAAAGTGGCTGTAGATAGTTCTTATTGAAAGTTTGTACTATACAGTTTAGTTTTGAAAAAGAAATTAAACTATTTAGTTTATTTTGTCCCACAGGAA
Source organism: Brasilonema sennae CENA114 (assembly GCF_006968745.1). NCBI lineage: Bacteria > Bacillati > Cyanobacteriota > Cyanophyceae > Nostocales > Scytonemataceae > Brasilonema > Brasilonema sennae. The sequence goes on along the minus strand of NZ_CP030118.1, from coordinate 3,530,285 downwards.
GTACCTTATGGTGCGTCATGCAACAGCTAGCGGTTCCTCATCCTTTAAGCATAGCCGTCGCCCACTCACAATACTCGCAGCTGTCATAACATTTGTTGTTGTAAGTGTGACAACATACAGGTTCTGGCAGTTACAGTCACACAAGTTTAATGAGATCCAAAAGTCTCGCCCCAGCATTCCTAAAATTATAAAAGTCGTTGCTTTGGGAAGGCTAGAACCACAGGGAGAGGTGATTAAAGTTTCTGCACCAACATCTAGTCAACAAAATCGAGTTGAGCAATTGTTAGTGAAGGAGGGGCAGGAAGTTAAAGCAAGTCAGGTGATTGCTATTCTTGACAGCAAAGATCGTCTTCAAGCTGCTGTTATCAAAGCACAGCAACAAGTAAAAGTGAAACAGGCAAACCTTGCTATGGTGCAAGCAGGTGCAAAACGCGGTGAAATTGAAGCACAAAGAGCTACGGTTGACCAATTAAAAGCGCAGTGGCAAGGTGATAAGACAGCACAACAGGAGGCGATCGCCCGACTCAAAGCACAGTCCAAAGGCGATAAGATAGCGCAACAAGCAACTGTTGAGAAATTGCAAGCCCAATTCAACAACGCTCAAGCCGAATATAGCCGTAATCAGCAACTCTACTCGAATGGTGCAATTTCTAAGTCTTCATTTGATAGTAAGCTCCTGAGTGTAGACACTGCAACACTGCAACTCAAAGAAGCTAGAGCAATACTCACCCGTATTGATGGTACGAGTAGCAGCCAAATCAGCGAGGCTCAAGCTGTTCTCACCCGCATTAACACAACGCTTAGTAAACAAATCAGCCAAGCTCAAGCCACACTCCAGAAAATAGCCGAAGTGCGTCCAGTAGATGTGGAAGCAGCAAAAGCAGAAGTTGATGATGCGATCGCACAAGTCAATCAAGCTCAAAAAGATTTGCAACAAGCTTACGTGCGAACACCCCAAGATGGTCAAGTGTTGGATATACACACACGTGCAGGGGAAGTGGTGTCGAGTAATGGTATTGTTGAGATTGGACAAACCAGCCAAATGTATGCTGTTGCGGAAGTCTACCAAAGTGATATCAGCAAAATCCGTATAGGGCAGGATGTGCGGATCATCAGCGATTCTCTACCTGGTGAATTACAAGGAAAAGTGGAGCGGATAGGTTTACAGGTGCGTCGGCAGAGTGTCGTCAATACCGATCCTAGTACCAATATTGACGCCCGAATTGTCCAAGTGCATATCCGACTCGATCACACATCAAGCCAGAAAGCTGCTCAGTTTACCAATTTACAAGTTAAGGTGGTGATTTCACTTTGATTGGATTCATACAACAGTTATACCAGCGAATACCTCTGGGATGGTTGCAACTGAGTCATGAAAAAAGCCGTCTGCTTGTCGCATTATCAGGTATTGCTTTTGCTGATGTGCTCATGTTCATGCAGCTTGGCTTTCAGACTGCACTTTATGACAGTAATACTCGGCTCAACCGAGTTTTGCAAACAGACATTGTTTTACTCAGTCCCAAAGCTCGTAATATGCAAAATCTGTCTACATTTTCCCGGCGGCGACTGTACCAAGCTTCCTCGATATCAGGAGTAAAGTCGGCAGAAGCATTGTATGTGAGTTTCATCACCTGGAAAAATCCCCAAACCCGTCGTGAAGCTTCCATTCAAGTGCTAGGGGTTAATCCTGAGCAACCAGCTTTTGGGCTACCAGAAATAAACCAACAGTCGGATAAGATTAAGTTAGCAGATAATTTCTTATTTGACAAAGGTTCTAGAGGGGAATATCAACAAGTAATTGCTCAAATTGAACAAGGTAAAACTGTTACTACCGAAGCAGAAAATCATACCATTACTATTAATGGCTTATTTCAATTGGGGACTTCCTTTGGGGCTGAGGGTAACCTGATTACCAGTGATCAGAATTTTCTACGCCTGTTTCCCGGACGACAAGCAGCTAGTATTAATCTGGGTTTAGTTTATCTTGAACCGGGCTACGATCCACAGCAAGTTGCAACAGCATTAAGAGCTTACTTACCCAATGATGTCAGGGTTTTGACTCATGAAGAATTTATCCAGTTTGAAGAAAACTACTGGCAGACACAAAGCCCTATTGGCTTTATCTTTGGTCTAGGTGTATCAATGGGGTTTATAGTCGGCATTATTATTGTCTATCAAGTTCTTTCTACCGATGTCAATGCACACCTGAAGGAATACGCAACCTTAAAAGCAATGGGGTATCATAATTTATACTTTTTAGCAATCATTTTTGAAGAAACTCTTATCCTCGCATTTCTGGGCTTTATTCCAGGAACAATAGTTCCTTTGGGACTTTATTATTTAACAAGAACGGCGACAAATTTGCCCATATACATGACTTTAACACGAGCCTTGGTGGTGCTCATGTTGACAATCATTATGTGTGTTATTTCTGGAGCGATCGCCACCCGCAAACTCCAAGCGGCTGATCCTGCTGATATGTTTTAATATGTTATGTGATGTCCGGGCAATCAACCATAATTCTTGCATTACCTCTCCCCAACCCTCCCCTTAGCAAGGTTATCTATCTGCCTTATCCCAACGATAATTATTAAGTAAGTGGGTTTTATTAAATATAAGATGTAGTGCGAGCGTCTCGCTCGCGGGCAAGATGCTCCGAAGTCGCTACAACGCGGGGAACCCGCGCAACGCGCAACTCTTGGCACTACTGCTATCTACGAATTAATTACGCCTACCTACTTAAATGGACAGACTAGAGCAATACCGTCAAATCATCCGCCAACTGTTGACATCTCATGCAAATCTTGAGTCTGCTAACTCAGATAACAATGTTGAGTGCCAGCTTGTCTTTGATACAGAACACGACCACTACCAAATTTTAGATGTTGGCTGGTCGGGACTCAAACGGGTTTATAACTGTTTCATTCATTTAGACATCAAAGATAGTAAAGTTTGGATTCAACGCAATATGACAGAAGCCAATCTTGCTCAAGAATTAGTCGAGATGGGCGTACCTAAAGAAGACATTATCTTGGGACTACATCCACCTTACAAGCGCCCGTATACTGGGTATGGAGTTGCTTAGGGAATCTGCGATTGCACTTGTAGCAACAGACGCATAAAGGCGTATCGCTTTACTAACAAAAAATAGACTGAAAACCCCCTTCACGTCTCGTTACTCAAATCTGCTCAATGCAAGGCAAGATGAAATTTCATCCCAGGTTGAGGGAACATAAATACAGCGATCGCTCACTCGGAAGCGATCGCCAAAAACCTCTACTTACAAAACATCGTGACGGCTAAGCTAATATCCACTATATTTACGGACATTCCAAAGACTCACGCGTAGAAACACCAGTTTTAGAATTTACCCCACTTGCTTTGTCACAAAGTTTTTTCACTTCCAGACGATCTAGAACTGCATTGGTAAAATCAGCACCAGTAATGTCTACATCATCAAAAGTAGAACGCAGCATCATTGCGTCTGTAAAGATCGCATCGCTCAAATCACTGCCCTGAAAAGCAGCCAAGTAGGCTATACCTTCAGTAAAATTTACACCATGCAGATTGACTCCCTCTAACATTGAACTATTGAAAACGCCACCGCGCAAATCAGCATTGCTAAAATTAACGTCCTTAAGCTTGACATTAATATATTCAGATCCAATCAAGCTTTGACCAGAAAAATCCTTACCGTTGAAGGCGTCGTCCGTGGAACGCCTGATACTCGAAGAACCGACTCCCTCTGCTGACAGGGGAAACAAGAAAAGAACTATAGCTAGAACCAACCCAACGACTACTTGCTGATACTTCATAATGCCAACTTAATAAATCTCAACACTGCCACAATTTATTAAAACAGTGAACAGTGAACAGTGAACAGTAAAAAGTTATCAAAATTTCAAATCACTGATAACTCAATACGGTTGGTGATAATACCAAAATCCTTATCACCGATTGCAATGTAGAAGTTTCGGAGCAAATGTAGAGACGTTGCCTTCCGTAGGTATCTGGCGTTGGAAACCCTACCAAGAGGGCGCTTACTCACATGCAACGTCTCTAATCAGATCTTGCACTAGAATTCTCGTCCACCAAGAAATAAATTTCTTGTCTCAAAGTTCAAGTCCGTTAAAACGGACTGGGTAAATCTTTCAGGAGGCACTGCGTTGGGGAGGACAGTGCCGTGGGCGGGTTTCCCGACAGTCGCGCACCTGTCCGTTGAGCCAGTACTGCAAGAGGGTTTCCCTCCGTAGGTATCTGGTGAGACAGCGCTGCAGGAGGGTCTCCCTCCGTAGGCGACTGCGAACCCGAAGGGCGTTCGGGTTTCCCGACTTGTTCGCATGATTGCGTCTCCCCTTGGGAGAAGCATGTGCCGTTCCGTTTTAACGGACTTTGGCTATGTAGCCCTGTAGACGCCGGAGGCGGTGAGGGGGTCGCAGTCTTGGCGGTTCCCGTCGATTGCGAACCCCCGAACCCGGAGGGCTTCCCGCAGGGTACTTCAGTTCAAGGCGTACTAAAGTCGAGGTGCAAGATCTGAGTCTACACATGTGGAATGGTTACCAACAATTTTTAACAGCAACCGTATTGACTGATAACTGATAACTGATAACTGATAACTGATTTAAAAGGCAGGGCAAGCAGGAGGTGTTGGCTGGGAACGTTGTATACCAGTTTGGGTAGGATCGTAACCTACCAGAACCACCTGACCTTTCTCATTGAAGATCCATCCTCGGGCAGGTATTATCTCTTTGACTTTGGGTTTGGCTTTTGCACTGCTGGAGGACTGATTCTGAGTGTCACTACTGGAATTCTTTTGATTGACAACAGGCTGGATCAAATCAACGCGCACATTGTCACTACTAAGGATTTTATTCGGATCAGTTGGCAACCCGCCACGCCCAGTGACGGTGAAAGTACTACCAAAACCTTTTATACAGGGATTTTGGGCAATCTGCTGTGCTGGATCGATGACATTCTCAGACAATTCAAATAATCCACGACTGGGATCAATATCTAGCGTATTAATAATTACAGTTCCTTGAGAGCCAAATTGAGAGCTAGCATCAATGTCATTGGTTGTATTTATGGGAGTTGACTTGCGTTGTTCCAAACCGAAAATATTTGTAGCCTTGATATCGATGTTGCCACCTGTTCCTCGTTCTGCACTTGCAACAATGTCATTGTTTTGTCCAGGAAAAGCAACCACAAAACCGTTGGGAGCGTTGATAGTGATGTTACCACCGTTGGCATCATTAAAAGCTTGAGCAGAAATCAGACTTTGATTTTCCATTCGCAACAGACCTAAGTTTTGGAGGTTGATGTTACCTCCGTCTCCCGCGTTGTTTTGCGCAGTGAGTTTTCCTCGGTTGAGGCGAATGGTGTTTACATTTGCAGTTAAATTACCTGCAGCACCAGTTCCTGTTGCACTGACAGTCACTCGTCCACCATTGCGGACATTTAAATTTGGAGTATTGATAATCAAATTCCCTGCTTTACCAGCACCTGAAGCTTCAGAGAACAAAGTGCTGGGGAGAGTTTTACCTGCAATGGTTCTACTACCGATAACATCCACAGACTCGGTTGCATTGACAATCAAAGTTCCGCCATCACCAGTAGCGAAAGAACCTGATTTGACTTCCCCGCCATTTTGAATCACCAATTGCCTGACATCTAAAGTTGAACTACCTGGTGAACCTGAACCAAAATTATCTGCTGAAATTCTCGCTCCATTCTCAACAGTCAGCACTCCAGTGTTTAAATTTAAGCTACCCACATTCCCAGTAGCGCCTGGTTCCGCAGATACAAAAAGACCACTGCGTCCGGTATCACCCACAGATTCACCTGTAGAAAATGGTGAAGCTCCACTTAAGAGAATTGAATCTGTCGCATTGATAGTCAAATTTCCACCATTGCCGCCAGTTTTACGACCAGCAGTAGATATCTGCGCTCCACCTTGAACAGTTAATCGTTGAGTTTCAATAGTTAGAGTTCCTGCATTGCCTGGATTGTCTATCGCATATTCGGCAACTTGAGCACGAATACCACTCGATATTTTATAATCTGGATTATTGTCCGTGCCTATCACGTCTACGGAATTGGATGCTTTTATCAATATATTCCCTGCGTTTCCAACACCGAAAGTCGAAGTATCAATATTGGCTCCATCTCGAACGAGTAGTTTCCCTGTTTCAATCGTCATATTCCCACCATTACCCGTAGCAGTGCTACATTCTGAAGAGAAACCACATACTTGAGAGAAAAGAAAAGTAGGTAAAGCTGATGCAGTTCCTTCTAACTCTACAGAATCAAAAGCTTTCACCAATACATCTCCAGCTTTACCTTCACCATCAGCAGAAGTTCCAATTACGGAACCTCCACTCAATTTCACAGACTCAGCAGCATTGATGATTAAATTTCCACCTGCTTGTGAAAGAGAACCAGAACGAATCGATGAACTCTCTGTGAGAGTAATATTTTTACCCTGCACTTGGATAACGCCACCACCATTACCAGTGGTATCTACTTGTGCACCGTTAGATAGTCGAATATCTCTAAATTTCTGAACATCTTGATATCCCAGAGCATAGCCTGTATTAATCTCATTCAGACTCACAAAACTATCGCCATCAACGCTACCTAACTCAATCCTTCCGCCAAGTGCAGTTAAATTACCAGCTGATAAGGAAACATTACCGCCTACTAAAGCTAAAGTTTTTCCATTTGGAACTTGTAACCCAGCAGGATATTTTAACCCAGCAGGAGAACTAAATGTATTAGTTGCTCCATCAAGACTTGCTTGAGATTGATTAACAATATTTCCAGGATTATCTCTAAATCGTAAACCTATCGGAACATTGATTGTTAACAACGGTGGTGCTTGGGGATCAGTAGCACTAAACTCAAACCCATTGCCAAATACAAAACTATTCGCAGTACTTCCCAAAAATGAACCACCAATATTCAAACTGGCATTTGGTCCAAAAATAATCCCCGCAGGATTGAGTAAAAATAAGTTAGCTGAGTTGAGTGTCCTAATTAAACCATCAATACTAGAAACAGAACCACCCGTCACCCGACCGATGATGTTTCGCACATCAGCTGCATTATTAAAGTTAGCCGAACCACCTGTGGGAACAGAAAATTCTTTGAAGCTATGAAAAAGGTTTCCTCCCCGAATGGTTCCGTCATTGATGTTGAAAATTTTTCCATCAGGAGTAGTCACTGTGGTAGATACAGTTCCATCAGGAGTCACTTGTTGCGCTCTGAGTGTACCTATAGAAGTAAAACTCGCTATAGTGCATAGGGGTAAGGTTAACAAAATGGGCAATATCTTTTTCATAGTAAATGCGTTTGTTATGAAGAATTTTTTACAAAGGACGTGGTTTGGGTTGAGACAGGGATGTTGTTGGTGAGTGACTGAAAATTTTAATTTGTAGGGTGGGCACTACCTACCTTCCTATGTCATTCGTAGGCAATGGGCAGTGCGCACCTTACGTTGGATTCGTTAGATACTTTATTAAATCTTCTAAGTTACTCTACTACTTCTTGAACTCAGGAAGATTATCTGTAATATAAAAATTAATTTATGCGACTGCCGTGTCGTTTGTAGGGGCACGCTGTGCCCATACTTTGTAGTGTATGTAACTGAGAATCGCTATGGAGTGTGTATTGCTGACTAATATTAATGTATAAATCAGCAATATTCACCAATATTCACCTGATGATAATCCTGTCCAAATACGGAAGTAGCTAATTAGATTGTTACACCTTCACAGAGTTTTTTTAGCATTAGATAGATTTATTTCTGGACGTTTATTACGTTTGCGCAATAATGTTGTACTCACAATTCCAAAAACCAGTAAGCTTATTGTAGCGGCAGGTTCTAGAACCTTTTTTCTATCTGAATCAGGAGTCCAGTCAAAAGTCCTATAATCATCCTCATTGAAAGGATTAGGTTCCAGATTATCATCAAATTTTAAACCCCAAAGATACTTCGGAAAACTAACACTACCAGAACTATCCAAAAATGGAGTTAAATTGGATGCATTGAAAATAGATAGAGAATTTAGATTAGTGAATGGCTCAGTATAGGGAGCATAAAATGCAAAATGAATGAAGTTTTTTGGATTGGAATTATCTTCTAACCTAGCTTCATACTTAACTACAGTACTGCCAAATTTACCTTTGAAGCTACTGCTTCGAACATTGAGTGCTTGCTGCAAGGAGTCTGAAATGGATTCTAAAGAAACTTTCAAATCTCCTTGATTCAATTTATAGTCTTTAGGAGTTTCAGCGTTTAAAACTGCAAGAGAGTCATTATCAGTATAGATTGCGTTTTGAATTGCTCCAGAGAATATCCCTCCAGTGTAAGAAGCAGAGGGGTTAATTTCAAATGAAAATCTGTCGTTTACATTATTTGCTTGACCAGAAAATTTTTGAGCTAGAGCAGATTGTGGAGCTAAAGAAACTGCCATCGTCAATACAGCGGCTGCTGATATAACTTTTGCTAATTTGTTAATCATCATTACACCCATTCGACAAAAATAAATACTTGCTGGCAAGGGATTTCAGCAACTAAGGAGAAAGTTAATGACACAACTTTGAATCTGAGCACGAGGTAATTTGCTCAAATCACGATGCACCCCAGTTAATTAGATTTTTAGAACACCTTTACTCTCGTCTTTGTACTATTTAGATAAACTTGTTTCTGGGCGTTTCTTACGTTTGCGCAATAATACTGTGCTCACAATTCCAAAACCCAGTAAACTTGCTGTAGCCGCCGGTTCTGGAACCTTGGTTACATTATCAGGCTCAAAAGTTACGATAAATCCTCTAGATGAAGCAAGAGAATCGCCATTCAAATTGCTAATCTCTTCTGGGAATTCAACCTGACCTTGAGAATTCAAAAATGGAGTTAAATTTGATGCATTGAAAACAGATAGAGAATTTCGATTGGTAAAGGGAGCAATATCGGGAGCATAAAATGCAAAATTAACGAAGTTTCCTGAATTATCTACTAACCTAGATTCATACTTAAGTGCTGTACTGCCAAATTTCCCATCGAAGCTACTTGGATTACCGTTGTTTTTATTGTTGAGTAGATCCCGCAATGAGTCTGAAAGTTGTTCTAAAGAAACTTTTAGATCTCCTGGCTGAAATTTATATTGAGTGTTTGAAATAGTGTTATCATAATAGACTGCCCTTTGAATTGCATCAGAGAATATTCCTTGGCTGTAAGTAGCAGAGGTGTTAATATCAAATTCCAGTCTATCTGCAGTGTTATTTGCACCACCAGAAAATTTTTGAGCAAGAGCAGATTCTGGGCCTAAAGAAGCTGTCATAGTCAATACAGCGGCTGCTGATATAATTTTTGCTAATTTGTTAATCATTGTTAAAAAACCTCTCAAAATGTTTCAAATCTTTGGAATTTCTGACGAAGTTGTTACATTCTGCACTTGCGTTTCCTAAAATCAATCTTGTGGTATATAAACTTTGGGTTAGTAACATCTATGCAGAAAATTGATGAGTCTTATCAAAGCACAGTCAACAGTGTTTATACTATAGTTTGTATGATATTTTTATCTAAAAAACATATTTAATTCATAATACCTTCACAACTGTGTCTACCTTTCAGAAATTGATAGGGTATTGCTGAATACATCAAGCTATTTATGAGTTTGTATGCTTGTTTTAGAGCTTTTCCTGGTGTTTGTAAGCTCCTGTTTGTATTGATATGGAAACTTATTTTCGGCTGGTAATGTATAGAATTACAGCTGTTTTAAAGTAAATTCACCACGGAGTGGGGGCAGATGATACTGTTGGCGAAATATAACTTAATACTTCCAAACCTTATTTTTTCGTAGGTTGGGTTTTCTTGCGTCAACCCAACATTTGCCAAAACAAAGGGTTTATCGAATCTTGCAATGTTAAGAAATAATTCGCGCGACCGTATCCAGCATTGCCGTTCCCCTAGAAAAATCTGTGGTTCAATTAACTGAAAATCGCTGTAAATAGCCTTGATACGAAAATAGCTAATTAGCTTTTTTGAACACCTTCACTATCGTCTTTTACCATTAGATAGACTTGCTTTCAGGCGTTTATTACGTTTGTGCAATAATGCTGTACTCACAATTCCAAATCCTAGTAAGCTTGCCGTAATAGCAGGCTCTGGAACCTTAGTTACATCATCAGAACCAGGAGTGAAGATAAACCCACGAAATGTTGGTCTAGGAGATAGATCAAGAGGATTATTTCCATAATCAATGTTTTCTGGAAATTCAACTTGACCTTGAGGATTCAAAAATGGAGTTAAGTTTGATGCGTTGAAAACAGAGAGAGAAGTTAGATTAGTGAAGGGTTCAACGTAAGGAGCATAAAATTCAAAACTAAGGAATCTTCTTCCAGATGATAATTGTGGATCATTTTCTAATGTAGCTTCTACTGTAGCTTGATACTTAACTACTGTAGTGCCAAATTTCCCCTGAAAGCTACTTGTTCTATCGTTCAATCCTGTTCCTGAAGTATTCTTCAATTCTGACTCTGAAAGTGTTTCTAAAGAAATTGCCAAATCTCCTGGTTGAAAAAAAACTCTTCTATCTTGAGGTGAAGATGATGTCCCAGTCCCACCATTAATGTCATAAATTGCATTTTGAATTGCTCCAGAGAATACTCCTCCAGTGTAAGGAGCAGAGGTGTTAAGATCAAATGAAAATCTAGCTACACTGTTATTAGTAGCACCAGAAAATTTTTGAGCTAGAGCAGATTGTGGAACTAGAGAAAATACCGTAGTTAATAGAGCGGCTGCTGATATAATTTTTGCTAATTTCTTAATCATTATTAAATAACCTCTCAAATTGCTTTGCCATCTGTGCAATTAATGAGAAAGTTGTTAAAGTCTGCACCCGCATTCTTTAAAACTAACCCTGTGGAATGGAAACTCTGAGTTAATAACATCTTTCGGAAAGAATTTCCTAAACAATATAAAACCACGGTCAACAGTATTTTTGCTAGACTTGATGTAAAATCCTGATGAAAAAAACATATTATCTTCACAGTAACTTCACCACAGTGTCCACTTTTCCTAAATTGGCGAAGGTATTTTTGAAGAAACCAAGCTCTTGATGAGTGTTTATGCTTAGTTTGTCACTTTTGCTGGTGTTTGTAGGCTTCTGTTTGTATCGAGAAAGTAGAGGCGCTAGGCGATCGCCAGTTTCAAATTCACGATCAGCTGTGGCGATAAGCCAGAGGCTTGACGATCCGCGTATCGCAAAGTGCTGCTGCTTTACATTCGCGGTAGAGAAAAGCTGGGATATTTGGCTTTAGACATAGCCCCCGCAAACGTGCTGCCTCTACTTTAGTCTGGAGACAAAGGAGCTTGTCGGCTTCTGTTACTATTTCTTGTCAACTTAAGCTGAAAACCTTGTGATGAGATAACATCATGCCTTCAAGCATTTATTACGTTTGCGCAATAATGCTGTACTCACAATTCCAAAACCCAGTAAACTTGCTGTACCAGCAGGTTCTGGAACCTTGGTTACATCATCAGGAGTCGGAGTCAAGAACAAAAGAGTACTATTAGGTAGAGGATTAAGTTGAGGATCAGACTCATTCAAAGGGCTAATGTATTTTGGAAATATAACTTGCCCTTGAGAATTCAAAAATGGAGTTAAATTTGATGCATTGAAAACAGATAGAGAATTTAGATTAGTGAATGGCTCAGTGTAGGGAGCATAAAATGCAAAGTTAACGAAGTTTTTTGGATTTGAGTTATCTTCTAACCTAGCTTCATATTTGACTACAGTACTGCCATATTTATTCTCGAAGCTACTGCCACTGCTTTGAGTATTGAGTACATTTCGCAATGAGTCTGAAATCTCTGCTAAAGAAACTTTCAAATCTGCTGGATTAAATTTATACTCTCTAGAAGTTTCGGTGGAGTCACCAAGTTGAAAGGGAGGTTTATCAATATACACTGGGTTTTGAATTGCTCCATAGAATATCCCTGATCTGTTAGGAGCAGAGGTTTCAAGATCAAATTCCAGTGTATCTTCAATGTTATTATTTACAGCACCAGAGAATTTTTGAGCCAGAGCAGATTGTGGAGCGAAAGAAACTGTCATAGCTAATACAGTAGCTGCTGATATAAATTTTGCCAATCTATTAATCATCATTCAATAACCTCTCAAATTGCTTTACGATGTGTGCAATGAATGAGAAAGTTGTTAAAGGCTGCACCCGCATTCTTTAAAACTAATCTCGTGGAATGGAAACTGCTAGTTGATAACATCTTTCGGAGAGCATTTCCTAAACAATATAAAACCACGGTCAACAGTATTTCTGCTAGACGTTATGTCAATAATTCATAAAAAAGACATACTAGGTTCACATTAACTTCACCCCAGTGTCCACCTTTCGTAAATTGCCAGGGTGTTGTTGAAGAAATTAAGCTATTTATGAGTGTTTATATTTAGCTTTGAGCTTTTCCTGGTGTTTGTACTGTTTGTATTGAGAAGGTGGAGGCGATCGCCAGATTCAAATTCACGCTCACTTATAGCGATACGCGCTCATCGCGTCTTTTACTTTGTGCGATACGCGTAGCGTCAAGCCTCCGGCTTATCGCCCACCAAGCACCTATGAATGAAATGCGATCTGCCGCTATGCTGTAGCGAAGCGATCGCCTTTGGCAGCTGCTCCGCACCATCGCAAAGCGCGAATTGAGTTGGTATTGAAAAGAGGCGGCATAGAATACAAAGAATACTTATTTAAGTTCAAATGAAAACCGACTCCATTTTTTATCGCCTATTCACAACCTTTCCGAATGCTTTCTTTGAATTAATTAACCTGCAATCTTATGAGGCAAATGCATATAATTTCGCTTCTGTAGAATTAAAACAAACAGCATTTCGTATTGATGGAGTCTTTCTTCCCACTGCTGATGCTAGTACTCGCCCAATTTATTTTGTTGAGGTTCAGTTTCAAAAAGATACCGAATTTTACGCCCGTTTATTTTCAGAAATATTTCTGTATTTGCGACTTTACGCACCAACCAAGGCTTGGAGAGCAGTCGTTATATTTCCTCGCCGTAGCATCGAACCAACAAAAGTCGAACCCTATCAAGTCTTACTCGAAAGTCAACTTGTAACACGATTATATCTGAATGAGCTTGGGGATAGGGCTGAACAATCTTTGGGAGTTGGTATCATTAAATTAATAGTTGAAAATGAAAAACAAACTCCCGCATTAGCCAAAAACTTGATTGCCAGGACACGCACAGAGCTAACCAATGCAGCGCTTGTACAGCAAGTGCTAGATTTAATAGAAACAATTGTACTATACAAATTACCGCGCATCAGTCGTCAGGAGTTGGTGAGGATGTTTGGATTGGGTGATTTTGATATCAAAAAAACCAGATTTTATGAGGAAGTCCGTGAGGAAATCCTTGAGGAAGTCAGACAGGAAAAAGCTCTAGAGTTAATTATGCGTCAGCTTCGACGCCGCATTGGTAACATGGATCAGCAATTGCAAGAGCGTATCAGTCAGCTATCTATCGAACAACTGGAGAATCTTGCCGAAGCACTATTGGATTTTTCAACTCAAGCAGATTTAACGACTTGGTTGCAAGATCAATCAAATTAGGTTTAAGTACACTGTAGATACCAAAAGTGAAATACTACAGACAAACGTATCTAAACAAATAGACCTGTGGCTAATCAAGAAGAAATCATCCTATCCTTAGCGCGATCGCCTTTATTTGAACTTGCACAAGAACTCAAAGCACGACTCACCACTTTTGGTGGTTGGGAAATGCCCGTGCAATTTGTTGGCATAACCAAGGAACACGAGGCTGTGAGAAATGCAGCAGGAATGTTCGATATTTCCCACATGGGTAAATTTACTTTGCAAGGGAAGAACCTTATATCTCAACTCCAGCTTTTAGTTCCTTCAGATTTAAGCCGCTTGCAAGCCGGTCAAGCTCAATACACTGTCTTATTAAATCATAAAGGTGGTATCATTGACGACATCATCTTTTACTACCAAGGCGAAGACGCCACTGGTGAACAACGGGGAGTGATAATTGTCAATGCGGCTACTACTGACAAAGATAAAACATGGCTCTTGCAACATCTTGACCAAAATCAAGTGAAATTCCAAGACCTTTCACTTGAAAAAGTCTTAATTGCCGTGCAAGGACCAAAAGCCGTAAGCATTCTTCAGACCTTGGTGCAAGAAGATTTAACATCTATTAAAGCATTTGGGCACTTGCAGGGAACAGTACTAGGTAAACCAGCATTTCTTGCCCGCACGGGTTACACCGGGGAAGATGGCTTTGAGGTGATGTTAGATTTAGATGTGGGGGTAGAATTGTGGAGAAGTCTAATCAATGCTGGTGTCATTCCTTGCGGACTAGGTGCGAGAGACACCCTCAGGCTAGAAGCAGCAATGCCACTTTACGGCCAGGATATTGACGACACGACGACTCCATTAGAAGCTGGTTTAGGCTGGCTAGTTCATCTTGATACCAAAGGAGACTTTATCGGTCGCTCAGTTTTGGAACAGCAAAAAGCTGCTGGAGTTCAACGCCGACTAGTAGGTTTGCAAATGCAAGGGCGTAACATTGCCCGTCATGGCTATCAAGTGTTATCAACTGGTGTGGTCGTTGGAGAGGTGACTAGTGGTACACTATCACCAGTTCTTGGTTATCCCATAGCCTTAGCCTATGTTCCCAGTCAACTAGCGACTGTGAATCAGCAGCTAGAAGTAGAAATTCGTGGCAAAGCTTACCCAGCGGTTGTGGTAAAACGTCCGTTTTATCGATCAAAAAACCGTGTGAAGAATTTTGAATGAAGCGAATGGGTATAGTGTAATTTAGACCGGCACTTGAGACGACTGGCGTAAAACCCCAGCAACTGCTCTTGGTCGGATTTTAACATAGCAGGTAAGTGGTGAGTAAGCGCGTTATGTAGGAAGGCTTCGGCCGTGAGCTCAGCCGAACGGTTTCCTGCGCCTTCACGACTAGCTCTCCCGTTGGGTGTTCGTAGTCGCTCATCACAATCCCTTCGCTTAATTGGCTCCTTCACTGCGAACCGAATTTCAAAAAAATATTTTTTTGAATTTTTAATTCGTGAATGCGTCAATTTTTGAGCCACTGTGGTAGCTCAACCCTTAACCAAGGGATGAAATAGATAACTGATAACAGTTAAATAGATATAGCGGAAATCGCTATCGGTGTAGTAATTTTTTTATGTGGATGAGGAAGTGGTATGCCCTTTGAATATCCTGAAGATTTGAGATACTTAGATACTCATGAATACGTGCGTCTTGAAGGCGAAATTGCCACCATTGGCATTACCGACTTTGCGGTAGACCAATTAGGTGACATTGTGTTTTTAGATCTCCCAGATATTGGTGACGCTGTCTCCAAGGAAGAAACCTTTGGCACAATTGAATCCGTGAAAGCTGTGGAAGACCTTAATTCCCCAGTTACTGGTACAGTTATAGAACGCAATGAACTTTTGATAGAATCACCAGAACAATTGGCAGAAGATCCTTATGGGGAAGGATGGTTGCTCAAAGTACGCGTTAACAAGTCTGGTGAAATTGATGATGCCTTGACTGCAAGTGAATACAGCATTCAGGTAGAAGGATAGAACGGAGTGAGGGAGTAAGGGAGTGAAGGAGTGTGAGGAAAGAGTGATTGATCATTAACTCTTCCCTGCCTCTGTGTTTCTCTACTTCCCTCACTCTTGTTTGTCCTTGTCCCTACGGTATCCGGAAAAGTTTTATGACTTTTTCTAAAAAAACTTCATTAATTTTGAGAAATTGACAAATTATACCCAACGCGTCAAACAGAATTGTTGCAAAATATGAAGTAGTCGCGTCGGAGAGCAGTTCGTGGTAACTAATGTTCCTCGTCCTAAATCAAACCATCAGCAGATGTCAGGGGAAAGTAGCCAAAAGTTAAGTTCTTTTCAAGAACGGCATATTGGATCATCATCCAGTGATATCAAGCATTTACTTGAGGTGCTGGGTTATAGTACTCTTGATGAACTTATTGACCAAGCAGTGCCGCAGGCAATTCGGTTATCTGATTCATTAGAGTTACCAGAAGCAGAAAATGAGTACGCAGCACTTGCTCAGCTCAAGGAAATCGCTTCCAAAAATCAAGTTTTCCGCTCGTTTATTGGTATGGGGTACTACGACTGTATCACCCCACCTGTGATTGGACGCAATATTCTAGAGAACCCTGGTTGGTATACCGCCTACACTCCCTATCAGCCAGAAATTGCCCAAGGACGACTCGAAGCGCTGCTGAATTTCCAAACCATGATTATTGACTTAACAGGTTTAGAAATTGCTAATGCTTCATTGCTAGATGAAGCCACAGCAGCCGCAGAAGCGATGACTATGAGCTATGGTTTTTGCAAAAATAAAGCAAATACCTATTTTGTCTCTCGTGAGTGTCATCCCCAAACTATAGATGTGTTGCAAACACGCGCTCAACCTTTGGGAATTGATATTATTGTCGGAGATCATCAAACCTTTGATTTTTCTGAACCCATTTTTGGGGCAATTCTCCAGTACCCCGCCAGCGATGGCACAATCTATGACTACCGCGCTTTTATAGAAAAAGCCCATGCTATGGGAGCATTGGTAACGGTAGCAGCAGACCCCTTAAGTCTGACTTTGCTAACACCCCCAGGTGAATTTGGTGCTGATATTGCTGTAGGAAGCACTCAGCGCTTTGGTATTCCCTTGGGCTACGGGGGACCTCACGCAGCTTACTTTGCCACCAAAGAAGAGTATAAGCGTCAAGTTCCAGGGCGAATTGTTGGTGTATCAAAAGATGCTCAGGGTAAACCTGCGTTGCGCCTTGCTTTGCAAACCCGTGAACAGCACATTCGCCGCGAAAAAGCAACTAGTAATATCTGTACAGCACAAGTGTTGCTGGCAGTCATGGCAAGTATGTATGCTGTATACCACGGTCCTGATGGACTCAAAAGAATTGCTGAGAACATCCACCAAAAGACTGTGATGCTGTCAGAAGGATTAAAACGTTTGGGTTACAGCATTGGTTCTGAATATTTCTTTGATACCCTGCAAGTCGATTTAGGAGAACGGAGTTTAGATGAGATTTTACAAGCTTGTAAAGCAGATAACATTAACATACGCATTTTAAACACAACTACTGTAGGTATATCCTTAGACGAAACGACTACAGAAAAAGACTTAATCGACCTCTTGGAAATTTTCGCTTTTGGCGACGATCTACTCTTCCCCCCGGCTTCCGGACATTCCTCTGCTCTTTTTCTCCCCCGTACCACTAGCTACCTCACTCACCCCGTTTTCAACCGCTATCACTCAGAAACTGAGTTGTTGCGTTACCTGCACAAGCTGGAAGCTAAGGATTTGTCGCTGACAACATCGATGATTCCTTTAGGATCATGTACGATGAAGCTTAATGCCACATCTGAGATGATAC
This sequence comes from Brasilonema sennae CENA114, assembly GCF_006968745.1. Lineage (NCBI taxonomy): Bacteria > Bacillati > Cyanobacteriota > Cyanophyceae > Nostocales > Scytonemataceae > Brasilonema > Brasilonema sennae. Next base: position 3,512,806 of record NZ_CP030118.1, on the reverse strand, counting down.
CAGTCACATGGGCTGAGTTTGGCAAAATACATCCTTTTGCACCACTCTCACAAACACGGGGTTATCAAATCCTGTTCCAGCAGCTAGAGGAATGGTTAGGACAAATCACAGGATTTGCGGGAGTTTCGCTGCAACCAAATGCTGGTTCTCAAGGTGAATATACAGGGTTGCTCGTCATTAGGAAGTATCATGAAAGTCGAGGGGAAGGACACCGGAATGTTTGTTTGATTCCCCAGTCTGCACATGGGACAAACCCTGCAAGTGCTGTGATGTGTGGGATGAAAGTGGTTGCTGTTGCTTGTGATGCTGAAGGTAATGTTGATTTAGATGACCTTAAGGCAAAAGCTCAAAAGCATAGTAAAGAACTTGCGGCGTTAATGGTAACATATCCCTCAACTCATGGTGTGTTTGAGGAGCAAATTCAGGAAATCTGTATTGTTGTTCACACTCACGGTGGACAAGTTTACATGGATGGGGCGAATATGAATGCTCAAGTGGGGCTTTGTCGTCCGAGAGATATCGGCGCGGATGTTTGTCACTTGAACTTGCATAAAACCTTCTGTATCCCACACGGTGGCGGTGGTCCTGGTATGGGACCTATTGGCGTTGCTTCCCATCTGGTACCATTTCTTCCTGGGCACGCTGTTGTTGAAATGGACGGTGAACAAAAAATGGGTGCAGTTTCCGCTGCACCTTGGGGAAGCGCGAGTATTCTCGTGATATCTTGGATGTATATTGCTATGATGGGTGCAGATGGTTTGACGGAAGCAACCAAAGTCGCAATTTTGAATGCAAACTATATCGCCAACAGACTTGAATCTTACTATCCCGTTTTGTATAAAGGGAAAAATGGTTTAGTTGCTCATGAGTGTATTTTGGATTTGCGATCGCTCAAAAAATCTGCAAATATCGAAATCGATGATATTGCCAAGCGCCTAATGGATTATGGCTTCCATGCACCAACGGTTTCCTGGCCTGTGGCAGGTACAATCATGGTGGAACCCACAGAAAGTGAATCCAAAGAAGAGTTAGACCGTTTCTGTGATGCAATGATTGCTATTCGCCAAGAAATCGCGGAAATTGAATCAGGTAAAATGGATGCCCAAGATAATGTCTTGAAGAATGCACCCCACACAGCAGAAAGTCTGATTGTCGGAGAATGGAATCATCCCTACTCACGGGAACAAGCTGCTTACCCAGCACCTTGGACTCGTGAACACAAATTCTGGCCCAGTGTTGGTCGTATTGACGCCGCATATGGAGATAGAAATTTTGTTTGCTCTTGTCTGCCAATGGATGCGTATTAAATAGAATGAGGAGTGAGGAGTTTTTATTCCTCGCTCAATACTTTTCAGAGAAAGAGTTACTCATCCTAATATGAATTTCCTTCACCAATGCTACATAGCAATCCTATTTTCTGCCAATCGCTGATGATACAAAATCATCAACTTGTCAGCTTCTAATGTTTCCATCACATAAGTGTGACCATCAGTATCGCTAAACTCTACTTCAAATACTCCAGGCTCATACTCTTCAACAATTGTTCCAACCTGTCCCCTATACAAATCGAACTCTGGTATATCTTTCAGCAATGCAACTACATCAAGTAACTTAATTTGTGAATTCATACTCAGCCCTTATCTAAAAGAATATAACAACTTACTAAACGAGGAAATTTTTCTGTATCTCGTACAATCCACGCACTCCTCACAACTGCACTTCAACAGCAAGATTTGATTCAAGGACTAATGACAGGGGGCTTAAGACGAAGGTGGGCAAACAAACCTTTGAACACCTTTACTGAAGCTTTGGAAGCCTTTAGAACAGCTATGTCTTATCAATTTTTTGATTGGTTAACCCATAATCGTGACGTATTCTCCGCTTATAAAGTCAGTTTGGGCTACATTTGGGCTTAATTTTTGTTTAAGTCCCAGTATTTGCTCTGGGGTTTCACCAGCAGCAAGTTTTTCAAGAATTATTTCAACTGTGATGCGAGTTCCTGCAATCACTGGTTTTCCCGGATACGATAGGTTGTTTGTGCGTTGGCATGGTCGGATACCTTTTCTTTTATTACCATGCCAGCAGACTAAAGCAGAGCGATCGCGGTTACACGGCAAAATGCAGCGGCGGCAGTTAACCTTTGCAACCTCACCAACGGCTTTCACCTGTCCGCCGCCATGAAGTGTTAGCCGCGCTGATGACGAATGACGTTAAAGTTCTCATCGTCTGATGGTGCCTGAAAGTACTTTGTAATGGCATCAAATTCGGCATCGCTCGTAAAAGCTGAGCCTTCAGTAAGCTCCCTACTCCGCTCCCGCAGCTGACGCTTGCACAACTCGTCAGTTACATCGACGTAGTGCAACTCATGATCGGCGTTCGCACGTTCAAATAGCTCCCGAAACCAGGCACGCTGCGTTCTCGTGTTGCCAGGAAAGTCGAGCACAACAGATATGCCCTTTAAGAGCAGTGAGCATATGTGCGCCGCAAGAGCATCTCTCAGCATTGATGAATACTTGACGAAGCTAGGGATGTCCACGACTTCGCCCGGAAACAACTTGATCAGCAACTGGTCTTGCACTACCAAAACCGCGTCCTCTCGCCGCGCTATTTCCCTTGCAAGGCTCGATTTTCGCGCCGCCATCTTTCCGCAAAAGAAGAAGAGCTTTCCTCGCTGCTTCATGTCCTATGTCCCTCAGCCTAACTATTTATTATGCAGAAACTTTCCGTATATCACATGCTCGCGATTTAAATAGAGAAAGGGTTACAGGCATTTAATCATAAATATCAAGAAATTTTATGTATATCGTCCATATCTAACTATGATACAGCTATTCCCGTATAACTACTCAATTTGGGGTGGATATCAAGAAATTTTCTGTATATTATCCTTTTTCAGATGTTAGGTGAAAAATTCCGTATATTCACCTGATTTTGTACGTAAGAAAGAGTTGTTCAGTATATTCATCGCTGTTATTCAGAAATTTTCTGTATAACATCCAATATGAACTTGCCCTGTTTTCTTGATTCGTGCAACAGGTCTATTCGGCACGCTACGCGTATGCGTAGCGTCTCCGCAGGGGATACGCTCGTCGCTGCGGACGAAAATACGTTACCTTTGCGTAAGTCCTGGTTTCTTTCCTCGTAGGTTCCAAGGCATAAAAAAATTAACGGACTAGGAATTATCCTAGTCCGTAAAAAAAGCGGGCTAACCGCTATTAACCTGGTTAACCCGTGCAGCTTTGGGAACGCGCAGAGATATGACTATTGCAATACCAACTTAACGTTGGCGTTTTGCAGACCGCGTTGCTTCACTTCTGCCAGGGTTTTGTTAACGGCATACTTTTGGTTGATGGAGTTGATCAACTCGGTTTGGTTGTGCTTCTTAGCAACACCCCATAGGTCTGCGATCAGATCGAAGGAACCATCGCTGTTGCGAGACCAACCGAGATCATACTCGCCTTCCAAAACTGCAACGATGTCGGAACGAACACGCTGACCGTTGTAACCACGAACATCAGCTTCAGTCTTAACAGAGATGCCTAGATCGCGCAGGGAAGACTTAAGAATTTCTGCATCGGTGATTTTGGTACGCAGAGTGCTAAAGTGAGACATTTGGGTTTCCTCCAATGAGAAAGTAGAGAAAAAGACAACAGTTTGTTTTAAGCGAAGCCGCGTTTACCAAGACGCGGTTTTTTCATAACTGCTAGCTTTTTGGCGCTAGCCTTTCCCCCTGTGGTAGCAGGAGAAAGCTTTTAGAACTCCATTCGCTGATACTCAGCAACGGAGGATGCGGCTGGTCTTGCTCGTTGTCTAGCCCAGTCTCTGAGAGCTGTGACTTGTTCTTGCATCGTACGCGACAACGGCAGTGTTGCTTTAATAGCCGCAATAATATCTAATTGTGTGAACTCCCGATCTTGGGCAAAAGCTTCGTACATTGCCGCAACAATCGCTTGTTCAATTTCTGCTCCAGAAAATCCGTCAGACATCTTAGAAAGTTGTTCTAGGTCAAATCGCGAGATGTCTTCTCGGCGCTTAGACAAGTGTATCGTGAATATGTCTTGGCGCTCTTCTGGGGTGGGCAGATCTACAAAGAAAATTTCATCAAAGCGACCTTTCCTCAAAAATTCACCAGGTAGACGTTCAACTCGGTTGGCTGTTGCCATGACAAATACTGGTGATTTCTTTTCTTGCATCCAGGTGAGGAAAGAGCCGAATATCCGGCTGGAAGTTCCACCATCAGAATCTCCAGAACCTCCACTTCCAGCAAATGATTTATCTAACTCGTCTATAAATAAAATTGCGGGTGAAATAGATTCTGCTGTTTTTAAGGCGTTACGTAAATTTGCTTCTGAACGTCCTACCATTGAGCCATCATAGACTCGCCCCATATCTAATCGCAGTAGTGGCAAACCCCACAGTCGAGAAGTTGTTTTGGCAATTAAGGATTTACCACAACCTGGGACTCCTAAGATTAGCATACCTTTTGGTTGAGGTAAACCGTACTCACGCGCCCTCTCTGTAAAAGCGTTAGAGCGCTGCTTCAGCCACCTTTTCAACTCTTCCAAGCCACCAACAGCATCAATAGTTGCGTCTTCTTCTATGTATTCTAATATACCATTGCGCCGAATTAGCTGCTTTTTCTCAGATAAAACTATGTCTACTTCATCTTCCGTCAGACGCCCTGTAGTGACCTGTGCCTTACGGTAGACTTTTTCCGCTTCATCTTTAGTTAATCCTAGAGCCGCCCTTAAGAGTTTTTCACGCGCTTCTGTTGCTAACCGCCGTCCACGGTTTTGATCCAAATGAGTAGATAAAACTTTATTTAAATCTCCCATGTCTGGAAGCGGAAAATCAAGAACGACAACTTCCTTTTCCAGTTCAATTGGGACTTGCTGCATCGGTGACATCAAGATAACATTCTTGTGCAACCCCTTAAAGCTGGCGATCGCATCACGCAATGACCTTGTTGTCGCTGGCGCATCTATAAATGGATGTAAATCTTTAAGAATAAATATACCTGGTTCTTTCTGCCGGATAATCCATTCAACTGCCGCTTCCGGAGAAACGGTGTTATGTTGAGTGACGTTCCGGGGTTGACCATACTCCACGATGCCGTGAGTTACTGTCCAAACATACACTTTTCGCTGTGGCTTTGACGATTGAGCGATTGTAGAAATTGCCTGCTCAGCCCGCTCTTCCTCGGAGGTCACAAGGTAGATTAAAGGGTATTGAGCTTGAATGAGGATACTGAGCTCTTCTTTCATACATCGACCTACTTGAGACCTTTACAGACAGTACAGACTTCGCTTTGCTATGTTACGAACAGGGAAACTATGAATTTGATATTCATGATTCCTATTTAGCAAGGAACTAGCTCTTCCTTACCCTTTTGATTTTGGTTCCGATCCATTTCATCAATCGCAAGACGCTCTTGCTGATGACCAATCATTCCGGGTTGGTGACCCAGACTGACCAATTCTGCATCTCGCAGCACAACTGAAGTTTCGCAAGTTGGACAAGAATAAACTCTGTGCGTCCTTCCATATGATGCTTGTGCTTCCTCTACTAATTCCGAATTTGCCAGGTAGAAGTCTAAGGCACGTTCCGCTAGTTCTGACATCGGTTCCGAGTCAATTGCCGAGCGAATCTTTAACTTCCTGTGCAGTTCTGGCGACAGATACAATGTAATCTTTTGCTTAGCTTGCATATTACTTTTTAGCGGTCTTACCCGGGTATGTATATCACGATATCGGAACCTCAATTCCTTGTCAAGACGTCAAAGCGTTTTGACGCTTTTTTTGTTACATATCTTAATAATATAACAGAAGTACTATTGCCAGGGACAATGTAATAGTCGAAAATTCGACAACTCGTTTGAACAAAGGCAGAAGTACGTAAGCACTTCGCGACTAGCTTGAACGGGGCAACCTTCACTTCTTCACTTCCTGCTCCATCTTTGATGATTAGAGGGGACACAAACCTGGTAGATTTAGCTATCAGCGAGTAAAAACTGGTGAAAATGAAAGTCCTGGTTATTGGTGGCGATGGGTATTGCGGTTGGGCAACTGCACTTTACCTTTCAAATCGCGGTCATGAAGTTGGTATCTTAGATAATTTAGTGCGACGGCACTGGGATAACGAACTGGGGGTGCAAACTCTGACCCCAATCGCGCCAATTCAGCAACGTATACAGCGCTGGCACGATTTAACTGGTAAATCTATCGACCTTTTCATTGGCGATATTACTAATTACGAATTTCTGAGTAAGGCCCTGCACGCATTCTCGCCAGAAGCAATTGTGCATTTTGGTGAACAGCGTTCAGCACCTTTTTCAATGATTGACCGCGAACACGCGGTTATGACTCAAGTGAACAACGTAGTTGGTACGTTGAACTTGCTGTATGCAATGCGGGAAGACTTTCCTAACTGTCACATGGTGAAGCTAGGGACAATGGGTGAATACGGCACACCCAACATCGATATCGAAGAAGGATACATTACTATAGAACACAATGGGCGTAAAGATACTCTTCCTTATCCCAAGCAGCCCGGTTCAATGTATCACTTGAGCAAAGTTCATGACAGCCACAATATCCACTTTGCTTGTCGGATTTGGGGATTAAGAGCAACAGATTTGAATCAGGGCGTTGTCTACGGTGTTTTAACCGAAGAGACAGGGATGGACGAACTGTTGATTAATCGCCTTGATTACGATGGCGTGTTCGGAACTGCACTAAACCGTTTCTGCATTCAAGCAGCTATTGGTCATCCGCTGACTGTTTATGGTAAAGGTGGGCAAACTCGGGGATTTTTAGATATTCGAGATACAGTACGATGTATTGAGATTGCAATTGCTAACCCAGCTGAATCTGGAGAATTCCGCGTGTTTAACCAATTTACCGAACAATTCAGTGTTGGTGATTTGGCCATGATGGTCAAGAAAGCCGGTAATGCAATGGGATTGAATGTTGAAATCAATCATTTAGATAATCCCAGAGTCGAGAGAGAAGAACATTACTTCAACGCCAAAAATACCAAATTATTGGATCTTGGCTTGCAGCCTCACTATCTTTCTGATTCCCTACTCGATTCTCTGTTGAACTTTGCTACTAAATATCAGGATCATGTTGATCAAAATCAAATTCTACCCAAAGTCTCTTGGCGGAGGAATTAAGTAAATCTTGAAGACCGCTGTTGACAAACAACGAGGTCATAACTCACCTACTCAGAATTTAATATTAGTCGCTTACCACCCAATGAGGAGTTGAGGTTCCAAGTCCCTAAAAATCTCACAACAGTTCCCTCAATGCTGAATACTCCAGTAGATGCTGTAACGTTATTCTGAGTTCTTTTTGAAGGAACGTTGACTATCTACAATATAGTCGTCATATTGTTATTCAGTATGACGACTAGTCATTTTAGAAAGATCAAGGATGAAATAAACATTCTTGACTACATGCTTTAGACTTCAAACCTTTGCCTTCATTTCATAGTTCATACAAGGCTAGTACTGAATACAAGTTTTATGCGAATTGCCCTGTTTACCGAAACCTTTCTACCCAAAGTTGATGGAATTGTAACACGCCTGCGTCATACCATTGACCATCTTCAGCGTAATGGTAACCAAGTCTTAGTCATTGCTCCTGATAGTGGCATTTTTGAGTATAAAGGAGCTAAAGTATATGGTGTCTCCGGTTTTCCCCTACCACTGTATCCAGAGTTAAAAATGGCATTACCTCGTCCAGCAATCGGTGAAGCTTTGGAGGGATTTAAACCAGATATCATTCATGTAGTTAACCCAGCAATTCTGGGATTAGCTGGTATATTTTATAGTAAATATCTAAATGTTCCCTTGGTCGCATCTTACCATACTCATCTGCCTCAATACCTTCAGCATTACGGTTTAGCAATGCTGGAAGGATTATTGTGGGAACTACTAAAAGCGGCTCACAATCAGGCAGCTTTAAATCTTTGTACCTCCACAGCAATGATGCAAGAACTCATAGCACACGGTATTGAAAGAGTAGATCTGTGGCAAAGGGGAGTGGATACCGAATCATTTCATCCTGACAATGCTTGTCAGCAAATGCGATCGCGCCTGTCGCAAAATAACCCACAAAGCCCATTGTTACTTTACGTAGGGCGTCTTTCCGCTGAAAAAGAAATTGAACGTATCAAACCAATCTTAGAAGCTATCCCCAAGGCACGGCTAGCATTAGTTGGAGATGGTCCCCATCGTCAAACATTGGAAAAATACTTTGCTGGAACAAATACTTATTTTGTTGGGTATTTGGTGGGTACAGAATTAGCTTCTGCCTTTGCTAGTGCTGATGCGTTTATTTTTCCTTCTCGAACAGAGACACTGGGATTAGTTCTTTTAGAAGCAATGGCAGGTGGATGTCCAGTCGTTGCTGCACGTTCTGGTGGTATTCCTGATATTGTGACAGATGGAGTGAATGGATATCTTTTTGAGCCAGAACAAGACGTTCAAAGTGCCATTGATGCAACAGTTCGTCTTCTACAACAGCAACAGGAACGAGAAACTATCCGTCAAAATGCGCGTCAGGAGGCAGAACGTTGGGGATGGGGTGCTGCTACACGCCAGCTAGAAAGCTACTATCAACAGGTGATTTATTCTGAACTACCAAAAGTGGCATAAAGATTATTCAGTAGGTGAGTACAAATAAACAGAACTATGTTACCAACGGTAAAAATGGCTTTAGATCCGGGCGTTCTGCGCACGACGCTCAAAAACAACTATTCCTAAGTCTTAGTTATAGTTCCACAGGGATAGAAAAACGAGTAATAGAACTCGATATAGAAAAGTATTTCAACAGGACAAGCCAGACAACAACAGAACCTTCGTAAAGTTCAACAAGGAAAAATTGAATGACCAACACACAAGCAAAAAGCTATTTGAAGACGAATTAATCCGCCTTTTTTACAAAGTCTTGCGGGGGAAGCTTCCCCCCCAGAGGTTTGCGCCAAAGTTGCCCAGTGTTAGATACTTTTGATCAAAAGCTTTTTTCTTTATAAAAAGTTACATATTTTATTTTGATTGTGCGAACCTGACTTGAAAGTAAGGATAGAGGGAGGAGTGAGTGAAGCGCGTTGCAAGAGCGCCAAAATCTGCCGGGGGAAGTATCCTCCCGGCGAGCTTTGCCCCTAAGGGGCTAATGAGCTGTAGGCTGGGAGAAATCTTTTCATGTGTTTTAATGTACACAGTTCATCACGGCTACTTAGTTATTAGTTATCGGTTATTAGTAACTAAGTATTGGTTGTTCCTCGATCAACTAACTACTACCCACGACCTACTATCTACGATTTACCATATAATCTAAAATCCCCATGACACTCCTAAATCCTGGTAGCGTCCTGGCTACATTAACTGAATTGACTCAAGTGAATCGCACTCACTCCTTACTGTCTCGCGTCAAAAATCTTTCGGTTAACGAATTTGTTTGCTTACTTGACTTTATTACAGCCGAGTTTCAGCAGTTTCTTAGAGCAATCGAATTAATCAATAATGAAGCTTTAGAAACAATGCTAGAGAAAGTATTGGAGGCGATTACACTTAAAATTGGTCAAATTTTGCAGGCAGAACACACGACAATTTTTTTAGTTGACTACGATAAAGGTCAGTTATGGTCAAAAGTTCCTCAAGGGAACACCCAAAAGGCTATAGAAATTCGGACTTCTATGACTGCTGGTATTCCCGGTCATGTTGCGAATACAGCTCAATGTTTAAACATATCTGATACCTCTACTCATCCCCTTTTTAGTCCGGAATTAGAAAAACAATTGGGCTACAAGTTCCGCAATATATTATGTATGCCAGTTTTGAGCAGCAAAAACCAAGTTGTAGCTGTGGTGCAACTGGCAAATAAAACTCTGGGTACTCCATTTGATTATGAAGATGAAGTGCACTTTCGCGACTTTGCTTCTTCTATCGGTATTATCTTGGAAAGTTGCCAATCTTTCTATGTTGCAGCTCGCAATCAACGAGGTGCAACTGCTCTTTTACGCGCAACTCAAACTTTAGGACAAAGTTTGGATCTTGAAGCAACTTTGCAAATAGTCATGGAGCAAGCCCGGATTCTGATGCAAGCAGATCGCAGCACTTTATTTTTATATCGTAAAGAAATGGCAGAACTTTGGACTAAGGTAGCATCTGCAGATGGTACAACCACAATGGAAATTCGTATGCCTGATAACAAAGGTATTGCAGGCTACGTAGCATCTACGGGTGAAGCACTGAATATTCCCGATGCTTATAAAGATCCACGTTTTGACCCCACGACAGATCAAAAGACAGGGTATGCGACCCGCAATATTCTGTGTTTGCCTGTTTTTAACTCAGCAAATGAATTAATTGGCGTAACGCAGTTAATTAATAAGCATCAAGGTAATTTTTTTACCGCGTCAGATGAAGAATTTATGCGGGCTTTTAATATTCAAGCAGGGATTGCTTTAGAAAATGCCCGCTTATTTGAGAATGTTTTATTAGAAAAGCAGTATCAAAAAGATATTCTACAAAGTCTTTCGGATGCAGTTATTTCTACGGATATGGAAGGTAAAATAGTCACAATTAATGATGCCGCTTTACAGTTATTAGGCTGTCCTTTAAAAGAACCAAACGCAAAAAACAACAAGTATCTTTGGGAACAAAACTTGATTGGTCGCTTAGTCTGGGAGATTGTGCCTATTGATAATTTACAACTGCGACTACAAGATAGTTTAAAAACTGGAGCAAGACATTATGTACCAGAACAAAGTTTAACAGTAGGACTGTATGTAGAGACATTGTATGTAAAGTCTGTGCAGGATGCATCTGTTTGCATTCTGGCAGTACGCGATCGCACCAACCCAGACATTTTCATTCCTTGGAATCAACCTCCTAAAGCTAGATTGGCGTTGCTTGATGCAGACAATGTTCAGAAAATTGAACGTAGCATCAATCTAACCGTTAACCCCTTAACAAATCCAGAAGGTGGAGTAAAGGGTGGTTTAGTGGTTTTGGAAGACATCAGTCAGGAAAAACGCATGAAAACCACTATGTATCGCTACCTGACTCCCCGAGTCGCAGAACAAGTTATGGCACTAGGGGAAGATGCTTTGATGGTGGGCGAACGCAAAGAAGTTACCATCCTGTTTTCTGATATCAGAGGTTACACCACCTTAACAGAAAATCTCGGCGCTGCGGAAGTAGTATCTTTGCTGAATCAGTATTTTGAAACGATGGTCGAAGCAGTTTTTAACCATGAAGGCACCCTAGATAAGTTTATTGGTGATGCCTTGATGGCAGTGTTTGGTGCACCACTACCGTTAACGGAGAATCACGCTTGGAGGGCGATCCAGTCCGCTTTGGAAATGCGCCAACGATTAACAGAATTTAATCAGTGGCGAGTTGTCCTCAAACAGCCACAAATCCATGTTGGAATTGGAATTAGTTCTGGAGAAGTAGTTTCTGGCAATATTGGTTCTCGAAGACGGATGGACTATACCGTCATCGGAGATGGTGTGAATTTGAGTTCGCGCCTAGAAGGCGTTACCAAGGAATACGGCTGTGACATTATCTTAAGTGAATTTACGTACAAATTATGCAGGGAACTAATTTGGGTGCGTGAGTTAGACAAAATAAGGGTGAAAGGAAAATATCAAGCAGTCAATATCTATGAGTTGATAGGCGATCGCCACACTCCTTTAGATACCAACACTCAGGAGTTTTTGTTTCATTATCAAAATGGACGTAACGCTTATTTGTCACGCAATTTTCGATACGCTATTGCCTGCTTTCAATCTGCCAAAAAAATCCGACCCAAAGACCAAGCGGTTGATATTCACTTACAAAGATCTTGTAATTATCTTAATTTACCACCCAGTGATTCCTGGGATGGTGTTTACTGTATGCTGACGAAGTAGTCAAGGAATTATAGTCACTTCCTGCGTTTGGCGCAGGCATGTTTGTAAGGACAAATCAGACTCGGAACTACGTCCTAAAGGTTGGGTTAAGCTTGCTCAAAATTGACGAGTCATTAAAAACTCCCTTTTATTTACAGCAGTCGCCAGGTAGATTAGAACACGAACTAATGACAAAACACTGTCACCAAGAGACTTGAAAGTCTGTTAAGCGTTAAGCGTTTCCTGCTATATCAAGAAGAATTACCACAACAATGGGCTGCCACTCCTTCCATAACAATTTATTAGTAAAACCCATAAATTATTTATTGAGTCATTTTTGTAAACAGGTCGGTGACAACTTATTCACTGCTTCCTTGCTCTGTATCAAAAGGATGTTCGCCGATCCCCAGTTGTTTTTTGGAGTTTCTTAGATTTTTCCAAAGCTCCTTGATTTGATCGTACGCATCTTCTGGTGGTACTTTTCCGGCTGTTTCTAAATTACAAATGTAACTTACTTTTTGCGCGAATTCCTGTAAGTTCGCATTAAAAACCAGGTTTTCTGGCTTTACCTGACCATAGTAGCGACCACGAGGATAGAGAAAATCATTTTTATCTACCATTTTTCTCTCCATTTACGAAATCGGCCCCTGTTTTCGACTCTGAAGTCAATAACTACTAACCTCGGTTAAGTTTCCTTTGGTTACTCATTAACTTCTTTTGCCTTCAAATAATAATTGTATTCAATTGAACTGAAAATTTTCACCGGATCTTGTAATATTTTTTACTCTTTAAGGATTCATCATTAATAATTTATCCAGTTAAAATTTCTGACAAGTTAATGTAAACAGCTATACTCTTATTTAAAAGTTTTTTGTTAGCTAGACACTAAAGCCTTAACCCAAAGTGAGCATTGATCCGGCTGTGTACATCATTTCTCTGTTATTTATGACTAATAACTAATGACTAAAGATAAAATGGTTAAGCCTAAAAGCATAAAAGCTGCCCATAGCTCAATAAACTTTACCTTTAGCCATGTCTGTTAAAACAAGAGTATACGAAGGCAAAGCTAAAATCCTCTACACGACGGATGATCCTGAAATCTTATTAGCTGAGTTTAAAGACGATGCAACTGCCTTTAATGCCCAAAAGCGGGGTAGTATAGAAAAAAAAGGGGTTATAAATTGTAGCATTTCCAGTCAAATTTTTCAGCAACTGGAAGCACATGGTATCAGGACTCACTATATAGACACCCCTGCTCCTGATCAAATGCGGGTCAAGGCATTGAAGATTTTGCCCCTAGAAGTCGTTGTTAGGAATATAGCTGCTGGAAGTTTGTGCCAACAAACAGGATTAGCGCTTGGGACTGTTCTAAAAAAGCCATTGGTCGAGTTTTATTATAAAAACGACCAGCTTGGAGATCCATTATTGACAAGCGATCGCCTATTCCTGTTGGAACTAGCAACTCCGGAACAAGTGGATACTATTGCTCATCTAGCATTACAAATCAACAAGTCTCTTTGTGACTTTTTCGGGCGGTGCAATATTACCTTAGTAGACTTCAAACTGGAGTTTGGCTTAGACGCGCAACAGCAGTTGCTATTAGCCGATGAAATTAGTCCAGATACAAGTCGATTGTGGGACAACTCCAAACAAAGTGATCCAAATCTCCGGGTACTAGACAAAGACCGTTTCCGTCGAGATTTGGGGAATGTAGAAAATGCCTACCAGGAGGTTTTACAACGAGTACTCAAAGCGATAGAAAGCAGCAATTGAAGTGACAGAGGATATTGGAGACTCTTTACTGGAAACTAGGTTATCCCCAACCCTTCATCGGTGATCCCCAATTCCTCATACTTCTGGTAAAAAGGACAAGTAAATGAGTTTTATCGAGTTTATGCCTTTTGCTATTTGCCTTATGAGGGTACATTGCAAAAGTAGAAATCTAATTTTACATAACCTTTGCTCGAAAGGATGATTGCTTCCGTGATGGTGTGTGGATGTGAAGAGGAATCTAAATAAAATGCGCTTATCTCCCGTTATAGTCACAGTTGTGGCGATTTCATCGCCTTTTGGTAGTTTAGTGAGTGCAAATGCACAAACTCTCAATAGTTCAAATTCAAACCAGACAGCAGAGGTTGTTAAACCGACAGCTGATCCGCAGCATAAAGTTGTCGGGGTTTTGCCAGCAACAGCCGCTGTGGCGAAACCGGAAGTTGTAGTGCCAAATTCCACAGAAAAGTCAACAACGACACAACCCCTCAACAGTTTTGCGCAGACAGCAGAGGCTTTAAAACCTTTAACTAGCCAAACGACACAATCCCTCAACAGTTTTGCGCAGACAGCAGAGGCTTTAAAACCTTTAACTAGCCAAACGACACAACCTGTCAAAAATTTTTCGCACACAGCAGAGGCTTTAAAACCTTTAAACACTCAACAGTACAAAGTTTCTCAGAAACTTCCAACTTCAGCGGCTCTAATAAAAAGGCTGATAGTGGCAAAAAGAAGTTCCACCTCGTTAAAAACTGCACAAAATCTTGAGCAAACGCCTACTCCCAACACTCAACAAGATCAAATATCCCCCCAAACTCCTACTACCACTCCCGCACCAGGAAATAATAATCAGCTTCCAACCATTCAACAACAAACACCTGCTCCTAACAATCAACAGCAGCAGACACCTCCCCTAACTCCTGGTACTCCCACCACGCCAAACCAAATTAATCAACCAGGAACTCAACCTGGACAAAATTCTCCACAAACACCCCTTCCTAACAATCAACAGCAGCAGACATTTCCCCAAACTCCCGGTACTCCTACCACGCCAGACGGAACCAATCAACCAGGGACTCAACCTACATCCCCACAAACTCCAGAAAGTCCCCAACCACAGCAATCCCCAGAAGCATCAGAACCCCGCGTACTGGTTTCTGAAGTGTTCATTAGATCTGAAACGAACCAACAACTCCCACAAGAACTCGAAGATCAAATTTTTCGAGTCATTCGCACCCAGCCAGGACGAACAACAACCCGTTCCCAATTACAAGAAGATATCAACTCCATCTTCGCCACTGGTTTCTTTTCCAACGTGCAAGCAGTACCCGAAGATAGCCCCTTGGGAGTGCGGGTAAGCTTTATTGTACGACCCAACCCCGTCCTGACTAAAGTCCAGGTACAGGCAAATTCTGGCACAAACGTTTCCTCCGTACTACCAGCTAATGCTACGGATGAAATATTCAAAAGCCAGTATGGAAAAATACTCAATTTACGTGACTTGCAAGAAGGCATCAAGCAATTAACCAAGCGCTATCAAGACCAAGGTTATGCATTGGCAAACGTGATCGGAGCACCGCAAGTCTCTGACAACGGCGTTGTCACCTTACAAGTAGCAGAAGGGGTCGTAGGAAATATCCGAGTACAGTTCCGCAATAAAGAAGGTCAGGTAACAAATGATAAGGGAGAACCAATCCGGGGACGCACACAACCTTATATCGTGACAAGAGAACTGGAATTGAAGCCAGGGAAAATCTTTAACAAAAACACAGTCCAAAAAGACTTACAAAGGGTCTTTGGACTAGGGCTTTTTGAAGATGTAAATGTTTCCCTTGATCCCAGCAAAGACCCCATTACGGGCGCAGCAGATCCCAATAGGGTAGATGTGGTTGTCAACGTGGTTGAGCGCAACAGCGGTTCGATTGGAGCTGGTGCTGGTATTAGTTCTGCTAGTGGTTTGTTTGGTTCGGTCAGCTATCAGCAGCAAAACCTCAATGGCAGAAATCAAAAATTAGGGGCAGAGGTACAAATCGGAACACGAGATGAATTTTTGTTTGACCTGCGCTACACAGATCCCTGGATCGGAGGTGATCCATATCGAACTTCTTACACAGCAAATCTCTTCCGTCGTCGGTCGATTTCCTTGATTTTTGAAGGTCAGGATCAAAACATTGAGACTTTTAATCCCAGCAAACCTGATGACGGTGGCGATCGCCCCCGCATCACGCGTTTAGGAGGCGGTGTTAACTTTACCCGTCCCTTGTCCAAAAATCCCTTCGAGAGGTCGCAATGGACCGCTTCAGCTGGTTTGCAGTATCAACGAGTTGCTATCAAAGATGCTGATGGCGATATTAGAAAGCAGGGACGTCTCGAAAAGGATACAAGCACCAATAATCTTATTGAGTTGAGCCAATCTGGACAAGGTGAAGATGATTTGTTGTTATTACAACTGGGTGTTGCACGTGATCTGAGAAATAATCCCTTGCAACCTACCAAGGGTTCTTACTTCCGCGTTGGTCTTGATCAGTCGGTACCCATAGGACTGGGGAGTATTTTCTTAACTAGGTTGCGGGGTAGTTACAGTCAATACTTCCCTGTCAGCTTTATTAACTTTAGCAAAGGACCCCAAACCATTGCTTTCAATCTTCAAGCGGGAACAATCCTGGGTGACTTACCTCCTTACGAAGCCTTCTCTCTTGGTGGTAGTAACTCCGTCCGAGGATATGACGAAGGAGGTTTAAGCAGCGGACGGAGTTTCGTACAAGCTTCGCTTGAGTATCGCTTCCCGGTATTCTCAGTAGTGAGTGGTGCAGTCTTTTTTGATTTTGGTACCGATTTGGGAAGCGGTACCAGACCAGCTGAGATACTCAACAAAAACGGGACTGGCTACGGCTATGGTCTTGGAGTACGCGTACAGTCTCCTTTAGGACCAATTCGTATTGACTACGGTATCAGCGATGATGGAGATAGCCGTATCAACTTTGGTATTGGGGAAAGGTTCTAAGTAATCATTAGTCATTAGTCATTAGTCATTAGTCATTTTTTGACAACTGATTAGAGACGAAAGACAAAAATACAATATGCAACAACACACATTAGCAGATGAAATCATTCAAACAGGGGTAGGACTGCATAGCGGAGTGACTACCCAAGTTCGGATAGGACCAGACGTAGCCGGAAGTGGACGCTACTTTGTACGTGTGGATTTGCCTGATACTCCAATCATTCCAGCCCAAGTCGCAGCGGTTAGTCAAACTATGCTTTCGACTCAGTTGGGTAAAGGTGAGGCATACGTCCGTACAGTTGAGCATTTGCTGGCGTCCCTTGCTGCAATGGGAGTAGATAACGCCCGAATTGAAATTGACGGTCCAGAAGTGCCGCTTTTAGATGGTTCGGCAAAGGTGTGGACAGATGCGATCGCTCAAGTTGGCTTAATGTCACAAAACTTAACTGAGGACAAAGCTCCTCTTGTCATTGACCAGCCAATTTGGGTGCGTCAAGGTGATGCTTTTGCCTGTGCGCTTCCAGCCCCAGAAACTCGCTTTACCTACGGCATTGATTTCGATTTGGCAGCAATAGGTAATCAATGGCACAGTTGGTCTGCTCATGCGACAAGTGAAAATCCTTATGAGAGCTTTGTTACAGAAATTGCTCCGGCTCGAACCTTTGGTTTATTGCATCAAATCGAACATTTACAGCAGACAGGGTTAATTAAAGGTGGAAGCTTAGATAATGCACTTGTTTGTGGACCAGAAGGTTGGCTAAATCCACCATTAAGATTTCCAAATGAGCCAGTACGTCATAAAATCTTGGATTTAGTAGGAGATTTAAGTTTACTTGGAATTTTCCCCTGCGCTCATTTCTTGGCGTACAAAGCCAGCCACAATTTACACGTTCAACTGGCACAAAGGATTTTAGATTTTGGATTTTAGATTTTAGATTGGTTCTCAAATCCAAAATCCCAAATTCAGAATCAAAAGGGGAGGTTCAAATAAGCACCTACGAAAAAACCAAAATACAAATCACATAACAGTGTCAATGTCAACTGTCACCGAACAAACCAATACTATTGATGCTCCCACACCAGCATCTACCAATAATCAGCCAGATGGTACAAGCATAAACAAAGCGGACAATCAGATAATTTACTCTATAGAAGATATCCAAAAACTACTACCCCATCGCTACCCCTTTGCGCTCGTAGACCGGATTATTGAATATGTACCCGAAAAACGAGCTGTTGGCATTAAAAACGTCACGATCAATGAACCCCATTTTCAAGGTCATTTTCCAGGACGTCCAATTATGCCAGGAGTGCTGATTGTAGAAGCAATGGCACAAGTCGGCGGTATTGTTTTGACTCAACTTCCAGGGTTGGAAGGTGGGTTGTTTGTCTTTGCTGGTATCGATAAAACTCGCTTCCGCCGTCAAGTTGTACCAGGAGATCAACTGGTGATGACTGTGGAACTGTTGTGGGTAAAACAACGTCGTTTCGGTAAGATGCAAGCTCGCGCCGAAGTTGATGGTCAACTCGCTACTGAAGGCGAACTGATGTTTTCCCTCGTATCTTAAAAATTTGCTTTTGTGGTAAAGGCGTGGTAAAGGCATCACCGTGACGTGCCTTTATCAAATTCTGATTCAAACAGTGAACAGTGAAGCAGTCAGGAGTCAGAATTCTTTATTTCTTCCTTCTGAATACTGAATTCACAATTGCTGAATTCTGAATTCAAATTGATAACTGATAACTGGTAACTGATAAGGATATCAGTAAAAGACACAACCCACAATAGCATTATTATTTGAGTTCTATATTTTTCGACACCCTCACACTTGAGTAGCTTCGTTCACACTTTCGGCTACTAGCTAACTAAACTCTCAGCACTCAAGTCTGTTCTGGAGATGCACCCTTGAAAACCCTCATTCATTCTACTGCTGTTATTCATCCTAGTGCCCAATTGCACCCGACAGTCGAAGTCGGTCCTTATGCTGTTATTGGAGGGCATGTTAAAGTAGGTCCTGAAACCACCATCGGCGCTCATGCTGTACTAGAAGGACCTTTGGAAATTGGGGCACGAAATCACATTTTTCCGGGCGCGGTTATTGGCATGGAACCCCAAGACCGGAAATATGATGGCGAATTGAGCTGGGTAAAAATCGGAGATGATAATCGCATTCGCGAATACGTCACGATTAACCGCGCAACTGGTGCGGGTAAAGAAACTAGCATCGGAAACGCTAACTTATTGATGGCTTATGTCCATGTCGGTCATAATTCTGTGATAGAAGACAATGTGACGATTTCTAATTCTGTAGCGATCGCCGGTCACGTCCACATAGAATCACGATCAGTTATTAGTGGAGTTCTTGGAATCCATCAATTTGTCCATATTGGTAGCTTCGCAATGGTAGGAGGCATGAGCCGCATTGAGCGAGATGTCCCTCCATATATGCTCGTAGAAGGGAATCCATCCCGAATTCGTTCACTAAACCTTGTTGGACTCAAACGTGGTGGTTTTAGTACTGACGAGTTTCAAATTCTTAAAAAAGCCTTCCGCATTCTTTATCGTTCTGAGTTGCTCTTTAAAGACTCCTTAGAACAGCTAGAACTCCTAGGAGATACTCAACAATTACAGCATCTGCGTCGCTTTTTGCTACTTTCTCAAATGCCAGGAAGACGTGGCTTAATTCCTGGTAAGGGGAAAGTCGCCGCAAGTGACGAATCTTAAGTCAGAAAACAATGGGATAAGAAAAAATATAAGGGGAGATGAGGGAAAAGCGGACGAAATGAGAAAAGGAAATTATCCCTCTCTCCCTTCCTCTTTCCCTCCCTCCCTCTCTCCCGATTCCTACATTTATAAATGCGTATATTTATCAGTACTGGCGAAGTGTCTGGCGACCTGCAAGGATCGCTACTTATTACTGCACTCAAGCGCCAAGCTGCGGCGGCTGGCTTGGATTTAGAGATTGTGGCGCTGGGTGGCGAAAAAATGGCTAGTGTTGGAGCCACCCTTATAGGTAATACTAGTGAGATTGGCTCGGTGGGTATTTGGGAATCACTGCCTTATGTGTTACCAACACTCCAAATGCAGCGACGGGCGATCGCCTATCTCAAACAAAATTCACCTGACTTGGTGATATTGATTGACTACATGGGACCCAATTTGGCAATTGGTAATTATATTCGCCGCAATTTGTCACACCTTCGTGTTGTGTATTATATTGCACCACAGGAATGGGTTTGGTCGCTTAATTCACGCAACACCAATATGGTTGTTGGTATAACAGACAAGCTGCTAGCAATCTTTCCAGAGGAAGCGCGTTACTTCCAACAAAGGGGAGCAAAAGTGACCTGGGTAGGGCATCCTTTAGTAGATAGAGTCCAAAACTTTCCCAGTCGAGAAGATGCTCGTGCCAAGTTAGGAATTGCGGAAGATGTGATCAGTGTTGCTCTTCTGCCCGCTTCTCGTCGTCAAGAACTGAAACTTCTTCTGCCTGTGATGTTTCAGGCGGCTCAGGTGATTCAAGCAAAATTACCTAATGTACACTTTTGGATACCTCTCTCTCTTGAAATCTATCGAAAACCTATAGAGAAAGCAATACAGCAGTATAATTTACGAGCTTCCGTGGTATCCGACAAAACTCAGGAAGTGATCGCCGCCGCTGATTTAGCAATCACTAAATCTGGTACAGTTAACTTGGAATTGGCACTATTGAAAGTACCTCAAGTTGTCCTCTACCGACTTCATCCAATCACGGCTTGGATTGCACGGAGTGTGCTCAAAGGTTCTATACCTTTTGCATCACCACCTAATTTAGTTGTGATGAAGCCAATTGTGCCAGAGTTTTTACAAGAAAAAGCGACTCCAGAGAATATCACTGAAGCAGCGTTGGAAATACTGGTTAATCAGGAATGTAGAAACCAAATCTTGGCAGATTATGAAGAAATGCGGCAGTGTTTGGGAGAAGTGGGAGTGTGCGATCGCGCTGCAAAAGAAATTTTGCAAATGCTACCAAATTTTGAGCATTAGATTTTCAATTACCTAATATCTTGCACCATGACTTTGTAAACTACTAATGCTTCTATTAAATAGTGTTTAAATTTATTCAAAAATAATATCCCGTTCCAGTTCGTTTTAATGGACTTCGTATATGAGCCTGGGACTTATAGTCCTAGGCGGACGAGAAGGGAGTCAAATAATATGTAATAACTTTGACATTTTTTTTACTAAGTGCAATGTAGGTTACGCTAAAAGTCAATCAGCCAAGCTAGCGGCGCTGCTAACAGCGCCCTTATTCGTTATCCTAAAATTTGCTTGTGAGTAGCTTAAATATCCAATATGATTCACAGTAATCAGAAACAAAGACCTATAGCTGTTGATTTATTTGCTGGTGCTGGTGGCATGACTCTTGGTTTTGAGCAAGCAGGATTTGACGTGCTTGCTTCTGTTGAAATTGATCCAATTCATTGTGCAACACATGAATTTAATTTTCCTTTTTGGACTATTTTTTCTAAAAGCGTTGTTGATCTTACAGAAGTAGAAATTAGAAGGAACTCTTCTATTGGTGATCGAGAAATAGATGTCGTGTTTGGCGGATCACCATGTCAAGGTTTTTCATTAATAGGTAAACGTATTTTTGATGATCCTCGTAATTCTTTAGTTAAAAACTTTATACATTTAGTTCTCGAATTGCAGCCAAAGTTTTTTGTTTTAGAAAATGTTAAAGGAATAACTCTAGGAAAGCACAGAGAGTTTCTTTCAGTCATTATTAATGAATTTGAACAAAGTGGTTACAAAGTGAGCAAAGATTATAAAGTCTTAAATGCTGCTGAATACGGAGTGCCACAGAATCGTGAAAGACTATTTTTGCTAGGTTGTCGTCAGGATTTAGAATTACCAAACTATCCTGCAGCCCTGACTAGACCTGCAAAATTAAATAAAACAGCTTTTCAAAACCAACTACCATTAAGTCCAACAGTTTTTGATGCAATTGGCGATCTACCTGAAGTAGAAGATTATATAGAACTCTTTGAAAAAGATTCGGTGATTGCAGAATTTGGTAAACCAAGCGATTACAGTAGACAACTTCGTGGGCTTTGCTATACAGATAATGATTATTCATATGAGCGTAAATATGATTCTAGAATGCTCACCTCAAGTTTAAGAACAAAGCATACTTTTCAATCTATCAAGAGATTTGAAGCTACTCTTCCTGGAAAAACAGAACCTATTAGCCGCTTTTATAAACTTGCTCCTGAAGGAATATGCAACACACTAAGAGCAGGAACACCAAGGAATAGAGGAGCTTTTACTTCCGCTAGACCAATTCACCCATTCACTTCAAGATGTATTACTGTGCGTGAAGCTGCTCGTTTACATTCTTATCCAGATTGGTTTAGATTTCATGTCACAAAATTGCATGGATTTCGACAAATAGGAAATTCTGTTCCACCATTATTAGCTAAGGCAGTAGCATCAGAAATTATAAAAGTTCTTGGTGTTTGCCCATATAAACCTGGAGTTATACAAGAACTAGGAAACGAAAATTTACTAATGTATGATATGTCTAAGGCTGCTGAACATTACGGTGTTGATTCACGGATTATAGAATTAAGAAAAAGAAATTAGAAAATATTTATAACATTGTAATTGTTAAAATTCCAAGATGACTAACCCACTTGAATTAAATGACTACAAAAAAGAAATAGCGGATTTGTACAGCCGCAGAAGCCAAACTTACGATAATTCAGATTGGCATATTCAGATTGCTCATCGCCTGATTGAGTACGCACAAATCAAACCTGGACAACACGTTTTAGACATTGCAACTGGCACAGGTATGGTCGCGATTGAAGTGGCTCAAATTGTAGGATCTCAAGGACGCGTCGTCGGCGTGGATATTTCAACTGGAATGCTTGAGGTAGCAAAACAAAAAATTGAAACATTAGGTTTTGCGCATGTTGAATTTCAACTTGCGGATGCGGAAGCACTGAACTTTTGCGCCGATAGTTTTGACACAATTTTGTGTTCCTCTGCCCTGATTTGGATGGCTGATATTCCAGCTGCCTTGCGTCAATGGACGCGATTTCTCAAACCAGGTGGACTTATTGGCTTTCATGCATTTGCAGACACTGCTTTTGTTGGAGGCGTTGTTGTGCAGAAAGTTGTCGAAAAGTATGGCGTTTCATTAGCGTTGAGTAAACCAACAGGAACAATTGAAAAGTGCCATGACTTGCTCCAACAAGCAGGATTTGAGGCGATTGAAATCAAGACTGAGCAATATGGTAGCTACATCAGCTTAGAGCAAGCAAAACAAATGTGGACAGGAGGTTCCCATCCAGCACCAGGACAATTTCCAAATCCTTTATCGCAACTTTCATCACAGCAGTTAGCACAAATCAAGGCTGAGTTTGAAGCAGAACTAGAAGCATTAAAAACTGAGCAAGGGGTTTGGAACGATATCACTATCTTTTTTACATTTGGTCGTAAGCCAGTAGAATAGCGAAATATCATGCCCAAGCTCGGAAAAACGTGCCATCTTTCCAAACTGCAGCACTACGCTGCTCAATTGCAGCTAATTCCTTGTCACCAAGAGGTTGGAAAGCTTGAGCAACATTGACGTTATCTTCCAATTGCTTGATAGTTTCAGCCGCAATAACGCAACAGTGAACACCCGCTTGGGACAAACTATATCCCATAGCTTGCTGCATGCCACTTAATCCGCCGGGTTTGAACAACCGACCATAAGCTGGTACTTTCATCGCAATCACGCCAACATTCTTTTGTTGTGCGATCGGAAGAACAACTGGAAGAAATGGACGCGGGTGGTGTTTGTCAGCAGCGTTAACGGGGATAAGCGTTGTGTGGAACGGATAGCGACGCAATCCTTCAGCAATCACTTCTGGATCGTGGTGTCCGGTTATGCCAACAAAGCGGACGAGTTTCTGCTGCATCGCCTCTTCTAAAGCTTTGACTGCACCAGATGAACTAAAGATGGTGTTGAGTTCTTCGCGCGAAGAGACGTGATGCAATTGCCACAAGTCAAGATGATCTGTGTTTAAACGTTTAAGACTTCTTTCTAACTCTCGCCACGCACCATCACGATCTCTTTTATCTGTCTTGCTTGCCAGAAAAATTTTTGACCGATAAGATGGTAGTACTTTCCCTAAATAATCTTCACTTGGTCCGTAGTCAGCTGCAGTATCAAAGTAACGAATGCCAAGTAAGAGTGCTTTCCTGATAATTGCGACAGCATCACGTTCTTTCCCTTCCGAAGACAGAGGCGTTTGACCTGCTCCTCCTAAGCCAAAAATGGGAACTTTCACGCCTGTGCGTCCCAGCACTCGTTCTGGCATAGTCGCTGGTGGTTTAGCAGTGTCAGCAACTTGTTGTTGCAAGGTAGATGCTCTTACAATACTGCCTGTGACAGCAACACCAGTGATAAGGAAGTTACGCCGCGTCGTGTTTCCTGACATAGTTTGCTTACTGGGATAAATCTGCTTTTCTTTCTGTATATTAGCCCAGAGTCACTGTGGGCAGTGGATTGTAAAAACTAATTCAATACGGCATTTTGCCTAGCAAACTCTCGATGAATTTGATATTGGATAATTTTTTGCTGTGCCATTGAGTAATCCTGACTAGAAGCTGGCACGTTTTCTAAAAGTCTAATTGCTTGTTCCCACCGATTAAGAACAATTTGCCACTCATCTCTACTTTGTGCTGACTTTGTTAGCTGTGCTGCGACTTTACCTTTGCTAATAGCGCGATCAAAAGTGTTATCTTTAGTTTTAGCACCAGGTTCAGGAGTAAGTCCTAGTGGTCTTTCTAAAGAGATACTTGCAGATGAGAAAGTTTGTTTCACTTCTGGTAAGTTAGCAAACAGATATACCCATAAAACAACTATAGAAATTAAACCAAATCTGAAAAATCTCTTGGGCAACTTTCGATTTTTCACAATAAAATCAACGATGGTTGGCTTTTTCGTTGGTACTTGAGCAGTTTTTTGTATTTCTGTAGCATCAGTTTTCTTTAACTGGGTGTCATCAGTCTTAACATCGGTTGGCGCATCATTTCTTGTCTTTGCGCTTTCCGATTGAGCATCATCAATATCAGCAAACATCAAATGGAACTTAAATGAATACTCAATTTGGTAAAAAATAGCAGCGCTGATGATCCAGAAAATAGCAAAAATTGCTTGTATGTTTTTGTGAGGTTGAGTGTGGCTGTTAATGATTGTTTCGTAGTTGAGTTTAAATAAAGGTAAAAAAGGACTAGAAAGCAAGATTGCAATTAAAGTAGAAAGGACAAACACAAGCCAACTATATAAACTTTCCCACCAACTTATCAATCCAGGAACAAATCCTTTGATATTGATTATCCCTTCTCCTGGAATAGCGCTGATGAAGCGACTAATAAAAAAGTGATGAAAAAAGGCGATCGCAGGTATCGGTAATATAGCGACTAATATTACCGATATGGTAAGTAGTTCTGGGTTGTCTGACCATTTAGCGAAATTAAAGTCCAAAGCATTGCTACGCCTTATCAAAGCGACCAATCCAGTCATAAACATTGATAATATCAAGGCGTTTAACCAAGAACTGGGGTAAGGAAACCATCTGGGTAATTTAAGCTTTTTCATCTCACACCTACTTTGCTTGACTTAAATGGACAAATGTCTACATTTCCAAAAGACAGGGTAGTTGCGCAGCTGGTTGTTGCTCGACCTGATTATTGCAACATTAGACTGTAACATATCGACAGCAAACTTTTGTTGGATTAAACAATACTGGTGTGCTAATAAGCAGCCTATGGAATCTCACATTAAAATGTATTTTATTGCATCTATCCAAAGTATGAATTAAAATTTCTTAAGAAAAAAGAGTAAAGTTATACACTTCCAGATTCAGAACAATTTCCCAAACTCCAAAATTTCAACTCAAGCTATAAATATGAAGATTTCCCAACGTCATGCTTGGTCTTTAACAGTGGATGAAGCTAGAAAAATTCAAGAAACGCTTAGATATGAGGTCATTACCGAAGATAAACTCAAACAACCCATACAGTATGTAGCTGGGGTAGATATGGGTTTTGAAGCGGATGGGACAATTAGCCGTGCAGCTGTCGCAGTGCTAAGTTTTCCTGATTTACAGCTACAAGAAACAAGCCTAGCACGCCGTCCGACAACATTTCCCTACATCCCTGGCTTCCTCTCATTTCGTGAAATACCTGCTGTACTAGATGCACTGGAAAAGATTCAAACAATACCAGATCTTATTTTGTGTGATGGACAGGGAATAGCCCATCCTCGAAGATTTGGTATAGCTTGCCATTTGGGTTTAATTGTAGATATACCGACAATTGGTGTCGCTAAATCGTTGCTTATTGGTAAGTATGAAGACTTGCCAGAAACACGCGGTAGTTGCGTACCACTCATAGATAAAGAAGAAACAATTGGAGTTGTTTTACGGACGCGTACAAAAGTAAAACCACTTTATATATCTAGCGGTCATAGAATTAGTTTACCTACGGCAATTGATTATGTATTGCGTTGTACCACAAAATATCGACTGCCAGAAACAACACGCATTGCTGATAAACTTGCCTCTTCAAAATAAGCCAGAGAAATTCTATCTCGTCTGTTGCAAGATACCTATTATCGCGATTCAAGATCTCAATGAAATGACAGGTAGCTTGCGAGAACAAGTATCCAGAATTGAAGTCAGTTGTTCTAGACTAGAAAACTCCAAGCTTTTTGCGAACTGGGACTTTTGGCAGGAGCAACAGACCTTGATGGGTAAGACCAACAGAACTAGCAACTGCTGCATACCCTTACGCAAAGTATCCTATAAATTATGACTCCTGAAACAATCAATAATCCATTTCTCCGTCTTAAAGTTCGCTCTTTGCTGCTGCGACTTTTCCTCATATCTTTTGTCCTTGGTTTGGCGCTGGGGCTAATTCAAGTGACCAAACCGTTGAATTTCAATCCTCAAGTCTTGAATCTCGTCCTTTACATTTTCGTGTTTGGCTCACTTTGCCTCTGGATACTGGCAGACTTCAAGCGCTTAGGAATTCACCTTAACTACGTTGTTGGTCGATTGCCAAATAACCATAAGTGGTTGCCCAAGGTAGGCTTAGTTATTCTGTTGATTTTATTTTCTATCGGTTCCTACTTAGTCTTGTTGTACCTACTGTCATTAATGGCTCCATCACTTGTAGATAGAATCCTATATGACGTTGCCAAAACCCCAATACCTCAAAGGACTGCACCAGTGTTGTTCAATTTGCTGCAAGCGATCGTGTTAGTGGTTGTCGCCCCAATTACGGAAGAATTCCTGTTTAGGGGGATTATTTTGCAGCGCTGGGCAAGTAAGTGGGGCATTCAAGCAGGATTGTTGGGTTCATCGCTATTGTTCGGCATTGGGCACGCGAATTTTCTGGGATTGTCTATGGTAGGAATGGTTTTAGGGCTGTTGTACATCCGGACACGCTCACTGATCGTACCCATTGCCTGTCATGCAATGAATAATTCTTTTGTAGTGGTCATGAGCCTGTTAAATACTGTTTCAATACCTACCCCAACCATGAACAACTTAGAACAATTACGTCATAGCTTGTGGTTAGGTATCCTGTTTATAGTTCTCTCGTTACCTCTTTTAGTACGCTTTGTTTCCCAAAACTGGCCACGCAAAGATGCTGCTATGCCTTACTTCATCAATTCTTCGCAAAAAGAGTCATAAAAAAATTACACAATAGATATAGAAATGTATAGAATCTTATAAAAATATAAAAAACACATTTTAAAGATGCAGACATTTGAAGCAAGTTCCTTAATGCATCTGTCAGCTGTACCAAAACGTTGCCAGCCTCTAAAAATTGTGGCGTTAGGAGATAGTTTAGTATATGGATTTGGCGATCCAGAAGGAGGCGGCTGGGTCGAACGACTACGACGATGTTGGATGTTAGCAGATAGCCCAGGTCATGTTCTTTACAATTTGGGGGTGCGGGGCGATCGCATTCAGCAAGTATCACAAAGGCTAGGAGTTGAATTTCGCCACCGTGGTGAACTGCGAAACCAGGTTCCCGACTTGATTATTCTTTCAGTAGGAGTCAATGATTCTGCACGGCTAGGTCGTCTCAACGGACGAAACTATACAGATTTTGCCGTTTTTGAATCACACATTGCATTTTTACTTGACCAGGCACAGCAATTATGTCCGGTTTTATTCGTAGGCATGGTACCAGTTGATCAAGCCAAAATGCCATTTATGAATTGCTTTTACTATAATCATGCCGACCAGCACCGTTACAAAGAAGCGATCCGAGTTGCTTGTACCGCAAGAAAAATTCCCTATCTCGATATTTTCCAAAAATGGATGGAGCGCACTGAAGCTTGGAGACTCAAACGTTTGAGCAAAGACGGTCTTCATCCAAATACACTTGGGTATCAAACTCTCTTGGAAGATGTTATCAGTTGGGAAGCGTTTGCTTCTTACAATTTTAGTTCGTGTGAGTGAAAACTAACTGCTATAGAAACCCTAGACAAGTCTAGACATTTGCTTCTTTCTTCATAGGGAGCATGGGAGCGGTTATCCCTCAGAAAGCATTCACGTCTTAGCCAGACGCGATACGCCACATGCTAACTCCTGCCCAGACGCTGTGCGTATGCCTACGGCACGCCTTACGTCTAACGCCCTTGGCGTGCGCTTTGCGCTTACAAGCCGGAAAACCCTAGTGGAGCAATGGCTCAGGTTGATTGCGGCATTTAAATCCCTATCAATTACGTGTCCACAATGCTCACAATTGTAGACACGTTCACTTAATAGCAAGGATTCTTTTTTACAGCCACATCTACTACAAGTTTTGGATGATGGGTACCATCTATCCGCTAAAACTAACTTGCTTCCAAACTTCTTGCATTTGTATTCAAGCTGTCTTTTGAATTCATAAAACCCAGAGTCAGCTATGGATTGCCCAAGTTTATGGTTTTGCATCATGCCATTTACTGCAAGTCTTCGATTACTACAAGCGCGTGGTTTTTGCATAAGTAATTCGTGACTTTATGAAGCGAGTCTTTGCGAATGCTTGAAACGCGGTTATGATGCTTAGCTAGTTTGATTTTTGCCTTATGACGATTGCTACTACCTTTGGTTTTTCGCGCCAAAGCTTTAGACAATCGCTTCAGCTTTTGAATGTTTTTCTTATAGGCTTCTGGATGAGGGAATGTAACGCCAGTGCTAAGCGTAGCTAGTTCCTTAATGCCTAAATCCACTCCTACAACATCTACAGACTTAGAGCTTGGCTCAGTTTCGACACAGTGTGCAAACGCAATGTACCAGTCATCTGCTATCCGAGATATTGATAACTTAGTCGTCGTAGTATGGGGCAAACCTTCGCAAGTCTTAACCCAGCCAATGGTCGGTAACTTAACACGTACGCCGCCTATAGGAATGGGTTTTCCAGCTGCGTCAATAGTAAAAGAATCATTCTGACCTTTCTTTTTAAACCTAGGATATCCTCCCAGGCCCTTAAAGAATCGGTCATAGGCAGCACCTAGTTGGTCAAAAGCATATTGAGTTATTTTTTGACAAATACCTTTGTGTTTGATCCATTCCAACTGAGTTTTCACTGAGTTGTTAAAGAACTTTTTGAGCAGGAATTTATTCGGCTTGAATCCATCTTGATATAAGTTCTGCCAAGTCGCCAAACCCCAGTTATAAGTAAACCGCGCTATGCCTGCGTGTTTGCTCATTATTGTTTTTTGCTCTGCTGTTAGCTTCAACTTAGTCTTGATGGATAAAAGCATTGAGCGACCTCAAGGTTTGCCACATAAATATTAGTATACTAATATTTAAAAGTTTTAAAGGACTTTTAAAAGAAAAAACAAACTTGGTGCGCTTCCTTTCAATGAAGAGCCGTTTGACAAGTCTCCTGTCTGTCTTAAAGTGCGCGAAGGCGTTAAAGAAAAGTTAAAAGCCATTCCTGACTGGCAAGAACAGCTAAGAGGTCTCATTGATGAATTGATTAAAAATACGGGAGATATTTGTAAATGAATGACTATGTTTGTCTAGGTTATTTGCTACTTAGGACAAGCTCTAAGCTAATCCGCATTCAAGCTGCAATATAGACGTTATTTCCCTTATGTTTTATTTTGCGATGCCAGTTAATAACTAACTCACCTTGATTTAATAACTTATTTAGTAAAGATTTCAATTCATCTAATGACTTAAACAAACGATGAGCGATGTATTCTTTACATGAATGCCAGACTAATTCAATCATGTTATAATCAGGACTGTAAGTCGGTAAAAATTCTAAAATAAAATTAGGGAACTCTTGAGATATTTTAGCGAGAATCTCCTTACGTTTATGAAAACTAGCATTATCTAAGATTAAAATAATCTTAGATCCAAGCTTTGAAAAATCTTCCGAGCGGTTTCCTTTGTTTACCCACTCTTGTTTGATCAACTCATTTAAGTGTTGTAATTGCTCATAAAAAATATCTGCATTACCTTTTTTAATAAAAAAACATACCCGCTTACGATCTGCTTCTCTTATTGCTCCCATCACATTAAGACGACCATGCCGCCGTTGACCGGGAAGATTTTTACGTTTTCCTTTCTTACCCCAATTCTGACGTCGAATCACACGTAAACTAAAACCACTTTCATCCCAAAACCATACCTGTAAACGCTCTGGTTGTTCTCGTGCTATTGATAAATATTGAACAAGTTTTTCTTTAAACTTTGCTCTCTCTACTGGATTTTGTTTATCTTCTAAGTCATATTTAGCCCAAATATAACTATACTTTTTTTGCTTTAATATCCTCCTCACTTGCGAGCTACTTAATTCAATCCCAGTTTGCTCACTTAAATATGTGGCTAATCTTTCTGCTGTCCATCTTCCAAATTCGTAACCCAAATCTGATGGTTCTTTATCAACTGTTTTTAATAATAGTTCAATGTATTCAGGAGTCGCTTTCCAGTAATGCTCGTACTCTCTTTTATTATGTAATGTTTCTAGATTATCTGGGTCTCCGTGCATACACCAATATGCTACTGTTCTAAGCGAACAACCTAAAAAATTAGCAATTTCTTGTTGTGTTCTCCCATCATTTTGGAGCAGAATAATTAAAATTCTTTCTCTAACGTGCGGTAATTCACTCTCTTTTAGAGCTTGTTGTAGCTGAGTAACTTGTTCCGGCGTTAAAAAGTTCCTTGCTGGTGGTGGCATAGTTACTTTTAGGTTACTTTACCTTTTTATTATGCAACTTAAATGCCGATTAGCTTACAATCTCATCCACTGGCTTAAACTCCTGTACCTTTGGGTAGATGTAAGAAGGACTGTTACATATGGTAGATTTAATCCCTACTATCCCACGTAGTATCGTTCGAGCGCTATTCAAAATCAAAAGTATCTGCACCCCTTGTTGACGTGAAGGCAACTGTTCCGCAAGACATATTTATCGGCGACAGCGAGATTGCAATGCTGATGCGATCGCACTCCTGGTCAGCTTTCAAACGCAGTCAAGTTCACCGATGTCGGCGGACCAGTAGACATCCGATTGCAGCGCGTTGGATCTTGTGCCCAAATCACCGTCAGCGATACGGGTAAAGGCATTCACCCGGACTTTCTCCCCCATGTGTTTGAATACTTCCGCCAAGCAGATGCTGCTCAGCGACATTGGCATGCCAGAGATGGATGGCTACACACTCATGCGTCAAGTGAGAACTCTGCCACCAGAGCAAGGTGGGCAAATTCCGGCAATCGCCCTCACGGCATATGCCGGGGAAATTGATTATCAGCAGGCAATTTCAGCAGGTTTTCAACAACATATTTCAAAACCAGTAGATCCAGCAATATTAGTTGAGGTCACTTCCAACTTAGTTGGACGCAGCGATTAACTTAAGCAAAAGAAGCGATTGTCAGAAAACGCACTTCTATGGGGCGATCTGCGCTTCGCACAGCAGCCAAGCGATCGCTCGTTCGATCACCATCAAATCATTATTCAGACTGTTAATAACTCTGAGGAGCTGATCAATCTGATTTTTCAGACTTAAGCCAGTTTCTTGATAAATGTACTTCCGATTCAAAGCCTCACGAGCCAAATCCAAACGTTCTTTTTTCAAAGCTACCACAGCGACTTGATGCCATGCTTGGATTTCATCTTCAGCTTGCTTGTACTGTAATTCCAATTGCTTAAGGTTTGCTGTAGCGCTGTCAATGCTTTGCTGTATGCTGGGTCTTATTTTGTAAAGAGTGTCGGATTTGTCCAGAACTTTCGATAAACCGTAAACCCCAAGTCCAACCACTGCGCCTGTAGTCACGACATGAGCCATGCCTATACTAAAACCCGCTGCAACCACAACTAATCCCATATTTCCGATTGTTGCATAAATACCCGCACCGCCAGCTGAGCGAAGTGCTGCTGCACCTACAGCCAAAGGGTCTTGATTTTCCACTCCTTTTTTGAGTCCATAAGCAGTAGCTCCAGCAACCGTCCCCGCAGTTATCAAATGAGGGGCATAAATTCCCACGGCTGTGCCTATACCAGCTAGACCCATGTTCCCAACCATAGCAGAAATTCCCGCACCCGCTACACTCACATCTTGCACCAATAAAAAATGATGTTGTTTTGACACACAGTAACAACCCTAAAATCCTTATTTAACCTATAAAAGCCAAGAAAAAGACTGTAGCTTTATTGCACTGCTTTTAACTAAACCCAGGGTTATACGGAAAGGTGCAAGATCTGAGTACACCTCCTCCAGCAATAAACATTTCTCCTTCTATCCGGTTGAAATTGCCTGCAATATCATTCAAGTTTGCTTTTATGACTCGGTTAACGCGTTCGCTTAATCCCATAGTTTTTCTTTCTTTTTGGCTTATTTAAGCTTTTCTAGCCCTGTCCTTAGTCAACCTTCATGCTCATATCTGATACTTACGCAAAGCGTATGCCACTTTGTTACTTGGTTCATTAGACATTTGATAGAAATAGGTAATGCATACTGATCCATAACGGGCTTTGCAAGCTATAACGGCGCTTGTTAACAACAATTAACACCACGAATTACTATAAGTAAACTAGATAACGTTGACTTGACATATTAAAGGGTTATAAAGAATCATCTTTAGACCACTGGATAGTCGATTGTGAGGAAAACATGCAGACAGTTATTCTCGTTCTCGTTGAAGTGCTAATTGTTATCGGACTGTCACGCCTAGTAGGACTCGCCTTCCGGTGGATTAACCAACCATTAGTCATTGGAGAGATTGTTGCTGGGATAATGCTCGGACCATCTCTTTTTGGTTTGGTTGCTCCAGGATTAGCATCTACCTTATTTCCACCCGAAACAATTCCCTTCCTGAATGTGTTGTCTCAGGTAGGGTTAATTTTCTTCATGTTTTTGATTGGGTTAGAGTTAAACCCGAAATACCTCAGCGGCAATTTAGAGGTAGCAATCTTAACTTCTCACGTCAGTATTTTAGTACCGTTTTCATTAGGAACGCTGCTAGCAGTTCTGCTGTATCCTCTAGTATCCAATGCTAGTGTGTCGTTTACCGCCTTCGCACTGTTTCTGGGAGCAGCAATGTCGATTACTGCTTTTCCAGTATTAGCACGGATTATTACTGAGAACAATTTGCAAAAAACACGTTTGGGAACTTTGGCGCTGACTTGTGCTGCAGTAGATGACGTCACTGCTTGGTGTTTGTTAGCAGTGGCTATTGCTGTTGCACATACTGGTAGTTTTGTCAAAGCTATTCCCACGATTTTATACTCCCTGATCTACATCGGCTTCATGATGACAGTAGGGCGAATTTTCTTGAAACGCCTTGCCAACTACTACCGTCGGACTGGACGCCTCAGCCAATTAGTTCTAGCTTTGATTTACATGGGAGTGGTTGCTTCTGCCCTAATAACTGAACTGATTGGTATTCACCTCATATTTGGGGCATTTTTACTAGGAGCAGCCATGCCAAAGAATGCAGGTTTAGTGCGGGAATTAGCAATAAAAACCGAAGATTTTGTGCTGATATTTCTGCTACCAGTGTTCTTTGCTTATAGTGGTTTGCGGACGGAAATTGGTTTGCTGAATAAACCAGAATTATGGGCACTATGCTTAGCTGTGCTCGCAGTGGCAATCATAGGTAAATACGTCGGAACTTATGTAGCAGCGCGTGTCAGTGGTATAGATAAGCGAGAAGCCTCAGCACTAGGTTGGTTGATGAATACTCGCGGCTTAACTGAGCTGATAGTGCTAAATATTGGTCTGAGTCTTGGAGTCATTTCGCCGCTACTATTTACCATGTTGGTGATAATGGCACTAGTCACAACATTTATGACTTCGCCACTGTTAGAGCTGACTTATCCGAAAAAGCTGATCAAGTTGGATGTGGTTGAGCAAGAACCAGAAGAAAAAGAAACAAGCACCTCTGGTGGTGAAGATTTTTACAATCGTCCTTACGGAATTTTGGTTCCAGTCGCAAATCCCAACAGCCAAAAAGGTTTGATGGAGTTGGCTGTTGCGATCGCAATCAACTATCGACAACCTGCCGTTGTTTACCCACTCAGTTTGATTGAACTGCAAGAAGACTATGGCTTTGAAAGTACTCCACAAGAAGCAGATCGAGTTATTACACAGCGTCGCCAACAGCTAGAAGAATTGATTTCACGTCTAGAACCATCAGAAGCACGCTCCTATATGCATCCTATTGTTTGCACATCGAGCAATGTTGCACGAGAAACAGCACGGATTGCCTTACTTGAGCAAGCTAACTTAATTTTAGTAGGATGGCATCGTCCAGCTTTTAGTAAGAATCGCTTAGGTGGACGAGTTGGTCAAATTCTCACCAATGCACCAGTAGATGTAGCGGTGTTTATAGATCGAGGACAAGAGCGTTTAGAAAGGTTGTTGGTTCCTTATTCTGCAAACATTCATGACGATTTAGCAATGATACTGGCTTTGAGACTGCTAATAAATCGTGATACCTGCCGATTACAGGTTTTACAGGTTGTAGCAGAGAATCAAGTCAGAAATGAACTGAGTTACGAGCTTCACAACGTGATGGAGCAATTGCCTCAAAGTGTACGCGATCGCATTGACATCAAAATAGTGGAAGCTATAGAGCCTATTCAAGCTGTAGTCGCAGCCTCTGAAGCAGTTGATCTGACTATTGCTGGTACGAGTCGCGCTTGGGGTATCGAACGTCAAACCCTGGGAAGATACACAGATCAACTAGCTATTGAGTGTCGCTCCTCACTACTGATTACTCGTCGCCACAGTCAAATTAGTTCTCATATTACTTCCATTCTTGCTAACGATAAATTAGAGATCATCAATTAGCTCAATAGTGAATTCTGAATGATTAATAGAAAAAATATAACGTTTCTTCTGACATCATTCAGGATTCATTATTCTCCTTTGTTTTCTATCACCCTTTATCTTCAGAACCATGAGTCATTTCAATCTTAAATCTTTGACTTTCTACGCTGTGGCAATAAGTTCAGTACTGCTTTTGTTTAAAGTAGTAACTGCTTATGGAGAAAGTAGTCTAAAAGCACCGCTTGAGATTGACAGCAACTATCGCCTCATGTTGAGTGAAAAATTACCCATCTGTGATAAATCGGGTTTTTTGCTCTTAAATCTTCAGCAATCAGGAATTTACTTAAATGGTTTATTAGTGCCAGACAACTCCATAAAAACTTCAAAAGTGTCTAAAAAATCTTCACTTATGGGTAAAATTAAAAATCAACAATTGAATTTATCTGGAACAATTCAAAAGCACATTCTATGTAATACTCCAAATGTTCCAAAACAAACAAACCTTATCCCAGTCAAACTACAAATTCAGTTGGTAAAGAAAGGAGATTTAATAGGCAAAATCAATGTCAGTGATAATTCCAAAACCATTGGATTAACAGCAATCCCACAAAAAACGAAAGAAAAATCTGAGGAGCCAAAGAATCATTGAACGGGAGCATCCCAAAGGTGTAAAATTATCTTATTTTGTAGTGTGGGCAAGATGCCTGCTTCAGTTATAAATTAGGGAGCAAGATGCTCCCAATAGCGTTTTTTGCAAAATTGGGATGCTTTCCATTGAACACCCCCTACTCCCTTAGGTGCAAGATTATCGATCCTCAGATCTTGCATCTAAGGGAGTAATAGCATTTCTATAAATCCGTCCAAAATATAAATGAGGCACAAAAAAGTGGTAGGCGGTGAGGTTATTTCTATGTATCTTCATACTGGAGTTTAGACTAAAGGCAGGCGATCGGTAAACAAAGGAAAGCATGTGTTGTTGGTATAAAATTTTGGGAAAGGCAGTCTGTGATTAACACAGACCCCCTTGGGCAGAAGATGAGAGAAGAACCACCAACTCTCACCTGCCAATATGAAACTTGTCAAACTTCAAGAATTTCGTCAAGCCGCTTACAAGCTTTTAGGCAAAGCCCATGATGCTATAGCAACC
This sequence comes from Brasilonema sennae CENA114, assembly GCF_006968745.1. Lineage (NCBI taxonomy): Bacteria > Bacillati > Cyanobacteriota > Cyanophyceae > Nostocales > Scytonemataceae > Brasilonema > Brasilonema sennae. Next base: position 3,476,666 of record NZ_CP030118.1, on the reverse strand, counting down.
GCCAAGGCAGTTAGGACATAAACTAAAGGTGTTATCGTGACCTGCTATCGTCTGCTCAGCCATGGCTAAACCCTATAGTTACGACTTCCGTCAGAAAGTGATCCAAGGCATCGAGTTAGATGGACTCAAGAAACGCGAAGCGAGTGAACTGTTCAATATCAGCCGCAACACTATCAACCTGTGGTTGCAGCGCAAAGCTGAAACAGGAGATGTTCAAGCATTGCCCAACCGCCCCCCCGGTAATAACCACAAAATCACAGACTGGGAGCAGTTTCGGGCGTTTGCCAAGACTCATGGAGATAAAACCCAGGTGGAGATGGCGCAACTGTGGGACAGTGACATCAGCGATTGCCTACGGCAGAGCTGCGCTTAACGCACAATCTCACGGGCTTTGAAGAAAATTGGCTTTACTCGAAAAAAAAGACCTATGGCTACCGTGAGCGGGATGAAGCCAAACGACAGGCGTTCATAGATCAGTTGTCTACATTACCCCCAGATCAGCTCGTGTACTTAGATGAGTCTGGTATGGATAGTCGAGACGAGTATGATTATGGTTGGAATGAAAAAGGGGAGCGCTTCCATGCACTTAAGTCAGGCCGACGCTCTGGGCGGGTTAACATGATTGCCGCGCTATGTAACCAAAAGCTCATAGCTCCCTTTACTGTTGAGGGTGCATGTAATCGAACAATATTTGAAACTTGGCTGGAAACTTGTTTGCTTCCTGTACTCCAAGCAGGACAGGTTGTATAGCAGTCGCCAACTCTATTAGGACATATAGCAGGGAACAGTGAACGCTTAACGCTTAACAGGGTTGAAAATCTCATGATGTCCGTATTTTCTCATTAGTTCATGTCCTCATTTAGCTGGCAACAGCTATAACCCCACATTTGCTGCTCATACTACAATTTGACACCTTTACAAAAAGCAGGTAGTAAAAAAAACAATTGTCTATGACAATTATGGATAGACTTTGTGGAGTCATGAGGAGTATGAACAAGCAATTAAAGAATAAACAGTTTTTCTTATTTTGCAAGTATCTGTTTCGCGTTAGTTTGTTTGCTTTGTGTACAGGGGTGCTTTACAGTAAACCCCCTAGTGTCTATAGCTTTGATGTGGGCAATAGTAATAGCGTAGCCCCATTAGCGAGGCTTGAGGATTGGCGTTTTTACCCAGAAGGATCACAACTAGAAATTTCCCTCTCAGCAGCTGCACAACCTCGATACTTTTACCTTGCCCAACCGTCACGCATTGTTATAGATTTGCCTGGTACTAAATTAGGTAGAATTCCTACCAAACAAAATTTCTATGGAGCCATCCGAAGCATTCGCGTTTCTCAACTCAACGCAGATGTGACTCGTATTGTTATGGATTTAGCTCCAGGAATTTTCATGAATCCAAATCAAATGCAACTGCAACCCGTTTCTAGAGAAAACCCCACCCGTTGGGTTTTACGTCCTTCGCTCACCAGTAACGGTACCTCTTTACCTGGGAATTTTTCATCTACAACTATTTCCCCACCGCTACCAAGCAAAACACCGGGTATCTATACTCCCCCACAACCACCAAGCAACTTAGCACCTAGCGGATACAATAATTCCCCACAGCCGTTTAGTAACTCACCACTGGGTGTTTACAATTCTCCGCAACCTCCAAGCAACTTACCACCTGCGACATATAATGATCTTCCACAAGTTCCTGGCAACCCACCATCAACTACCTATAATCAACAACAAGTACCCGATTTTAGGGTACCGCCACCATTAACAACCCAACCTACAACAAATAACTTTCCACAAGCGCCATCTGTCCAAGTACCGCCTCTCGCGCCGAACAATTCCTCTCAACTCCCTGGTTCTGCTTTTAGCCCGCCCTCTTTTCCACGTCAAGGCAGTAGTTATCCGAACAATAACGCTCCTTCTTTGGGTACGTCGAATTTTCCAGTCCCAAATCTCCCCACTGGTTCACGCAGTTATCCTAATTCTAAAGTGATTGAGTTTGGTGAACCCTTTCCCAACTCTTCAAGATAAAAAGCACACAAAAGTAAAGAAGAACGAGAAAAGAAAGAACAAAGTAATTCTTTTTTCTTCCTTTTCTTGTCTTCGTTGTTTTCTAGAATCTTTGAGTTTCGATTCCTGGAGCTGTTGCTCCTGGTTGGTTAATGAAGAAGTTTTTCGCATCATCGTTCTCGTAAGTGCAGCTAATGTCAGGTTTATCACCGTTCAAGTCACCCGCATAGGCAAAGTTGTTCAAACGATTTTTGCATTCTCTGAGCTGCTCTGATGTTATCAGCTTCTTTTGTTCTAAAATTGTCATGTTACTCGAACGCAGAACACATCCAGGACGCATACTGGGCTGACCAACGTAGACTTTAAAAGGGTTGAGAGTCACAAACAGTCTGGTATCCATCACCATAGCGCTGGCTCCATACTGCACGCAAATATCAGCATTCGGTGCTTTGGTATCAATAAATTCTCGGCTAGCTACGTTATCTGGACTAAACGTAGCCGTGGAGCTAAAAGCAATACCAATCCCAATACCCAATACAAACACCCCTCCCAAGATTGCCATCGTGGTGAAATTAAACATCGGAGACTGGAAGATAGAAGGTTTAGGAGTGGTAGCTGTTCTACCAGTAGATTTTCGTCTCATTGTCGCTTAATCAACTTTACGCTTTGGACAGTAGGGAGTGCATTCAATAGCTCCCCTTATTTCAGTATGCCGATTCTTGAGTCTCATTGTCTGAAACTTTTTCTTTGATGTTCCTACCACCAGGCTAATTCAGCAAACTCGCTAAACATTCAGGTTTCATTTGAGGGATTTTTTGTTTTTAATTTTCTTTTGTGCACACGAAAACTTTTTACTACCAAAGGTTATAAAGGTGTCAAGAAATGTTAACTTAAAAATTAAGAAAAAATTAATACATTAAGTATAAAGAAAGTGGTAAGGTCACGTTCACTGCCATTTGGCAAGAATTTCAAATTTTCAGAATTTCAAACTCTCATAGCGGATAGTTTCACTATCTTCTGGGGAGATTGGCTAGAATTGCGTACAAAGCTTGTACAAATTATTTCTTCAGGATTAATATCTCCACTGATATACATTTTAGCTTTTGGCTTTGGTTTGGGTAGCTCCATCAAACCTGGCTCAGGACTCAGTGGTGACTATAATAACTATTTAGAATTTATTTTGCCAGGAATGGTAGCACTGTCATCTATGACAGTCAGCTTTGTCGGGACGACTTTTTCCATCTGCGGAGATAGACTTTTTACCAAAAATTTCGAGGAATTGTTACTCGTCCCTGTGCATCCCCTCGCGCTGCATATAGGAAAAATGCTGGCGGGAGTGATGCGAGGGTTGATGACTTCACTGGGTGTTATTTTAGTAGCGCTGGTTTTTACAAGAAACTGGAATTTCCTCAATCCATTGTTTCTGCTGATATTGGTATTAAGTTGTGCAGTTTTTGCTGGTTTGGGAGTGATTGTAGGGTTAAATGTGAAATCTCTTGAATCCGTGGGACTCTATAACAACTTTATTATTATCCCGATGTCGTTCTTAGGAGCAACGTTTTTTGATCCAGCTACATTACCCACAGCCTTAAAATTCGTAGTTTACTTGTTACCCCTGACTTACGCCAGCATCGGACTACGTGCTGCAGCTTGTTTGCCATTGTCTCAGTTTCCTTGGTATTGCTTGCCAATTTTACTTGTGATGGCGATCGCCCTTTCTCTATGGGGTGCTTACGTTTTTTCTCATCAACAGGATTAGTAGTTGGCAGGGGACAGAGATAGTTTTTCCCTGTCCTCTGTTGCTTCGTCCTAACTAGCTAGAAGGGTCTTTTGTAAAGGCGTCCAACGGAAGGCGCGATCGCCACCCCTTTCAATCACCACTTTCACTCGTGGTTCCAAGCTGGGTAAGGTCGTTAAGAACTCAATTTCCTGATTGGAAAGAATTTGCCCTTCAATAATCCACAACACCAACCCCTTTGATTTGGGTGGGAGCTGTTCGAGTTGAGAGCTAACAATCGGCGGTACATAGTAAACATAACCTACTGCCGCACCAGTGCTAGTACTTTTTTTCCCAAGATGAGGAGGTCTAACACCATGAACTGTTGTGAGATAGGCAGCTACATCGCCTAATCCCTTTGCACTCAGATCCAAAGTGGCATATCCTGCTGCACGCAGTCGGCGTCTGTACCGACCTTCAAAACCTCCTTCTAGAGGTACGTAAACACCAAGTGCGCCAAATTTCTCCAGATCCCGAATTAAAGCGTTGCCAGTGGTAATTAGTGCCATAAATTGATTTTTGTTCTATCCCACTTCGATATCTCTATTATTGACTGTTCAGTTCGAGAATCTGCTACGTTTAATAAGTCTCGCAAAATAATTCTAGAAACTGTCGCCAAAAAGACTTGAAAATTTCCTAGACAAATATTAGCAGATGAGTTATATTATTGGATCGTTACCATCTATTAAAATTAAGTTACAGTCTGACTGCTAATTGTAACTAGTGTTAGCATGAAAAGTTGATTGCTAAGTTCCACATGGAAGAAACTAGTAAAAATTGATAAAAGACTGGTAGACTAGAAAAACTGCAAAAACAAATTAGGAGTGGTTGGTAAGAAATAAATGCCAACCTTAAGAAGAAACTGCATTCACTCCTGAACCTCAAAATAATGAGGTAAAATCTTAAATAGTAGTTAAAATGACTGTTTGAGGTGGTTACTGAAGTAGGAGTTGAGCAGTCATGTTGGTTTGTAGGATTGTATAAATCTCAGCCAACGGATACTGGGCAGGTTGCTGCCTAAGTCCTACTACAACGCAGAATGTGCTAGATCAATCGCTTTTGATAAAAGCATTGCAGCACAAAGTGTAAAGCAACAAAAGCCTTGCACAAGGTTCAAGAGTTTTTCCTGATCAAAAGGAAAGGCTTTTGACTGTTCTGGTGACGAATACAAGGTAAATAAATTCATCAAATACTATGGACTCTTGGTGAAGACTCAAAGAAGTTGCAACTGTGATTACCTAAGCAGTTCGACATCAATAGGTCTGTCCAAAAAAGGGGAAATCGTCCTGAAGGGCGTTCACAAGCTTTGTCCTAAAAGATCTGATGGCAACAAAAAGAAAATAAGTAAGGAGTCCAGTAACTGTGTCTGTAGGTATTATCGGCACCAAACTGGGTATGACCCAAGTATTTGACGAGGCAGGAGTTGCGATTCCTGTGACCGTCATTCAGGCGGGACCATGCACCATTACCCAGGTTAAAACAAAACAGACCGACGGTTACTCCGCCATCCAAGTAGGTTATGGCGAGGTTAAGCCAAAGGCGCTGAATAAACCATTGTTGGGGCATCTTGCCAAATCATCAGCCCCAGCATTGCGTCATTTGCAGGAGTATCGCATAGATAATAGCGAGAGTGAATATACTCTAGGTCAACAAATTAAAGCGGATATTTTTAGTGCAGGTCAAACCGTAGATGTGATCGGTACAAGTATTGGTCGCGGTTTTGCAGGTAACCAGAAACGTAACAACTTCGGTCGAGGACCGATGTCGCACGGATCTAAGAACCATAGAGCACCAGGTTCAATTGGTGCTGGTACAACTCCCGGTCGTGTTTATCCAGGTAAGCGGATGGCAGGACGTTTGGGTGGTACCCGCGTCACAATCCGCCAACTGACTGTGGTACGAGTAGATCCAGAACGTAACTTAATACTTATCAAGGGAAGTGTTCCTGGTAAGCCAGGTAACTTAGTAGATATTGTCCCAGCAAAAGTAGTTGGTAAAAAGTCATAACTCATGAGTCATTTAACTCTAGTTATTTTTGTCCCCCTGTACAAATGACTAATGACCAATGAAGGGCAGATGCACTCAACGCAAAAGAAGCGTTGCACTGTCTGCTAATGACTAATTACCAATGACTAAGGACTAAGGATAAAAAATGTTTGAGTGTGTAGTCAAAAATTGGCAAGGAGAACAAGTCGGACAAAAAACGTTCGACTTCAAGGTTGCCAAAGAAGAAACGGCATCTCATGTCGTGCATCGAGCTTTGGTAAGACAAATGACCAATGCTCGTCAAGGAACAGCTAGTACCAAAACCCGTTCTGAAGTCAGAGGTGGCGGTCGCAAACCCTGGCGGCAAAAAGGGACTGGTCGTGCGCGTGCTGGTTCTATTCGTTCACCGTTGTGGCGTGGTGGTGGTGTCATATTTGGACCAAAACCGCGAGAGTATAACCTCAAGATGAACCGCAAAGAGCGGCGTTTAGCTTTGCGAACAGCTTTTGCCAGTCGAATTGACGATTTGATTGTGGTGGAAGAATTTAGCGAGGAAATGCAGCGTCCCAAGACTAAAGAATTAGTGGGAGCGATCGCCCGTTGGGGTTCAGAACCAGAAAACAAAACCTTATTAATTTTGTCTGAACGTACAGACAACGTCTTTTTATCAGCTCGTAACGTCGCAAATCTAAAACTGCTTGGATCTGACCAGTTAAATGTTTACGATTTGCTGCACGCCGACAAGATTGTTGTTACAGCATCAGCCTTAGAAAAAATTCAGGAGGTCTACAGTGACTAGATTTGACCCCCGGAACCTTCCTGACCTTGTGCGTCGCCCAATACTAACTGAAAAAGCGACTGTACTCATGGAGCAAAACAAATACACTTTTGAAGTAACTCCAAAAGCAACAAAGCCACAAATCAGAGCGGCGATTGAAGATTTATTTGAAGTAAAAGTTGAAAAAGTCAACACCGCAAGACCACCACGCAAAAAAAAGCGTGTTGGAAAATTTCTTGGTTACAAGCCCCAATATAAGAAAGCCATTGTTACAGTGGCGTCTGGGGATGTAGATAAGATTAGACAAGTTCTATTCCCAGAGGTTTAAAAAAATGGGTACTCGTTCTTATCGCCCTTACACCCCCAGTACTCGCCAAGTTACGATTTCTGACTTCTCAGAAATAACTAAAACCGAGCCAGAAAAATCGCTTACCGTATCGAAGCATCGCGCCAAAGGTAGAAATAATCAAGGACGGATTACTGTTCGCCACAGAGGTGGTGGACACAAACGTCTCTATCGCATTATCGACTTTAAAAGAGATAAGCGTGGTATTCCCGCCAAAGTGACAGCTATTGAATACGACCCCAACCGCAACGCGCGGATTGCCCTTGTGGAATACGAAGACGGCGAAAAGCGTTACATTATTCAACCCAACGGTTTAAAAGTAGGGACAACAATTATCGCCGGTCCTGATTCTCCTATTGAAAATGGCAATGCTTTACCTTTGTCTAACGTTCCTTTGGGAACCAGCGTTCACAACGTGGAATTGAAACCTGGTAAGGGCGGTCAAATTGTTCGCTCAGCTGGTGCGACTGCTCAAGTTGTGGCAAAAGAAGGTAGCTACGTAACACTCAAGTTGCCTTCTGGAGAAGTCCGGATGATCCGTCGCGAGTGCTATGCCACTATAGGACAAGTTGGTAATCTGGACGCCAGAAACCTGAGCGCAGGTAAAGCAGGTAGAACTCGCTGGAAAGGTCGCCGTCCTCAAGTTAGAGGTAGTGTGATGAACCCAGTTGACCACCCACACGGTGGTGGTGAAGGTAGGGCCCCAATCGGTAGATCTGGACCTGTTACACCTTGGGGTAAACCTGCTTTGGGTCTGAAAACACGCAAACCCAAGAAAGCCAGTAGCAAGTTTATTGTGCGCCGTCGCCGCAAATCTTCTAAGCGCGGTCGTGGCGGTCGTGAGTCATAGAATTTTAGATTTTAGATTTAGGATTTTAGATGATAAAGATAATCCAAAATCCTAAATCTACAATTGATAAATTCAAAATTCTAAATAGAAAATCCAAAATCTAAAATCCAAAATCCAACTATGGGTCGCTCACTAAAAAAAGGTCCTTTTGTTGCCGATCATCTTCTCACAAAAATTGAAAGGCTAAATGACGCCAATAAAAAGGAAGTTATTAAAACTTGGTCACGGGCTTCGACAATTTTGCCCCTCATGGTAGGTCATACCATCGCAGTTCATAACGGACGCCAACACGTCCCGATTTTTATCAGTGACCAGATGGTAGGACATAAACTGGGTGAGTTCGCCCCCACGCGCACTTATAAGGGTCACGCCAGAAGTGACAAAAAATCAGGTAGATAGTTATCAGTTATTAGTTACTAGTAGCTTAGTAGATGACTAATTACTCAAACGGACGGAGAAAACTATGGCAACAGATACGACAGAAGTAAAAGCGATCGCCCGTTATGTACGTATGTCTCCTTATAAAGTGCGTCGCGTACTTGACCAAATTCGAGGACGTTCATATCGAGAAGCGCTGATTATCCTAGAATTCATGCCCTATCGCTCCTGCGAGCCAGTATTGAAGGTTCTCAGAAGCGCTGCAGCCAATGCTGAACACAACGCTGGGCTGGACAGAGCAGAGCTTGTGATTACTAAAGCTCAAGCGGATCAAGGTCCTGTGCTCAAACGGTTCCAACCAAGGGCGCAAGGTCGTGCTTACCAAATTCGCAAGCCGACGTGTCATATTACTGTGGCTGTCGCTGCTGATGCTGCCGCAGCTAAATAAAGAAAAAATAGCGTACAGGTACACGAGAAGAATTTTTGTTTAGAGGAAGCATTTGTGGGACAGAAGATACATCCAGTAGGTTTTCGCTTGGGAGTCACCCAAGAGCATCAATCCCAGTGGTTTGCTGACCCTAGCCGCTATCCAGAACTTCTACAAGAAGACCACAAACTTCGTGAGTATATAGAACAAAAACTGGGTAGATACGCACAAAACAACGCTGGAATATCTGAGGTACGGATTGACCGTAAAGCAGATCAAATTGATTTAGAGGTACGTACAGCTCGACCCGGCGTTGTCGTAGGTCGAGGCGGACAAGGGATTGAATCTCTACGTACTGGTCTCCAGCAATTATTGGGAAGCAATCGCCAAATTCGCATCAACGTTGTTGAAGTCCAACGAGTTGATGCCGATGCTTACCTCATTTCTGAATATATCGCTCAACAACTGGAACGCCGCGTTTCCTTCCGGCGGGTCGTACGGCAAGCCATTCAACGTGCACAACGGGCTGGGATACAAGGAATCAAAATTCAAGTCAGTGGACGGCTCAACGGCGCAGAAATCGCGCGGACAGAGTGGACTCGTGAAGGTCGAGTACCTTTACACACGTTACGAGCTGACATTGATTACGCGTACTGTACAGCAAAAACTGTTTACGGAATTCTCGGCATTAAAGTGTGGGTGTTTAAAGGAGAAATTATTCCTGGACAGGAACCAACTCCTCTGCCACCAACGAATCGCGGTGATCGTGACCGTGGTGATCGTGACCGTGGCGACCGCGATCGCCCTTCATCTCGCCGTCAACAACGCCGTCGTCAGCAATTTGAAGACCGCTCAAATGAAGGATAGTCATAAGTTATTAGTCCATAGCATTTGACTTATTACCTTCAGTTTTGACTTTTAACTTTTGACACATCATGTTAAGTCCAAGAAGAACAAAATTCCGCAAACAACAACGCGGACGAATGAACGGTCTAGCCCATCGGGGTAGCGACCTGAACTTTGGGGATTTTGGTTTGCAAGCGTTGGAACCTGCTTGGATTACCTCTCGTCAAATAGAGGCTTCTCGTCGGGCAATGACTCGTTACATCCGCCGGGGTGGAAAAATCTGGATTCGGATTTTTCCTGATAAACCAGTGACTATGCGTCCTGCAGAAACCCGAATGGGTTCTGGTAAAGGTTCACCTGAGTTCTGGGTAGCAGTCGTAAAACCAGGACGAATTCTATTTGAAATTGCAGGCGTTTCCGAAGAAATTGCTCGCGAAGCAATGCGCTTGGCTGCTTTCAAATTACCCATCAAAACTAAGTTCATTTCACGCTCACAAGAGCAACAACAGGTGTAGGTTATGCCTCTTCCCAAAATTTCAGAAGCAAGAGAATTCAGTGACGAACAACTGGGGCAGGAGATTGTCGCTGTTAAAAAAGAACTCTTTCAATTGCGCTTGCAACAAGCAACTAGACAGCTAGACAAACCTCATCTGTTTAGACACGCTCGCCACCGTCTGGCCCAACTAATGACTGTAGAAGGAGAACGCAAACGCGCTTCCTCAAGTCAACAAGCTAAAGAATCAAATTAGAAGATTATGGCAGTAAAAGAACGAGTAGGCTTAGTCGTAAGCGACAAAATGCAAAAAACGGTGGTAGTCGCCATCGAAAACCGCGCTCCTCATCCGAAATACGGCAAAATAGTCGTGAAAACCCAGCGCTATAAGGTGCACGATGAAGAAAATCAGTGCAAAATAGGCGATCGCGTTCGCATTCAGGAAACGCGACCCCTGAGTAAAACTAAGCGCTGGAAAGTCACAGAAATCCTGACTACCAAAAATAGCTAAACCATATAGTTATTAAGTAGTAAAAAATAAAAAGGAAAAACGATCGTGATTCAGCCCCAAACTTACCTTAATGTTGCAGATAATAGCGGTGCCCGTAAACTTATGTGCATCCGCGTATTGGGAGCAGGTAACCGCCGTTACGGCTTCATAGGCGATCGGATCATCGCCGTCGTTAAAGACGCTCAGCCGAACATGGCTGTGAAAAAGTCTGATGTTGTAGAAGCAGTCATAGTCCGCACCCGTCATAATACCCATCGAGATAGCGGTATGAGTATTCGTTTTGACGATAATGCTGCAGTTATTATCAACAAAGATGGTAACCCCAGAGGAACACGGGTTTTCGGACCAGTCGCACGAGAACTGCGTGAGAAAAACTTTACTAAAATTGTTTCTCTGGCTCCGGAGGTGCTGTAATGGCAAATAAAAAGAAGGATCAACCTAGATTTTTCAAAATGCACGTAAAAACTGGGGATACGGTGCAAGTTATTGCCGGGAAAGATAAAGGCAAAGTTGGAGAAATTATCAAAGCAATTCCCCAAGAAAGTAAAGTGCTTGTTAAAGGTGTAAATATAAAAACGAAGCACGTCAAACCTCAGCAAGAAGGTGAATCTGGGCGTATTGTGACTCAGGAATACCCAATCCACAGTTCCAACGTTATGCTCTATTCCACCAAGCAAAATGTTGCCAGTCGCATCTCCTACACTTTCACTGCAGAAGGTAAGAAAGTTAGAATGCTTAAGAAAACTGGCGAAATCATAGATAAATAATGAGTCAGTGATCGAAAGGGGGCCTGTCGGCATATAAAAGCAAGTGCTAGGCTACAGTTTTCTGACTTGTAGATGCCTAGAGACTGGCTTCCGGTAGATTCCGGTAGATTAACATAGCCGCGTCTAACCAACCCGGAAAGTCATTGGTCATTAGTAAAAAAACAAAAGACAATAGACAAACAGTAAGGACAATAATCCCTGACCAAGACCAGGGATAAAAAGAACAAAAACTATGGCAAGCACAAGACTGAAAACTTTATACCAAGAAACAATTGTCCCGAAACTGATGCAACAGTTTCAGTACACCAACATTCATCAAGTGCCGAAGTTGGAAAAAGTGACTGTTAACCGGGGTTTGGGGGAAGCATCTCAAAATGCGAAAGCGTTGGAAGCGTCTTTGACCGAGATTGCCACAATTACTGGTCAAAAACCAGTCGTGACACGGGCTAAAAAAGCGATCGCGGGCTTCAAAATTCGTCAAGGTATGCCAGTTGGTATTATGGTCACCTTAAGAAGTGAAAGAATGTATGCCTTTCTCGATCGTCTCATTAGTTTAGCACTACCAAGAATCCGGGACTTTCGCGGTATTAGTCCTAAAAGCTTTGATGGTCGCGGTAATTATACTCTAGGTGTCAGAGAGCAACTCATTTTCCCAGAAATTGAGTATGACAGCATTGACCAAATTCGTGGTATGGATATTTCCATTATCACTACAGCAAAGACTGACGAAGAGGGTCGCGCCTTACTTAAAGAAATGGGAATGCCCTTTCGGGATCAATAAGTTCATCTAAAGAGGAAACGATGGCGGTTAACGACACAATTGCAGATATGCTCACGCGCATCCGCAATGCCAATATGGCGCGGCATCAAACAACACAAGTGCCATCCACTAAAATGACTCGTAGCATCGCAAAAGTGCTGCGCGAAGAAGGTTTTATTGGTGAGTTTGAAGATGCAGGAGAAGGAATTGGGCGCAATTTGGTGATTGCCTTGAAATACAAGGGTAAAAATCGCCAACCCCTGATCACCACCCTTAAGCGGGTGAGTAAACCAGGTTTGCGTGTTTACTCCAATAAAAAAGAACTACCAAGAGTACTAGGTGGTATCGGTATTGCCATTATTTCTACATCAAGTGGCATTATGACTGACCGAGAAGCACGGCGTCAAAACTTGGGTGGTGAAGTACTGTGCTACGTTTGGTAGTCATTAGTCATTTGTCATTCGTAAAAGACAACAGACAACAAACAAAGCACAAAGCACAAAGGACTAAAAGTTATGTCTCGAATTGGTAAACTTCCAATTACAATTCCGGCTAAGGTGCAAGTAAATATTGATGGCACAAAAGTGTTAGTCAAGGGTCCTAAAGGCGAACTATTTCGCGATTTGCCTCCTTATGTCATAGTCTCCCAAGAAGGAGAAATATTGCAGGTTAACCGTCGCGATGAATCTCGCACGTCCCGGCAAATGCATGGTTTATGCCGTACTTTGGTTGCCAATATGGTTGAGGGAGTTTCCAAAGGGTTTCAACGTCGTTTGGAAATTCAAGGGGTTGGCTACCGGGCGCAAGTTCAAGGTCGTAACTTGATTTTGAATATGGGCTATAGCCATCAAGTGCAAATCGTTCCACCAGAAGGAATTCAGTTTGCAGTTGAAAATAATACTAACGTTATTGTCAGCGGCTACGACAAAGAAGAAGTAGGCAATACAGCAGCTAAAATTCGTGCTGTGCGCCCACCTGAGCCTTACAAAGGCAAAGGTATTCGTTACGCGGGTGAAATGGTCAGACGTAAAGCTGGTAAGACTGGTGGTAAGGGCAAGAAGTAAAAATGAAACATACTCGTAAGGAATCAAGGGAACGTCGCCGTAGACGTATTCGTGGTAAAGTTGATGGTTCTTCTGAGCGTCCACGGTTAGCTATATTTCGCTCTCACCAACATATTTATGCTCAAGTGATTGATGATACGAATCATCACACCATAGTGGCAGCCTCAACTGTAGAACCAGACTTGAAATCAAAATTAGCTTCAGGTTCAAACTGTCAAGCTTCGGTGGAAGTCGGCAAATTGATCGCAGTTCGCTCCTTAGAAAAAGGTATTAGCAAAGTCGTATTTGATCGAGGTGGCAATCTTTACCACGGTCGCGTCAAAGCACTAGCAGAAGCAGCTCGCGAAGCTGGTTTGGTTTTTTAAATGAGTTATTGCTCATGAGTCATTAGTCGTTAGTTAAAGAAAGACAAATGACAATTGGCTCCTAAAACGAGGTAAATAAAATGGCAACTGGTCGTCGTAAAGCTAACCGTACAAAAAAAGAAGAAACCACATGGCAAGAGCGGGTTATCCAAATCCGACGGGTGAGTAAAGTCGTAAAAGGAGGTAAAAAACTTAGCTTCCGCGCGATCGTCGTTGTGGGAAATGAACGCGGTCAAGTTGGTGTGGGAGTAGGCAAAGCCTCAGATGTGATTGGTGCTGTGAAAAAAGGGGTCGCTGATGGGAAGAAGCATCTGATTGAAATTCCCATGACAAAATCCAACTCTATCCCTCATCCAATTGATGGGATTGGTGGTGGTGCTAAGGTGATTATGCGACCAGCAGCACCTGGTACTGGAGTAATTGCTGGTGGCGCTGTACGTACAGTACTAGAATTAGCAGGAGTTCGCAATATCCTAGCTAAGCAACTGGGTTCAAACAATCCTCTTAATAATGCTAGAGCCGCAGTTAATGCTCTATCTACCCTGCGAACTTTTCCAGAAGTCGCCGAAGACCGGGGTATTCCTGTTGAAAATCTTTATATTTAAGTCATTTGTCCTCAATCCTTTGTTTTTATAGAAATGACAAATGACCCTCAGGGTATACCTTTGGCGCGTGTATTTTTTGTAGCTCACTAGCACGGCTACGCCCCCAAGTCCTGCAGAAGCTTGCGCCAACAAAGCAGTGTCTGTAGTGGCTCACGAATGATAAATGACTAAATTTTACACAAGGTTTTCCTTATGAGACTAACCGATGTTCGTCCTCAAAAAGGCTCAAAGAAACGTCCCCGTCGTTTAGGTAGGGGTGTTTCAGCCGGTCAAGGTGCTAGTGCTGGTAAGGGTATGCGTGGTCAAAAAGCGCGTTCTGGCAGTAGTACACGACCCGGATTTGAAGGTGGTCAACAGCCATTGTACCGCCGCATACCCAAGTTAAAGGGCTTCCCTCTGGTTAATCGTAAGCAGTACACTACGATTAATGTAGAAAAGCTAGCTTCCCTCCCTGCAAATACAGAAGTTACACTCACCTCGTTAAAAGAAGCAGGTATCCTTACTGCTGCTCGAGGATCTTTGAAGATTTTAGGGGATGGGGAATTGAACGTTCCCCTCAAGGTGCAAGCGGCAGCTTTTACAGGTACAGCTCGTAGCAAAATTGAGGCAGCGGGTGGGAGTTGCGAAGTTTTAGAGTGAGTCAAAAAGCACGCACCTACGACAAGCCTACCCCAGCCAAGTGCCTCGCTTCACGATTCAGGTAGCCCTCTATGATCAGTCGAGACAAAGCTCCAACGGCTCAAGAAACTTTTATGCAGATGGCGCAAGCAGCAGGTCTGCGAGGTCGGCTGCTTCTGACATTAGGTATTTTAATGTTGATTCGTTTGGGCATACATTTGCCCATACCAGGTATTGATCGAGATCGATTTGCCCAAGCCCTTCAAGGGAATAACCAAATCTTAAGCTTTTTGGACATCTTTTCCGGAGGTGGACTTTCTGCTTTGGGAGTTTTTGCCTTAGGGATTTTGCCATACATCAACGCCTCGATTATCATCCAATTACTTACCGCTGCCATTCCGGCTTTAGAAAATTTACAGAAAAATGAGGGCGAAGCAGGACGGCGGAAGATTTCTCAAATGACACGGTATGTTTCTGCGGGTTGGGCAGTTATTCAAAGTGTCTTCTTGGCATCATTCTGGCTTAAGCCCTTTGCCTTTCACTACGGACCAATTTTCGTCATCGAGACAGCGTTAGCTCTCGTCGCAGGTTCGATGTTTGTGATGTGGGCATCAGAAGTGATTACAGAGCGTGGTGTAGGGAACGGGGCATCTTTGTTGATTTTTGTCAACATTGTGGCAACACTGCCAAAAGCTCTAGGTGACACAATCGATTTTGTACAAGCCGGAAACCCAGCGGGTCAAGTTATTGCCCTATTGCTGCTTTTCCTAGTGACAATTGTTGGTATTGTGTTTGTGCAGGAAGGAATCCGTCGTATTCCGATTATTTCAGCGCGTCGCCAAGTTGGAAAACGAATTTTTGCAGAGCAACGTAACTACTTACCCCTACGACTTAATCAAGGGGGCGTGATGCCAATTATTTTTGCGGCTGCAATTTTAAGTTTGCCAATGTTGGTAGGGAATTTTATCAAAAATCCAGAATACTCGAGAATTATTAACACCTATCTCGTACCTGGAGGTTCTGGGGCTTGGGTGTATGCTCTTGTCTACCTAGTTTCTATCGTCTTCTTCAGCTACTTTTATTCATCATTGATTGTCAACCCAGTTGATGTAGCACAGAACTTGAAGAAGATGGGTTCTAGTATTCCAGGTATTCGTCCAGGAAAAGCAACGACTGAGTACATTGAGCGCGTACTGAATCGATTAACTTTTTTAGGTGCTATCTTTCTGGGTTTGATTGCTATTATCCCTACTGCCGTTGAAAGTGCTTTAAATGTACGAACCTTTAGAGGGCTAGGTGCTACCTCTTTGTTAATCTTAGTTGGTGTAGCTATTGATACATCAAAGCAGATTCAAACTTACGTTATCTCTCAGCGCTATGAAGGGATGGTGAAACAGTAGTGACACGAGTAATCTTCTTGGGACCACCTGGAGCTGGTAAAGGAACTCAAGCTAAAACCTTAGCTGACAATTTGAATATTCCTCATATTTCTACTGGTGACATACTGCGTCAAGGTCTAAAAGACCAAACTCCTTTGGGTGTCAAGGCTCAAACTTATATGGATAAAGGTGAGTTGGTTCCCGATCAACTTGTGGAGGAAATGGTGCAGGAACGTCTCAAGCAGGATGATACGAAATCAGGCTGGATTCTTGATGGCTTTCCCCGCACTGTTAATCAAGCAGTTTTTTTAGGGGAGTTACTGCGAAAACTGAACCAAAATGGCGAAAAAGTCGTCAATTTGAATGTGCCAGATGACACAGTAATAGCACGGTTACTAGAGCGAGGCAGAAAAGATGACTCAGAAGAAGTCATCCGTCGTCGCTTAGAAGTTTACCGGTCTGAAACGGCACCTTTGATTGACTATTACAGTAGTCGTCAGAGTCTCCTCAGTATAAACGGTAATCAGTCCCTAGAAGAAGTCACTGCTGAATTAAAAAAGGTCATTGCGTCTTAAAAGGGGGGAGTGGGTGAGAGGTAAGAAGTGACAAATGTTTCCCAATTCTTTGTACCTAGCACCCTATTCCCTATATCCCAAGCAGATGTATGTAAATATTGGATAAAATATATTAATGAAGTGTTGATATATTCTCCGAAATATGTTTTTTGCAGACTATAAGTAGCTGTAACAAAGTAGGAGGCTGTTGAGTTGAGGAAAAAACTTGTCTAAACAAGATTTGATAGAGATGGAAGGCACGGTCACCGAATCCCTGCCAAATGCAATGTTTCGTGTTGATTTAGATAACGGCTTCAATGTATTAGCTCACATTTCTGGCAAGATTCGCCGTAACTATATCAAGATATTACCCGGCGATCGCGTCAAAGTAGAGTTAACGCCTTACGATCTGACAAAAGGCAGAATTACTTATCGATTACGTAAAAAATAGCTCATTTTTCAACTATTGTTCGGAATGAATTCTCACTTATGTAAAAAATAATACCATACCAACCTGAAAAAAAACAATGAATTTTACTGACTGATTAATCATAAAATGTTATAATTCAATATTTGGAGTCAACAAAAAGCCATGAAAGTCAGAGCGTCTGTCAAAAAAATCTGTGAAAAGTGTAACGTGATCAGGCGTCGTGGTCGCGTTATGGTGATTTGTGTCAATCCTAAGCATAAGCAGCGTCAAGGATAACACAAGGAAAAACTGAACACTCATCAGGGAAATTTATTCAAATAACTGCTGAGTGAAAAAAAACACTACTAGTTTGAAGGAATAGGGAGACACGAGTTGTGGCACGTATTGCCGGAGTAGACCTTCCACGTGATAAACGTGTTGAAATTGGTCTAACTTATATCTACGGAATTGGGTTATCTCTTTCAAAAGAGATATTAGCAGCCACGAGTGTCAACCCTGATACTCGTATTAAAGACCTGAGTGATGCTGACGTAGCAGCTCTGAGGGGAGAAATAGAAGAGAACTACCAAGTAGAAGGTGACCTAAGGCGCTTGGAAGCAATGAACATCAAGCGCCTAATTGAAATTGGTACTTATAGGGGTCGTCGCCACCGCATGGGCTTACCTGTGAGAGGACAAAGAACTCGAACTAACGCCAGAACTCGTCGAGGAAGACGACAGACAGTAGCTGGTAAGAAGAAAGCCCCATCCAAGTAATTGTTTTTGTGCTGAATTACAGCAATACTTAACCTTAATATTTAACCAAGTGCGATATGGCGCGACAACAAAGTGCAAAGAAATCCGGCAGCAAAAAGCTAAAACGTAATGTTCCAAACGGGATAGCTTACATTCAGTCTACTTTCAACAATAGCATTGTTACCATTAGCGATCAAAATGGAGATGTTATCTCCTGGGCAAGTGCTGGATCTAGTGGTTTTAAGGGAGCAAAAAAAGGTACTCCTTTTGCAGCCCAGACCGCAGCTGAAAGTGCAGCACGTCGAGCAATGGATCAAGGAATGCGCCAAATAGAAGTCATGGTCAGTGGTCCTGGGGCTGGTCGAGAAACAGCTATCCGGGCACTTCAAGGAGCCGGACTAGAAATTACATTAATTCGGGATATTACCCCGATTCCTCATAATGGTTGCCGCCCACCCAAGCGCCGCCGAGTATAAAGACAACTTATGAAGCGGTGACTCCAGCGCGCATGAGGAGTGTTTCCGCTCTCACGGCGACGGGCGTTCCCGATAGCCGTAAGGCGTGGCGTTAGCCATAGGGTGAAGGTGAGAAGTTTGAGAAAACGCTAGTTGCATAAGGATTCTACGAAAGGCACCGACTTGAGAGAGTTTCCTTTCGTCCTATTGAGCAACTTCCCCCTGAAAACTTGAAACTTCAAAAAACAAAACACCATCACTCTCCGTTGGCAATTCTTGGGATCAAACTTCACCATCATTGGACATACAGTTTGATAAACCTCGTCGTTTAAGAGGTCATTAAGTAAATTCGAGAGGGCAGAGCCGCATGGTGAGCGCAAGCTCCAAAAGGGTAACCCGAAGGCAAGCAACTAGCAAAAGGCTTTGCCGACTTGAAAGGACTACTTGTACAACTTCCTCTGAGTATGAAAACAACCGTTTCATCAAGGGTACTGGTGTGCAACTGTTTGTCCTTGCCACTGTGTTGTGGTTCGGCAGGTGCTCTGTGCCAGGTTTAGTGTACGTTTGTGACTGGTGTAAGCCCTATGCCTACGGCATAGGGCTTAGAACATAGGAGAAACCCGCATGCAGTTGGTGCTCGTTAGAATACAACTGGGATCATTCACAAACCTAGTGATACGTAGTGAATGTGAACCAAACCACCCTCAGCCTTAGCAGAAGGGTAGCTGAACTACGAAAAACTACGATATTCAGCGATGAGATCCATCGGCAAAACTACCCAAAAAACGTCTAAAAAGGAGCATACCGAACCACAGCCCAGGCTCGACTTGAAGAGGTTTCCCTTGGACGGGTTTGCTGACTCTGGCCAACTGGTGAAACCAGTGCGGCACCTATGTTTCCCTCCTGGCAGATCTGAGTCTTGTGTTGGGTTTACCCACATAGGACACTGGCGAATCCCTAAGAGCGTCGGACTGCCCCTTGAGAACGCTGGTAAAGACGGTTTTCACGACAATGAGAGTGTCACCCAAGACAATAAATTTATCTGCTAGCAAAACCTTATATGAAGGGAGGCGACCCTATGGCGCAGTTTCAAATTGAATGTGTAGAGTCAAGTACTGAAGACAATAGGAGTAATCACAGTAAATTTGTCTTAGAACCCTTAGAGCGCGGTCAAGGTACGACCGTTGGCAATGCCCTGAGACGGGTATTACTTTCTAACCTAGAGGGGACAGCTGTAACTGCAGTTCGGATTGCAGGCGTGTCACACGAGTTCGCCACCGTTCATGGTGTGCGAGAAGATGTGCTTGAAATGATGATGAAAATGAAAGAAGTTATTCTTAAAAGCTATTCCTCTCAACCCCAGATTGGTCGCTTACTCGTTACAGGTCCAACAACAGTCACTTCAGCACATTTTGATTTGCCTAGTGAAGTAGAAGTGATCGACCCAACCCAATATATAGCGACTGTCGCTGAAGGTGGCAAGCTAGAAATGGAGTTTCGGATTGAAAGAGGCAAAGGATATCGAACTGTAGAGCGGGGTCGTGAAGAAGCCACATCTTTGGACTTTCTCCAAATCGACTCAATATTTATGCCAGTGCGCAAAGTCAACTACAGCGTTGAAGAAACTCGTGGAGATAGTGGAATACCAAAAGACAGATTGTTACTGGAAATTTGGACAAATGGTAGTCTGACCCCTCAAGAAGCACTCTCCTCTGCCGCTACTATACTGGTGGATTTGTTTAACCCGTTGAAAGAGATCTCGCTCGACATACCAGATGTAGGCGCAGAAATCCCAGACGATCCAACTGCTCAGATTCCTATCGAAGAGTTGCAACTGTCAGTACGAGCTTATAACTGTCTCAAACGAGCACAAGTAAACTCGGTAGCTGATTTGTTGGATTACACTCAAGAAGACCTATTAGAAATAAAAAACTTTGGTCAAAAGTCAGCTGAAGAAGTTGTTGAAGCCTTACAGCGACGCTTGGGGATCACTTTACCAACAGAAAGAGCTAATAAACACGCCTAAAACTGGTTATTCGTTAGTAGTAAGTAATTAGTCAAACAACTAACTACCAACTAATAACTACCAACTACCAACTAACAACTAACACAAAGATTATGCGTCACCGTTGTGGAGTCAAAAAACTCAGCAAACCAGCTGACCAACGTCGCGCTCTGTTGCGAGCGCTCACCACTGAATTAATTCGTCATGGACGAATTACTACCACTTTAGCCCGAGCTAAGGTAGTACGCTCTGAAGTGGACAAAATGATTACTCTTGCGAAAGAGGGTTCTTTAGCAGCACGCCGTCAAGCCCTCGGTTATATATACGACAAACAACTGGTTCATGCTCTGTTTGAGCAAGTTCCCACACGGTATAGCGATCGCCAAGGAGGTTACACCCGTATCCTGCATACCGTACCACGTCGGGGTGATAATTCTAAGATGGCAATCATCGAACTCGTCTAAACAGATGAAGGCACTTATGCTGAAGGATCAGATGAAAATTTTATCCTTCTAACTTCCGCCTCAAGTTGATTTTATGTTAAGTAGCCACCAGCCTACACAAACTTGTCGAGTCGCCCTGGTCATTCAATACCTGGGCACTCATTTTCATGGCTGGCAACGCCAACCGCAACAACGCACTGTCCAAGAAGAGATAGAAACAGCTCTTTCTCATATCCTAGGTCATCCAGTCACGCTGTACGGCGCAGGGCGAACTGATGCTGGAGTTCACGCTGCTGCTCAAGTGGCACATTTTAATGTCACAAGTCCGATACCAGCTTACAAATGGGCAAACATTCTTAACAGCTATTTGCCCAAAGATATACTAATTCGAGCCTCCGCACAAGTAAATCACAATTGGCACGCTCGCTTTAGTGCTATTTATCGACGGTATCGTTACACGTTCTATACTGAAAAGTTACCGAACTTGTTTGCCAGCGCTTTTAGTTGGCATTATTATCACGAACCTTTGGATGAATCTCTCATTCAAGCAGCACTGGAACCTTTGATTGGAAAGCATCACCTAGCTGCTTTTCGTCGAGCAAACTCAGCACGCCAGCATTCTTGGGTAGAAGTACAAGCAGCAGAGTGTTATCGCACTGGACCATTTCTTTATATTGAAATTCAGGCTGATGGATTTTTGTATGGTATGGTGCGGCTATTAGTAGGAATGTTGGTACAAGTTGGTTGCAGACAACTCACCCTAACTAGTTTCACCGACGTTTGGAAAGATCAACGACGTCAAGAAGTGAAATATGCCGCACCTGCTCACGGGTTATGCTTGTTGCGAGTCGGCTATCCTGATTTCCCGTTTCCCCCAGAGATTTGGTTTGAGACCCAACCCAAATTAATCTTTGGTCAATAAGGACTAAAGACAAAGGACTAAAGACAAAGGACTAAAGACAAAGGACTAAAGACAAATGACAACAGACAAAACATATCTTCCTCCTCAGAAAACTATGGAGCATGATTGGTACGTCATAGACGCTACTAACCAACGCCTCGGTCGCTTAGCAAGCGAAATCGCTATGGTTCTCAGAGGGAAAAATAAACCCCACTATACCCCTCACATGGACACAGGTGATTTCGTCATCGTTGTCAATGCTGAGAAAATAGAAGTGACAGGTAAAAAACGCACACAAAAGCTTTACCGTCGTCATTCCGGTCGTCCTGGTGGAATGAAGACCGAAACCTTTGACAAGCTACAACAACGTTTGCCAGAAAGAATTGTGGAACATGCCATCAAAGGTATGCTACCAAAAAATAGCTTGGGACGTCAGTTGTTTACTAAGCTAAAAGTTTACGCTGGACCAACTCATCCCCATGCAGCACAACAACCAAAAGAGTTACAAATTCAGACCATTCCAGGAGTAGAAAATTAATGCAAGCAGCAGATAATAGCGGTCGTGCTATGTATTGGGGTACAGGTCGTCGTAAATCGGCGATCGCGCGGGTTCGCTTGGTTCCCGGTACTGGACAAATGATTGTCAATGGCAAACCAGGAGACCTTTACTTCCAATTCAACCCAAACTACATTTCCCTAGCCAAAGCACCTCTAGAAACTCTTGGCTTGGAAAACGAATACGACATTCTTGTCAAAGCTGAGGGTGGCGGTTTAACTGGACAATCAGATGCAGTTCGTTTGGGAGTTGCTCGTGCGCTTTGCCAACTCGATCCAGAAAACCGTCCGCCTTTAAAAATCGAAGGCTACCTGACTCGTGATCCACGAGCAAAAGAGCGCAAAAAATACGGTTTGCACAAAGCTCGTAAAGCACCTCAGTACTCTAAGCGTTAAGCAATTTTGGATTTTTCCTGCACCCTTGACGCAGATAAATGTTTGTGAGTTAGCGTGCACCAGCCTTGATCAGCGGTTGCTATGATCATCAAAAAAATCTAAAATCCAAAGTTCTACAACCCCTGAAAACCTGAAAGTTATAATTGGTATAGATAGACCACGGAAAGAAAAATGGCGAAACCAGAGATTCATCCCCAGTGGTATCCAGATGCAAAAGTTTACTGTAACGGTCAACTTGTGATGACTGTTGGCTCTACTAAGCCAGAATTGCACGTAGATGTTTGGTCTGGAAACCACCCCTTTTATACAGGTACTCAGAAGATAATTGACAGCGAAGGTCGCGTAGAACGCTTCCTGCGTAAATATGGCATGATGGAAGGTCAATCCAAAGGCGGAAGAAGGAAAAAGTAGCGGCTTGGCTTTAGCTGTTAACAACGACCCTGCATCAGCTGGGTCGATTGTTGTATTTAATGCTCAAGCAAATTTGCTATTTTTAAGGAGTGACTGTATCCGTCATGGCTGAAACATACCTGCTGGAGAAACTAAAATCCGTTGAACAAACTTTTCATGAATTGACTCGTCGCCTTGCCGACCCCGATACTGCCAAAAACCCTGATGAGTATCAAAAAATCGCAAAGGCACGCTCTTCTTTGGAAGAAGTGGTAGATACCTACGAAACCTGGAAAAACGCCCAGGAAGAATTCGTAGGGGCGCGTCAGGTGCTCAAAGAATCTCAAAGTGATCCAGAACTGCAAGAAATGGCAGCCCTGGAAGTTGAAGAACTTGAGCAAAAAATAGAACAGTTAGAAAATCGTTTGAAGATTTTGCTACTACCCCGTGATCCTAATGATGATAAAAACATCATGTTGGAAATTCGTGCGGGTACTGGTGGTGATGAAGCAAGCATTTGGGCTGGTGATTTAGTACGTTTGTACTCAAAGTATGCTGACAGCCAAAGTTGGCGTGTGAAGTTAGTCAGTGAGTCCTTGGCGGAAATGGGCGGCTTTAAAGAAGCCATTTTGGAAATTCAAGGCGATAGCGTATACAGCAAGCTAAAGTTTGAAGCTGGAGTGCATCGCGTGCAGCGTGTACCAGTCACTGAAGCTGGGGGACGGGTTCACACCTCAACAGCAACTGTGGCGATAATGCCAGAGGTGGATGATGTAGAAATCCACATTGATCCGAAGGATATTGAAATGAGCACAGCTCGTTCTGGTGGTGCTGGTGGACAAAACGTCAACAAAGTGGAAACAGCCGCTGACTTGTTCCACAAACCCACTGGTATCCGGATTTTCTGTACGGAAGAACGCAGCCAATTGCAGAACAAAGAACGGGCAATGCAGATCCTGCGGGCAAAACTGTATGAGATGAAGTTGCGAGAACAACAAGAAGCTGTGACTTCTATGCGGCGATCGCAAGTCGGTACAGGATCACGTTCTGAAAAGATTCGCACTTATAACTACAAAGATAACCGCGCCACCGACCACCGCTTAAATCAAAACTATTCGCTCAACGCAGTTCTAGAAGGGGAACTTGAACACATTATTCAAGCTTGTATTTCTCAAGATCAACAAGAACGCTTAGCAGAACTCGCTGCTTCCGGTGCTAATAGTTAATATTTAGGGTTGCTAGTTTTTTTTCCATTATAGAACTTATGCACAAGAGATCCTTCAACAGAGTTAAAATGGGGGCTTTTAAGATTCCCTCCTTTTGAAGCGGGAATCGGGGTTTCGGCTTTTGAGTGCGTAAGTGCTGCATTAATAACTAGCTACGGCCTTTTAAATATCATGAAAAACCGCTTTTGTGTCTTACATAAAGCAACACAACAAGCGGTTTTCTAATGCGTTGTTTGGAATCAATATATCAAGCAATATACTCGACATTACATTGGAACCGTATTTATAGCGCTTCTGGTTTGAGCCAGATACAATAGCTTTAGTGTATAAACCAAGCAATGCAGCAGATATACTCTATTTATCGTAATATATAATACAATAAATATACGCTTCAAACTCCCCATGCATATGCTGTTTTGACAATTTGTAGCCAATAAAGTCACATAGGAAAACTTTGTTATTTAACCATCAACACTTGTTGCACAGAATGAACTTTTTATTATTTGCGGGTTAGAGACCATGTTAATTCTTTGTTTCATGTACCAACTTGTGGCATTCTGTATTTAGAAGCTAAGATGCTTCTGAGCGAGAAGCTTTTGAACTTTGAACAGCTTGCAGCATCTTTGATACTCATCAAAATCGAGATGCACCCAAACAAAACGTGCCAAAGTGATGTCATCTCCATGAGATGAAAGCATTTAATTATAAGGCTTTCATCTAAATATTAAGGAGTGTAATGTTTTATCATATTCCTGAAAACTTTAGGTCACTTTACCCTTATGATGAGGAAAACTTGTAAAGTTTAGTGAGAAGGAAGTTATTAAACGTGGCTATTCCTCTGCTAGAGTATGCGCCTTTAAGTCAAAATAATCGTGTTACTGGCTACGAAATTCCGGGTGATGAACAGCCTAGAATCTTCTCCACTGACAATTTACTTTCTGCGACTGACCTAGATAACTTAATCGAGGCAGCCTACCGTCAGATATTTTTCCATGCTTTTGCCTCTGATCGGGAGCGTTTTTTGGAGTCGCAGCTCCGCAGTGGACAGATTACCGTCCGTGAGTTTATTCGTGGATTGTGCTTGTCCAAAACCTTCACTGGTAGCTTCTATAACCTCAACAGCAACTACCGCTTTGTTGAGCATTGTGTTCAACGGATTTTGGGACGTGATGTTTACAGCGAACGGGAAAAAATTGCTTGGTCAATCGTGGTAGCAACCAAAGGTCGGGCTGGCTTCATCAATGATCTGCTCAACAGCGACGAATACTTAGAGAACTTTGGTGACAGCATTGTTCCCTACCAACGTCGTCGGGTTCTGCCCTCAGGAGCCAGCCAATTGCCATTCAACATCAAGTCTCCGCGTTACGATGAATACCATCGTGCGCAACTCGGCTTCCCCCAAATAATCTGGCAAACCATTGTACGTCGCTACACTCCACCCGACAAGCAGGCTAAAGCCGGTGATCCAGCTCTGTTTGCATCAATGGCTCAGAGTATTAATCCAACAGGTAATCCTCCGCAACGGATCTCGCCTTATAACATTGATTACGAGAAAGCAGTGCCTTATCGCCGCCGGTAATTACGGCTGGTCATTTAGCAACCACGATACAACGTGACTGCAATCTTCCAAAATAGAGGAGTCAGAATTCAGGTGCTAGGGTTTAGAAAATGTATTTCTGAATCTTGAGTTCTTAAATCTGGCTCCTTATTTGCTCTAGATCATTTTTCGGCTCATTATTTTTTTGAAGAAGCGGCAATATTATCAATCAGGACTTACGCAACAATAAGGTAGTTGCACCCGTTGCGACGAGGAGTGCGCAATCTGATAGTCAAGTTCATTCGGAACTCATGCGTAAGTCCTATCAATGTATTCATAATTATTAAACTTTTTTACAGCACTAAATTATAAAAATTAAAGAAGATAAATTCAAGAAATCTCCTGAAAAATACTACTTGAAATACATAGATCGCTGTGACCAACCACGAACAAGTTAGCAAAAGTTTAACTCTTTTAAATCAAGGATTGTACCCTTATGTAAAAAGGGAGATGCAAAAAGTTTATGGTGAGCGCTGGCTAAGAATTATCTCATCATCTATGTCTGATAACTCATCCATAAAGCTTAGCCCAGAAGAGATTCTAGGTAATGATGTTTTTACTTTATTAAAAGTCATTATTGGACAGTGGAATCAGGTATTCAGCAAAAATTTAGGTTACGCTGAGGGAGCTTTAGTGAGTGAACTCATGGAAGTTACTAACAGTTGGGCGGATCAATATCATTTTTCAACTGAAGACACTTATCGCACTTTAGACACGATCGCTCGACTCCTGAAAGCTATCTCTGCACCAGAAACAAGTATTGTAGAACTTGACTTGCAAAAAGTCTTAAAAAGACTTTTTTCTAAACAAGCCGAAAAAGACTCCAACACAGAGAAATTGGCTGACATTGTCAAACACCAAAACTTTCAGAATACTTCTCTTTTAATCCGTGCGCTGACACACCGTTCCTATGTCCATGAAAACCCGCAAGAAGGTGAACACAACGAACGTCTGGAGTTTCTTGGTGATGCTTTGCTGACTTATTTAAGTGGCGAATACCTTTATCGTCGTTACCCAGAAAAGGGAGAAGATGAGTTAACTCGTCGGCGTTCTGCACTGGTTGATGAAAAGCAACTAGCAAAATTTGCAATTGAGGTTGGTTTAGATCGCAGAATGCGGTTAGGTAAAGGTGCAACTTTAGAAGGAGGTTACCAAAATCCTAATTTACTCAGCAGTACTTTTGAAGCAGTCATCGCCGCTTACTACTTAGACAACAATTATGATAGTGAAGCAGTACGTGCTGTTGTGGAACCGTTGTTTGACTCTGTTCCTGAGAGTATTGTGGAGTTTCGCTCAAATGTAGACTCTAAAAATCGCTTTCAAGAATGGGTGCAACGCAATATCACTCAAATACCACCCAAGTATGTCACAGTTCAAGTAGGTGGTTCTTCTCATGCTCCAGAGTTTGTAGCTAAAGTAGTTGTGGGAGAGAAAGAGTATGGACAAGGTAAAGGGCGCAGTAAGAAAGATGCTGAGAAGGCTGCAGCTGAGAACGCGCTAGCTAGGCTAGAAAAATCAAAGTAAATGTCAGATATACACCTCACACTTCTACTTTTAACGGTAAAGTCACAGTGAAAGTAGAACCTACTCCTATTTGGGAGACTAAGCTAATTTCACCTTGCAACAGTTTTATCAGCCGTGAAACGATTGCCAAGCCCAAGCCGGTACTATTGGGAAGGAAGGATTTACTACCAGAACCAATGCGAAAGTAAGGTTGAAAAATCTGTACTTGATCTTCTGGCTCAATTCCAATTCCAGTATCTGAAACTGCAACACTCCACTTGCTAATGTCTAAAGTTTCACACTTGATTTTTACCGTTCCTGACTCTGTGTAGCGAATCGCATTACTAACAAGATTTGTTACAATTTGCTGTAATCGTAACGGGTCTGTTACAACTTCGTCAGGAGCACGGTTGCAATCAATAACAATTTGTAATTTTTTTTGAGTAGCCAAAGGCTCCAGCATTTCGTAGACATTTATAATTAATTCATACACCTGAGTTGGTTCTGGTTCGAGTTTCATCTGCCCTGCATCATAGCGAGAAATCTCCAGTGCATCGTTAATCAGGTGAATTAATTGTCTCCCACTGCGTAACACGCGGTCAATGTGTTCTAGATGGCTAAAGGAATTTTTTTCCTCTGATTTTTGGCGTTGTAAGCGCAAAAACAAATCTGAGTAACCAATAATCGAAGTTAATGGGTTTTTGAGTTCGTGCGCGAGATACGATAAATTATCTTGATTTGCTCGCACTAAGCGAGTTAATTCCTGATTATTAAGGGTTAACTGATTGTGCAGCTGCTCTAGTTCTGTTAATCGCTGTTCTGTGTAACTTTGGAAACAATAGGCTATTGCTTCATCTAACACCATATCAATCAAATGCACGGCTCGCATCACTTCTTTTGCTGATGCTTTCAGGAATTCCGGTTCTAAAGTGACAAATATGGTGTTACGCAAAAGCCGATACTCTAGTGCAATTTCTGCTGCATCGAAACCTTGTTCAGCCCTAAGAATCCCATGCTCTAAACTTGCTTGAACTAGGGATTGAACTTCATCATCTTGATATTGAGAAAGCACAGTTGCTAGAGCCAAGAGGACATGATCAAGATGATTTTCAATAGCTGTACGGCTTAGATGATTGGTGCTGAAAATCTTTTTATCCCGACGAACAGCTTCCACCCATTGTTTCATAATCCTCTGAGTTTGATCCCGCAGCAATTGACTAAAATCTTTCATCACTTATGGGTGGATAGACATACAAATAGAGTAAATCATTCTATGATCTACATCCTAAGCATAGGAGTATTACATTGTCTTTACTAAAAAGATGTAATAATTAGAAATAAAAATACATAATATCCAAATCATCTTTATTCATCTAAAAATAAATGAATTTCCTTTCTAAGAATACTTGTTTTCTAGCCAAAAAAAGTATATCCTAGGGTTGCTTGACGCCATTGTTTGCTGGTGTTACATTTATCATAAATCAGAGTAAGTCAGCCTAATCCAATGAATTGCATTGCATAAGTTGGAGCGGAGGAACCAAAGTATGGGGCGTATCTTACTAGAAGAAACAAACAGTAGATGTATCTTTTCACTTGTTGTTTTTTCCTTCTATCAGAGGGGTATCTCTCAACCCTAGCCCGTCAGCTAACTTCGTAGGCAATGAGAGGAGACTGAAGAGACAGCATGATTGTAATGTTGTGATCTCATCAGTATCCTTGGCTGGTACTGCTCGGACTAATTGTACCTGCGTGAAGTCTGTTGAGGTCATCAATGGTGTTACAACTAAACGTAGCTGCCATTTTGGCGGTTGCTAGTCGAACAGCTTGGAAACGCGCTAAACCCGTTATTGTACGGGACGCTTTCTTGCTACCTTTGGTTGGTTTTTTGGGCGTTATTGTTGTCTGGTGGATTATTGCCCTTGCCAATCATGAGTTAATGCCCACGCCACCTGAAGCATTAGCAGCAAATTTAGATTACATCCTGAACCCATTTTTTCAAAGAGGACCAGGTAACTTAGGTATTGGCTGGCTATTAATCGCGAGTATTCGTCGGGTTTTATTAGGTTTTACTCTAGGTGCTTTAGTAGCTATTCCTGTTGGTTTTCTCATCGGGATGTCAAGAACGGCAATGATGATTCTCAATCCCGTTATCCAAATCTTCAAGCCAGTATCACCTCTAGCATGGCTTCCTATTGCTCTAGCAATCTTTAATTTGGCAGATCCATCGGCAATCTTTGTGATTTTCATTACTTCTCTGTGGCCAACAATTATTAACACTGCTTTGGGAGTTTCCAGTGTTTCCAAAGACTATATAGATGTAGCACGAGTTCTAGAAATGCCCGCTTGGCGAAGAATTACAAAAATCATTTGGCCTGCAAGTTTACCATACATTTTTACAGGTTTACGAATTAGTATAGGCATTGCCTGGTTAGTTATCGTTGCAGTAGAAATGCTCACAGGTGGTGTTGGAATTGGCTTTTTTGTCTGGGATGAGTGGAGTCGCTTGAACCTCAATTCCGTTTTTCTTGCTGTTCTAGTGATTGGCTTAACAGGACTGTTGCTTGATTATGCCATAGGCAGAATACAAGCTTTTGTCACTCGTCGCCCGGTAACTTCAAATTAGGTTTTCATCAGCGGTCAGTCATTGATTATATATGGTGCGTTCCACTGCATTATCGCACCACCATATTATTACCTTTGATGAAATCTGACCTTTTTCAATAGCTAATGAATTGTGTGGGGTCAGACAGATAAGCTATTTAAAATTTCAAGAACAAGCTGACTGTATAACAAGCAGCCTACCTGCTATTTGTATACACGAATCAAATATCTGACAGTCCAAACAAGAACTTTTGTCCCTAGTTAATATTCTGAGTCATTTCGCCGCAGGAGGTTGTTCATGAGCGACGATAACACAAATAACTGGAAGCGACGAGACTTTATCACAGGGCTAGGCGCTACAGCATTTGCAACTGGACTTTCTTCTTGTGCCATTAATGCTAATCGTGCCCCTAAAGGACTGTCACAAGCGGCGTCGGCGGTGGAACCAGTCGTAGATCCCAAGACACTAGAAAAACCTAATATTACAGTGGGATACGTACCGGTGAATGACTGCGCCCCCTTTGCTATAGCCTGGGAGAAAGGGTTTTTCCGCAAGTATGGTTTAAACGTCACCCTCAGCCGTGAAGCAAGCTGGGCGACGTCTCGTGATGGTATTATTTTTGGACGCCTTGATGCTTCACCAGTTGTGAGTGGTGCAGTGATCAACGCCAGAACTGGTGCAGAAGGCGCACGTCATGCCCCCCTGTGTGCAGCGATGACAATTCATCGTCATGGTAATGCGATGACGATGAATAAAGCAATGTGGGAGTCTGGGGTGCGTCCTTGGCGAGACTATAACGGCAATTTAGAAGAGTTTGGACGAGATTTTCGCAATTATTTTGAAAAATTACCAGCTGAAAAACGAGTTTGGGCTGTGGTGCTGAGTTCGGCTATTTATGAATACTTTGTCCGCTACTTAGCAGCAGCCGCTGGAGTTGCTCCTGATGAAGAATTTCGCATTATCATTGTCCCGCCTCCACAGATGGTGGTGAATATGAGAATTGGGGCGATGCAAGGCTACATGGTGGCTGAACCGTGGAATTCACGAGCAATTACTGGTAATGAAGGAATTGGCTTCACCTTCGCTCAAGGGAGAGAAATTTGGCAAGGACACCCAGATAGACTTTTAGGTGTCATGGAGTCTTTCATCAAAGATAATCCCAAAACTTATCGCTCTTTGGTTAAAGCAATGATAGAAGCTTGTCGGTATTGTAGTGACACAAAAAACCGGGAGGAAGTCGCTAAAATTCTCACGAGTAAATCGTATACGGGAGCAAAACTCAAATTAACAGAAGCGGCTATTGTCGGTAACTACAATTATGGTGGTTTTGATGATAAAAAACGAGTTTGGAAAGCTCCTGAAACAACAATTTTCTTTGAAAAACCTGCTAATCTTGTTAAAACACCAAATGACCATTCAACATTTCTCTGGCAATCTCAGAGTCTTTGGCTAATGACTCAGTCGGCTCGCTGGGGACAAATTAAAGAAATTCCCAAAAATGCTGAAGAAGTAGCGCGTAAAGGTTGGCGAACTGACTTATATCGAGAAATTGCTGCTGAAATGGGAATTGAATGTCCAAAAGAAGATTACAAGGTAGAGCAAGCTGAACTATTTATCGACAAAAAAGCTTTTGACCCCAGTGATCCAGTGGGGTATCTTAAGAGTTTTCAAATAAGAGCTAACGCTCCTAAATCTTTTTTTCTGTCTTAATCAATTGAGTTAGATCAATTAGATTGTATTGACTGTACTTTGCAATTAGTCCGTTGTTATTTACAAAGAACTCATGTCATTTTTAAATAATTCATAAATAGAGTCTTATAGGAGTGTTAAATGAAATCTACCTTTTTCTCGAAAGATGCTTATGATAAGCCTGTACCGCACACTGGATTTTTAGAAATTGAAAATCTATATAAATCATATCCAACACCTGATGGCAATCGATTTGTTGTTTTAGATAACGTTAATTTAACAATAGCCGAAGATGAATATATCTCTATAATTGGTCACTCTGGGTGCGGAAAATCTACACTTTTGAAAATTGTAGCAGGATTAGAAAAAGCGACTTCTGGCTCGGTACGGTTAGATGGCAAAGAAATTCATAAACCAGGAGCAGAGCGTATGATGGTGTTTCAACACTATTCGCTCTTACCTTGGTTAACTGTGCGGGAAAATATCCGGCTTGCTGTAGACGAAGTGCTAAAAGATGCTAATCGTTCGGAAAAAATTAGCATTGTGAACCAACACCTGGCAATGGTAAATTTAACAGCAGCAGCAGATAAATATCCTGATGAAATTTCTGGTGGTATGAAGCAGCGGGTGGGTATTGCCAGAGCATTGGCAATTCGCCCAAAAATGTTGCTGATGGATGAACCTTTTGGAGCCTTAGATGCACTAACTCGCGGAAAATTGCAGCGACAAGTATTAGATATTTGGGAACATCACCGACAAGCAGTGATGATGGTTACTCATGATGTGGATGAGGCTATTTATATGTCAGATCGCATTGTTCTGATGACGAATGGACCAGCAGCTAATATTGGGGAGATACTGGAAGTACCGTTTCCTCATCCACGCGATCGCAATGCTATGAGGAACTCACAAGAATACTATGAACTCCGCAACTATGCGCTCAACTTTCTAGATCGGTATTTTACCCAAGACGAGTAGTTTAAAAAATTGTAATTCATAATTTGCCATTCATCATTCTCTAGGCAATAACGGGTTACTAACGACAAACGAGTTATTTTCTTTGTAAATTTTTCTTTAGCGTGGTTAGAAAGTTATGAATCTTAAACCCATCTTGGTGCGTCTGCAAAACGCGATCGCAAGAGACGATTTAATTGATCAAATGGTACTTCTCTCCGTCCCAGAAACAGCTTTTTCTGCACAGGAGCAATCAGCAAAATCAATTAACTTAATCGTTGGTTATAACAGTTCTCCGAATAGTCATACCGCCTTAGATATTGCCTTATTAATAGCTCATCAAACACGTTTAGCCACAAAGGCGCAAGTAACAGTTCAAGTCGTCTATGTGATCGAGCAAAATCATAAAACTCATCCTGAAGATGTTTTACAAATAGAGAAATTTCCCAATCAGCATGTTACGGAACCAAATCCACCACACTGTTCAACTAGCTTTTCCTCACTTGCGTTTGACACAGGTGTGATAACTCAACCAAAAATGCAGGATAAAGCAGGCTATTGCCAAGAAATCTTGATAGATAAATTTACACAAGCAGATTGTATTCTTCGCCAAGCAAGTATTCTCGCTGTAGAATGGAGAAGTTCTTTTAAAGCTCATCTTCGCTTTGGTTCTATAGGCAAGGAACTTAGGAAAGTTGTTAAATCAGAAGATGCAAATTTACTACTACTTGGCTGTAATTCCGTTAATCATCCGATAGTTCAACAGCTTGGTTCTAACTTTCCTTGTTCAGTACTAGGTATACCTAATATTGTCCCCTTCGGATAATGTGATATCATGTCCGATTAAATAACCGTCCCAGCAACCGAAGCGAATACGAGTGCGTATCCATAATACTATTTCTTTGTAAAGCTTCAATATAAACGCACTCAAATTCATAAAGTAAAACCGCTGTACCCGTCTTTTGTACAGCGGTTATGGTTTGTTGGAAGTAGATGCTCCTGTTAGCTTGTATCTTTTTGGGCTAAGTCAGAGGAGAAAATCGTTTACTTTGTGGAATTGTTAGCTGGTTGCTATTCGTCTATTAACCTCGGCTAGAAAGCTTATTGATATATATTCTTAACTAGCAGAATCACTATACTAGGAAAATTAGTAATAAGCAACTACTGATTTATAAACAAATCTTATTAACTATTCTGAGGATATAGCTTTTGAGTATCAACAGAATAAATTGCTCAAAAGCAAACATCTTACTCCCCTCCCACCAGAAGATTACCTAAATTAAGCGGTAAATGTGTTCAATAGTATTTTGAATTTGCTCAGGGGTTTGAACATGTTTAATCATCAGGAAATTTTCTAGTTTTTGTTGAACAAGTTGTATTGTTGTATCTACAGGTTGATGATGTAAGACTTCAAGCCTTAAAAGATGAATAATATATTCGGCTAGATTAAAATCCGGAGAATAAGGAGGAGTATAAATAAACTCAATCTCAATTTGTTCTTGAATTTTACCTTCGTATAAGTATTTAATTGCTAACAGTCTTTGACGTATATATTGCTGTTGATGCTTGTAATACAGACTCTTCCACCGTTCTAAGTCCAGTAGGCGTTAAGCGTAGCTCTGCCGTAGGCAATCGCTTAACAGATGAGTTCGAGTAACCATACATTTTTTGACAATACACCCTACTTATCATTATAGGTAATCTTGTAGTGGGAGGGGAGTAGCCTTTGGCAACTACTCACGAGTCTCAGAAAATTGTGATAAGACCAGCTAAGGACTCTTAATTATATATAAAAATTATTAATAAATTATTCAAAACTCCTGCGGACTAATTGAACTATCATCATAAAGATTAAGCTCTGCTTAATCTAAAACTAAAAGTAATCCCAAATTAACTAACTAATTCTGGAGGGATAGGGGTGTCTGGTAGTACAGCATCGGCGAATAACTCTACTATTCAAGCGTGCAAATGCTAAAAGTAGAGTTGCTTAAAGCCGTGTGTAGTAGTCTGCCTATATTTGAGTATGTAAAACGGAGCTATACCAATCTGTTCAAAAGCTGTGAGAATAGAAAAACAAAGTCTCCGACTTTTCACAACAAGTCGGAGACTTTATTTCTCACGAATGATTTAAGACTGCTGTAGATACTACGTCTGTACAAAATTTCTGACTAGTACCCGATGAAGTGCAGAACATCACGCAGAACACTGTAGCCAGCCAAGTCCCAAACTAGATAGGCAAGAAAACCAATCATTGCTAAACGACCATTCCACAGTTCCGCTTGGGGGTTTAAACCAAATACAAATGCGTTACGATCTACACCGTTGTAAGCTTTAGCAACAGCTGCTACATCGGTAGAAGGGCGAGTTTCAGGAGTTTTCATCGTTTTTTCCTCTAAAATTCAGTTGATATTTGATGAATAGACGTAAAATTCTACGTTTCTACAAAATTTCTGACTAGTACCCGATGAAGTGCAGAACATCACGCAGAACACTGTAGCCAGCCAAGTCCCAAACTAGATAGGCAAGAAAACCAATCATTGCTAAACGACCATTCCACAGTTCCGCTTGGGGGTTTAAACCAAATACAAATGCGTTACGATCTACACCGTTGTAAGCTTTAGCAACAGCTGCTACATCGGTAGAAGGGCGAGTTTCAGGAGTTTTCATCGTTTTTTCCTCTAAAATTCAGTTGATATTTGATGAATAGACGTAAAATTCTACGTTTCTACAAAATTTCTGACTAGTACCCGATGAAGTGCAGAACATCACGCAGAACACTGTAGCCAGCCAAGTCCCAAACTAGATAGGCAAGAAAACCAATCATTGCTAAACGACCATTCCACAGTTCCGCTTGGGGGTTTAAACCAAATACAAAAGCGTTACGGTCTACGCCATTGTAAGCTTTAGCAACAGCTGCTACATCGGTAGAAGGGCGAGTTTCAGGAGTTTTCATTGTTTTTTCCTCTAAAATTAAGTTGATATTTGATTAATAGACGTAAAATTCTACGTCTAGCCAAAACTTATAACTAGTAACTAATCAAGTGGAGAACATTGCGCAGGACGCTGTAACCAGCTAAATCCCAAACTAGATAGGCAAGAAAACCAATCATTGCCAAACGACCATTCCATAGTTCGGCTTGGGGGTTTAAACCAAACACAAAAGCGTTACGGTCTTTGCCGTTATATTCTGTCGCGATTGGTGGTAAATCAGTGCTAGGACGAGATTGCATTTTTTTACTCATTCAAGTTGAATTTGTTTCTCAACTTAAATATAGCCATCCATACCTCTAGTGCTTTCTGTCATTGGGTACAAACTATCAGCACCTCTTGTGGAGGATTATCACAACAGTATTTTCTGGGAAAAATCCACCTTAAGAGGATGCCAAAAAAAATATTTGTAAATAAATGTAACAACACCAACAAAAAACTGAATTTTACTTCATCAATTTGTGGTAGCCCACGAAAAACAAAACCGTTTCTAATAAATTGAAAAAATCATACACAAAAGAGAAAAACTTTGAGAAGAAAGTGTAGGATGTTTGATTTTTCCTGGCAAGTAAAAAAAGATACTTTAGTTCCTTGAGTTATTAAGTCATTAAGTAGAAAAACTTCTGTCCCACGCTGTAGCAAACTTTCAAACTTTGGAGAGATGCCAAAAGTACTAGAATTGCAGCATTCTAAGCTCAGGAGTTGGGTATTATAACAGATACAATATTTACTATCACTTAACTTTTGATCCCCACTGATTTGAGCTACATAGGAAGGATGTTAGATGTTTCAGAGTACGCACATCATGCTGGCATTGTACAAGTCACTCTTTTGGGTGGCACAAGCGCCAGTAGATAACCAGTCAACAAATGCTAACCAGACATATGCTTCTGGATTAGGACCACACTTTTTTTTCGCTTTAATCTCTGGTGTGATCCTGGCTTTTGCCCTGCAATTAGTTCTGACCAACCTCTCCGTTGCTGCGGGTATTTCCTACTTAGGTCGTTCATCTGATTCAGATGGAGAGAATGGAGAAGTTGGGAGTTTAGGCGGAACTATTCGCAAAATAGGCACAGCAGTTGGACTGTGGACAGTAATCACTGTGACTATTGCGCTTGCCATTGCTTGTTTTTTAGCGGTAAGACTGAGTTTTTTTACAGGTTGGTCTCCAGTGCAGGGAGCAATTCTAGGGTTGGTGATTTGGGGAGCGTACTTCTTACTGCTAGTGTGGGTGAGTTCAACCAC
Source organism: Brasilonema sennae CENA114 (assembly GCF_006968745.1). NCBI lineage: Bacteria > Bacillati > Cyanobacteriota > Cyanophyceae > Nostocales > Scytonemataceae > Brasilonema > Brasilonema sennae. Next base: position 3,440,043 of record NZ_CP030118.1, on the reverse strand, counting down.
AGTGGGTTCTTTAGTTGGTTCGTTGGTCAACTCAGCAACCTCAGGCTTACAGGCGATTATGGGGACAGCGACCGCTGCGTTGGGAGCCAAAGCTATTAATAACCAAGTAGTAGCAACAGCAGAAGCAGCAGCCGCAGCTGTACGTAGGGAAATTGGCACTGCTGTAGACCCTGGAACGCTGCGAGACAAAGTAGAAGATTACTTAGAAATGGTCCGTCCACCAGAACTGGATATATCTAAGATTCGGGGTGAATTTGAAAAGTTACTGAATGATCCCCAACTCAAGGCGATCGCCGGAAGTGGAGATTTAAGCAACATAGACCGCCAGAAGTTTCTTGATTTAATCAGTAGTCGTACAGACCTTTCAAAGCGAGAAGTCAACCGTATTGCCGACACACTATATGGCGTTTGGCAACAGGTAGTCGGTCAACAACAACCAAAGCAAGACCGCTTGGCAGAGTTGATGAATTATCTCAAATCATTGCCACCCGGACAAACTAAGAATGATGAACTCAACGCCAAGCTGGATCAATTGATGGCAGAAATGCGTTCTGGAAAACAAGGTGACCAAAAAGGAACAACTCCAGGTCCTGTTCAGCAGACAATTCAGCAAGCAGTATCCGCATTGAGTGGTATTGTGTTGGGGCGAACTGATTTGTCAGACTTGGATGTTGAAAAAATCCTTGGTGCTGTCACAAATGCCAAAGATAAAGTCACCGAACAGGCAGATAAGTTGGGTCTTCCCGTGCCAAAACAAGCTTACAGCCCCATTCGTACGGATGTAGAAAACTACTTACTCAACACATATGCTTGGCAACTGAGTTCTGAAAAAGCTGCCCAAGAATTTCGCGACGTTCTTTACGACCCAGCCGCTGATCCTGGAACAGTACGGCAAGAGTTAGAGGGACTTTCTCGGAGTTATTTTGTCAGTATTCTCAAAACTAGGGGGCTGCTAACTCAAGCAGAAATTGAGCGCATTGCAAATCAGTTGGAACTGACCCGCAAAGACGTGCTAATTGCAGTGATTGCAGAGGAAGAAAAAGAAATAGTACAAGACTTGCAACGCCGAGTCGAAAGCTATCTACTCGTTACACCTAAGTCAGACTTAACAGCAGAAGGGATTCAGCGGGATTTCAAACCCCTGTTGGAAGATTCAGACGCAGATTACGAAACTCTTTCTCGGCGACTTGCTCAGTTTGACCGTCAAGAAATGCGGGAAATTCTGCTAGAGCGCAATGATATTTATCCTGAAGAAGCAGATACAATCCTTGAGGAGTTGGAAGAACAGCGTAATCAAGTCTTAGTCGAATCCCAAGGACTTGCAGAACAAGCGCAGTATCAAGCTGAGTCACTGTGGATAAATTTACAATCTTATCTGCGCAACACAGGTAAAGACGAACTCAATCCCGACGCCATCCGCGCTGATCTGAAAACACTTTTAGATGATCCACAAGCAGGAGTGGGTGCAATTAAGGCACGCTTATCTCGTTTTGATCGTGATACTTTAGTACAATTACTAAGTCAGCGGCAAGACTTGAGCGAAGACCAAGCCAATCAAATCCTCAACAGTGTTGAGGAAAACTGGAGTAATATTCGCCATGCACCAAAAATCGTAGCAGATAAAGCTAAGGAGCAGTACGATTCTGTAAGCACAACAATAGCAGACTACCTGCGAAATACTGGCAAACAAGAACTGAATCCTGAAGGAATTCAGCGGGATTTGAATACACTGTTCCAAAATCCAAGAGAAGGTGCTGTCGCACTCCGCCGTCGCTTGTCACAGGTTGATAGAGATACCTTAGTCCAGTTGCTCAGTCAACGTCAGGACTTGAGTGAAGAGCAAGTTAATCAAGTCATCGATTCGATGCAAACTTCGATTCGTGACATTGTGCGTACACCCCGTCGCCTCGCCACCAGAACTCAGCAAACAGTACAAAATTTCCAAACATATTTGGAAGAGTATTTACGGAGGAGTGGCAAAGACGAACTTAACCCAGAAGGTATCAAACGCGACCTTTCTCTGTTGCTGCGTGATCCACAAGTGGGAATTGAAAGTCTGGGCGATCGCCTATCTCAGTTTGACCGTTCCACTATTATCACTCTGCTAAAACTGCGGGAAGACTTGAGTGATGAGGAAGCCGCACGAATTGCAGATTCGATGATATCAGTGCGTGAGCAGTTCGTGGAACAAGTGCGGAATATCCAGCGGGGCATTCAAGATGTGGTTGATGGAGTTTTTGGCCGCATTCGCAACTACCTCAACTCTTTAGAGCGCGAGGAACTCAATTACGATGACATTAAGCGGGAAGTTCGCACATTGTTTGATGACCCACAAGCAGGGTTTGATGCATTGCGCGATCGCCTCTCTTCTTTCAACCGCGAGACTTTAGTAGCAGTTATGAGTTCTCGTGAGGATATCTCAGAGGAAGACGCCAACCGGATTATCGACCAAGTTGAACGGGCACGAAATAACGTACTGCAACGGGCAGAACGCATCCAGCAGGAAGCACAACGGCGCTTAGAAGAAGTGAAAATTCAAGCACAGCGTCAAGCCGAAGAAACACGCAAAGCAGCAGCATCAGCCGCTTGGTGGCTATTTACTACAGCACTTGTTTCCGGAATATTCTCTGCTGTAGGAGGAGCAATTGCTGTACTTTTCCTAGTGTAGTTTAATACTTTTTATTGACTGCTCTGTTTTAGCCTCTCGTATGAGAGGCTTTTTTGTGTCGTAGCACTAGATAATGTTACGTATACAAATAATTAATAAGCGTAAAGTTAGAGAATAAGGAGCCTCAAGAGTGCCAGACTTGCAAGCAAAACCCCAGACGAAAACTGCCTCCCAAAGATGGTTGGTAATGCTCGGTGTCGGTCTTGGGGTGTTCATGTCCACTCTCGACGTAGGCATTATTAACGTGGCTTTGCCTACCTTAGTTCAGTATTTTCAAAGCAGTTTTCCTGAGGCGCAGTGGGCGGTGTTAGGCTACCAACTCATCAGTTCCAGCTTAGTCTTGGGAGCGACTCGCCTAGGAGATATATGGGGTAAAAAATATCTCTACTTGGGGGGACTTATTGTGTTTACCTTGAGTTCTCTGTTGTGTGGAGTTGCATCTAGCATTCACTGGTTGATTGCTTTTCGAGCACTTCAGGGACTTGGTGGTGTGTTTATCTCTGGACTTGGTTTAGCAATCATTACAGAAGTTTTTCCTTCTTCACAGCGGGGACGAGCTGTTGGGATTATCGGTAGTGTCGTTTCCCTTGGTATCGCCCTTGGTCCTTCAGTAGGCGGACTGCTTCTGGGGTGGTTTGACTGGCGTATTCTATTCTTAATTAATGTTCCACTGGGCGTAGTAGCTAGTTTGCTTGTGATGTGGGTGGTACCTACAACTGAGCGCAAACAGGAAAAACAACGCTTCGACTTGCTCGGTGCTTTGTTAGCGCTGGTGACACTCAGCAGTTTTGCCCTGGGTATGACTTTTGGGCAAAGCGAGGGCTTTACAAGTGGTCGTGCATTGTGGTTACTATTGGTTGGGGCGATCGCACTAGTCAGTTTTCTAGCAGTTGAAGCTCGTTTGGAGGAACCACTGATAAAGTTGGATATGTTTAGCAATCCTCGCCTGAGTGTGGGTTTGCTAAACGGCACTTTAGTATTCATTGTCCTGACTGGTGGACTGCTGATAACCCCATTCTTTCTAGGGCAAGTCAAGCACTATCCAACCTCAAAAGTGGGGTTATTGCTGGCGGTGTCGCCTGTTGTCAGTGGGTTGATTGCCCCACTAGCAGGTACACTCTCAGATAAATTTGGTTCTCGCTCAATTGGCTTAATTGGGTTAGGAGTGATGATTGGTGGCTGTCTGGCTATTAGTACCTTAAATGCTCAAACTACTGAACAAGACTATATACTGCGCTACTTTATCTTTGGCACTGGGTTAGGTTTGTTCCGCTCGCCTAATGATAGTACTGTCATGGGATCAGTACCTCGGGAGCGTTTGGGAATTGCGTCTGGGTTACTGTCTTTATCCCGTACTTTGGGGGTTAACGTAGGAGTCTGTGTCATAGGGACTGTTTTTGGAGCATTGATTGCAAATTTGGCTCCAGGTACAGATGTCGCTGTAGCTCCACCTGAGGCAGTTGTTGCGGGCTTTGCTGGAAGCTATCGTTTCGCGGCGCTAATTCTTTGTGGCTCAGCAGTTATGACGGCTATAGTCAAAACTTAAAAAGTCTAGGTGCACTTTGTAACATTACAAATGACTTAGAACAAAGTAAAGTTGCAACTATGTAGTATAAATCAACTATATTGCATAAATAAAGTTTATCACCATGAGTTCTCACGTAGAAGTTGCTATTGTGGGTGCAGGCATTTCTGGTCTGAGTGCAGCCTGGGAATTGCACAACTTAGGTATCGAATCGCTGCTTGTACTGGAAGCCAATTCACGAGTAGGAGGACGAACTCTCAATCATCCGCTGGTGTCAGGGGGTTACGTTGAACAAGGTGGGACTTGGGCTGGTCCTACCCAAACAGCGTTGCTGAATCTGGCACAAGAAATGGGAGTTTATATCAAGAAAGGAAAGCTTGAAGGTCAGACATTGTATGGTTTCCGTCAAAAATGGACTATGCTAGATGCATCTCCAACGTCTGAATCGGACATAGCTCAAAAAGATTTCGCTCAGGCGATGACAACATTTGAGGCTTTGTGCCGTACTGTTCCACTAGAAACCCCTTGGCAAGCTCCTAATGCAAACATATTAGACTCTATGACAATGGGGGCTTGGATTGAGCAGAACACAACGACTGATGAAGCACGGGCTTGGTTCGAGGGGTGTGTGCGGCAAATCCTCAGTGGCGATCCAAACAAAGTTTCGCTATTATGGATGCTTCATTTTGTCCATACAGCAGGATTCAATGATTTGTTAGAGACTGCTGAGGATTTTTCCTTTGTAGGCGGAACACAACAGATTTGCTTAAATATTGTAGAACGCTTAGGGGAACGGGTCTTACTCAATGCTTGTGTGACTGAAATATCGGGTTATGATCACTCCCTAGTTCAACTTATTTGTGAAAGTGGGGTTGTGTATGCTCAACAAGTAATTGTGGCGATGATGCCCAAGACTGTTGCTCGTATCCAATTTCACCCCCCTCTTCCCCCAATTCACCGTCAATTGATTACACAGTGGGAGACGATGAGTTGGATTAAATTTCATGCTATCTATGAAAAACCTTGGTGGCAAGGTCAAATAATCAGTGGTCACTTTCTCAGTATCGATAGCAAAATTGAGGTGATTGATATCTCGCCGGAAGATGCAACTAGAGGTGTGATTGTTGGATTGTTAGCTCCCGATTACGCAACGTTACCTGAGTCAAAACGCCAAGAGTTATGCCTTGCATTTCTGGGAGAAACTTTTGGACAAGCAGCACAACAACCATTAGAGTGGGTGGAATTTGATTGGAATAATCAACCTTGGACAAGTGGATGCATTTCAGCATTACCACCTGGTTTACTCACTAGCGCTGGTTCTGCTCTCAATAGTCCAGTCGGTCGGATTCATTGGGCTGGTACGGAACGCTCTAGTATTTGGGCTAACTACATTGAAGGTGCTATTCGCGCTGGACAAAACGCTGCTCGTGATGTTGCAGGTAAGCTGAGGTCGGTCTCTACAACCTAGTGTTCAATTGCTTAAGCGCCCCCACATTAAAATACGTTTATACGCAAACAAGAACGGACGCTCCTCACCCAAGTACTTGATTAACTTCTGCGTATACCGTTTCACAAATCGCTCGTAAGTCTCACCATCTAGCCGCTGCTGGTATGTTGTGAGCAACGTCCCGCGATACCATTCTATGACTGCTTCTGGTGACCCAAAAGAATGGGATACAAGCCCCGTCCTTCTAGGACGGCTTTGTTTGTGGTAGAATATGTTTGGAGTTAACAAATCCCCCTCTAGGCTCAAGACGCGTTGAAACAGCTACGATGAGAGCAGGCGTAGAGAAAAACCAACGGGCAATGGTAGTAAGCATAAATCCACCCCAGAGGAAAAAGTCAAGATTTGATTTGTAGTCGGTTAGTCGCGGAAGGGCATTCCGAGACTTAAAACGGGCATGGAGAGAAGGTAAGACTGGCTTGCCAGCGCATCTCAACGAAGTGTCAACCCCATTCAGCGATCAGTTTTCCTGCTTTTAGTGGGTTGCTGACGCGGTGAGGAATCACCGCCCTAAAAGTGCGGTGAGGATGTCAAGGTAATACCAATTCAAAATTCAAAATATGCCCTCCGGGCACGCAACGCGAACGCGTAGCGTCTCCGCAATGGACGACTTCTTTGTGTTTGAAATTTTTCATAGAAGTTTGGATTCCAGGTATCTTGCATAAAAATTTATACTTATAGCTGTTGCCAGGTAGATTAGGACATGAAGTAATCAGAAAATACGGACATCACGAGACTTTCAACCCTGTTAAGCGTTAAGCGTTAGCTGCTATATGTCCTAATAGAGTTGGCGACTGCTATATTTGCTTGGATACGTATTGCTAAAATCACTACAGGAATTGTTGTCACGCGGATTTCTGTCTCAACCGTGAACAGCGATTAAACTTGTGGGATGACTTTCTAAGTGCTTGAACTCTAGGACTTCATCTTTGTCATGACAACAACCCGAGTGTCTACATTTAGCACTTGCACTCCTTTAGGCATAGTTGTCATTGGCACTCTCCAGTGCGAATGACCACAAATAACTAATAAATTACTTCCTGTAGTTAGTTCAGTACGAATTGACTGATTCCCTATCAATTTGGCTTCTGCATCGTTGGGGCCTTCGTGCAGAATTAAAATGTCTGGTGACTCGTCAAGAAGTTCGTGTATAAGTTCTCGAAAATCTTCTTCAGGACGACGCAAAGGCTTAGTTTTTTTACCAATAATCCCTGAAATTCCAGCAATGCGAATTCCATCTAGACAAGTGAGGTCGCCATCTAAATAATGTATACCTTGCCCATTTTGAAATGCTTGGATTTCTTGTGGAGTTTTGCCAATATTGTCGTGGTTTCCTCCTACCCCAGCAACCCAACGAAAACGACGACTAAAAGCTTGCCAAACTTCACGAACATCTCCTACACCACCACGCTTATCTATTTTTGCGTAAAGGTCTCCGGCTAAAATAACGCCCGTTCTTTGTGGAGATGGAATTTTTCCTAACTCTGCCAACTTTTCTAGTTCTTCACTGACAAGATGACCCAGAAGGCGGTAATTGACTGGGTCAACTCCCTGTAGATCGCTTGTGGCAATGATCGCTTCTAAGCCATCTGGTAGTGAGTCAACTTTTGCTAACAAAACAGGCAGAACTCTGTGAACTATACCAGTACCATTGGGTGAATGGGTAATAAATGGTATTTGGTGAATGGGTCGCTCAGAAATAGAAGTTATGACAGTTCTTGTTCGGATATGGTACAAAGAATCATGGGACATGGTATGATTTACGAAATGCCTATCCGGGCTTGGCTAATTGGGTAGAAAAGTCATTTATAAATCTCTATTATGATCTAAATAGAGACAATTTATCCCAATAGTTACAATTACAATATTGCAAGCACATAATTTTAACTATTCGCCTAAGAAACTCAGGATTTTTTGCTATTTTGTTATCTAGTATACCTTTTTATAGTCATCGCTTATTTCTGCTAAAAACAGGAAACTCAAGTTCAGTGAAAGCACAAAAGGCAGCTCTGTTATATCAGTATAGTACCGATAGGTTACTATCTACCAGTTTACCAGTCTATCTCTTGCCTTTGCCAATGCGATCTGCCACAATCCAGAGCGCGTAAGCGCAGCGTCTCGTAGAGAAACTATCGCCTCTTATTGCACTTGCTTATTACTCAGACTTTCATAAAAATGTAGTATAATAAAGCACGAATTATAAAATATATTGAGAACTGGTTCTTGGTAAAGGTGGAGATAGAACGATAAAAGATTTGTACAAATTCAGCAATGTGTGGAATGAACCAGCATAAACTTCCTCCCTGTTTCCACTTACTGCAAAACATGAATCAAAAAATCTTGTAGGCTGAATTGAAGAACAAAACTTTACAAACAGAGGTGACTGTGGCACGCAAACGCTTAATTATTGAAATGGGGATGGGAGTGGATCAGCATGGACAGGAACCCACAGTTGCAGCAGCTAGGGCTGTGAGAAATGCGATCGCACACAATGCTTTACCCGGTGTTTGGGAAGTTGCCGGTTTGAATGATCCAAATGAGATGATAGTTGAGGTCAAGGTAGCTGTCCCTTACCCAGAACAAGTACGAGAAGACGAGGTTTTGGCTGTATTGCCTTTCGGTCGCAAAACTCTCACAGTTGAGTCTGGTGGAATGGTCGTTCAGGGTAAAGCAATTCCAGCGCTGAATGATAAAAATGACGAAATGTTGATAGCTGTGGCTGCAGTTACAGTTCTGATTGAAAATGATAACTGACTAAATCAATTATCATTTCATCTGATACTTTGCGCTAAACTAGAGACATCGAGGTGAATATCTCTGGCGGTAAGTCCAATGAACAACTTACTTTTCACCAACGTTAGTGACGATGTCTCAAAAAGATAACGAATCACTCCAAATTCAAGAGATAAATAACCTCAAGCCAGTACACTTTGCTGACTTAATTAGGGCTGCCCAGTTAATTTCCGATCCTGCTAAGGGAGTATCTGGAATATACACAGAAATTGACTGGAAAGATTTCGGTATTCCTGATGATGTTGCGCCAAATTTGAAAGCGCTAGGTCAAGAGTATCAGTATTCATCTCCCCACGTACCCATCGAAGAAATTTGGAGCAAATTAACTCCAAAGACCCGTACTTGGTTCATTCAAAATAAAAATGAGTTGTGGCGGTTTGAGGAAGCTTTCCCCGCTCTTGATGAAGACTAAAAATCCACCAGAGGGGAAATTGACAAACTTTGTGTTATCCAGTGTTGATATCTTCGACTTGGTTTAAACTTGGTTTGTCAACCCACCCAGACAATTTCCCACTTGTTTTGCTTGCATCAATTCAACACATAGGTTTGGGTTACACCAATATCAAACCTTGCATACCAAAAAGATTGCCAAACGGATCCCACATCTGACAAATAGCTTGGTTCTCCTCAATTGTCAACGGACCTCGATAAAGTTTAGCCCCGTGCTTTTGAGCATGATCTACTGCTTGATAAAAGTCGTTTACACGCCAGTATGCTACTTGTCCGGCGTTTCCAGGACGCATTTTTTCATCTGCGACATGAAAAAACATATCTATGCTACCGACTTCTATGAGCGCTCCTCGTATTTCGTTATCAGTGTGAAAATACTTAAGTGGTGCATTTAGAAGTTTACTATACCAAGTTGCTGCTGCAACAACGTCATCTACAAAAAAAAAGATGGCTTGAATACCCTTAAACATCAACAGATTTCTATCTCGTAAGTCAAAATAATAGTATGTAGTTACGGGATACACTACCATGTCTAGTTTAAAACAAGTTTTTCAAAATTTTTTTCTTCGCATTGGAGGCTTTTTCTCTGTTGTTTTTGGAAGTATCTCTAATTTTATCGGAAAGATCTTTGGTGTCTTCGGTAAGCTTTTTGGGGTTTCCGATGCTGGATATTTTCTAGAAGCTGACCAAATACAGGGTATAAAACGAGAAACAACACAACAATCAATTAAAACTGAGCCTTCAAAAGCCAGTGAAACTCCAGCGACTTCTAATCCTCGTCCCAATCCTCAAATGGACTACTACCGAAAAATGGCTCAGGATATGAAAAAGAAGTAAGGTAAATCTGTTGACTAGGTTTAGCTAGAAGTGTGGGGGCGATCGCTTGTCGTCCCCACAATTTTTGTATGAAAGATCATCCTATTTATGTCTTCGCGCAGCCTACCGTAAGCATAAATGAGGTAAGCGCAATGTTTTCATGAGCCTAGGATCGTCAATCACCCTGGTAATTCACTAATTCATCCCCAATTTGCAGCAAGAAGCAAGCCATGAGATTATGGCTGACTACCTGGCGGGACTAAAACTTTATCAGCGGGGTTAGTTATGGCGGCGGTTGATTGTGGGATTTCCCTTTACCTCACGATTGCTGCGAGGGATAACTTGGTGAAGGTAGAACTGGGAGAAGTTACCCAAAGAGTAGACACGAGTTTTCGCCACTAAATGTTTGAATCACTGGGAGTCACAAAACAGAGATAGATTCTTTCTTGCGAGAAATCTAGATTTGCTTGTTCTAAAGAAATTACTGTAAACAGTATCCTTACTTGCGACTGCTTTTGAGTATATAAAGCATAAGTGTTAGTGCTGGTTTCATCTGCGGATTAAAAAGTATAAAATAGCACTATGTCAATGAAAACCGTATAACAATAGCTAATACTCTTACCAATGAGGGTAAACGCGACGCCAATCGCCTCGACAGAACGCGCTTGTTGCATGCACACTCAAGGGCTTTGCTGTTTCCTAGCAAGTGTCTCTAAATAAGATACTTGCTAGTTAATTTGTGCAAACTAGCTTGAAAAGGGCAGAGGGTAGCTATCCAGAAGCAAAAAATAAACTATTATCTTTTATTCTTTCCTTCAGGTGACGAATTCGTCATGTCGGCTACTTAATTAAAAGAAAATTTATGTTTCCATGAAAAAGCAAAAAAATCTATTCAGCCACCTTACAGCAATAGAAAGAATTCATCTATCAGTACCTGCACAGTTTTTGTTAGATAAGAATCTACTTCAAGATAAAGTCAAAATTCTAGATTTTGGCTGCGGCTTGGGCAATGATGTTAAATTATTGCGAAAAAAAGGATTTGATGTTACCGGTTATGATCCTTATTATTTTCCAGAATATCCTCATGAGAAATTTGACACAATAATTTGCTTTTATGTTTTAAATGTTTTATTTCCTGAAGAACAAGCGGATGTTCTCATGAGAATATCGAACCTATTGAAGCCTGGAGGAAAAGCATATTATGCAGTTAGAAGGGATTTAAGAAGAGAAGGCTTTCGAGAACATTATATCCACAAAAAACCTACATATCAGTGCATTGTCAAACTTCCTTTTAAATCCATCTACTTAGATGAGTCTTGCGAGATATATGAGTATATGCATTATAACTTACAAGCAAACACATCTAATAATTGTAATTGTATATTTTGTAATCCTTATAAAAATTTAACTATTCTAACCGAATCAGCAACTGCTTATGCTATGTTTGATGGCTATCCCGTGAGTAAAGGTCATGTTCTGGTTGTTCCAAAACGTCACGTGAGTAATTATTTTGAGCTACCGTTTAAAGAGCAATCTGCTTGTTGGTTTATGGTTAACAGAGTGCAAGAAATTCTCGGCAAAGAATTTGAACCGGATGGTTTCAATGTGGGAATGAACATCAATCGAGATGCAGGTCAAAATATGATGCACGCCAGTATTCATATTATCCCTCGTTACAAGGGTGATACTGTTGGTGTTAAAGGTGGGATAAGATATGTGATTCCTAAAAGAAAATAGTTTGTAATTTGTCGGTTGGGCAGAACCGCAAGAATGTTATCAATAGATAAACTTCCAAAAGAAGTAGTCACGAGGAAACAGTGCCGGAGTTCGCCAGCGCTGCTTTGATGTTAACCAAAGGTAGACAACTGTCTCTCCCGCTGGGGTAGGAGATTTTTCAGTTTTTTAATGACGTAGGATTTCAAGCAGTGCAATCTTTAAATTGAGCATGAGGTTAATCATTTTATTGCACTAAATATACAAGCTATTGACACAGTGGGGTCATACCTGTGTCATATCCACTTGGTACTTTAAAAGTAGTCAACACTAAGGTTTCTGCCAAGAATACTGACTGATTGGTTCAGAATTTATCAGGTAAACCTTAGTTAATAACACTGAAATTTGGTGATTATTATGTTTTCTTATTTCTTTGCAGCCTTTTTAGTAAGTTTACTTACTCTATTTGGTGGAGCTGCTATAGCTTACCTATTTCCACAGAATAACTCTCAAGATTAAAGCATACTCCATAAATAATTCAAAATCGCTTAGCGTTGCGTCAGCGTTGCGACGCAATCTCAAAATTCAAAAATTGAAAAATTTAGAACTGGAAACTACTCTATTTCCTTTTAATCAAGCAAATAAGCATATAAAAGCCAGTTTTTTGATGGTAGATCTGTATAGGAATCGTATTGGCGACGCATAACCTGCTCAGTTACAGCCTCAGAATCACTATAATCCATCACCACCTGTTTCGGTTTAGCTTAAGCACTATTGACCCATTATCCAAGTCTTTGTGTAGCATAAATTTCTCTTTGCCTGTGTTGTATTAATAACGCAGGGTTTCTTTTTTCTTGGGATATGTAGTATTAATCTCAAGAAATCTTCAATTTTATAATAATGAAATATTGGTATAAAAAGACATAAATAACGTCTACTATTGTCAAACTACTCTTTTAAATAATACTTTTTTATTTTTATATCTCTGTAAATGTATTGATGTAAGTGTATTGATATTGAAAACTGTGACTTTACTTATGAATTAGTATAAAGTTTCTTGGTAGAAGCTTCCTTAAAGTTATTTTTTGATATATGAATTATATTTTTGTCAATTTTCACATTTATACTATACAAAGGATAAAATAATTATAATAAATCAGTAATTTTTCTAATTTGTGGAGACACAAAAGTAAGATGGTTAAAACATCTCCGTAAGATTTCTATTTTATTCAATTTTTTATTAAGTAAGTGTATGTACTGATTGGGAATTTTTTACGGTTAGATTAACATTTAGCTAAATTCTAGAAGAGTTTTATGCATCTGCTTCACCAATAGACAGCCGTTTGAAAATTCTCTTGGTTGTACTGATGAACTGGTGTCATAAATGAATCTAAACTATGTTTTCTAAACCTTTGATAACTAAAGGAGTCGCTACCGTGAATAAAGTGCAATTGGCTTTTATTATTAACTACCTACTGATGACTGGCTATTTTTTGATTAATTGGTTAAGATTCTTTCTCCGTCACCCTAGTTATTCGCCAGAAGAAAAATTTTTGTCTACTGTGATACTTTTCATTACTACAGTTTTATGGCCCATCATTGTTCCTATGTCTTTTGTAAAAATATTGACAACACGGAAAGTAGAGTTTAGTACTATGATGCCTGTCATAGTCGCAGTCTTTGCCTTCAGTGTTGCACTTTACATGGGTTAGCTAGTTTTATAGGACTGGACTGTATTTTTGCGTGTCATAATTGTTATCAATAAAATCAACTGAGATTTTGCATCTACCATTACATCTCAACAAAAAATACAGTCTGCGAACTATAATGCTTGCTATTCACGTTAAGAAAAATAAGAACTCTTGAGGTATTTTCTAGTAACTTGTGGTTTGATTACTAGCTAAAACTGATCACAACTATACTGATATAGCAATCCATGCAGGAGTTGTGAAATTACTCGTTGAGGCGCTTAACGCTTAACAGGGTTCGCCGAACGTCCGAACGGGAACGCTTAAGAGGGAAGAAGAATGTACAAATGTACCTTGTTTTTAAGCGCACAGCGCAGGCTACGCCAACGCAAATGAAATAGAACTGCTCAACAAAAGTCAAAAGTATTGTAGGGTGGGCAGTGCCAGCCCTTTCAACGCGAACAAATGAACTAGTGAGTCATTCCAATGACACAAGTTGCAGATGAGTAGGAAAATAGATATTTTCGACCAATTTTAGCGTGTGTTAACTCTGAGAGTTATGAGTGGAGTTGAGACTAAAAATCGGCGATCGCCATCGACAGTAGAAACTTCGCTTAGGCGTGAGCAAAAGGTGTGATGAGCGAACAAGCGGAAATGCTCGAGTTGTCTCCAGGAGGCACGAGGGGGGCTGCGCCCTCCCTCAGGACTCCCCCCGTTGCCTGTCGCTGAGCGACCGCCGCTATCAAAATAGCGAGTGAAGCGGCATCGCCTGTCGTGGCGGTCACTCACCCTTCGGGTTCGCAGTCGCTACAACGGGGGGAACCCCCGCAACGCGCTGCGAACCGCTTCGCTGCGACAGGCTCAAAAAAAGATTACTTATCTCAATAGATATCTAAAAGGCGTGCAGTCGAAACATGACGATGTCTATGATCAACAATTAAAGGTTGGCGTTTTTTCTTCGGACTTCTTATGGCTTTGAGAAAACGTTTGAGATTCACGCCAGTCGCCAGCTGTTGTAAAAGTTGTCCCATTTGGTCTAAAGAATATGTCCTGAATATTTCCCACTGCTGGGATGGAATAGCAATCATCATCCCGCGATATGTGCCTTGAATTTCATCTACTAAGTAGAAATCAGACAAACCTGCATCAATTTTGGCGATGCCATGTACGCTTCCTAAGGCGGCTTTTAGAGTGGCGAGAATGTTGTATGTTACTAACGCCATCGAAAACGAGAACAGGGCAGCTTTAGGATAGGCTAACGTTTGAATTTCGGCGTTAAAATTTTCAGTTACGGTTTGAAAAAGGGTTTCTAGACTCCAACGATTACGATATAACTCGGCTATTTTTGCCGCATCAGCGTGGCTTAAGGGTAAGTTTGTCAAAATCGCTATTTCCCATTCTTTGTCTCGTGTTGGCACAAACAACTTCAGCACAACTCGTCGGCATTTTAAACGATTTCCCTCGTAACAAATTTCGATGCACTGCTCAAAAAGATTTCCTGTATCGGTTTGACCCAAAGCTCTTAAGGTGCTCAGTTCTGTCCAACCTAAAGACCCATGTTGCCGAATCACAAAGAAAGCTTTTTGCTGTGCAATCGTCCACAGAAACTTGGCTGTGCAAAAATTCCGGTCTCCAGTCCAAACATCGTTTGGTTGTACACCAGACAGCACATTATCAAATAAACTCCGCTCATTTGCATGACCATCTTGACAAAGAATAATATCTATTACCAGTTTTGATAGTGGATCTAATACAACTATTGCTTTACCTGGCAAAGCTTTAGCTGCAAATAAACGAATTGCATCTAATCGATGGTCTGTAGCAGCCAAACAAGTCCCATCTACAATTTTATGCCGATATCCTGGTAGTGGATTTGGCTGTTCTCCACCCATGATTTCAATTAGCACTCGCAAATCGCTCGCTGTTTCTCTTACCAATGCTTGACTCACACTCAGTTCTACACCGCAGAGCTTTTTATATAGTGCTGTGGTGCTCACAATCAGGTTTGTTGCTCTGGCTTTATAGGCGGCATGAACCGATTTTTGAATTCCACACACCACCAAACTCATCAAATCTACTTGGCTGGAAAATAGTAATTCTTGCTGGTGCTGTACTTTCGCGTGAGTTTCAAATAATTTATCCATCCGTTCCGGGGCAAATACACGCTCCATTAATCCTCGTGCCATTACACTTACTGGACTTTCTTGGACAAATTGTTCAAAAATGGAGCGTAGCATCTTGACACCCAAACTCGCCCTTATATCTTGAGGATACATCGAAGTTGTACCTCAGATTCCTGACTGGCACAGGGTTTTAGATTTCAAAATCCTAGTTCATTTGTTCGCGTTGAAAGGGCTGGGTGGGCAGTGCTTACCGTATTTTGCTGACTACATCCGGGTTTTGCTAAGCACTGCCCACCTTACGTGTCGTTCAAAAATCTGCGGAGGAGTCTTATAGATAAAAAATAGGGATGAGCAAGATGCTCATCCCGTACATAAGTTATTTGAAAGCAAAAGGCTTATTGCGCTTGAATTGGAAAAGCACCGGGACGCACAGCCAAATTGAGATTTTGCCCATTGCGATGCAATTCCATGCTTACATTTGCTCCAACTTGGCTATTTTCGACTGCATTTTGAACAGAGGTTGCGTCTGTCACTGCTTTACCGTCAAGTTTTTGGATAACATCACCAGCACGTATCCCTGCTCTGGCTGCTGGTGAGTTGGGCATAACTTTGACAACTAATACGCCATGATCTTGATCAACACTCAAACCGCTGTTGGGGTCAGAGTTGATGTTTTGTTTCAACTCGGGCGTTAATCCTACCATCTGAATTCCTAAATAAGGATGTTGTACTTTGCCCGTCGCTATCAGTTGATTAGAAATTCGTTGCGCTGTATTGATAGGAATCGCAAAGCCCAGTCCTTGTGCTCCTTGGATGATGGCTGTGTTCATCCCTATAACTTGCCCTTGGGCATTAATTAGAGGCCCGCCAGAGTTACCAGGGTTAATTGCTGCGTCTGTTTGAAGATATTCTACTCTTCTGTCGGGAGAACCAATCTGATTGCTAGTGCGACCTGTTGCACTAATGATTCCAGTAGTGACGGTGTTACCCAAACCAAGGGGGTTACCAATAGCGATCGCCCAGTCTCCGGGTTGTAGCTGGTTTGAGTTACCCAATGCCACCGTTGGCAGTTTATCTGCTTGAATTTTAACAACAGCCACATCTGTCAGTTCATCTTTGCCCAGCACTTTACCTTTATAAGTGCGTCCATCCTTGAGCGTTACTGTTACTGTGTCTGCACCATCCACTACGTGAGCATTGGTCAGAATCCGACCGTCAGCACCAATTATAAAACCTGAACCAGTCCCCCGTTCCTGCCTTCTTTGTTGCTGTGGTAGTGCAGATCCAAAGAATTGACGGAAAAACGGATCGTTAAATTGCTCTGGTAACTGGGTTTTGACTGTTCGCGAAGAATCAATCCGCACGACAGCTGGTCCTACCCTTTGCACAACCTTTGTAACAAAGCTAGTACCGTCTGAATTCGGTGGTATTGGCAGAGCAGCATTTGCTGGACTCACAGCAAGGTTAGATGCATTTTCACTTACTTGTTGTGAGTGAGATGCTAAGTAGCCGCCCGCAAACGTCATCCCAGAGCCGAGTAAAACTAACGATAAATGAAAAGCTGTTTTTCTCCAACCAGCAGTATTATGGTTTAAAGAATTGTGACTGTCATCACTGGGTTTCTTATACATTTTGTTTCTGTAAGATTTTCTAGATACCATTCCAATTTAAAAAAACTTTGTGACGATACTGTTACACAGATATGACACCATTGTGAAAAGTCTTACTGTATAAGTCCTATGTCTATTGAAGTTGGGTTTATGTTCCAAAGGCCAGAGCCTTTGTGGAAAAACCCTTGAATAAAAAGTAGAAGCAATAGTAAGACATTCAAAGGAAAAGTCAGCCAACAGGAACAATCAAATTGATGGCAACAGTCGAGACAATACTGAAATTATATCTATTGAAGTTGGGTTTGTGTTGATCGGCAAGAGCCTTTCCTTAGATCTTGCACCTCCCCCTGAGTACGCCTTGAACTAAAGTACCCTGCACCGAAGCCCTCCGGGTTCGCCAGTTGACGCCAGACGCATCAAGTCGGGAAACCCTTTCGGCAGTCGCTCATGGGGGAAACCACGGCAGGTGCTACAACGGGG